>NZ_JBFTEH010000007.1:0-293348 GCF_041027365.1 Jiella sp. M17.18 | reverse complement strand
TGCGCTTCGCGATCCGCGAGGGCGGCCGCACCGTCGGCGCCGGCATCGTCGCGGCGATCGTCGAGTAAGGCTCGAAGACGACAGGGCGCGCCGCGGCTCTCTGCGGCGCGCCTGTTCTTTGGAAAGTTACGCCGTTGAGGCGGGCGGGGGCGACCCCGCGAACGAATTGGCTGCTTGAAAGACAAGCGTTCGGGAAGCGCCGGACCCACCGGCACGCTCCGACGAGAGGACAAAAGACATGAACGGCCAGAATATCCGCATCCGTCTGAAGGCGTTCGACCACCGGGTCCTCGACGCTTCGACGCGCGAGATCGTCTCGACGGCCAAGCGGACCGGCGCGAACGTGCGGGGCCCGATCCCGCTGCCGACGCGCATCGAGAAATTCACGGTCAACCGCTCGCCGCACATCGACAAGAAGTCGCGCGAGCAGTTCGAAATGCGCACCCACAAGCGGCTTCTCGATATCGTCGATCCGACGCCGCAGACGGTCGATGCGCTGATGAAGCTCGACCTCGCCGCCGGCGTCGACGTCGAGATCAAGCTCTAAGGAGCGACATGAGCCGACCGGGCTTTCGCCCCTAAGGTTCCTCTGGAGAGAACGAAATGCGTTCAGGTGTAATAGCACAGAAGGTCGGCATGACCCGCGTCTACAACGACGCCGGGGAGCATGTTCCGGTCACCGTCCTGAAGGTCGAGAACCTGCAGGTCGTCGCGCAGCGGACCCGCGAGAAGAACGGCTACACCGCCGTCCAGCTCGGTGCGGGCCTCGCCAAGGTCAAGAACACGTCCAAGGCCATGCGCGGCGTCTTCGCGCAGGCCTCGGTAGAGCCGAAGCGCAAGCTCGTCGAGTTCCGCGTGTCGGACGACAACATGATCGACGTCGGCTCGGAGATCACCGCCGACCACTTCGTCGCCGGCCAGATGGTCGACGTGACGGGGACCTCGATCGGTAAGGGCTTCGCCGGCGCGATGAAGCGCCACAACTTCGGCGGCCTGCGCGCCACCCACGGCGTGTCCGTGTCGCACCGCTCGCACGGTTCGACCGGTCAGCGCCAGGATCCGGGCAAGGTCTTCAAGAACAAGAAGATGGCCGGTCACATGGGCCAGGTTCGCGTCACCACGCAGAACCTCGAGATCGTGCGCACCGACGCGGACAAGGGCCTGATCCTCGTGCGCGGCGCTGTGCCGGGATCGAAGGGCGGCTGGATCGAGATCCGCGACGCGGTGAAGGCGAAGCTGCCGGACAACGCGCCGAAGCCGGCTGCGCTGCGCCAGGCCGCGGCGAACAACGAAGCTGCCGGCGAGACCGCGGAAGCCTCCGGGGGAGCGGAATAATGGACATCACGATCAAGAACCTCGACGGCGCCGACGCCGGCACGGTCACGCTCGCCGACGAGATCTTCGGTCTCGACCCGCGCGAGGACATCCTGCAGCGCATGGTGCGCTACCAGCTGGCCAAGCGCCAGCAGGGCACGCACCAGTCCAAGGGCCGCGCCGAGATCGCGCGCACCGGCGCCAAGATGTACCGCCAGAAGGGCACCGGCCGGGCCCGTCACTCCTCGGCCCGCGCTCCGCAGTTCCGCGGCGGCGGCAAGGCCCACGGCCCGGTGACGCGCAGCCATGCGCATGACCTGCCGAAGAAGGTCCGGGCGCTGGCGCTGAAGCATGCGCTGTCGGCCAAGGCGAAGTCCGGCGGCCTGATCGTCGTCGACGAGCTGGTCGCGGCGGAAGCCAAGACCAAGGCGATGGCGGAGCGTCTCGCGGGCCTCGGCCTTGCCAACGCCCTGATCATCGGCGGCGCCGAGCTCGACCAAAACTTCGCCCGCTCGGCCCGCAACATTCCGCACATCGACGTGCTGCCGGTCCAGGGCATCAACGTCTACGACATTCTCCGCCGCCAGACGCTGGTTCTGTCCAAGGCTGCGGTCGAGGCTCTCGAGGAGCGGTTCAAATGACCGATCTGCGCCATTACGACGTCATCACGAGCCCGGTGATCACCGAGAAGTCCACGCTTCTCTCCGAGGTCAACCAGGTGGTCTTCAACGTGCCGAAGACGGCGACCAAGCCGGAGATCAAGGCGGCCGTCGAGAGCCTCTTCGGGGTCAAGGTCACCGCGGTGAACACGCTGGTCCGCAAGGGCAAGGTCAAGCGCTTCCGGGGCCGGGTCGGCCGCCAGAGCGATCAGAAGAAAGCCGTCGTGACGCTGGCCGAGGGCCAGTCCATCGACGTCTCGACCGGCCTTTGAGCAAGGACCGGAGGAAGTAGACAATGGCACTGAAGAACTTCAAACCGAACACGCCGAGCCAGCGACAGCTGGTCATCGTCGATCGCTCGGGCCTGTGGAAGGGCAAGCCGGTCAAGTCGCTGACCGAGGGCCTGACGCAGAAGGGCGGACGCAACAACACCGGTCGGGTCACCGCGCGCTACCAGGGCGGCGGTCACAAGCGCACCTACCGCATGGTCGACTTCAAGCGTCGCAAGCTCGACGTCGTCGGCACGGTGGAGCGGCTCGAATATGATCCGAACCGCACGGCGTTCATCGCGCTGATCAAGTATGCCGACGGCGAGGTGGCCTACATCCTGGCGCCGCAGCGTCTGGCGGCGGGCGACCAGGTGATCGCGGGCCTGTCGGGCGTCGACGTGAAGCCGGGCAATGCGATGCCGCTCTCGGCGATCCCGGTCGGCACCATCATCCACAATGTGGAGATGAAGCCGGAGAAGGGCGGTCAGATCGCCCGCTCCGCCGGTTCCTACGCCCAGCTCGTCGGCCGTGACGCCGGCATGGCGATCCTGCGCCTGAACTCGGGCGAGCAGCGCCTGGTCCCGGCCTCGTGCTTCGCCACCGTCGGCGCGGTCTCGAACCCGGATCACTCGAACATCAATCTCGGCAAGGCCGGCCGTTCGCGCTGGCTCGGCAAGCGCCCGCACGTTCGCGGCGTCGCGATGAACCCGGTCGACCATCCGCACGGCGGCGGCGAAGGCCGCACCTCGGGCGGCCGTCATCCGGTCTCGCCCTGGGGTAAGCCCACCAAGGGCAAGCGGACCCGCCAGAACAAGGCGACCGACAAGTTCATCATGCGCTCGCGCCATCAGCGCAAGAAGTAAGGGGATCTCCTCATGACACGTTCCGTCTGGAAGGGCCCGTTCGTCGATGGCTTCCTTCTGAAGAAGGCCGACAAGGCCCGCTCGAGCGGCCGCAACGATGTGATCAAGATCTGGAGCCGGCGCTCGACGATCCTGCCGCAGTTCGTCGGTCTCACCTTCGGCGTCTACAACGGCAACAAGCACATTCCGGTCGCCGTCAACGAAGACATGATCGGGCACAAGTTCGGCGAGTTCGCACCGACCCGCACCTATTACGGCCACGGCGCCGACAAGAAGGCGAAGAGGAAGTAACCATGGGCAAGGCGAAAGCCGAGCGGCAGCTGAAGGACAACGAGGCGAAGGCTATCGCCCGGACGATCCGTGTCAGCCCGCAGAAACTCAATCTCGTCGCCGCGCTGATCCGGGGCAAGAAGGTCGACAGGGCTCTGGCTGAGCTGACCTTCTCGCGCAAGCGGATCGCCGAGACCGTGAAGAAGACGCTGGAAAGCGCCATTGCGAACGCCGAGAACAATCACGATCTCGACGTCGACTCGCTGATCGTCGCCGAGGCCTATGTCGGCAAGTCGATCACGATGAAGCGCTTCCACGCCCGCGGCCGCGGCCGGGCGAGCCGGGTGGAGAAGCCCTTCTCGCACCTGACGATCGTCGTGCGCGAAGTCGAAGCACTCGAGGAGGCCGCGTAATGGGTCAGAAAATCAATCCGACCGGCTTCCGGCTCGGGATCAACCGGACCTGGGACTCGCGCTGGTACGCCAACACCGGCGAGTACGGCGACCTGCTGCACGAGGATCTGGCGATCCGCGCCTATCTGCTCGAGGAGCTGAAGCAGGCGGCGGTCTCCAAGATCGTCATCGAGCGTCCGCACAAGAAGTGCCGCATCACCATCCACTCGGCGCGTCCGGGCATCGTGATCGGCAAGAAGGGCGCCGACATCGAGAAGCTTCGCAAGAAGCTGTCGACGATGACCAAGGCGGAGACGCACATCAACATCGTCGAGGTGCGCAAGCCCGAGACGGACGCGACGCTGGTCGCCCAGTCGATCGCCCAGCAGCTGGAGCGCCGCGTGGCGTTCCGCCGCGCCATGAAGCGCGCCGTCCAGTCGGCGATGCGCCTCGGCGCCGAAGGCATCCGCATCAACTGCGGCGGCCGTCTCGGCGGCGCGGAGATCGCCCGCACGGAATGGTACCGCGAGGGCCGAGTGCCGCTGCACACGCTGCGCGCCGACATCGACTACGGCACCGCCGAGGCGAAGACGGCCTACGGCATCTGCGGCGTCAAGGTCTGGATCTTCAAGGGCGAGATCCTGGAGCACGACCCGATGGCGTCCGAGCGCCGCCAGGTCGAGGGCGACAGCCATGGCGGTGGCGGCGGCCGTCGCCGCGAGCACGCCTGACCGGCTTTGAGAATTCGGAGAAGAGAAGATGCTGCAGCCAAAGCGCACGAAGTACCGGAAGGCGTTCAAGGGACGCATCCACGGTGACGCCAAGGGCGGGACCAGCCTGAATTTCGGCGCATTCGGCCTGAAGGCGGTCGAGCCGGAGCGGGTCACCGCCCGCCAGATCGAGGCGGCCCGCCGCGCGATCACCCGCCAGATGAAGCGCCAGGGCCGGGTCTGGATCCGGGTGTTCCCGGATCTTCCGGTCACCTCGAAGCCGACCGAAGTCCGCATGGGTAAGGGTAAGGGCGGCGTCGACTACTGGGCGGCCCGCGTCCATCCGGGCCGTATCATGTTCGAGATCGACGGCGTTCCCGAGGACGTCGCCCGCGAGGCGCTGCGTCTCGGGGCAGCCAAGCTGCCGATCAAGACGCGCTTCATCCAGCGCATCGCCGAGTAAGGAGAGTTTGACGTGAAAGCTTCCGACGTCAGCCGTATGACCCAGGACGAACTCACCGACGAGCTCGCCAAGCTGAAGAAAGAGCAGTTCAACCTGCGTTTCCAGCGGGCCACGGGTCAGCTCGAGAACACCTCGCGGGTCCGGCAGGTTCGCCGCGACATCGCGCGGATCAAGACGATCGCCCGCCAGAAGGCGGCCACGGCCGAGGCCTAAGGACAAAGACCATGCCGAAACGCATTCTGCAGGGGACCGTCGTCTCCGACAAGAACGACAAGACGGTGGTGGTGCTCGTGGAGCGTCGCTTCACCCATCCGCTGTTCAAGAAGACCGTCCGCCGGTCGAAGCGCTACAAGGCGCATGACGAGAGCAACCAGTACAAGGTCGGCGACATCGTCTCCATCGAGGAGTCGAAGCCGATCTCCAAGGACAAGAGCTGGGTCGTCGTTTCGAGCGACGCTCAAGCAGCCAGTTAATCTCATGGCCGGTGAGGCGCCGACGGCGGCGCTTCCCGGCAGCCAAGCTTTGAAGGCGGCCTGACATGATTCAGATGCAAACAAACCTCGACGTCGCCGACAATTCGGGCGCCCGTCGTGTCATGTGCATCAAGGTGCTGGGCGGCTCGAAGCGGAAATATGCCTCCGTCGGCGACATCATCGTCGTCTCGGTCAAGGAGGCCATTCCGCGCGGCCGCGTGAAGAAGGGCGACGTGATGAAGGCCGTGGTGGTTCGCACCGCCAAGGACATCCGCCGCGCCGACGGTTCGGTGATCCGGTTCGACCGGAACGCCGCCGTCCTGATCGACAACAAGAAAGAGCCCGTCGGCACCCGTATCTTCGGACCGGTTCCGCGCGAACTGCGCGGCAAGAACCACATGAAGATCGTCTCGCTGGCGCCCGAAGTTCTTTAAAGAGGAGAGCGGACGATGCAGAAGATCCGCAAGGGCGACAAGGTCGTCGTGCTCGCCGGCAAGGACAAGGGCCGGACGGGCGAAGTCATCCAGGTGATGCCGAAGGACGATCGCGCACTGGTGCGCGGCGTCAACATGATCAAGCGCCACCAGCGCCAGACGGCTTCGCAGGAAGCCGGCATCATCGCCAAGGAAGCCCCGATCCACCTGTCGAACCTGGCGGTCGCCGACCCCAAGGACGGCAAGGCGACCCGGATCGGCTTCAAGACCCTCGAAGACGGCACCAAGGTGCGCGTCGCCAAGCGTTCCGGGGAAGAGATCAATGGCTGAGACCGCACAGGCCTACGAGCCGCGGCTGAAGCGCGTCTACCGCGACGACATCCGCAAGGCGCTGCAGGAGCAGTTCTCCTACGGCAACGAGATGGAAATTCCCCGTCTCGACAAGATCGTGATCAACATGGGCGTCGGCGAAGCGACAGGCGATTCCAAGAAGCCGTCCGTGGCGGCCGAGGACCTCGCCCGCATCGCCGGCCAGAAGCCGGTGATCACGCGAGCCACGAAGTCGATCGCCGGCTTCAAGGTGCGTGAGGGCATGCCGATCGGCTGCAAGGTCACGCTCCGCCGCGAGAAGATGTACGAGTTCCTGGACCGCCTGGTGCAGATCGCGCTGCCGCGCGTTCGCGACTTCCGCGGCCTGAACCCCAAGAGCTTCGATGGCCGTGGCAACTTCGCCATGGGTATCAAGGAGCATATCGTGTTCCCCGAGATCAACTACGACAAGGTCGATCAGATGTGGGGCATGGACATCATCGTCTGTACGACGGCGAAAACCGACGAGGAAGCGCGCGCCCTTCTGAAGGCGTTCAACTTCCCCTTCCGCCAGTAAGCCTGTAACGGCAGACGAGACAAGGACGACAAAATGGCCAAGAAGGGCATGATCGAAAAGAACAAGCGTCGCGAGAAACTGGTGGCGAAGTACGCCGCCAAGCGCGCTGCTCTGAAAGCGATCACCAAGAATTCCGACGCTCCGATGGACGAGCGGTTCCGGGCGCAGCTGCAGCTCGCCGAACTGCCGCGCAACGGCTCGAAGGTGCGCATCCGCAATCGCTGCGAAGTCACCGGGCGCCCGCGCGCCTACTATCGCAAGCTCAAGATGAGCCGTATCGCGCTCCGGGAACTCGGCAACAACGGCCAGATCCCCGGCATCGTCAAGTCGAGCTGGTAAGGAGGCTTCATCATGGCACTGTCCGATCCTCTCGGCGATATGCTGACCCGTATCCGCAACGCGGTGATGCGCAACAAGTCGTCCGTCTCGACCCCTGCGTCGAAGCTGCGGGCGCGCGTTCTCGACGTCCTCAAGGAAGAGGGCTACATCCGCGGCTACACCGAGACCGACTTCGGGAACGGCAAGGCGGAGTTCGAGATCGAGCTGAAGTACTATGAGGGCGCCCCGGTGATCCGCGAGATCGCCCGCGTGTCGAAGCCCGGCCGCCGCGTCTACGTCTCGGCGAAGACGATCCCGCAGGTCGCCAACGGCCTCGGCATCTCGGTGCTCTCGACCCCGAAGGGCGTGATGGCCGACCATAGCGCTCGCGAACAAAATGTCGGCGGCGAGGTGCTCTGCCGCGTCTTCTGACGCGGCGGCACAGGCGCCCGACGAACTGACAGGGTTTCGAAATGTCTCGTATTGGTAAGAAGCCGGTCGCCGTCCCCGCCGGCGTGACCGCCTCCGTCGAGGGGCAGACCGTCAAGGCCAAGGGGCCGAAGGGCGAACTGTCCTTCGTGGTCAACGACGAAGTGCTGGTCCAGATGCAGGACGGCGCGATCAAGGTCGATCCGCGCGACAACTCCAAGGATGCGCGCTCGAAGTGGGGCATGTCCCGCACGATGATCGTCAACATCCTGAACGGTGTGACGACGGGCTTCGAGAAGCGGCTCGAGATCAACGGCGTCGGCTACCGCGCCGCCATGCAGGGCAAGAACCTGCAGCTGGCTCTGGGCTTTTCGCACGACGTCGTCTATCAGACGCCGGAAGGCATCCAGATCCAGGTGCCGAAGCCGACCGAGATCATCGTCTCCGGCATCAACAAGCAGCAGGTCGGCCAGGTCGCGGCGGAAATCCGCGAATATCGTGGCCCTGAGCCCTACAAGGGCAAGGGCGTGAAATACGCGAACGAGACGATCGTCCGCAAGGAAGGCAAGAAGAAGTAAGGTCCGTCATGGCTACCACCAAGGAAATGCTGCGGCGTCGGGCCTCACGGATCCGCCGCTCGCTGAAGAAGGTGGCGAACGGCCGTCCGCGGCTGTCCGTGCACCGTTCGTCGAAGAACATCTACGCGCAGGTCATCGACGATGCGGCGGGGCGTACGCTCGCAGCCGCCTCGACGCTCGATCCGTCGCTGCGCGGCGATCTGAAGACCGGCGCCGACGTCGCCGCGGCTGCGGCCGTCGGCAAGCTCGTCGCCGAGCGTGCGAGGGAAGCGGGCGTCACCGACGTCGTCTTCGATCGCGGCGCCTTCATCTACCACGGCCGCGTCAAGGCGCTGGCCGATTCGGCGCGCGAAGGCGGGCTGAACTTCTAAGCTTCTCGTGGGAGCGAGCCGGCATCGATCGGCCGCTCCCGCCTGAATTCGCGGCGGCCGCCCTCGTGCGGCCGTCATCGTTGGACGCCTCCGGAAAAGAACAAGGACTAGGATATGGCGCCTCGTAACGATCGCAATGATCGCCGTGACGATCACGACGACGGTTTCGTCGACAAGCTCGTCCACATCAACCGCGTCGCCAAGGTGGTGAAGGGCGGCCGTCGCTTCGGCTTCGCCGCTCTCGTCGTCGTCGGCGACCTGAAGGGCCGCGTCGGCTTCGGCCACGGCAAGGCACGCGAAGTGCCGGAAGCCATCCGCAAGGCGACGGAAGCCGCCAAGCGCGACCTGATCTTCGTGCCGCTGCGCGACGGCCGTACGCTGCATCACGACGCCTCCGGCCGCCACGGCGCGGGCAAGGTTCTTCTGCGCACCGCCGAGGCCGGTACCGGCATCATCGCCGGCGGTCCGATGCGCGCCGTCTTCGAGGCGGTCGGCATGCATGACGTCGTCGCCAAGTCGCTGGGATCGTCGAACCCGTACAACATGGTTCGCGCCACCTTCGACGCGCTGAAGAACGCGACGCATCCGAAGGACGTCGCCGCCCGTCGCGGCATCAAGTATTCGACGCTGCAGGCGCGCCGCCGCGACGCCGTCGGCGCCGCTGCCGCATCCGCCGAAGAGTGACCGTCTGCGGGCCGCGCGATCTGCGTCCCGCACCTTTGATTGAAGGAGTTTAGCCATGGCCAAGACCACGACCGCGGGCAAGACGATCACCGTCGAGCAGATCGGAAGCCCGATTCGCCGCCCGGCCGACCAGCGCCAGACGCTCGTCGGCCTCGGGCTGAACAAGCTGCATCGCCAGCGCACCCTCGAGGACACCCCGGCGGTCCGCGGCATGATCGCCAAGGTCTCCCACCTGGTGCGCGTCGTCGACGAGGCGTAAGCGAGCCACAGACCCAGGGCATCGACCGGCAGCGCCGCACGAGCGGCTGGCAGCCGAATGCTTCAGGAGAAAGAACATGAAACTCAACGAGCTTTCCGACAAGGATGGCGCCACCCATTCCCGCAAGCGGCTCGGCCGCGGCATCGGGTCTGGTAGCGGCAAGACCGGCGGGCGCGGCGTCAAGGGCCAGAAGTCCCGTTCGGGCGTCGCCATCAACGGCTTCGAGGGTGGCCAGATGCCGCTCTTCCGGCGCCTGCCGAAGCGCGGCTTCACCAACATCTTCGCGAAGAACTACAATGTCGTCTCGGTCGGCCGCTTGCAGCAGGCGATCGATGCGGGCAAGCTCGACGTCTCGGCGGCCGTGGATGTCGCGGCGCTCGTCGCCGCCGGCGTCCTGCGCCGCGAGAAGGATGGCGTGCGCCTGCTCGGCGACGGCGAGATCTCGGCGAAGCTGACGATCACTGTCGCCGGCGCCTCCAAGTCGGCAATCGAGAAGGTCGAGAAGGCGGGCGGTTCGGTCACGACCACCGTTCCGGCCAAGGCCGAGGCCGCCTCCGAGGCCTGAGGCTTCGCTTGCGCGCTTCGTCCGCGCCGCTTATCTGACGGGCTCTCGGGAGGGGGCCCGTCTTCTCAGCCCGAGGCCGGTCGGCCGCCAGACGCGACTCCCGGCTGATCCGCGGGACAACCGGAGACTTCCTCGAATGGCATCGGCAGCGGAACAACTGGCCGCCAATCTCAATTTCTCGGCCTTCGCCAAGGCCGGGGACCTGAAGAAGCGCATTTGGTTCACCCTCGGCGCGCTTCTGGTCTATCGGCTCGGCACCTACATCCCGATGCCGGGCATCAATCCCGACGCTCTCGCACGCGCCTTCGAGCAGCAGCAGAGCGGCATCCTTGGCATGTTCAACATGTTCTCGGGCGGCGCGATCGGCCGGATGGCGATCTTCGCGCTCGGAATCATGCCGTACATCTCGGCCTCGATCATCATCCAGCTGATGACGTCGGTCATTCCCTCGCTCGAGAGCCTGAAGAAGGAAGGCGAGCAGGGCCGGCAGGTCATCAACCAGTACACCCGCTACGGCACCGTGCTGCTCGCCACCGTCCAGGCCTACGGCATTTCCGCCGGACTAGAGACCCAGGCCGGCATCGTCCTCAATCCCGGCTGGTTCTTCCAGCTCTCCGCCGTGGTGACGCTGGTCGGCGGCACGATGTTCCTGATGTGGCTCGGCGAGCAGATCACGTCGCGCGGCATCGGCAACGGCATCTCGCTGATCATCTTCGCGGGCATCGTCGCGCGTCTGCCGTCGGCGGTGGCCAACCTCCTGGAGCTCGGCCGCACCGGCGCCCTGTCGACGACCGTCGTGCTTCTGGTGATCGTCGTCGCGATCGCCTGTATCGCCTTCATCGTGTTCTTCGAGCGGGCGCAGCGCCGGCTGCTGATCCAGTATCCGAAGCGCCAGGTCGGCAACCGGATGTTCCAGGGCGACACCTCGCACCTGCCGCTGAAGCTGAACACCTCGGGCGTCATCCCGCCGATCTTCGCGTCCTCGCTGCTGCTCCTGCCGGTGACGGTGGCGAACTTCTCCAACACGGCGAATCTGCCGGGCTGGGCGACGGCGGTCATCGCCTCGCTCGGGCACGGCCAGCCGCTCTACATGCTGGTCTATGCCGGCCTGATCGCCTTCTTCTCGTTCTTCTACACGGCGGTGGTCTTCGATCCGAAGGACACGGCGGACAATCTGAAGAAGCATGGCGGCTTCATTCCGGGCATTCGCCCGGGCGAGCGCACGGCCGAGTTCATCGACTATGTGCTGACGCGAATCACGGTGATCGGCGCCATCTATCTCGTGCTGATCTGCCTATTGCCCGAATTTCTTATTTCGGCGGCGGGCGTTCCGTTCTATCTCGGAGGAACGTCGCTGCTGATCGTGGTGAGCGTGACGATGGATACGGTCGCGCAGATCCAGGGTCATCTTCTGGCGCATCAGTACGAAGGCCTCGTCAAGAAGGCGAAGCTCAGAGGGGGGAGACGGGGAGCCAGATGAGACTGATTCTGCTTGGACCGCCAGGCGCCGGAAAGGGGACCCAGGCACAGAGACTGGTCGAACGGGAAGGCATTCCGCAGCTGTCCACGGGTGACATGCTGCGGGCGGCGGTCGCCGCCGAGACCGAGGTCGGTCTTCGCGCCAAGGCGGTCATGGACGCGGGACACCTCGTGTCCGACGAGATCGTCAACGCGATCGTCGCGGAGCGGATCGACCAGCCGGACTGCGCCAACGGCTTCATCCTCGACGGCTATCCCCGGACGCTGATCCAGGCCGACGCCGTCGAGGCGATGCTCGCGGAACGCGGCCAGAAGCTCGACCACGTGATCGAGATGCGGGTCGACGACGAGGTGCTGATCCGACGGGTCGCGGGACGGTTCTCCTGCGCCAAGTGCGGGACCGTCTACCACGACACCGATCGCCAGCCGACGGTGGAGGGTGTCTGCGACACCTGCGGCTCGACCGAGTTCAAGCGGCGGCCCGACGACAACGCCGAGACCATGCGCACCCGGCTCTGGAACTACTACAAGGATACGTCGCCGCTGGTCGGCTACTATCACTGCAAGGGCATCTTGAAGACGATCGACGGGATGCAGTCGATCGAAGATGTGACCGACAATATCGACGCCATCGTTTCGCGGTGACGTGGGCCAGGGTCGCGGAACGCGACTCGGTTGACTTGTCAAGGCCCGATGATTTATAGCCTGCGCCATTCGCGAACCGAACGCGGCTGACGCGGGTCTCTCGTTTGGGAGATCGGCATCGGTCGCTATTGGCCGTAGGCGCTCCCGTTCTTGCAATGCGTGGGCCCCGTGTCCATCTAGACCTCAGGAGACAGACGTGGCTCGTATCGCTGGCGTCAACATTCCCTCGAACAAGCGCGTCGTCATCGCGCTGCAGTACATTCACGGCATCGGCCCGGCCTTCGCCAAGGAGATCATGCAGAAGGCGAATCTCGCCGACGAGCGCCGGGTCAACGACCTGACCGACGCCGAGGTTCTGCAGATCCGCGAGCTCATCGACCGCGACTATCAGGTCGAGGGCGATCTGCGCCGCGAGACGGCGATGAACATCAAGCGCCTGATGGACCTCGGCTGCTACCGCGGCCTGCGCCATCGTCGCGGCCTGCCGGTGCGCGGCCAGCGGACGCACACCAATGCCCGCACCCGCAAGGGTCCGGCCAAGGCGATTGCCGGCAAGAAGAAGTAAGACCGCGCCGCCGGCGGGCGCTTCGAGCGTCCGCACCGAGCGGCATGGATGAATGATGCGGCGGCCCGCGACGGGTCGGCCGCGGGTGTAGCCGCCGGCATTACGGCGGTGTCGATATCGAGCAGGATAGAAGCATGGCCAAGGAAGCGCAGCGCGTTCGTCGCCGCGAACGTAAGAACATTTCGTCGGGCGTCGCGCATGTGAACTCGACCTTCAACAACACGCTGATCACGATCACCGACGCGCAGGGCAATGCGATCGCCTGGTCGTCGGCCGGTGCGCAGGGCTTCAAGGGTTCGCGCAAGTCGACGCCGTTCGCGGCGCAGATCGCCGCCGAGGATGCCGCCAAGAAGGCGCAGGAGCACGGCATGCGCACCCTCGAGGTCGAGGTGTGCGGTCCGGGATCGGGTCGTGAGTCGGCGCTGCGTGCGCTGCAGTCGGCGGGCTTCACCATCACGTCCATCCGTGACGTGACGCCGATCCCGCACAACGGCGTGCGGCCGCGCAAGAAACGCCGCGTCTAAGAGCGCTGCGGCCGCAAGGCCGGTGCCCGGCGAGCGGCCGGGCAAGGCGCTTCGGCGGACAATCAACGCCAGGCGCCAGTTTTAGCGGCGAGCGGCCATGACGGCCGCCGTCGCTTTTACCGATTTCCGAGGGTACGAGTTCGCTTGGCGCCGTGTCCCGGTTCAGACCTTTCGCCACGATTGGATGGTGGCGAGGAAACTGAGAGGCATTCCTCATGATTGCTAGCAACTGGCAAGAACTGACCAAGCCCAACCAGCTGGTCTTCAAGAACGAAGGCAGCCGCACCAAGGCGACCTTCGTCGCCGAGCCGCTGGAGCGGGGCTTCGGCCTGACGCTCGGCAACGCGCTGCGGCGCGTGCTCCTGTCCTCGCTGCGCGGCGCGTCCGTCACCGCCGTCCAGATCGACGGCGTCCTGCACGAGTTCTCCTCGATCCCGGGCGTGCGCGAAGACGTGACCGACATCGTCCTGAACGTCAAGGAAGTCTGCATCTCGATGCAGGGCGAGGGCCCGAAGCGCATGGTCCTGCGCAAGCAGGGCCCGGGCGTCGTCACCGCCGGTGACATCCAGACGGTCGGCGACATCGAGGTGCTCAATCCGGAGCACGAGATCTGCACCCTCGACGAGGGCGCGGAGATCCGGATGGAGTTCACCGTGAACACCGGCAAGGGCTATGTCCCGGCCGACCAGAACCGCGCCGAGGATGCGCCGATCGGCCTGATCCCGGTCGATTCGCTGTTCTCGCCGGTGAAGAAGGTGTCCTACAAGGTCGAGAACACCCGTGAGGGTCAGGACCTGAACAAGGACAAGCTGACGATGACGATCGAGACGGACGGCTCGATCTCCGGCGAGGACGCGGTGGCCTATGCCGCGCGCATCCTGCAGGACCAGCTCTCGGTCTTCATCAACTTCGAGGAGCCGCAGCGCGACCAGCGCGCCGGTGGCGGCGTCGGCGCGACCGACGAGCAGATCACCGAGCTCGCCTTCAACCCGGCGCTCCTGAAGAAGGTCGACGAGCTGGAGCTCTCGGTCCGCTCGGCGAACTGCCTGAAGAACGACAACATCGTCTATATCGGCGACCTGATCCAGAAGACCGAGGCGGAGATGCTCCGGACCCCGAACTTCGGGCGCAAGTCGCTGAACGAGATCAAGGAGGTTCTCGCCTCCATGGGTCTCCATCTCGGCATGGAAGTGCCGGCCTGGCCGCCGGAGAACATCGACGATCTGGCCAAGCGCTACGAAGACCAGTACTAAGACCTGACGCCTCGCCCGCTCAATGGTGGGCGGGGCGTTCCCATGACAAATCATTCAAAGGCACGGCGGCCTGTCGCCTCGCGGCAGGGACGCAAAGATACCGACCTCCGGCAACGTCCGGATTCTTGATCCGAAGGAAACACTCCCATGCGCCACGCAAAACGCGGCCGTAAGCTCAACCGTACCGCCAGCCACCGCAAGGCGATGTTCGCCAACATGGCGGTGTCGCTGATCACCCACGAGCAGATCGTCACGACGCTGCCGAAGGCGAAGGATCTTCGCCCGATCGTCGAGAAGCTGATCACGCTCGGCAAGCGCGGCGACCTGCATGCGCGCCGTCTCGCGGCCTCCCGCCTCCAGGACGACGCGGCCACCATCAAGCTGTTCGACACGCTGGCGAGCCGCTATGCCGACCGCAACGGCGGCTACTGCCGCGTTCTCAAGGCCGGCTTCCGGCGCGGCGACAACGCGCCGCTGGCGGTGATCGAGTTCGTCGACCGCGATCCGGACGCCCGCGGCGCCGTCGACCGTGAGCGCCTCGAGGCCGAGGGCGAGCAGGAAGCCGCCTGATCCTTTGCGCTGCGGCGCTTCGATCCGACCGATTCGAGAAAGGGGCCCGCGCGGCCCCTTTGTCATGTCCGGCGGCGGCATCCTTTTGCCGGCGGCGAGCCAGGCCGTCACCTTTCGCCGGACCGCGCTAGATAATCCCCTGTCTTGATTGGCGAGGGGCCGGCGGATGCCCGACGATCGCGTTCTTCTCACCGGCGTGTCCGGTTTCATCGGCAAGCATGTGGCGCTTGCGCTGCTCGGCGCCGGCTACCGCGTGCGCGGAACCGTGCGGTCGGCCGAGAAGGGGCGCGCGGCCGTGGCTGCGCTGGCCGAGGCCGGCGGCGCAGTCGACCGCCTGGAGATCGTCGAGGCGTATCTGTCGGCCGATGCGGGCTGGGACGCTGCGGCAGAGGGCTGCCGATTCGTCCTGCACACGGCCTCGCCGTTTCCGATGCGCCAGCCGCGCGACAGGCGGGCGCTCGTACCGGTCGCGAGGGGCGGGGCGCTGCGGGTGGTGCGCGCGGCGCTGAAGGCCGGGGCGGAGCGACTGGTGCTGACGTCGTCCGTCGCCGCGATCACCTACGGCCACGAGCGGCGCGCCGAGCCCCGCTTCGGCGAGACCGACTGGTCGGATACGGAAAGCCGGTCGATCTCGGCCTATGCGGTGTCGAAGACCGAGGCCGAGCGGGGTGCCTGGGAGTCCGTGGAGGGCACCGGGCTGCAACTCGTCGCGATCAACCCCTCGCTGGTCCTCGGCCCGCTGCTGGGCGGCGAGGCGGGGACGTCCGCCAAGCTGATCCAGATGATGATGACCGGGCGCATGCCGGTCGTGCCGAACGTCTCCTTCGGCATCGTCGACGCGCGCGACGTGGCGGCGGCGCATGTCGCGGCGCTCACCGCATCCGGCGCGTCCGGGCATCGCTTCATTCTTTCGGGCGGCGTGCTGACGCTCATAGAGCTCGCCGGGATCATTGCCCGGGAATATCCCGAATTCGCGCGCCGCCTGCCGCGATACACGCTCCCCGACGCGCTGATCCGTGCCGCGGCGATGGTCGTGCCGCCGGCGCGCGCGCTGGTCGGCGAACTCGGCAGGCGGAAGATCCTGGTGTCGGAACCGGCAGAGCGAATTCTGGGGCTGTCGTTCCGCAGCCCGCGCATAGCGGTGACGGCGACGGCCGAGAGCCTCCTCGCCGCCGGGCTCGTCAGGCGGCCCTGACCCGCCCTGCGCGCCGAGGACGCCGGATCGGTGCCGAGCCTCATGGTTTCCGCAAGAGGGCGTTGCGGCGTTTACCGATTAACCTTTGAAGCTTTGGACTGTGGCTGCGATGTCATGGTTCCGCGCGGCGCCGCATGCGATAGAGCGCCCTGTCACCAAATAGCCGCCGGATAATTTTGTTCGGATTGGGGCAACCAAACGCGTCGTCAGCTATTGTTTGGCCAAAAGGGGCGTGCGCCGCGCAGTCGCGGCAGAGTTTACACGGTTGAAACAACTTTCATGAATGATGCAACGACCATAAGCAC
The DNA here is from genome assembly GCF_041027365.1 of Jiella sp. M17.18. Lineage (NCBI taxonomy): Bacteria > Pseudomonadati > Pseudomonadota > Alphaproteobacteria > Hyphomicrobiales > Aurantimonadaceae > Jiella > Jiella sp. M17.18. Next base: position 276,875 of record NZ_JBFTEH010000007.1, on the reverse strand, counting down.
CACGGGCCGGAGTTCCATGCGCCGAACAGTGTTGACCCTTCTCGGAGCCATCGCCGCCTTCGGGATCCTGACGGCGAGCTATGCGACCGCCGACCTGCCCGACGACGTTCCCGCCGTCCATGCGGCCAGGACGGCGAGCGATCTCGGCTGACGCCGCTCACCTGACGTGTTGCGAAAGAGGGGCCCTGCGCGGCCCCTTTTTTGCGTCGCCTGTCTGGTCTAGACGCCGTCGCTACCTATCGTGCCTCAGGCGAAGACGAGACAGGAATCCATGCGCTCCATAACACTGGCACTATCCGCGGTCGTGATCGTCGGGGCCGCCCTGGCCGGCTCGCATCTGGTCAACGGAGGCGGGATCTGGGGGCTTCGCGGCGGCACGCCCGAGAGCGCTATGAACGGATCGCCGCCGGCTCAGCCTTTGCCGCCATCGTCATCGCAGTCCGCGGGTGATGCGGCCCGGCAGACGGCCGAGGCCGCGGGAGCGGGCGCAAGGCAGCCCCGGACAGACAAGCCGGTACCGGTCGTGCCGGTGCCGTTGAACAATCCGGCCGCGGACCAGGTGCCCCAGAGCCGGGCGCAGATCCATCTGAGCTTCGCGGCGCTGGTGCGCGAGACGGCGCCCGCCGTCGTCAACGTCTATGCGGCGCGCGCCGTGCCGGCGCAGCAGTCGCCGTTTGCGGGCGACCCGTTCTTCCAGCAGTTCTTCGGCCAGCAATATCGCAGTCGTCCCCGCATGGAGGCGTCCCTCGGCTCGGGCGTCATCATCGACAGGTCCGGCCTCGTCATCACCAACAACCACGTCGTCGAGAACGCCGACGAGGTGAAGATCGCCTTCTCGGACGGGCGCGAATACGAGACCAAGATCCTCCTGAAGGACAAGGACGTCGATCTCGCGGTCCTGAAGATCCAGGGCGGGAAGGGGCCGTTCCCGGTGATGCCGATCGGCGATTCCGACAATCTGCAGATCGGCGACCTCGTGCTCGCCATCGGCAATCCGTTCGGAATCGGCCAGACGGTGACCAACGGCATCGTCTCGGCGCTGGCGCGCAGCCATATCGGCGTCGACGACAGCGGCTTCTTCATCCAGACCGATGCGCCGATCAATCCGGGCAATTCCGGCGGCGCGCTGATCGACATGAACGGCGACCTCATCGGCGTGAACTCGGCGATCTTCTCCCGCTCGGGCGGCTCGAACGGCATCGGCTTCGCCATCCCGTCCAACATGGTGAAGGCCTTCATCGCCGCCGCCAAGGCCGGCCATCCGTTCGAGCGACCCTATGTCGGCGCCGACTTCGCCACGGTCACGCCCGACATTGCCGAGGCGATGGGCCTCAGCGTTCCCACTGGCGCGCTGGTCCAGTCGGTGACGAAATCCGGGCCCGCCGCTTCGGCGGGGCTGAAGGTCGGGGACGTCGTCCTTTCGGTCGACGGGCGCACGGTCGACAATCCGGACGCGCTGGCCTACCGGCTGGCGACCACCGGCATCGGCAACAGTGTCGGACTGGACGTGCTGCGCGGCGACAGGCATGTCCGCCTGACCCTGCCGCTGCAGACGGCGCCGGAAACGCCGCCGCGCGACAAGCGGACGCTGACGGGCAACGAGCCCTTTGCCGGGGCGACGGTGTTCAACCTGTCGCCGCGCGTCGCGACCGACTTCGGCCTGGCGACCGACAAGACCGGCGTCGTGGTGGCGTCGGTCACGGCCGGGTCGCTGGCGCAGCGCGTCGGCCTCAAGCGCGGCGACATCATCCTCTCGGTCAACGGCAATCCGGTCGATTCGACGGCGACTCTGGAACAGCTGGCCAATGCCGATTTCGGCCGCTGGCAGTTCGACATCGAGCGGAACGGCCGCCGGCTGACGCAGGTCATCCAGTGAGATGAGCGACCTGTTCGGCAACGATCCGCCGCCGCCAAGGACAGCCGCGCCGCGCGCCGCGCCGGCCTTGACGCCCGCCGTCGACGACGCGTCGCGCCCGCTGGCGGACCGGCTGCGCCCGAAGCAGCTCGCGGACGTCGTCGGCCAGGAGCATCTGACCGGCGAGGGCGGCGTGCTGTCGCGCATGCTGCAGACCGGCAGCCTCGGCTCGCTGATCTTCTGGGGGCCGCCCGGCACCGGCAAGACGACCGTCGCGCGGCTCCTCGCCGGCGAGGTCGACTACGCCTTCGAGCAGATCTCGGCGATCTTCTCCGGCGTCGCGGATCTGAAGAAGGTGTTCGAATCGGCGCGGCTGCGCCGCTCCAACGGCCGCCGGACGCTGCTCTTCGTCGACGAGATCCATCGCTTCAACCGTGCGCAGCAGGACAGCTTCCTGCCGGTGATGGAGGACGGAACGGTGGTGCTCGTCGGGGCGACGACGGAGAATCCGTCCTTCGAGCTCAACGCCGCGCTCCTGTCGCGCGCCCGCGTCCTGACCTTCCGTTCGCACACGCCGGAGAGCCTGTCGCGGCTGCTCGAGCGGGCGGAGACGGCGATGGGCCGCCCGCTGCCGGTCGACGAACAGGCGCGGGCGGTGCTGCTGCGGCTCGCCGACGGCGACGGCCGGGCCATCCTGACGCTCGCCGAGGAGGTCTGGCGGGCGGCTCGTCCGGACGAGATCTTCACCGCCGAGGACGTGCAGCGCATCGTCCAGCGCCGCGCGCCGATCTACGACAAGAGCCAGGACGGCCATTACAACCTCATCTCCGCCCTGCACAAATCGGTGCGCGGTTCGGATCCGGATGCGGCGCTCTACTGGCTCTGCCGCATGCTCGATGCCGGCGAGGACCCGCTCTATCTCGGCCGCCGGCTGGTGCGCATGGCCGCGGAGGACATCGGGCTCGCCGACCCGCAGGCGCTGGCAGTCACGCTGGCGGCCAAGGACGCCTACGATTATCTCGGCTCGCCGGAGGGTGAACTCGCACTCGCCGAAGCGACCGTCTATCTCGCGACGGCGCCGAAATCGAACGCGGTCTACGTTGCCTACAAGGCGGCGATGCGCGCCGCCAAGGAGCACGGCTCGCTCCTGCCGCCCAAGCACATCCTCAACGCGCCGACCAAGCTGATGCAGAGCGAAGGCTATGGCGGTGGTTACGAATACGATCACGACACGCCTGACGCGTTCTCCGGCCAGGACTATTTCCCCGAAGCGATGGGGCGGCACGAGTTCTACCGTCCGACGGAGCGCGGTCGGGAGAAATTACTGGCAGAGCGCCTAAGGCATTGGTCGGAAATACGGAAACGTCGGGCCGAGAGGGGTTGAACCACAGCGGCAGACGCGTTTTAACCGGTCCAGACGTTGCCGGAGCGCCGAAGCGCCCCACAATCGTGGCAACAGCAAGGCGCTGCGCCGGCTGGAACTGTCCGCCGTGCGCCGCTTCACCCAATTCGCGCCCGTGAGGTTCCGATGTCCGATGAAGCCGGCCAGCTGGCCGAATATTCCGTGACCGACTACGAGGTCGGGCAGGACAACCTGCAGAAATTCGGCCTCGATATCCACAACCCGGTCTTCCCGATCTCGGCCAGCGTCATCATCGCGCTGGTCGCGTTCACGCTGCTGTTTCCCGGCGTTGCGGACGGCTTCTTCGGCTGGCTGCGCCCGGCGATCACCTCGACCTTCGACTGGGTCTTTCTGCTCGCCGGCGACGTCTTCGTCCTGTTCTCGCTGGCGCTGGTCGTCTCGCCGCTCGGCAGGATCCGGCTGGGAGGCGAGGGCGCCGAGCCCGAGTTCGGCTATTTCGGCTGGTTCGCCATGCTGTTCGCCGCCGGCATGGGCATCGGCCTGATGTTCTACGGCGTCTCCGAGCCGGTGACGCACTTCTCCGCCTCGCTGGCGGGCGGCCCCGATGCGCCGCTGATGGGCGCCGCTGGCGACACGGAGGCGGCGCGACGTCTCGGCATGGCCGCGACGATCTACCATTGGGCGCTGCACCCCTGGGCGATCTATGCAGTGGTGGCGCTGGCGCTCGCCTTCTTCAGCTACAACTGGGGCCTGCCGCTGACCATGCGCTCGGCCTTCTATCCGCTGTTCAAGGAGCGGATCTGGGGCTGGCCGGGCCATATCATCGACATCCTCGCCGTCTTCGCGACGCTGTTCGGACTCGCGACCTCGCTCGGCTTCGGCGCGGAGCAGGCGGTGGCCGGCCTGAACCATCTCTTCGGCATTCCCGACACCATGCTGTCGAACATCGTGCTGATCGTGCTGATCACCGGCGTCGCCCTGACCTCGGTGGTGGCGGGCCTCGACAGCGGCGTGAAGCGGCTGTCGGAGATCAACATGGTGCTGGCGCTGCTGCTTTTGCTCTTCGTCTTCTTCGTCGGGCCGACGCTCACGCTGTTGCGCGGCTTCTGGGGCAACACCATCGCCTATCTCACCGACATCGTGCCGCTGTCGAACCCGTTCGGCCGTATGGACGACGGCTACCGCACGGGGTGGACGACCTTCTACTGGGCCTGGTGGATGAGCTGGTCGCCCTTCGTGGGCATGTTCATCGCGCGCGTCTCGCGCGGGCGCACCGTGCGCGAGTTCATCACCTGCGTGCTGATCATCCCGACGGTGGTCTCGATCATCTGGATGACCGTCTTCGGCGGCACGGCGCTGACCGAGACCATCGGCGGCTTCCACGGCATCGTCGAGGCGGCGCTGGAGCTGAAGCTCTTCGTCATGCTGGAGCAGCTGCCGCTGACGACGATCACCTCCTTCCTCGGCATCGTGCTGGTGATCGTCTTCTTCGTCACCTCGTCGGATTCCGGCTCGCTGGTGATCGACACGATCACCGCCGGCGGTAAGGTCGACGCGCCGGTGCCGCAGCGCGTGTTCTGGGCAAGCTTCGAGGGGCTGGTCGCGATCACGCTCCTGATCGGCGGCGGGCTCGGCGCACTCCAGGCGGCGGCGATCGCCACCGGCTTCCCCTTCGCGCTGCTCCTCCTGGTGCTGTGCTGGTCGACCCTGCGCGGCCTCATGCAGGAGCGCCGGCACCCGTTCCTGCNCGGCGGCGATCGCCACCGGCTTCCCCTTCGCGCTGCTCCTCCTGGTGCTGTGCTGGTCGACCCTGCGCGGCCTCATGCAGGAGCGCCGGCACCCGTTCCTGCAGAATGCGCGGGCGGAAGCGGCGGCCGAGCCGAAGCCGGCGGAGTAGGGCAGGCAATCCCGGGGCGGCGCCGGCAATCCGGCCGCCGCGCCGACGCCTCACTGCCCGTCTCGCCCGGCGGTCCTGGCTTTGACGCGAGGCCGCGCCCGGCTATAGGGGGGGCATGCTTCAAGTACTCATCGTCGCGGCGGGCGGCGGCCTCGGAGCCGCGCTCCGTCATCTCGCCGGTCTTGCCGCGGTCCGGCTCCTGGGCGCCGGATTTCCCTGGGGAACCGCCTTCGTCAATGTGGTCGGCTCCTTCCTGATGGGGGTGCTCGTCGAGACCTTGGCAAAGCGTCTCGGGGCATCGGCCGAACTGCGGCTGTTCCTTGCCACCGGCTTCCTCGGCGGCTTCACCACCTTCTCCTCCTTCTCCCTCGACACCGCGGTGCTATACGAGCGCGGCGATCTCGCTCTGGCGGCGGCCTATGTCGCGGGGACGCTGCTCCTCGGCATTGCGGCGCTGTTTGCGGGGCTCGGACTGGTGCGCGCCATCGGGTGATGCCGATCCGCCGCCGTGAACGGATAATCTCCGCCCGGCAGCATCGGCGAGTCTCGCTTTCGCCGTGAAGACGCGGCAAGGACCTGCCGCAAGGCCGCCAATCTCCAAGGACGTTCCATGACCCGCAAGCAGAAGAAGGCGATCCGCCGCTTCGCCATCGCCATCCCGGTTCTCGTGCTCTGCCTGTGGCTGATCCCGATCGTCGCGCTCGTCTGGATCGCGGCCGGCCTGATCGACGTCGCCCGCAACAAGGGTAAGACGAAGCTGATGTACAGCCGCTACTTCATGGGCAACGGCATCCCGACCTGGCTGCTGTCGCCGTTCAACCTCCTGATCGACCTCGTCAGCTATCGCAATCCGGGCGTCTGGACCCTCGACGACTTCCCGCCGGCCTGGCGCGAGGAGATCGAGACGGTGCTGAACACCTTTCGGACCCGCAAGAGCGAGATCATCGCCGACATCGATTCGCAGTTCGCCGAGGGGCGGCGCGGCATGTATGTCTACCAGTGGTACGGCAAGCACTTCGTCGACAACGTCCCGGAGTTCAACCGCGACTTCAAATACGTCCGCACCATCGCGGTCTCGGTCTTCTCCGGCAAGGAATCGACCACCTGGCACTACGGCCCGCTGCGGCTGACGCTGCGGGTGCTCTTGAACCTCGCCCCGGCCGACAGCGACCGGGTGTTCATCGAGTGCAACGGCCGCAAGCACCTGTGGCGCGACGACCCGCTTTACATCTTCGACGACACGCTGTTCCACCAGTCGGTCAACGAGGTGGACGCGCGCCGCTACAACGTCTTCATGGACGTCATCCGCCCGAGCCCGGTGCCGGGCCTGCTCTCGGCGCTGCTCAGCGTGGTGTCGCTGATCGCCGACAAGATCAAGACCATGTTCTACAAGAACTGGAAGATGATCGACCGGCGCCGCGAAGCGGCGAAGACGCCGGCCTGAGGGGGCGGAGGCCGGAAGGCCGGCACGGCAGAAGAGACCGCTGCCCGCTTGCTTTCCCGAGGCTGCGATTTCGGTTAGAAGGTTGCCATGGACGATCTTCGAACAGAAGAGCTCGACGGCTTCCTTCAGCCTCTCCCCGATGGGCAGGTGACGCCGGAGCATCGGGCCTGGATGAACGAGCAGATCGACAGGACCCTCGCCAAGAAGGCGCAGGGCGAGATGACGTACACCTCGCTCGATCAGGTGCGCCGGACCTTCGACGTGGATGCATCTTAGGCTTTCCGACGATGCGGTCGCCGATCCGCAGATCCTGCGCGGCTATCTTCGTCCGCGCAGCCCGCAAGGCTATCGGCGCATCGTGAGCGCGATCTTCGCCGCCTTCGATCAGCTGGAAGTCTTTCCGCTCCTCGGGCGGGACGGCGAGGTTCCGGGAACGCGGGAATTGACGGTGCCGCGGACGCCGTTCCGCATCGTCTACAGCCTGCCCGATGCCTACCACATCGATGTGGAACGGGTGTTGCACGGGCGGCTGAGATATCCGCCGGACGACGTGTAGAACGGGTCTCGACAGGTCGGGCGCTTCTCATGAGACGGCCGGTCGACCGTCGCGGCGATCAGTCCGGTGGAGCAGCGTTGCCGATTGCTCCTCGCTTGGTTAGGACACGGCGCTGACACCGGGAGCAGCGGCGACATTCCGCGTCCGGCAGGACAGACGAGCAAGGCGGACAACGGATGGCATCGGTCGAGCAGCGACGGGTCGAGGAGGACGAGGCGGGGCTGCGGCTCGACCGCTGGTTCAAGCTGCATTATCCCGGCCTCGGCTTCGGCCATCTGCAGAAGCTGCTGCGCTCGGGCCAGATTCGCGTCGACGGCGGCCGGGCGAAATCCGACACGCGGGTCGAGCCGGGCCAGATGATCCGCGTGCCGCCGGTCGGCTCCGACGCCAAGGACGTTTCGACCAGGCCGCTGACCGCGAACACCATGCGCGACCGCCACGACGGCGACGTGCTCTCGCAGATGCTGATCTACGAGGACGACAAGGTCTTCGTCTTCAACAAGCCGGCCGGCCTCGCCGTGCAGGGCGGATCGGGAGTCTCGCGCCATGTGGACAAGATGCTGGAGGCCTGGCGCAACAAGAAGGGCGAGAAGCCGCGGCTCGTCCACCGGCTCGACCGCGACACCTCCGGCATCCTCGTCGTCGCGCGCACCCGCGGCGCGGCGGTGGCGCTGACCAAGGCGTTTCGCGAGCGCGACACCAAGAAGCACTATTGGGCGATCGTGAAGGGCGTGCCGGCGCCGCACGAGGGGCGGATCTCGACCTATCTCGTCAAGGAGCAGACGCCGGACGGCGACCGCATGCGCATCGCCAAGCACGGCGAGCCCGGCGCCGACCACGCGCTGACGCACTACCGGGTGGTCGACCAGGTGGCGCAGAACTTCGCCTGGCTGGAGATGGAGCCCTATACCGGGCGCACCCACCAGCTGCGCGTCCACGCGACGCATCTCGGCCACCCGATCCTCGGCGACCCGAAATATTTCGAGGCCGACACCAACTTCGAATTTCCCGGCGGCGTCCAGAAGCGGCTGCACCTCCATGCGCGGCGGATCGTCATCCCGCATCCAGACGGCGGCGTCATCGACCAGATCGCGCCGCTGCCGCAGCACATGGTGCAGACCTTCAACCTCTTCGGCTTCGACGAGGCGGAGCTCGCCGACTGATGAAGGCGATCCTGTTCGACTGCGACGGCACCATCGCCGACAGCTTTGCGACGATCTGCACGGTGATGCGCCGGGCCTTCGCCGCCGAGGGGCTGCCCGAGCCGGAGGATGCGGCGACGAAGGCGATCATCGGCCTGTCGCTGGAAGTCGCGATGGCCAGGCTGCATCCGGATGGCGTCGATGCGGATCATTCGCGGCTCGCCGCGGCCTATCGCGAGGCGTTCCACGCGACGCGGGCCGAGGCCGGGCATCGAGAGACGCTGTTTCCCGGCATGCGCGACCTCATCGACCGGCTGGCGGCGCGCGAGGACGTCGCGCTCGGCATGGTCACCGGCAAGTCGCGACGCGGCGTTGCCGCGATCTGCGAGGAGCACGGCATGGGCCACGTCTTCATCGCCTCGCGCACGGCCGACGACTGCCCGTCGAAGCCGCATCCGGCGATGGTCGAGGAGTGCTGCGCGGAACTCGGGCTCGAGACGACCGATGCGCTGGTGGTCGGCGACTCGATCTACGACATGGAGATGGCCCGCTCGGCCGGCGCGGCGGCGCTCGGCGTCGCCTGGGGCACGCATCAGGCGGACCGGCTGCTCTCCGCCGGCGCCTTCGCGGTCGCCGAGGATGTCGCTGCTCTCGACCGGCTGATCGGAGACTGGCTCGCCGGCGCCCGGACAGCTGCGACGGCTTGAGGGCCGACGCAGACGGTTCGTCTCGGGTCTTCGAGGCGGAAAATGCCGTTGCATCCCGGCGGCCTGTGCCGCAACGCTGACATTCCACGCGAACCGCAGAAGAGGTGACCGAATGTCCGAGATCGCCCGGCCGGAACTGCCGAAGCGCTTCTACCAGTCGGCGGAAGCGGCGGAGGCCGAGGGCGGCTTCACCGTCCGTCTCGACGGCCGCCCCGTGAAGACGCCGGCCCGCCAGCCGCTGGCTGTGCCGGTGCGCGCGATTGCCGAGGCCGTCGCTGCGGAGTTTGCGGCGCAGGAGGAGCGGATCGACCCCGCGACCATGCCGATGACCCGCCTCGTCAACACGATCGTCGACGGCATCGTGCCGAATCCGGACCCGGTCCGGGACGATATCGGGCGCTACGCCGAGACCGACATGCTGTTCTACCGCGCCGACGGGCCGGAGCGGCTGGTGGAGCGCCAGCGGCAGCGCTGGGACCCGATCCTTGATTGGGCGCATGACGCCTTCGGCGCGCGGTTCCTCCTCGCCGAGGGTGTCATGCATGTGGCGCAGCCCGAAGCCTCGCTCGCGGCGGTGCGCCGGCATCTGGCGGCGGAGACCGAGGCATTCCGCATCGCCGCGCTGCACCAGGCGACGACGCTGACCGGCTCGGCGCTGATCGCGCTGGCGCTCGCGGGCGGCCGCGTCTCGGCCGAGGAGGCCTGGGAGCTGGCGCATCTCGACGAGGACTGGAACATCGAGCAGTGGGGCGCCGACGAAGAGGCGATGGCAAGGCGGGCGCTTCGCTGGGAGGAGATGCGCGCGGCGGCGCTGATTCTCGAGGCGGTGTGACCCGTCTCATTGCTTGGCATAGCCGCCGGGGCCGAAAGTCGGTACCGGCCGCGCCGCCCGCAGCCTGTTCTTTCAGCGGCTGCTCTACGACGCCCTCATCGCCCTGCCGGGCACTTCTCCCCCCGGGGGAGAAGAACGCGGTGTCGGCCGTGGCGCCACTGCCTGCTGCACCTCATCCCCGGATGCGCTAGACAGACGGCGGAGCATGGCGTCTCTCCGCAACGGAGACGCTGGACACGCGGAGGAACGGGCGAATGCGCGACATGCTGGCGGAACTGGAAGCGCGGCGGGAGCGGGCGCGGGCGGGCGGCGGGGAGCGCCGCATCGGCGCCCAGCACGAGAAGGGCAAGCTCACCGCGCGCGAGCGCCTCACGGTCTTCCTCGACGAGGGCTCGTTCGAAGAGTTCGACATGTTCGTGCAGCACCGCGCGACCGACTTCGGCATGGCCGAGCAGCACGTGCCCGGCGACGGCGTCGTCACCGGCTGGGGCACGGTGAACGGGCGCACCGTCTTCGTCTTCGCCAAGGACTTCACCGTCTTCGGCGGTTCGCTGTCGGAAGCCCATGCCGAGAAGGTGCAGAAGGTGCAGGATCTGGCGCTGCGCAACCGCGCGCCGATCATCGGCTTCTACGATGCCGGCGGGGCGCGCATCCAGGAGGGCGTTGCGGCGCTCGGCGGCTATGCCGAGATCTTCCAGCGCAATGTGCTGGCCTCCGGCGTCATCCCGCAGATCTCCGTGATCATGGGCCCGTGCGCCGGCGGCGACGTCTATTCGCCGGCGATGACCGACTTCATCTTCATGGTGCGTGACACCTCCTACATGTTCGTCACCGGGCCGGATGTCGTGAAAACCGTGACCAACGAGACGGTGACGGCGGAGGAACTCGGCGGCGCCTCGATCCACACCGTCAAGTCCTCGATCGCCGACGGCGCCTATGACAACGACGTCGAGGCGCTGTTGCAGATGCGGCGTCTCATCGACTTCCTGCCCTCGTCGAACACCGCGCCGGTGCCGCAGCTGGAATACAGCCAGTCGGTGACTGCGGAGGACGCCTCGCTCGACACGCTGGTGCCGGACAACGCCAACAAGCCCTACAACATGAAGGAGCTGATCGCGAAGACCGTCGACGAGGGCGACTTCTTCGAGATCCAGGCGGCCTTTGCGAAAAACATCGTCACCGGCTTCGGCCGCATCGAAGGCCGCACCGTCGGCATCGTCGCCAACCAGCCGATGGTGCTCGCCGGCGTCCTCGATTCCGACGCCTCGCGCAAGGCGGCGCGCTTCGTGCGCTTCTGCGACTGCTTCTCCATCCCCGTCGTCACCTTCGTCGACGTGCCGGGCTTCCTGCCGGGCACGGCGCAGGAGCAGGGGGGGCTCATCAAGCACGGCGCGAAACTGCTGTTCGCCTATGGCGAGGCCACCGTGCCGAAGGTGACGCTGATCACCCGCAAGGCCTTCGGCGGCGCCTACGACGTCATGGCCTCCAAGCACCTGCGCGGCGACGTCAACTATGCCTGGCCGACGGCGCAGATCGCCGTGATGGGCGCCAAGGGCGCGGCCGAGATCATCTACCGCAAGGAAGCGGGCGATCCGGAGAAGCTCGCCGCGCATACCCGCGAATACGAAGAGCGGTTCCTCTCACCCTTCGTCGCCGCCGAGCGCGGCTATGTCGACGAGGTGATCATGCCGCATTCGACCCGCCGCCGGATCGCCCGGGCGCTGGCCATGCTGCGCAACAAGGATCTGGACAACCCCTGGAAGAAGCACGACAACATTCCGTTGTGAGGAGAGATGGCGGAGTTCAATCCTGCCAGTCTCCGACATATCTTTCGAGGCTCGGAGGGGCATCTTCGGGACACGCCGAGCAATCGGCAACTGCTGTTGGACACGGTCGCTCCTCGCTTTCTGCTCGGATCGGACCAATTCGGATCCACATGGTACGCCCGCGTGATCGGAACAGGGCAGGTTTGGGTTCTCGTCAGGAATGGCTATATCCGCAACGGTGGCATCAACGAGAAACATCGTTCGTTCAACGCGCTGACGGGACTGTCGGCAAAGGAGCCGGGTCATGGCCGAACTGACGACTGACCAAGCCTACCGTGCGATGTTCGAGTTCCTCAAGCGCTACTGGGAGCGGACGGGAGCCGACGATGTCGGTGCGCTGCTCAGCGATCTGCAGCTTTTCGAGGATGGGGTGTCCGGTGATCCGGCCGCGCTCCAGGATTGGCGAGACTGCGTCGCGTACGTCATGAAGACTGAGGGTCGGGAGGCTGCGGAATAGTCTTCCGCCCAACGCAAGTCCGGAGGGGCGTCGTCATCCTCGGGCTTCGTCCCGAGGATCCAGAACCGCGCTGCAGATTTCGACTGCTGGGCCCGGACTCCGAGTGTCTCCAGCGTGTGAGGCCGCAACTGGATCCTCGGGACGGGGCCCGAGGATGACGAAGCGTCGATGTCGGCACTCGTATCTGGAAGCGCTGAACGGCGGCTTCGCCGGATGTCGCGCGTTCGCGAGGGGAGACGGAGACGCGCGCATGAGAGGCGAAGTCCGAGGATGAGGGCCATCCCGGACCCGCAGCCTCAAATCCCCGCGAACCACTCGTAGCCGTTGTCCTCCCAGTAGCCGCCGTTCCCCCGGCCATAGGGCTTCAGCGTGTCGGTCACGGCGATCGCCTTGATGTATTTCGCCATCTTGTAGCCGAGCTGGCGCTCGACGCGGATGCGCAAGGGGGCGCCGTTCGAGACCGGCAGGGTCTGGTCGTTGAGGCCGTAGGCGAGGATCGTCTGGGGGTGGCGGGCGTCGAGGAGGTCGATCGATTCGTAGTATTTGATCGGACCGGCGAAGCCGTTCTCCATCGTGTCGTAGCAGCCGAAGACGACGTAGCGCGCACTCGGCTTCACCCCGGCCTGGTCGAGCACGGGGCCGAGCGGCGTACCGGTCCATTTGGCGATGCAGCTCCAGCCCTCGACGCAGTCGTGCCGCGTGATCTGGCTGCGCGCCGGCATCGCCCGGATCTCGTCGAGCGAGAGGGACAACGGCTTGTCGACGAGCCCGGTGATCGTCAGGCGGTAGTCGGCGAAGTTCGTCTGCACGAGCTGGAGATAGTCGGGGTCCTGCGGGTCGGTCGAGCCGTTCGGCCGCTGCGGCTGGCGGATCTCGCTCGCCGAATATTCCCGCGCGAGGCTGTCGGAGCCGAGCAGGAAGCGCTGCGCCCGGTAGGTCAGCGAGTTCGCCGCCTCCAGCGCGTTTCGGACCGTGCCGTCGCGGTCGCCGGTGAAGTCGAAACAGCCGGAAAGGGGGGCAGCGGAGGCGACCGCGGCGCCGGTCAGGAAGCGGCGGCGGTTGAGTTCGAACTTCGCCATCACTCGGTCTCCGGATCGGTGCGGTACCAGCCGGTGACGATCGAGCGCAGCTCGTTCAGCGGCCCGGCAAGGACCACCATGAGGATGTGGACGAGGAAGAAGAGGACGAGCGCCAGCATCACGACGAAATGGATCGTGCGCGCCGTCTGGCGGCCGCCGAAGAGGTCGAGCAGCCAGGGCGCCCAGGAGTCCATGCCCGGCGACATGGTGAGGCCGGTCGCGATCATCAGCGGCAGCGCGACGAACAGGACGGAGGCGTAGGAGAGCTTCTGCAGGACGTTGTAGCGCCCGTCGTGGTGGAAGCGAAGGCGGGCGTGGTCGGCGATGTCGCGCGGCAGGTTCTGGAGGTCCCGGCCGCGCGGGACGAGTTCGCCGGCGTGGCGGTTGAGAAGGCTGGCGATCAGCCAGACGATGAGCGTTCCGACCAGCACCCAGGCGAAGAAGAAATGGACGACGCGGCCGGTCGCAAGGTCCCGGTATCCCGGGATGGTCATCCAGCCGGGAAAGGTGCTCGGCACGAGGCTGCCGTCCTCCTGGCGCACCGCGCCGAGCCAGCCGGTGGTGTCGAAGCCGTGGCCGAAGAGCACTGTGCGCCCGGCAATCGAGCCGTCATTCGCCTGGACCGCGCCGATCGACAGGATGGAATTGTCGAAGCCGAAGCCCGACTGCTGGCCGATGTAGAGGTCCGGCCGGGCCTGGAAGATCTGCAGCCCGGAGAGCAGCATGAAGAACAGGGTGACCGCCCACAGCCAGTGGGTGATGCGGGTGGCGAGGCGCTGGCGGTAGATCAGCCTGCCGCCGGCCTCCGTTGTGCCCGCGGCGCCGGTCCGGTTCGGCAAGTCGTCCGCGGCCGACTCCTCGGTCCGGGCGAAGGCTCCGGAAGGCACCGCTCGTGCGGTCGCCCCGCGGGCGACGAGGCCGCCGTCCTGACGCATTCGTGTACCGGCGGTCGGCAACAAAAGCGTTTTCAACCGGTTGCGCTGAAACAGCCCAGTCGAGGAACCGTCCTGCATGCCCGTCTCCCATCTGATGCCCCGGATCGCGGGAATCGCGACCGCGGTGCCGCCTCATGCCTTGCCGCAGAGCGAGGTCGTCGCGCATGCCGCCGAGACCTTCGGCAACCGGTTCCGCGATTTCGAGCGCCTGCGCCCGGTCTTCGAGAACACCGGGATCATACAGCGCTATTCGGTACAGCCCTTCGAATGGTTTCACCGATCACAGAATTGGCAACAGCGCACGGAAGCCTACCTCGACGGCGCGACCGATCTCTTCCGCGATGCCGCGTCGCAGGCGATGGACGCCGCGGGCGTGACGGCCGGCGAGATCGATACCGTCGTCACCGTCTCCTCGACCGGCATCGCGACCCCGTCGCTGGAGGCGCGGGCCCATGCCGCGCTCGGCTTCCGGCCGGACGTGCGGCGGGTGCCGGTGTTCGGCCTCGGCTGTGCCGGCGGCGTGACGGGGCTCTCGCTCGCGGCGCGGCTCGCCCGCGCCGATCCGGGCTCCAAGGTGCTGCTCGTCGCCGTCGAGATCTGCACGCTCGCCTTCCGGGACGACGAACTGACCAAGAGCAACATCGTCGCGACGGCACTGTTCGGGGACGGTGCCGCCGGACTCGTGCTGACGGCGGACGAGGGCGAGGGCGCGCGGGTGGTCTCGTCCGGCGAGCATCTGTGGCCGGAGACGCTCGGCGTGATGGGCTGGCAGGTCGATCCCGTCGGCTTCAGCGCGATCTTCTCCGCCTCGATCCCCGACCTCGTCTCGCAGAAGATGCGGCCGGCCGTGGCCGCGTTCCTGGAGCGGCAGGACGAGGCGCTGGACGATCTGTCGGGCTTCGCCTTCCATCCCGGCGGCGCCAAGGTGGTCGAGGCGCTGGAGCAGGCCTTCGCGCTGCCGCAGGGCACGCTCAACGTCGAGCGCGAGACCTTGCGCGACTTCGGCAACATGTCGGCGCCGACGGTGCTCTTCGTCCTGCAGCGCAAGCTGGAGGAGGGGCTGCCGGGCCGCTCGCTGGTCTCGGCGCTCGGGCCCGGCTTCACCGGCAGCTTCGTCCGCCTCGATGCCTGACGCGGCGCTCGGCGCCGGCGCACCGCTCTGGGCGACGGCAGCGATCCTCGGCTACGTGACGCTGCAGCGGCTCGGCGAGTTGTGGATCGCGCGGCGGAACACGGCCCGGCTCCTGGCCGAGGGCGCGATCGAGGTGGCGGCGCCGCACTATGCGCTGATCGTCGCGGTGCATGCGGCCTGGCTGATCCTCCTCTGGATCTTCGCCTTCGGCCAACCGGTCCTCACCCTGCCGCTCGTCCTCTTCGCGCTCGTGCAGGCGCTGCGGTTCTGGACGCTGGCTTCGATCGGCCGCCGCTGGACGACGCGGATCCTGGTGAAGCCCGGCGAGCGGCTGGTCGCGAAGGGGCCCTACCGCTTCTTCCCGCATCCGAACTATGCCGTCGTCGTCCTGGAGATCGCGCTCCTGCCCTGCGTCTTCGGACTGTACGCGCTGGCGATCGCCTTCAGCCTGCTCAACGCCGGCGTTCTGGCGATCCGCATCCCGGCGGAGGAGCGGGCGTTGCGCCAGCACACGCGGGGGCGTCTCCGAGCGTCGGAGCCGGGGTAGCGTTCAGCTGCGTCCGGCCCGCTTGAACATCTGGTCGAGGCTCTGGCGGAAGCGCGAGCGGTCGGCAGGCGTGAAGCTCGCATTGTAGCCCTTCGATTCGCCGGTCTCGCGCAGATGCTGCTTGAAGGCGCGCATGGACAGCGCGTTGCCGATGGTCTCGGGCGTGAACTCGCGGCCGGTCGGTCCGAGTACCGCGGCCCCCTTGTCGAGCGCCCGTGCCGCGAGCGGAATGTCCGCCGTCACCACCAGGTCGCCGGCCTCGGCCGCCTCGACGATCCAGTCGTCGGCGGCGTCCGGCCCTTCCGCGACCGTGACGATGCGCGCATCCGGATAGCGCGACGGGCGCATGCCGCCGTTCGAGACCAGCACCGCCTCCGCGCCGTGCCGCACGGCGATCTCGATCGCCTCGTCCTTTACCGGGCAGGCGTCGGCATCGATCAGAAGTTTCGCCAAGCATCCTCCATTTCCATCGGTTCCTGACGGCACCGCTTCTCCATAGCCGCGGCGCCGGACTTCTGGCATGAGACGCCATGAGCACGATCATCGACCGCCTGGAGAACACACCCGCCGAAGCCCTGCGCGGCATCGTGATCATGGCGACGGCGTCGGCCTTCATCCCGCTGCTCGACGCCTTCGGCAAGATCCTCGTCACCACCTACCAGCTTCCGCCGAGCGAGGTCTCGCTCGTTCGCCTCACGCTTCAGGCGGCGATGATCCTGCCCATCATCCTCCTGCGCCAGGGCTGGAACGGCCTGAAGACGCGGAACCTCAAGGTCAACCTCTTGCGCGGCGCGCTGCTCGGGGTCGGCGGCATCGCCTTCTTCGGCGGCCTGAAGTTCATGCCGCTGGCGGACGCGACGGCGGTCTTCCTGATCGAGCCGATGGTCGTCACGCTGCTCTCGGCGCTGTTTCTGAAGGAGACCGTCGGCTGGCGGCGGATCCTCGCCGTCCTCGTCGGCTTCGCCGGCGCGCTGATCATCATCCGCCCGAGCTACGCCGCCTTCGGTCTCGCCTCGCTGCTGCCGGTCGCGGCGGCGACGGCCGTCGCCTTCTATCTGATCCTGTCGCGCCGGGTCTCGCGCGGCACCGGCGCGCTCGCCATGCTGTTCTATGCCGGGCTCGGCGGCGCGGCCCTGCTGGCGCTGCTGCATCTGGCGGGCTTCGCCCTCACCATTCCCGATCTCGACCTCGTCTGGCCGCGGGAGCCGGCGGCGTTCGCGCTGTTCCTCGTGATGGGGCTCATCGGGACGCTCGGCCACCTGATGTTCATCGAGGCCTACCGGCTCGCGCCGGCCTCGCTGGTCGCGCCGTTCAGCTATATCGAGATCGTCTCGGCGATCTTCCTCGGCTATGTCCTCTTCGCCGATCTGCCCGACGTGCCGAAGTTCCTCGGCATCGCCATCATCGTCGGCTCCGGCCTGTTCATCTATCTGCGCGAGCGGCGGCTGTCGCTGGCGGCCCAGCGCGCCCCGGCCGAGCACTGAGGCCGGCGAGGTCGGGCAGGGCGCGGCGCGCGGAAGCCGGACTGGCGACGCCTCAGCCCGTCGTCGCGTCGACCAGCGCTTCCAGCTGCGCGATCTCCGCCTCGATCGCGTCGCGCCGGCGATAGAGTTCCTCGAGCTTCAGCGCCACCGTGGCTGCGTCCGGATCGACCTCCTGGCGCGCCTCGCCATAGCCGGCCATCAGCCAGGCCGGCCCGACGCCGAGCGCCTCGGCGAGGCGGACCAGCTTCGAGGGCTTCGGCTCCGCCCGGTCCCGCTCCCAGCCGCGCATCGTCTCGGCCTTCACGCCGACCCGGCTCGCGAGCTCGGCGGTCGACAGGCCGAGCTTGCCGCGCATCCTCTGGATCCGTCCGCCCATCGTGTCGTCGTCGGTCCGCATGATCGGCTCGTCCATCGCCGGCAATCCCCTTCCGGTTCGCTTCGCACCCTCGTTTGTCCGTCCCCCGGCTTGCGGGATTTTCGTGCAAAGGTCAAAACCGATGCCTTGCCTTTGGTCACTCAGCGTCCCGGAGCCGCCGTCCCGACATGTTCAAGACCATCCTGATCGCCAACCGCGGCGAGATCGCCTGCCGCGTCATCCGCACCGCCAGAGCCATGGGCATCCGCACGGTGGCGGTCTATTCCGATGCCGACCGGGCGGCCGTGCATGTGGCGATGGCCGACGAGGCGGTGCATATCGGGCCGGCGCCGGCGGCCGAGAGCTACCTGAAGGCGGAGACGATCCTCGAAGCCTGCCGGGCGACCGGGGCCGAGGCCGTCCATCCCGGCTACGGCTTCCTCTCCGAGCGCGCATCCTTCTGCGAGCTTCTCGAAGACAACGGCATCACCTTCATCGGCCCGAAGCCGAAGGCGATCCGCGCCATGGGCGACAAGATCGAATCGAAGCGCTTCGCCGAGGCTGCCGGCGTCAACGTGGTGCCCGGCCATCTCGGCATCATCGAGGACGCCGGCGAGGCGGTGCGGATCGCCTCCGAGATCGGCTATCCCGTAATGATCAAGGCGTCCGCCGGCGGCGGCGGCAAGGGCATGCGCATCGCCTGGAACGACCGGGAATGCCGCGACGGCTTCGACCGCGCCCGCTCCGAGGCGCGATCCTCCTTCGGCGACGACCGGGTGTTCATCGAGAAGTTCGTCGTCGATCCCCGGCACATCGAGATCCAGGTGCTGGCCGACGCGCAGGGCAACGCGATCTTCCTCGGCGAACGCGAATGCTCGATCCAGCGGCGCAACCAGAAGGTCGTCGAGGAGGCGCCGTCACCGTTCCTCGACGAGGAAACGCGTGCGGCGATGGGCGCACAGGCCGTCGCGCTCGCCAAGGCCGTCGACTACCAGAGCGCCGGCACGGTGGAGTTCATCGTCGACCGGGAGAAGAACTTCTACTTCCTGGAGATGAACACCCGCCTGCAGGTGGAGCACCCCGTCACCGAGCTCGTCACCGGCATCGACCTCGTCGAGGCGATGATCCGGATCGCCGCCGGGGAGCCGCTGGAGATCCGGCAGGAGAACGTTCGGCTGAACGGCTGGGCGATCGAGAGCCGCATCTATGCCGAGGACCCGTTCCGCGGTTTCCTGCCCTCGATCGGCCGGCTGACGCGCTACCGGCCGCCGACCCCCGGCCTCGTCGGCGAGGCGACGGTGCGCAACGACACCGGCGTGACGGAAGGCTCGGAGATCTCGATGTTCTACGACCCGATGATCGCCAAGCTCTGCACCCATGCCGCGACCCGCGAGGCGGCCGTCGACGCGATGGGGCGGGCGCTCGGTGCCTTCGAGATCGACGGCATCGAGCACAACATTCACTTCCTCGCCGCCTTGATGCGCCATCCGCGCTGGCGCGAGGGCCGGCTGTCGACCGCCTTCATCGCGGAGGAATATCCGGACGGGTTCGAAAAGCCGGAGCCGAGCCCCGAGACGAAGCGCAAGGCGGCGATCGTCGCGACGACGATCGAGATCGCCCGCAAGCGCCGGCTCGACCGCCATATCGACCGGCTGCGCCCGCATTCCGGCACCCTGCCGCGTGACTGGGTGGCGAAGATCGAGGGCGACTATCTGGGCGTCGCGGTGGAGCGGGCAGGGGAGCCGGCTGGCCAGGAACTGCCCGCCGGCGAGGCCTTCTCTGTCGAATGCGGCGGCCAGCGCTCCGCCGTCGCCACCGGCTATCAGCCGGGCGAATCGCCTTGGACGGGGACGGTCGACGGCGTGGTCGTCACGGCGCAGGTGCGCGACCGGCTGAACGGTGTCGCGCTGTTCCTCGACGGCGTCTGGCTGGAGGCGAGGGTGATGACGCCGAGGGTCGCCGAACTCGACCGGCTGATGCCGGTGAAGCGGCCGCCCGACACCTCGAAGCTCCTGCTCTGCCCGATGCCGGGCCTCGTCGTCTCGATCGCCGTCTCCGAGGGGCAGGCGGTCAAGGCCGGCGAGACGCTCGCCGTCGTCGAGGCGATGAAGATGGAGAACATCCTCAGGGCCGAGCGCGACCTGACCGTCGCCGCCCTCAAGGCGCAGCCCGGCGACAGCCTGTCCGTCGACGCCGTGATCATGGAGTTCGAATAGGAGCGCATCGCGCCTATCCTCTCGGGGGCGAACGAGAGGAAGGTCGGCGATGAGGAAATCCGTGCATGTCGAGGTCTCCGGCCGCGTCCAGGGCGTCGGCTATCGCGCCTGGTGCGAGGCCGAGGCGAAACGGCTCGGCCTCTCCGGCTGGGTGCGCAATCGCCGCTCGGGAACCGTCGAGGCCGTCTTCAGCGGCGAGGCGGACGCCGTGGATGCGATGCTCGCCACGGCGCATGAGGGGCCGCGCGCGGCCCGAGTCGAAGCGGTGACGGTGCTGGGCGACGCGGAGCCGGTCGAGGGCCGGATGACGGTGCGTCCGACCGGCTAGGGTCGGGACGAGCTGAGACGCAATCGCTGCACCGGGCGCCCTCAGCCGGTGTGCGGCCAAGCATCGGAAAGCGAACCCGCCTGCCTCTGCCGCGTTTGCCGACGGTCATAGCCAACCGACGGGATTCGCCATGCCCACCGCATCCGCCTACCAGAATTTCGACAAGCTCTTCATCGCCGGGGAATGGCGCGCCGGCGGCGCAAAGCCGAGAGACGACATCAATCCCTGGACCGAGGAGACGCTGCTCGAGGCTCCGCAGGCCGATGCCGGCGACCTCGATGCCGCTTATCAGGCCGCGCAGAAGGCGCAGCCGGAATGGGCCGCCAAGCTGCCCTCGGAGCGCGCAGCGATCTTTGCCGCGGCGGCGCAAATCATGCAGGCGCGCCGCGGCGAGATCATCGACTGGCTGGTCAGGGAGGCCGGCTCGACGCGGCTGAAGGCGGCGCTGGAGTGGAAGGCGGTCAACGGCGTGATGCTGGAGGCGGCGAGCCTGCCCTATCTCGTCGAAGGCGCCATCCTGCCAAACGACACGCCGGGCAAGGAAAGCCGCGTCTACCGCAAGCCGGTCGGCGTCGTCGGGGTGATCTCGCCCTGGAACTGGCCGCTGCAGCTTTCCGCGCGCTCGGTCGCCCCGGCCATGGCGGTCGGCAACGCCGTGGTCCTGAAGCCGGCCTCGGACACGCCGATCACCGGCGGTCTCATCTTCGGCAAGCTGTTCGAGGAGGCGGGCCTGCCGCCGGGCATCCTCAACATCGTGCCGGGCCCCGGCAGCGAGATCGGCGACGCCTTCGTCAAGCATGCGATCCCGCGGGTGATCTCCTTCACCGGCTCGACGCCGGTCGGGCGCGGCATCGGCCAGCTCGCCTACGAGGCCGACACCATCAAGCGGCTGGAACTGGAACTCGGCGGCGACAGCCCGATGGTCGTCCTCGCCGATGCCGACCTCGATCTCGCCGTGAAGGCGGCGGTCTTCGGCAAGTTCCTGCACCAGGGCCAGATCTGCATGATCGCCAACCGGCTGGTCGTCGAAGCGCCGATCTACGACGACTTCGTCGAGCGCTATGCGGCGGCGGTGCGGGCGCTGAAGATGAACGGCCCGGACGATCCCGAGACGGTCATCGGCCCGATCATCAACCGCAAGCAGCTGGAGAGCGTTGAGGAGACGATCGGCAAGGCGCGCGCGGCCGGCTACCGGCAGATGGCCGGCGGCGACCCAGACGGTCTCGTGCTGCCGCCGCATGTCTTCGCCGGCGTCGAACCGGAGGGCGCGCTGCACCGGCAGGAGATCTTCGGGCCCGTCGCTCCGGTGATTCGTGCCGCCGACGAGGCGGATGCGCTGCGGATCGCCAACGACACCGACTATGGCCTGTCCTCGGCGGTCTTCTCGGGCGATCTGGAGCGCGGCGTGCGCTTTGCCCGCCGGATCCAGGCTGGGATGGCGCATGTGAACGACCAGCCGGTGAACGACTTGCCGTTCAGCCCGTTCGGCGGCGAGAAGAACAGCGGCATCGGCCGGTTCAACGGCCGCTGGGCGGTGGACGCCTTCACCACCGAGCAGTGGGTCTCGGTGCAGCACGCGCCGCGCCCCTATCCGCTGGATGCGCGCGTGCTCGATCCGCAGGGCCCTGCGAGTTCCGGCGGCTGAGCCGAACGCTCCGCCACCACCGCTCGGTCAGGCGGTCGGCCCGAACACCGCTTCGAAGTTTTTCCGCAGCAGGCCGTCGACCTCCGGCATCGAGACGAGGATGCCGAGGTCGGCGAGGCTGGTGACGCCGTGGCCGCGGATGCCGCAGGGCACGATGCCGGAAAAATGCGACAGGTCCGGATCGACGTTGAGCGAGATGCCGTGGAAGGTCACCCAGCGGCGGACCCGGATGCCGATCGCCGCGACCTTGTCCTCCGCGACGGCGCCATCGGCGCCGTGCGCCCGCTCCGGCCGCTGCACCCAGACGCCGACGCGGTCCTCGCGCCGCTCGCCCCGGACCTGGAAATCGGCGAGCGTCGCGATGATCCAGGCTTCCAGCGCCGAGACGAAGGCACGGATGTCCTCGCGCCTGCGCTTCAGGTCGAGCAGCACATAGGCCACGCGCTGGCCCGGTCCGTGATAGGTGTATTCGCCGCCACGTCCGGCGGGGAAGACCGGGAATCGCGGATCAAGCAGGTCTTCGGGCCGCGCGCTCGTGCCCGCGGTGTAGAGCGGCGGATGCTCGACCAGATAGACCGTCTCGGGGGCCGTTCCCGCGGCGATCTCTGCGACCCGGCTCTCCATGAGGGCCAGTGCGTCGGAATAGGCCGTCAGCCCCTCCAGAACCGTCCATGCGACCGGTGGCGAGTCGGACGCCGGCCAGAATCGGTCGGCAGTGACGGCGAGCCGGGGCGATTGCGCCGGCGTATTGAATACGGTGTCCATGCCGCCAATCTAGCATCGTTCCAGACGGATTTTCAGGGGCGGCGCGCATCCTGCAGGAGATGACGAGGCCGCCGGATCATCTATCGTCCGCAAGCCCCTTGTGCGCCGCCGGAAGTCTTGTTACATGCGCGCCACCGATGGCGAAGCGCCCTCGGACACGGCGTGCGGTCGTGGCGGAATTGGTAGACGCGCAGCGTTGAGGTCGCTGTGGGGCAACCCGTGGAAGTTCGAGTCTTCTCGACCGCACCAGCCTTTTTCCTCGACATCATGAGACGGGTTCGACGCAGCGTCTGAGCGCTGCCGATGGCCGATGCGGAACGCGGTCGACCCGGTTTCCGCGGGGCCGGCGCTTGCGATTCGGCCGACGATCGTCGCACGGCCACCGCTCTTGCGCGAATAGCCTCTTACCTAGCGGCCGGCGCTGCCGGCGCACCGCCGTCCTTCGGCAGGATGCTGAGGTTGATTCGGATCGTCACGCGCTGCCGGCCGGCATAGATCATCCCTGAGGGGTCGCTGAGCGAGGTGTTGACCGAGCGAAGGCTGCAGTCGTCCGCGATCGTCTCGAGGAGGAGCCGACACTGGCGCCCCGCCAGCTCGTAGGCCGACCGCAGGAGCGCATCCCGATCCGATGGAGTGCTCCGCTCCGGATCGACATTGGACGTCATCTCCACCTGCACGCTGGCATGGGCGTCGGTCGTCCTGTTCCAGATGAACGGAGGCGCGTCTTTCGCAGCGGCGGTACCGCCCGCCAGTGTGGCGAACGCAGCCAGTGCCAGGGTTCCTGCTCTCATGTCCGCACCTCCCGATCATGCGGATGTTCGGCGGGAGCGATGAAGCCATCATGAATGTTTTCGGCCGAATTACCGAATCGTCGGGATTCGCGAGGCGCGTCAGGCGCGGTCTGATTCCCGCCTCGGGTCCCGCCATGACGGCAGATGCCCCGGACGGATCGGTCGGAACCGGTCCGTTTCGGTCCCGTTCGAGCCGCTTTTGCCGCGCTGCCGAAACTTCGATGACAAGCGCTTGACAGTCCCCGGCGTTCTCCGTAAACGAGCGCCACATCAGCCGCAGCGACAAGCCAGCGGCCGAGCGCGGGTGTAGCTCAGTCGGTTAGAGTGCCGGCCTGTCACGCCGGAGGTCGCGGGTTCGAGCCCCGTCACTCGCGCCATTTTCTTCCAGACGATCATCCAGTGATCTGTGATCAAGGTTCAGCGCGCCCGCGCAGGAGACGTCGCTGTAGCGCCCGTGTGTAACGGCCGCGCGTGTTGTCCGGCTGCTGCGCCGGGCAAGATTGCGCTCCTTCGGATCAGGAATCGCGCAGGCGATCCATCAGCGCCATCGCCGCATGCGGCGCCCGCGGCTTTCCCGACCGGATGAAGTAGACGAAGACGTCGCGCGGGCGATTCGGGGCAGGGTGGTCCGGATCGGCGCGTTGAAGGTCGTCCGGCTGCCCGCCCGCCGCCCAGATCCTTGCCCGCTCAGCCCACCGGTCCAGCGCCTGCGCCGGATAGGCGGTCGGGATCGTCTCGTCGCCCTTCTGGAGCCGGAGATAGACGAAGTCGGCGGTGACGTCCGCGATCTGCGGATAGTCGTCGCTCTCGGCCATCACGATGGCGGCGCCGGCCTTGCGGCAGAGGTCCACGAACTCGGGACAGGCGAAGCTCTGATGCCGCGGCTCGACGACGTGGCGCAGCGGGATCGCGCCCGCCTTCGCCGGCAGGAGCTTCAGGAAGGCCGCGAAGTCGTCGGGGTCGAACTGCTTCGTCGCCGCGAACTGCCAGAGCAGGGGGCCGAGCTTCTCGCCGAGCTCGGCGATGCCGGAATCGACGAAGCGCTGGATCGACTCGCCGCCCTCCGCCAGCACCTTGCGGTTCACCGCGTAGCGTGGCGCCTTCAGCGAAAAGACGAAGCCGTCCGGCACCTGCTCCGCCCAGGCGCCGAAGGTCTCCGGCTTCTGACTGCGATAGAAGGTGCCGTTGACCTCGATCGTCGTGAGCTTGGAGGCCGCATATTCCAGCTGCCGCTTCTTCGGCAGATCGGCGGGATAGAAGGTCTCGTCCCAGGGCTCGAAGGTCCAGCCGCCGATGCCGGTGCGGATTGTGCCGGAGCGCATAAGAGACCCTTTCTTGAACTTAGCTAAGAACAGCGATATCTAGCTAACATGGCCGTATTCAATATGCACCAAGCGAAGTCGGACCTGTCGAAGCTCATCGCCAGGGCCGAGGCGGGCGAGGAAGTCGTCATCGCGCGCCGCGGCAAGCCGGCGGCCAGGCTGGTTCCGCTCGTCGGCGCCGCGGAGCCGAAGGTGCGGCGCAAGCCGGGAGCCCTCGCGCATCTGCGGCCGATCCCGGACGGGCTGTTCTTTGATCCGCTTCCGGACGAGGAACTGCAGGCCTTCGAAAACGGCGACGAGCCTGACATCGCGTCTTGAGACTGCTGCTCGACACCCACGCCCTGTCCTGGTGGCTCTTCGGGAACCGGCGCCTGCCGCCTCGCGTCGCGCAGTTGATCGGGGGTGAAGCCGAAGAGGTCTTCGTCAGCGCGGTCTCGGCATTCGAACTTGCCACCAAGTACCGGCTCGGCAAGTGGCCCGAGGCAAGGACCCTCGTCGAGGGGTTCGAGGCGCTCGTTGGCGCGCAGGATTTCAAGATTCTTCCGATCACGGCGCGCCACGGCCTGCATGCTGGCCTTCTAGCGGGCGACCATCGCGACCCCTTCGACCGGCTGCTCGCTGCACAGGCCAGCCTGGAAGGCCTCACCCTGGTCTCGATCGATCGCGCGTTCCGCTCCCTTGGCGTATCGGCTCTCTGGGAGTGATCCAAGGTTCTGAGTGGGCCGGCGACGCTCGTACCGAGAGCGGCCTTCCGGCGACGCGCGATCAGCGCAATGGGAGTTCAGCAGCACTCGTCGTACCGGCTGGCGGATTCGGCACGGCTACGAAAGTCAGGGGCGAGAGGCGAGTCCCTGCGCTCGGTGACTATAAGCGGTCCCGTGACGTCCGGCGTCTGCTCGCCCCAGGAGGCGAAGGTCTCTGAATTTTGCGCCTGGTGAAACGTGCGGTTTACCTCGATCGTCGTGAGCTTAAAGGCCACATATTCCAGTTGCCGCTTCTTCGACAGGTCCGAAGGGTAGAAGGTCTTGTCCCCAGGGCTCGAAGGTCCAGCCGCCGATGCCGTTGCGG
Source organism: Jiella sp. M17.18 (assembly GCF_041027365.1). Taxonomy (NCBI): domain Bacteria; kingdom Pseudomonadati; phylum Pseudomonadota; class Alphaproteobacteria; order Hyphomicrobiales; family Aurantimonadaceae; genus Jiella; species Jiella sp. M17.18. Next base: position 251,129 of record NZ_JBFTEH010000007.1, on the reverse strand, counting down.
ATGTGCGGGACGTGGCCATTTCTTCATCCGCTTAAAGCATCGCAAAGACTGCGCATGCGCTGACCCAACTCGAAAGCAGCCCGGTCGGTCCAACCTCGTTTGCGACTCGCGAAGTGATCAACCTGTCTAATCTCGACAGATGGAATGCGTGCACTCAACATCTGAAAGGCATTGCCATGATGGCAAACTACCAACCTCAGTGCCGGAATCTGTTGGAGCAGCTCGACAAGGTGGGATTGGGTTGCGGGTTGATGCGACGAGATATCCGGACTTGCATCCCAATAGAGGTTTGTTTCGATGCATTTACGGTCGCCGAGTCCGTCTAGGAACAATTCAATCCGCTTGCGAGTTGGGCTGACGGGAGTCCGCCTGCTCTTGCCCGGCTTCAGCGGTTTGCTCCGCCGCTCACTTTTGTAGGTTTCAAACCACCTTGCTTTGTCGAAGCCTTGACCGGGAACCCAGAACTCCCAGAAATCTGCTTCTAGAGCTGTGGCTGGATTATAGCCAACCAGAGCGACGTCACATTCTAGCGGCGAACCCTCGCAGATGAATGGACGGAGGCCGCTTGAGGGTGGAGCGACCTGCAGAAGATACCTTTCAAATTCAGAAAACATCTCTACTCCGCCGCTTCCCGCTTCAGCCGCGGGCGCCGCTCCAGGAGGTCCTTCAGGAATTGGCCGGTGTAGGAGCGCTCGACGGTGATGACGTCCTCGGGTGTGCCGGTTGCGACCACTTCGCCGCCGCCGTCGCCGCCCTCCGGCCCGATGTCGATCAGCCAGTCCGCCGTCTTGATGACCTCGAGATTGTGCTCGATGACCACCACCGTGTTGCCGCGGTCGACGAGGTCGTGCAGCACTTCGAGGAGCTTGGCGACGTCGTGGAAGTGCAGGCCGGTGGTCGGTTCGTCCAGGATGTAGAGCGTGCGCCCGGTCGCCTTGCGCGACAGCTCCTTGGCGAGCTTGACGCGCTGCGCCTCGCCGCCGGACAAGGTGTTCGCCTGCTGGCCGACCTTGATGTAGCCGAGCCCGACCTCGTTCAGCGTCGAGAGCTTGTCGCGCACGGCGGGCACCGCGGCGAAGAAGGCGACGCCTTCCTCGACGGTCATGTCGAGGACGTCGGCGATCGACTTGCCCTTGAAGGTGACCTCCAGCGTCTCGCGATTGTAGCGCTTGCCGTGGCAGACGTCGCAGGTGACGTAGACGTCGGGCAGGAAGTGCATCTCGATCTTGATGACGCCGTCGCCCTGGCAGGCCTCGCAGCGCCCGCCCTTGACGTTGAAGGAGAAGCGGCCGGGCTGGTAGCCGCGCGCCTTCGCCTCGGGAAGCGCCGCGAACCAGTCGCGGATCGGGGTGAACGCGCCGGTGTAGGTGGCCGGATTGGAGCGCGGCGTGCGCCCGATCGGCGACTGGTCGATGTCGATGACCTTGTCGAGATGCTCCAGCCCCTCGACGCGGTCGTGCTCGGCCGGGATGTCGCGCCCGTTCGCGATCCGCCTCGAGGCAGCCTTGAACAGCGTCTCGATCAGGAAGGTCGACTTGCCGCCTCCGGAGACGCCGGTGACGCAGGAGAAGACGCCGAGCGGCACCTCGGCGGTGATGTTCTTCAGATTGTTGCCCCTCGCGCCGACGACCTTCAGCCGCTTGCCCTTCTGCGGCTTGCGGCGCTTGTCCGGCACCGGCACGCCGAGATCGCCGGAGAGATAGCGCCCGGTCAGCGACTTCGGGTTCGCCATGATCTCGCCGGGCGTCCCGGACGCGATCACCTCGCCGCCGTGGATGCCGGCCGCCGGGCCGATGTCGACGACGTGGTCGGCAGCAAGGATCGCATCCTCGTCGTGCTCGACGACGATGACGGTGTTGCCGATGTCGCGCAGGTGCTTCAGCGTGTCGAGCAGGCGCGCATTGTCGCGCTGGTGCAGGCCGATCGACGGCTCATCGAGGACGTAGAGCACGCCGGTGAGCCCGGAACCGATCTGCGAGGCCAGGCGGATGCGCTGGCTCTCGCCGCCGGACAGCGTGCCGGAGGCGCGCGACAGCGTCAGGTAGTCGAGGCCGACATCGTTGAGGAAGCGCAGCCGCTCGCGGATCTCCTTCAGGATCCGCACGGCGATCTCGTTCTGCTTGGCGTTGAAGGTCTCCGGCAGGCCCTCGAACCAGTGCGCCGCGTGCCGGATCGACTGCTCGGTCACCTCGCCGATATGCTTGCCGGCGACCTTCACCGCCAGCGCCTCCGGCTTCAGCCGGTAGCCGGCGCAGGCCGGGCAGGGGGTGGCCGACATGAAGCGCTCGATCTCCTCGCGCATCCAGGCCGAATCCGTCTCCTTCCAGCGGCGCGTCAGATTGGTGACGACGCCTTCGAAGGCCTTCGTGGTCTTGTAGGACCGCAGGCCGTCATTGTAGCGGAACTCGATCTTCTCCTTGCCGGTGCCGTTGAGGATCGCGTCCTTCGCCTCGGCGGAGAGATCCTGCCAGCGATCGGTCTGCTTGAAGCCGTAGACCTGGCCGAGCGCCTCCAGCGTCTGGCCGTAATAGGGCGAGGTCGACTTCGCCCAGGGCGCGATGGCGCCGGCCTTCAGCGTCAGCGCCTCGTTGGGCACGACGAGCTTCGGGTCGACCGCCTGCTCGGCGCCGAGCCCGTCGCAGCGCGGACAGGCGCCGAAGGGGTTGTTGAACGAGAACAGCCGCGGCTCGATCTCCGGGATGGTGAAGCCGGAGACCGGGCAGGCGAACTTTTCGGAGAAGAGCAGCCGCTCGTGCGTCTCGTTCTTGCTGCGGTTGGCGCCGGCGTCGGCGAGCCGCTCCTTCGGAAGCGGCCGGTCGGCGAATTCCGCGACCGCCAGGCCGTCGGCGAGCCCCAGCGCCGTCTCGATGGAATCGGCGAGGCGCGACTTCATGTCCTCGCGCACGACGATGCGGTCCACCACCACGTCGATGTCGTGCTTGTACTTCTTGTCGAGCGCCGGCGCATCAGCGATCTCGTGGTATTCGCCGTCGATCTTGACCCGCTGGAAGCCCTTCTTCTGGAGCTCGGCCAGCTCCTTGCGGTACTCGCCCTTGCGGCCGCGGATCATCGGGGCGAGCAGGTAGAGCCGCGTGCCCTCCTCCAGCGCCAGGACGCGGTCGACCATCTGGCTGACCGTCTGGCTCTCGATCGGCAGGCCGGTCGCCGGCGAATAGGGCACGCCGACGCGGGCGAAGAGCAGGCGCAGATAGTCGTAGATCTCGGTGACCGTGCCGACGGTCGAGCGCGGGTTCTTCGACGTCGTCTTCTGCTCGATCGAGATCGCCGGCGACAGGCCGTCGATCTGGTCGACGTCCGGCTTCTGCATCATCTCGAGGAACTGGCGGGCGTAGGCCGACAGGCTCTCGACGTAGCGGCGCTGGCCCTCGGCATAGATCGTGTCGAAGGCGAGGGAGGATTTGCCCGAGCCGGACAGGCCGGTCATCACGATCAGGCTGTCGCGCGGCAGGTCGAGGTCCACGCCCTTGAGATTATGCTCGCGCGCGCCGCGAATGGAGATCGTCTTCAGTTCGGCCATGAGGCGTTCGCCGGTCCTTGTCTGGGAAGCAACGCACTACTTAAGACTCGCCCCGCCTCCTTCCAAGGCGGTGCGACGCTGCACCAGACGGGTTGTTTGTTCTTCCTTCGTTCTATATGGTCGGCTGTCGCGCAGCAAGCCCGGCCGTCCCAGATTGATGGGGACAGGCGAGGGCGGCGGCGGCTGACGGCGCCGGTTGCGGCTTTCGGGCGCGGGCGCGCTCGGCTAAGGTCGGGCGAGACAGAGATGGAGTTTTCGACATGGCAGGCAGCGTCAACAAGGTGATCCTGGTCGGCAATCTCGGGGCCGATCCGGAGATCCGGCGCCTGAATTCCGGGGATGCCGTCGCCAATCTGCGCATTGCGACCTCGGAGACCTGGCGCGACAAGGCGTCCGGCGAGCGGCGCGAGCGCACCGAGTGGCACAACGTGGTCATCTTCAACGAGAACCTCGTGAAGGTCGCCGAGCAGTATCTGAAGAAGGGCTCGACGGTGTACATCGAGGGCCAGCTGCAGACCCGCAGCTGGGAGGACCAGTCCGGCCAGAAGAAGTACACGACCGAGGTGGTGCTGCAGCGCTTCCGCGGCGAGCTGCAGATGCTCGGCGGGCGCGGCGAGGGCGGCGGCTCCCAGGGTGGTGGCGGCTACGAAGGCGGCGGCTCGCGCGGCGGTGGCGGCGGCTACGAGCGCGGCGGCGGCGGTGGTGGCGGCTACGGCGGCGGATCGTCCGGCGGTGGTGGCTATGGCGGCGGCGGCGGTTCGCGCGATCTCGACGACGAGATCCCGTTCTAAGCCAGGGACAGGTTTCTCCACCTCATCCGCTGCCGGCCGAGCCGGCGGCGGCGAGACCGCATGATGAGGATATCCCGGTCGCGAGGCGGCCGGGATTCGTTGCGCGGGCCCGCTACTCCGCGAGTGCCTCGACCGGCGCGCCGTTGCCGGGGTCGGCGAAGCTCTTGTGGCCCGACTGCGACTGCACCTCGATGTAGACGCGACGCACGATGGGGAAGCGCTGCTTCACGCGCCGCTCGATCTCGCTGACGACCGCCTCGATGCGCTGCGACGGGACGTCGTCCTTGAAGTCCACGCTCATCGTCAGGAGCACGTCGCTCGGCCCGAGGTGGAGCGTGCGCAGCTCGTTCACCGCGACGATCTCGTCGATGCCGGACACCCGGTCGTGGACCGTCTCTTCAATCTCCGGACCGGCGGACTCGCCGATCAGCAGGCCCTTCGTCTCGATGGCGAGGAGGACGGCGGTCACGGCCAGAAGGATGCCGATCAGGATCGAACCGATCGCGTCGAACTGGTGGATACCGGTCGCCCAGGAGAGGCCGATGCCCAGTGCGGCGATGACGACGCCGATGCAGGCGGCCGAATCCTCGAACAGGACGATGAAGATCGACGGGTCCTTCAGGTCTCGGAAGTCGCGGAAGAAGCCGCGGCCCTTGCGGCGCTCCTGAAACTCGCGGAAGGCGACGCTCCAGGAATAGCCCTCGAAGCAGAAGGCGAGGCCGAGCACCACCAGGGCGATGATCGGCGAATCGACGCCGCCGCTTTCCCCGGTCATCAGCGTCTCGACGCCCTCGAAGATCGAGAAGCCCGCGCCGAGGGCGAAGATCAGGATTGCGACGACGAAGGACCAGAAGTAGACCTCGACGCCGTAGCCGAAGGGGTGCTTGTCCGTCGCCGGCTTCTTCGCCCGATGCATGCCGAGCAGCAGGAAGCCCTCGTTGGCCGTGTCGATGACGGAGTGGATGCCCTCCGCCAGCATCGAGGACGAGCCGGTGAACATTGCCGCGCCGAACTTGGTCACGGCAATGGCGAGGTTCGAGCCGATCGCGGCATAGACCGTCGTCTTGCTGCCGTCTTCGTCGGTGTTCTGCTTTGCTTTCGAGCGTGCCATGGACCTCTTCCCGGTTTCGTGAGGCACAACAGCCGAAAGGCGATTTGGTTCGCTTCTCAACTATTCGGCAGGAGAATCCGGCTGGTTCCGACGAGGGCGGCGGCGCCGTCCGCGACGAATTGCACCGCGAGCGCGGCGAGGAGAACGCCGAGCAGCCGCGAGATCACCGCGCGCCCGGTCGCGCCGATGAAGCGGTCGAGACTGTGGGCGAGTGCGAGGCAGGCGAAGGTCGCGGCAAGGGCGACGAAGATGACGAGGAGGAGGCCGGCCTTGCCGACGACCGTCGGCAGGTTGCCGGCGAGCAGGATCACCGCCGAGATCGCGCCCGGTCCCGCCATCAGCGGGATCGCCAGCGGGAAGGCGGCGATATCCGCGGCCTCCGGCTCGTCGACCGCGTGGATGGCGCTGCGGCCTTTGCGTTCGTTGCGCTTTTCGAAGACGAGTTCGAAGCCGATCCAGAACAGGAAGAGGCCGCCCGCCACCCGAAAGGCGCCGAGCGTGATGCCGAGCCCTTCGAGCACCATCGGGCCCGTGAGCGCGAACACGGCGAGGATGGCGAAGGCGATGACCGAAGCGCGAAAGGCGAGCTCCCGGCGTTCCGCAGCCCCCGCGCCGAGCGTCAGCGCGAGAAACATCGGCACGAGACCGAGCGGGTCGAGGATCACGAAGAGCGTGACGAAGCCGCTCAGGAGAAGGTCGAACATCGGGCCCCGCGGGTCGTTCTGCCACGCCACCGGGGTAGCAGGTTCGCCCCGAGCGTCAAAGGCCGTCGGGGCGTGATTCCCGGGTCGCCGGGCCGCGATTCTGCCGATTCACGACGGCTGGCGGAAACGCTTCCCGACGTTTCTTTTCCCGGTCTCGGAAGCCATTGTTTCCGATGGGGAAATTCCCATATTCGAAAGGGCTGGAAATTTGCTCTCCGACCCCCGCCGCGTTATGACGTGGCACCGAATTTGAGGCAGTCAGGACAGCTCCTTGGCCGAAGACGACAAGACACCGCTGCCGCCGGATCCTCCGGGCGGCGGCATCGATTCCATCTCGATCATCGAGGAGATGCAGCGCAGCTATCTCGATTACGCCATGAGCGTGATCGTTTCCCGCGCGCTGCCGGATGTGCGCGACGGCCTGAAGCCGGTGCACCGGCGCATCCTCTACGCCATGCACGAGATGGGCCTCACCTCGACCAAGCCGTACCGCAAGTCGGCGGGCGTCGTCGGCGAGGTGATGGGTAAGTACCATCCGCACGGCGATGCGGCGATCTACGACGCGCTGGTGCGCATGGCGCAGGACTGGTCGCTGCGCGCGCCGCTGATCGACGGGCAGGGCAATTTCGGCTCGATCGACGGCGATCCGCCGGCGGCGATGCGCTACACCGAGTGCCGGCTGGAGAAGATATCCGACCCGCTGCTGGAGGACATCGACAAGGAAACCGTCGACTTCCAGGACAATTACGACGGGCGCGAGCAGGAGCCGGTGGTGCTGCCGGCGCGCTTCCCGAACCTGCTCGTCAACGGCTCCGGCGGCATCGCCGTCGGCATGGCGACCAACATCCCGCCGCACAATCTCGGCGAGGTGATCGACGGCACGATCGCGATGATCGACAATCCGGCGATCACGCTGGACGAGCTGATGGAGATCATCCCGGGGCCGGACTTCCCGACCGGCGCGCTCGTGCTCGGCCGCGCCGGCATCCAGTCGGCCTATGCCACCGGCCGCGGCTCAATCCTGATGCGCGGCAAGGTGCACACCGAGACGCTGCGCGGCGACCGCGAGGCGATCATCGTCACCGAGGTGCCCTACCAGGTCAACAAGTCCTCGATGATCGAGAAGATGGCCGAACTCGTCCGCGACAAGCGGATCGAGGGCATTTCCGACATCCGCGACGAGAGCGACCGCGAGGGCTACCGCGTGGTGATCGAGCTGAAGCGCGACGCCTCCTCGGACGTCGTCCTCAACCAGCTCTACCGCTTCACCCCGCTGCAGACCTCGTTCGGCGCGAACATGGTGGCGCTGAACGGCGGCAAGCCGGAGCAGCTGACGCTGTCCGATATGCTGTCGGCCTTCGTCGCCTTCCGCGAGGAGGTGGTCAACCGCCGCACCAAGTTCCTGCTGCGCAAGGCGCGCGAGCGGGCCCATGTGCTGGTCGGTCTCGCCATCGCCGTCGCCAATATCGACGAGGTGATCAAGCTGATCCGCGCCGCGCCCGATCCGGCGACGGCGCGCGAACAGCTGATGACGCGCGAATGGGACGCCAAGGACGTCGCGCCGCTGATCCGGCTGATCGACGACCCGCGCCACCGCATCTCGGAGGAGGGCACCTACCGCCTCTCCGAGGCCCAGGCGCGCGCCATTCTCGACCTGCGCCTGCAGCGCCTCACCGCGCTCGGCCGCGACGAGATCGGCGACGAGCTGAACAAGATCGGCGAGGAGATCAAGGAGTACCTCGAGATCCTCTCCTCGCGCATCAAGGTGCGCGAGATCATCAAGGCCGAGCTCACCGCCATCCGCGACGAGTTCGCCTCGCCCCGCCGCACGCAGCTGACCGAGGGCGCGGCGGACATGGAGGACGAGGACCTCATCCCGCGCGAGGACATGGTCGTCACCGTCTCGCACGGCGGCTACATCAAGCGCGTGCCGCTCGGCACCTACCGGGCGCAGCGCCGCGGCGGCAAGGGCCGCTCCGGCATGTCCCTGAAGAACGACGAGGATTCGGTGACGCGGCTGTTCGTCGCCAACACCCACACCGCCGTCCTGTTCTTCTCCTCGCGCGGCATCGTCTACAAGGAGAAGGTCTGGCGGCTGCCGCTGGCAACGCCCCAGTCGCGCGGCAAGGCGCTGATCAACCTCCTGCCGCTGGAAAAGGGCGAGCGGATCACCTCGATCCTGCCGCTGCCGAGCGATCCCGACGATTCCGAGCGGCTGAACGTGATGTTCGCGACGACCCGGGGCACCGTCCGGCGCAACAAGCTGTCGGACTTCGTCCAGGTCAATCGCAACGGCAAGATCGCGATGAAGCTGGAGGAGGAGGGCGACGAGATCCTCGCGGTCGCGACCTGCTCGGAGGACGACGACGTTCTCCTCACCGCCTCGTCCGGCCAGTGCATCCGCTTCCCCGTCACCGACGTGCGCGTCTTCGCCGGCCGCAATTCGGTCGGCGTCCGCGGCATCTCCATGGGCAGCGGCGACCGGCTGATCTCGATGGCGATCCTTCGGCATGTCGACGCGACGCCGGCCGAGCGCGCTTCCTACCTCAAGATGCGCCGCGCGGTCGAAGGCGAGGCGGCGGCCGACACCGTGGTCGACGAGGAGGGCGTCGAGGATGTCGCCATCGACGCCGAGCGCTACGGCTATCTCAGCGCCAACGAGGAGTTCGTGCTGACCGTCTCCGAATACGGCTACGGCAAGCGCTCGTCGTCCTACGACTTCCGCACCTCCGGACGCGGCGGCAAGGGCATCCGCGCGACCGACATCAACCGGATGAACGAGATCGGCCAGCTGGTCGCGGGCTTCCCGGTCGAGGACGGCGACGAGATCCTGCTCGTCACCGACCGCGGCCAGCTGATCCGCGTGCCGGTCGACGGCATCCGCATCGCGGGTCGGGCGACGCGCGGCGTCACCATCTTCCGCACGGCGGACGGCGAGCGCGTCGTCTCCGTCGTGCGCATCCCGGATCAGGGCGAAGACGAGGCCGGCGAGGCCGAGGCGGACAGCACCGAGGGTCCGGTGGAGGGACTCGACGGCGGCGACACCGGCGAAGCGCCGCAGACCGGCGCGCCCGAAGGCGGCGACGCGGGCTCCGACGACGGCGCCGCTTCGGGCGATGCCGGCGATCGACCGGACGGCGAGCCCGACGAGGACTAGGAACGAAAAAGGCGGCCGGCAGCAGTGCCGGTCGCCCTTTTGAAGCATGCGATCGATGTCAGGCTGAGTGTCTTAAGACCGATCGATCATCGAAGCGCCATTAGTCCAACGGCGGCGGAACCTTCTTGCCGGAGCGTCGGGTCACCGCAGGCGCGCCGGCCCTCAGTAGAACTTGCGGGACTTCTTGGCGAGAACCTTGACCCGCGATTCCTGCGCTTCATTGTGAAGCGCGATGGCCGTGGCGGTGGCGAGCGTCAGCACCATGGCCATGGACAGAGCGAAAACCATCATTGGGCGATCTCCATATTCGCGCAGACAACCAGATTCCGCTAAAATCGTTCCCAAAGCCGCAATTTGTTTGGTGAACGCGTCGTGTCCGTCGCAAGGTTTGGGCCGGTGGCACGGGGAGTGGGTGATCTGTCCCGCCACATATGGCGTGCGGTGACGCTCGGTTAAAGAGGCAGCAGATCCCATGAAGCGCGCGTTCTATCCCGGCTCCTTCGATCCCCTGACGCTGGGTCATCTCGACATCCTGCGCCAGGCGCTGGCGGCCTTCGACGAGGTGGTGGTCGGGATCGGGGTTCATCCGGGCAAGCAGCCGATGTTCGAGTTCGGCGAGCGCGCCGCGATGATCCGCGAGGCTTTGGCTGCCGACGGGGCGGCGGCCGGCGGGGTAGTGGACGTCGTCGCCTTCGACGGCCTCGTCGTCGAGGCCGCCGGCGAGGCGGGGGCGGTGGCGCTGGTGCGCGGTCTGCGCGACGGCACCGACCTCGATTACGAGATGCAGATGGCGGGAATGAACGGCGCGATGCGGCCGGACATCGCCACGCTGTTCTTTCCGGCTTCGCCCGCGACGAGGCCCATTACCGCCACATTGGTTCGCCAGATCGCCCGAATGGGTGGGGACGTCGCACGATTCGTGCCCGAAAACGTCGCGCGAGCGATACGCTTAAAACTCGGCTGACCCGGAAGCCCGGGCGCCGCCTGGGGGATTTCGAGACATGAAGTTTCTAGCCACGATCGGCCTTGCGGCCGCTGTCGCCGTTGCGGCCTTCGCCGGTCCGGCCGCCGCCCAGAGCGGGCAGGCGCAGAAGGTCGATCCGCAGAACGAACTGGTGATCACCACCAAATACGGCGACATCGACATCCGCCTCCGGCCCGACCTCGCGCCGAACCACGTCAAGCGGATCAAGGAACTGGCGCGCGAGGGCGCCTATGACGACGTCGTCTTCCACCGGGTGATCGCCGGCTTCATGGCGCAGACCGGCGACGTTCAGTACGGCAAGGCGAGCGGCAAGAACTCCGACCTCAGCCAGGCCGGCATGGGCGGCTCGGACAAGCCCGACCTGAAGGCGGAATTCTCCAAGGAACCGTTCAAGCGCGGCACCGTTGGCATGGCGCGCTCGCAGGATCCGAACTCGGCGAATTCGCAGTTCTTCATCATGCTCGCCGACGGCGATTTCCTCGACGGGCAGTACACCGTCGTCGGCAACGTGGTTTCCGGCATGGATGTCGTCGACAAGATCAAGAAGGGCGACCCGGCCCAGAACGGCGCCGTCCAGAACCCGGACAAGATGCTGAAAGTGCGCGTCGCGGCGGACAAGAAATAACCGGCGGATCGGCGTCTATTCGGCCGGAGCGCTTGTGCCGCCGGTCGAATACGCTCAAAGAGACGCCATATCGTCGACGGTCCGGGCAATTCCCGGACCGTTTCGTTAGGAATGATGCGAAGGAGCCCGACATGGCTTACGAGAATCCCGAAGATACCCTCGTCCTCGAGACCACGAAGGGCCGGATCGTCATCAAGCTGCGGCCCGATCTCGCGCCCGGCCACGTGGCGCGGGTGAAGGAACTCGCGCGCGAAGGCGCCTATGACGGCGTCGTCTTCCACCGCGTCATCGACGGCTTCATGGCCCAGACCGGCGACGTCCAGTACGGCAAGAAGGGCGGCAAGGACTTCAACGCCGCGCGCGCCGGCATGGGCGGGTCCGGCAAGCCGGACCTGAAGGCGGAGTTCTCGAGCGAGCCGCACAAGCGCGGCACGGTTTCGGCGGCGCGCACCGCCAATCCGGACTCGGCCAACTCGCAGTTCTACATCTGCTTCGATCGCGCCCCGTGGCTCGACAAGCAGTATTCGGTCTGGGGCGAAGTGATCGAGGGCATGGAAAACGTCGACCAGATCAAGCGCGGCGAGCCGGTGAAGGATCCCGATTCCATCACCACCATGCGGGTCGCAGCCGACCTCTGATCGGCCGGCCCAGGGAAGCCCGATGCGCGTCGACCTGTTCGACTTCGAGCTGCCGGAGGAGCGGATCGCGCTGCGGCCCGCTTCGCCGCGCGAGAGCGCGCGGCTGCTCACGGTGGGCACGGACGGGCGCCTCGGCGACCGGCTGGTGGGAGACCTTCCGGATCTCCTCCAGCCGGGCGATGTCGTCGTCTTCAACGACACCCGGGTCATTCCGGCGCAACTGAGCGGCATCCGTCGCCGCGCGGACGCTCTGCCGGGGCAGGGCGTCGCCGAGATCGACGCGACGCTGCACATGCGCGTCGCGCCGGACCGCTGGCGCGCCTTCGTGCGGCCGGCCAAGCGCGTGAAGGTCGGGGACCGCATCGCCTTCGGACGGAAGGGCGGCAACGCCTGCCTTCTCGGCTCGCTCGACGCGACCGTCGAGGAGCGTGGGGAGGCGGGCGAGGCGCTGCTGCGCTTCGACTTTTCCGGCCCGGCACTGGACGAGGCCATCGCCGCCGTCGGCCACGTGCCGCTGCCGCCCTACATCGCCTCGAAACGGCCGGAGGATGCGCAGGACCGGGCCGATTACCAGACGATCTACGCCCGCGAGAACGGCGCCGTCGCGGCGCCGACCGCCGGGCTCCACTTCACGCCGGAGCTGATGGCGCGGCTCGCCGGGCGCGGCGTCTCCACCGCGTTCCTGACGCTGCATGTCGGGGCCGGGACCTTCCTGCCGGTGAAGGCCGAGGACACGGCCGATCACCGCATGCATGCCGAGATCGGCCACATCGACGCGGCAACGGCCGAGCGGCTGAATGCCGCGCGCGCCAGCGGCCGCCGTCTCGTCTCGGTCGGCACCACGGTGTTGCGCCTCCTCGAAAGCGCCGCGGACGAAGACGGCACGATCCGCCCGTTCTCCGGCCCGACCGACATCTTCATCACGCCGGGCTACCGCTTCCGCGCCGTCGACCGGCTGATGACCAATTTCCACCTGCCGCGCTCGACGCTGTTCATGCTGGTCTCGGCCTTTTCCGGCCTCGAGACGATGCAGGCGGCCTATGCCCACGCGATCGAGACCGGCTACCGCTTCTATTCCTACGGCGACGCCTGCCTGCTCGACCGGCTCTAGGCGACGCGGGATTTGACGATGACCGACCATTTCACCTTCCACCTCATCGCCACCGACGGCAAGGCGCGCCGCGGCGAGGTCTCGATGCCGCGCGGCACCGTGCGCACGCCGGCCTTCATGCCGGTCGGCACCGCCGGCACGGTGAAGGCGATGTATCTCGAACAGGTCCGCGAGCTCGGCGCGGACATCATCCTCGGCAATGTCTACCACCTGATGCTGCGCCCGGGCGCGGAGCGGGTCGCCAAGCTCGGCGGCCTGCACGACTTCGCCCGCTGGCCGTATCCGATCCTCACCGATTCCGGCGGCTTCCAGGTGATGTCGCTCGCCGCGCTCAGAAAGCTCGACGAAAAGGGCGTCACCTTCCGCTCGCATGTCGACGGCTCGGTGCATTCGCTGACGCCCGAACGCTCGATCGAGATCCAGGGCCTGCTCGATTCCGACATCCAGATGCAGCTCGACGAATGCGTGCGCCTGCCGGCCGAGCGGGCCGAGGTCGAGCGGGCGATGGAGATGTCGCTGCGCTGGGCCGAGCGCTGCAAGGCGGCGTTCGGCGACCAGCCCGGCAAGGCAATGTTCGGCATCGTCCAGGGCGGCACCGAGGTCGACCTGCGCCAGCGTTCGGCGCAGGGCCTCGCGGCCCTCGACCTGAAGGGCTACGCCGTCGGCGGCCTCGCGGTCGGCGAGCCGCAGGACGTCATGCTCGCGACGCTGGACGAGACGCTGCCCGTGCTGCCCACGGAGAAGCCGCGCTATCTCATGGGCGTCGGGACGCCGGACGACATCCTGAAATCCGTCGCCCGCGGCATCGACATGTTCGACTGCGTCATGCCGACGCGGGCCGGCCGCCATGGCCTCGCCTATACACGCTTCGGCAAGATCAACCTGAAGAACGCCCGGCACGCCGAGGATCCGCGGCCGCTGGACGAGACTTCCGACTGCCCGGCGACCCGCGACTATTCACGCGCCTATCTCCACCACCTCGTCCGCTCCGACGAGTCGCTCGGCGGCATGCTGCTGACCTGGAACAACCTCGCCTATTACCAGTCGCTGATGGCCGGCATCCGCGGTGCCATCGAGGCCGGCCGGTTTGAGGATTTCGCCGCCGAGACGCAGGACGGCTGGGCGCGGGGCGACCTGCCCGCTCACGCCTGACCTGCGGAATCCTGGAGGACGAAAGGCAAGGGGCGAGGCGCCTCGACAAGGAGTCTGTGCCGGTCAGGCCGAGACGTCGGATCCCTTGCGAAGGGCGCAGCCGGTGATCTTCATCGATCCGTCGGGCTGGCGTTCCAGCGTATAGCTGGCGATCCAGCTCCGGCCCTTCCGGTCGGTCAGATAGACCTCCTGGCGAAACCCCGTTCCCTCCGCGGTGAGCGGGCCGAAGACCGCGTTGCGGGAATGGTAGACGGGGTCGTAGCCGGAGGCGACCATGCCCATGAAGATCTGCGGGGTCGGGAACATCGCCTGGATGTTCGGAGCGGCGTAGGAATAGGCGGTGGCGCCGTCGTCCGCATTCAGCGCCCGAAGCTGCGCCGAGATGACTGCCCGGATGTCCGAGGCGTCGTCGGCTTTCGCCGTCACCGCGAGAGCGAGCAGGGATGCTGCGGCGAGGGCGGCGAGGCGAGAACGCTGCGGCATGGTCGGATCCTCCGGGCTGGCGCGAGGAACATGGGGCCGTTGCGGGCGCGTCGGCCATGGAGGCTGCGCTCAATTCGCCGTGAGCAATCTTCCGGCTTGGCGCGCAGCCTCTCCGGCTGCATATGAGGCGCCATGGCATTGCATCTCATCAAGCTCTGCGTCGGCGTCGATACGCCCGACGAACTCATCGCTTATGTCGAGGGCCGTCTCGCCGCGGCAAGGCAGGCGGGACTTGCGGAAGAGCAGATCCATACGACCCGGATGGTACCGAAGCGCGTCGAGGAACTTCTCGCCGGAGGCTCGCTCTATTGGGTCATCCGCGGACAGGTGCAGGTCCGGCAACGGCTGCTCGATATCCGGCCGTTCACCGATGGCGAGGGGATCGGCCGTTGCCGGCTGGTTCTGGAGCCGGTCTTCACGCGGACGCGCTTTCAGCCCCGCAGGCCCTTCCAGGGCTGGCGCTACCTCAAGAGCGAGGATGCGCCGCCCGATCTCTCCGCCGAGGCCGACGACGACCTTCTGCCGCCCGACCTGTCGCACGAACTGCAGGTTCTGGGGCTCCTCTGAGGCAGGCTCGGTCGGGGCGTGGCGGCTCAGCGGAAGCGCATGCGCACCGCCGGCATTCCGTTCGGCGTTCCGACGCGGATCCGGCTGTGGCTGATCGGCTGCGAGGCGCGCCAGGCCCGCGCGCCATAGGACAGGAGGAGGCCGACGAGTTCCTTGGCCTTCAGCCGGGACCGGCCGTCGCGGGCTTCGCCGAGACGCAGGGCGGCCTGCTGGAGGGGATGCATGCCGGCCGTGGCGGCCGTCGGCGCGGCCAGTGCCTGCGCCGTCTGGTCGAGGCCGAGCCCCTGCTGGTCGATCGACATGTCCAATCCTCTTACGCGCAACGCTTTACTCGGTGATCGGGACGGCCGGGCCCGGAGGCCGGCCGCCTTTTCGGCATGCATCGGTGCGGCTTTTGTCCTTTCGGGCCGCACCCGTTCTGCGATCGTCCCCCGGACGGACTGGCCGCCCGGCGGTCCTGCGGATCAGTTGGCGACTGCGTAGCAGTTGTAGTCGGCGCGCTTCAGGGCGGCACAGGCGTTCCAGGCCTGATCCTTGGAGCCGAAGCCGGCGAAGCGGGCGCGGTAGAGGCTCTGGGCGCCGCTGCGCACCGGCTCGGTGAAGGGCTGGGCCTTGGCGACCGCGCCGCCGACCTTGCGCTGTGCGGCCTTCAGCATCGACATCGCGCTGGTCGGATCATCGGTCGCGGCGATCTGCACGACCCAGGGCGAGGACGGCTGCGCCTGGTCGGCGACCGAACCTGTGGCGTCCTGGTCGAGGCCGCGCTCTCCCGGGATGGCTGCCGGCGGCGTCGGGACCTGCCGCGAGGCGACCGTGCGGACCATCGGGAGGATGGCGTTCGCGGCGCCCGCGGGGCGTTCTTCGACGAGCGCGGCGCGAATGGCGTCACGGCCGAGGATCGGACGGTTGCTCGGCTCCGGCAGGTTGGCGATCTCGGCGGCGGGAGCCGAGCCATAGGCGGCGGCGATCCTGGCGTCGATCGAGGCGGTGCGCATCGGCCGCGAATCCGGGATCGGTCCCTCATCCGGCAGCGCCCCGACGATCGGCGGCGAGGCCTCGACGCTGGCGACCAGCGGACCGGTGTCACGCGTGCTCGCCTCCGGCATGTAGCGGTGCAGCAGCTCGACCATGTGGTCGTCGCGCGAGCGGGCCGACGTGCCGCCCATCACCACCGCGACGACGCTCTTGCCGCCGCGCTTGACCGAGGTGACGAGATTGAAGCCGGAGGCGTTGGTGAAGCCGGTCTTGATGCCGTCGGCACCGTCGACGCGGAAGAGGACGCGGTTGTGGTTGCCGAGGCGCCGGCCGCGGAAATTGTAGGAGCGGGTGGAGAAGTAGCCGTAATACTGCGGAAAATGCTCGCGCAGCGCGATGCCGAGGATGGCCATGTCGTGCGCTGTCGTGTGCTGTTCCGCGTTCGGAAGGCCGTTGGCGTTCCGGAACACCGTGTTGCGCATGCCGAGCTCACGCGCCCGCGCGGTCATGCGGCGCGCGAACGCCTCCTCGGAGCCGCCCTCGTATTCCGCGAGGACCACGGCGGCGTCGTTGGCCGACAGGGTCACGAGGCCGTAGATCGCGTCCTCGACCTTCAGCGTCGAGCCGGGCTTGAGGCCGAGCTTCGTCGGCGGCCGCGACGCAGCATAGGCCGACACCGGCATCTCGTCGGTCTTCTTGATCTTGCCCGCCTTCAGCGCCTCGAAGGTCAGGTACAGGGTCATCATCTTCGTCAGGGACGCCGGGAAGCGCGGCTCGTCGGCGCGATCCTGATAGAGGACGTGGCCGTTATTGGCGTCGATGACGAAGCCGGCATATTTCGGATTGACCGCCGCTGCGGTGCCGGTCTGCGACAGGAGCAGGCCAGCTCCGACCGCTACCATGCCGGCCAGCCGGGAGATCTGACCGGCAGCGGATTTCAGACTTACGAGATTGAATTGCACGCGACTACTCTCGCTGGTCGTGGAATTGCGGCGTGGCGGGAGCAGATCATAAGGAAGCCCTGCTGGCATCCCGTCTTCCACAGCCGATGCACCGAATTGATGACGGCGACGATAATCTCCGGGGGATTACCAATCGGTTTATGGTTGCCGAACCCTTCCGGCGATGCGGCGAATTCCTTTGGCGGGCTTATCGAATTTGTCTCTCGATGCAGGGCGTCGGCGCTCCGACACCGAAGGGAAGGTCGCGCCCTTGCAGATTTTTGTGCAGTGCAATATTTTCATGGCGGGGAAGGAAGACTGTCGGCATCGCCAGACAGCCGCGGGGACGCAAACGGGAACGGAAAGGGCACGCCCATGAACATTTATGAAGACGCCAACAAGCTGAGCCAGGAAGCCATGGACAACGCGCTGAAGTCGCTGTCCGCGATGAGCCGGGGCTTCCAGCAGATCACCACCGAGACCTCGGACTTCACCAAGCAGTCCTACGAGCGCCACACGGCGATGATCGAGAAGCTCATGCAGGCCAAGACGCCGGACAAGGTGATCGAGGTGCAGAACGAATACGCCCGGGGCACCTATGAGGGCTGGATGTCGCAGATGACCCGCCTGCGCGACCTCTACGCGCAGATCGCCAAGGAGACCTATCGCCCGTTTGAGCAGGCGACGACGCGCGCCTCGAATGTCGGCGGGCAGGCCACGCGCGAGGCGGCGAGCGAAAGCGGCGACATCATCGACAAGAAGGTCGCCGCCTAACGGTTCCGACCGGCGGCGCCGCATCGCGGCGCTCGCCCCGGCCATGGTGCCGACCGACGATCAAATTGCGCGAGGCCCGGTTCCAGCCGGGCCTTTTTGCGTTAGTCTTCCGGCAAGGCTGCAATGTGCCGGATCAGAGGTTTCCCGGCGCCTTTGCCGCGGTGTGACGCCATCTTAAAATCCGGCGAACGGCACATACATAGACGCGATGACGATGGTGGTGGAATTGAACGAGGGCGCCCTGACAAAGGCAGAAGCAAGGGGCGTCGTGACGTCGCAGGCCGACAAGAGCGACGGGCCCGGCACCGACCGCGGCACGTCGGTCATCACGCGAACGAAACCGAAAACCAAGCGGCCGAGCCTTTACAGAGTCCTCCTTCTGAACGACGATTACACGCCGATGGAGTTCGTCATCCACGTGCTCGAACGGTTCTTCCAGAAGGATCGCGAGGCGGCCACCAGGATCATGTTGCATGTGCACAACCATGGGGTTGGCGAATGCGGGGTCTATACATACGAGGTTGCGGAGACCAAGGTCACGCAAGTGATGGATTTCGCCCGCCAGCACCAACATCCGCTGCAATGCGTGATGGAAAAGAATTGAGGTGAAGCTTGCCGACATTTTCGCAAAGCCTTGAGAAGTCGCTTCATCAGGCCCTGACTTTTGCCAACGAGCGCCGCCAAGAATTTGCGACGCTGGAGCATCTGCTTCTGGCGCTTCTCGAGGACAAGGATGCTGCCGCCGTGATGCGGGGCTGCAGCGTCGACATCGATCTTCTCAGAAAAAATCTGACCTCCTACATCGACACCGAACTCGCCAATCTCGTCACCGGGCACGACGAGGATTCCAAGCCGACTGCCGGGTTCCATCGCGTGATCCAGCGGGCGGTCATCCATGTCCAGTCTTCCGGCCGGGAAGAGGTGACGGGCGCCAACGTGCTCGTCGCGATCTTCGCCGAGCGCGAAAGCCATGCGGCCTATTTCCTGCAGGAGCAGGAGATGACCCGTTACGACGCCGTGAATTTCATTTCGCATGGGATTTCGAAGCGTCCGGGCGCATCCGAGAGCCGGCCGCTGCGCGGGGCGGAGGATGAACAGTCGACCGTGGGCCAGGACGAGGACGGCAAGCGCAAGACCGCGCAGGACGCGCTCAGCGCCTATTGCATCAACCTGAACGAAAAGGCCCGCAACGGCCGGATCGATCCGCTCATCGGTCGCGCCGAGGAGATCAACCGGACGATCCAGGTGCTCTGCCGGCGCTCCAAGAACAACCCGCTCTATGTCGGCGATCCCGGCGTCGGCAAGACGGCGATCGCCGAGGGCCTCGCCAAGCGCGTCGTCGAGGGCGACGTGCCGGAAGTGCTCGCCGACGCGACGATCTTCTCGCTCGACATGGGCACGCTGCTCGCCGGCACGCGCTATCGCGGCGACTTCGAGGAGCGGCTGAAGCAGGTCGTGAAGGAACTCGAGGAGTATCCGGGCGCGGTCCTGTTCATCGACGAGATCCATACGGTGATCGGCGCCGGCGCGACGTCGGGCGGCGCGATGGACGCGTCGAACCTGTTGAAGCCGGCGCTCTCCTCCGGCGCGATCCGCTGCATCGGCTCGACGACCTACAAGGAGTACCGGCAGTTCTTCGAGAAGGATCGGGCGCTCGTCCGGCGTTTCCAGAAGATCGACGTCAAGGAGCCGTCGATCGACGACGCCGTGTCGATCCTCAAGGGGCTGAAGCCGTATTTCGAGGACTTCCACAAGGTGAAGTACACCAACGACGCCATCAAGTCGGCGGTGGAACTCTCGGCCCGCTACATCAACGACCGGAAGCTGCCGGACAAGGCGATCGACGTGATCGACGAGACCGGGGCCTCGCAGATGCTGCTGCCGGAGAACAAGCGGAAGAAGCAGATCGGGGTCAAGGAGATCGAGGCGACGGTCGCGACCATGGCGCGGATCCCGCCGAAGGCGGTCTCCAAGGACGACGAGGAGGTGCTCGCCCATCTCGACGAGCAGCTGAAGCGTGTCGTCTACGGCCAGGACGCGGCGATCGAGAACCTCACCTCGGCGATCAAGCTCGCCCGGGCGGGCCTGCGCGAGCCGGACAAGCCGATCGGCTCGTACCTGTTCTCGGGGCCGACCGGCGTCGGCAAGACCGAGGTCGCACGCCAGCTGGCGTCGGCCCTCGGGGTGGAGCTCCTGCGCTTCGACATGTCGGAGTACATGGAGCGGCACACGGTGTCGCGGCTGATCGGCGCCCCTCCGGGCTATGTCGGCTTCGACCAGGGCGGCCTGCTGACCGACGGCATCGACCAGCATCCGCACTGCGTGCTGTTGCTGGACGAGATCGAGAAGGCGCATCCGGACCTCTTCAACATCCTTCTGCAGGTCATGGACCATGGCAAGCTGACGGACCACAACGGCAAGCAGATCGACTTCCGCAATGTCATCCTGATCATGACGACGAACGCGGGCGCGGCCGACATGGCCAAGGCCGCGATCGGCTTCGGGCATTCCAAGCGAACCGGTGCGGACGAGGAGGCGATCAACCGCCTGTTCACGCCGGAGTTCCGCAACCGCCTCGACGCGATCATCCCGTTCGGGGCGCTGCCGACGCCGGTGATCCACCAGGTGGTCGAGAAGTTCGTCATGCAGCTGGAGGCCCAGCTCTCCGAGCGTGGCGTCATCTTCGAGCTGTCGCCGGAGGCGATCGCCTGGCTCGCCGAGAAGGGCTACGACGAGAACATGGGTGCGCGTCCGCTCGGCCGCGTCATCCAGGAGCACATCAAGCGGCCGCTGGCCGACGAGGTGCTGTTCGGCAAGCTGAAGCGCGGCGGCACGGTCAAGGTGACCGTGACCGAGGGCGAGGACGGCGCGAAGAAGCTCGCGCTGGAAGCGATTGCGGACGAACTGCCGCCCGGCAAGGCGAAGAAGGGTGAAGCGAAGCGCCGCGCGAAGGTCGCGGCCGATGGCTCCGACTTCGACGAGGATGAGGGCGACGAGGAGTTCGACGAGGACGACGGCGATGACACCGCCGAAGCGGAGGACGAAGGCGACGGCGCTCGCGCCGAGCGCCGGACCAGCGCCGTCCCGCGGGTGCCCCGCCGCTCCTGATCCGAATTACCCATGACATGAAAAAGGGCCGTCCTTCCGGGCGGCCCTTTTTGCATTTTGGGGATCGTCAGCGTTTTCCGGCTTCCGGCCGCTCGCTCCGCCGCAGCCTTAGCTCGGTGGCCGGGCGCCTCGGCCTGCGAGGTAGAAGTGGCCTCAGCCCGCGTTCAGCGCGGCGCGGATCTTCTCCGCCTGCTCGGCGAGCGCGGCCTTGTCGGCGCTGCGGTTGCTGTGCAGGTCCAGCTCGACGCCCTCGTACATCGGCAGGATGTGGAAGTGCAGGTGGAAGACCGTCTGCCCGGCCGCCGGCTCGTTGAACTGCGCGATGCGCACCCCGTCCGCCTGCATGGCGGCCTTGGCCGCGCGGGCGAGCTTCGCGACCAGCGGCATGACCGCCGAGAGCGTCTCGTCCGAGGCGTCGAGGAGGTTGCGCGAGGGCGCCTTCGGGATCACCAGGCAGTGGCCCCGGGTCTGCGGCATGATGTCCATGATCGCGACGGCGTTCGCATCCTCGTAGAGCTTCTCGCTCGGGATCTCGCCCTTGATGATCTTGGAAAAGATGTTGCCGTCGTCATAGGCGGTCATGGCCGATTCCTCCGTCTGGCTCGTGCCGGCGGACGTTAGGCGATGGCGCCCGGCCGGCCAAGCCTCGGCCGCCGCCGGATAAGCGGGCGACGGCCTCGCAGCAGAGGTCAGTCGTCGCTCTTCTTGTACGGCGTATGGCCGGAGAGGATCTCGCCGACCTCTTCCACTTCGGCGCGCTCGGCTTCGAGATAGGCCTCGATCGCATGGCGCAGGCCCGGATGCGCGATGAAGTGGGCCGAGTGGGTCGTCACCGGCTCATAGCCGCGGGCGAGCTTGTGCTGACCCTGCGCCCCGGCCTCCACGACCGCCAGCTTGTGCTCGATCGCATAGTCGATCGCCTGGTGGTAGCAGACCTCGAAATGCAGGAAGGGGTGGTCCTCGATGCAGCCCCAGTTGCGACCGAAGATCGTGTCGGCGCCGAGGAAGTTCAGCGCGCCGGCGATGTAGCGCCCCTCGCGCTTCGCCATGACGAGGAGGATGCGCTCGGGCATCCGCTCGCCGATCAGGCTGAAGAAGCGGCGGTTGAGATAGGGGCGGCCCCATTTGCGGCTGCCGGTATCCATGTAGAAGGTGAAGAATGCGTCCCAGGCCGCCTCGGTCAGGTCGCGGCCGGTCAGCCATTCAATCGTGATGCCGTCCGCCAGCGCGTCGCGCCGCTCCTTGCGCAGGTTCTTGCGCTTGCGCGAGGCGAGCGTTTCCAGGAAGTCCTCATAGCTGCCGTAGCCACGGTTCCTGAAGTGGAACTGCTGGTCGGTGCGGTGCAGCCAGTCGGCTCCGGTCAGTGCCTCGAGATCATGCCCGGACAGGAAGGTCGCGTGGACCGAGGAAGCGCCGGTCTTGGCGAGATACGCCTTGGCGCCCTCGGCGAGCGCCCGGCGCCGGACCTCCGCACCCGGGCCCGCGCCGACGAGCAGCCGCGGCCCGGTCGCCGGCGTGAACGGCACCGACATCTGAAGCTTGGGATAGTAGCGCCCGCCCGCGCGTTCGAAGGCGTCGGCCCAGCCGTAGTCGAAGACGTATTCGCCCTGGCTGTGGCTCTTCAGATAGGCCGGCGCGACGGCGAGCGGCGTGCCGTCGTCGCTCTCCAGAACCAGGTGCTGCGGCAGCCAGCCGGCTTTCTCGCCGACGCATCGGCTGTCTTCGAGCGACGACAGAAAATCATGCGAGACGAAAGGGTTGGACGGCGTCTTTGCGATGTCGCCGGAAGTTTCGCCGGTCTCCGCGAGACTGTTCCAGAGGACGGGATCTACGCTCGCGATCCGGTCGACGACCCGGATCGCGAAGGAGGCCTCACCGGCGGGCTCACGCGCTGACTTCTTCCACATGGCCGCGAAGGTAAGCCACGGCGAGGCGAGCGCAAGCGCTCATTGCTGCGGTGCGAAGCCTTCAAACGTAATTTGATCGGCCTCGCGCCGGCTGATCGCTTCGTCCTCCGGCGACCTTGCGGTCCAGGTGATGACGGGGGCCTTGCAGGTCCCGCGCACCCAGCTGACGAAGGCGTTCGGCAGGTGATGGACGTTGTAGGACACGAAGTCGCAACCGCGCTCGAACACCTGCCGATGCGCGGCGAGGGTGTCCGCCTCGGTGCCTTCCGCCGTCAGGCCGATCGGACGGCCCTCCAGCCGGGCTGCCACCAGCTGGTCGATCAGCCAGCCGTCGAAGGACATCAGCGCCAGCTCGCCGGCATAGGCGGAGACGAGCGGGCGGAGCCGCTCGACATAGGCGCCGTCGCGGTTGGCGCCATCGCCCTTCAGCTCCATGACGATCGGAACACGGCCGCCGACGACGTCGAAAAACGCGGCAACGGTCGGGATGGGTTCGTCCGTGCCGACGAGACGAAGGCCGGCGATCTCCGCGTCGGACAGATCGGCGAAGGCCGCGTCGCGCCCGGTCATCCGGCCGAGCACCGCATCGTGGAAGATGTGCGGCGTGCCCTCGGCCGACAGCTGCACGTCGCATTCGATCGCGAAGCCTTCGGCGATCGCTGCCTTCGCAGCGGCGAGCGAGTTCTCCGGCACCGCCCGGTTGCCGTCATGCAGGCCGCGATGGGCGATCGGCCGCTTCACCAGCCAGCCGTACTTGCCGAAAGAGGCAGTCGTCATGTCAGCGGATCTCGAACAGGGCTTCGACCTCGACGGCGGCGTCCATCGGCAGCGCCGGAACGCCGACGGCCGAGCGGGCGTGCCGGCCGGCGTCGCCGAGGATCTCGACCAGGAAGTCCGAGGCGCCGTTCGCCACCTTGTGCTGCTCGGTGAAGCTCGCATCGCTCGCGACGAACACGGTCAGCTTGAGCAGCCGGCCGATGCGGGAGAGATCGCCGCCGAGGGCGGTCTTCGCCTGCGCAAGCACGTTGATGGCGCAGAAGCGCGCGGCCTTCTGCCCGTCCTCCAGCGAGACTCCGGCGCCGAGCTTGCCGGACACCGCGAGCTTGCCGCCGTCGAGCGGCAGCTGGCCGGAGGTCTGCAGCAGGTTGCCGAAGGTGATGGTGGGCACGTAGTTCGCGGCCGGGGCGGCGGCCTGGGGCAGGGTGACGCCGGCGGCGGCGAGGCGGGCTTCGATGGTATCGGCCATGATGTTGTCTTCCTGCTGGACGAGGGTTAGGAGCGACGGCTTACACGCGCCGTCTTGTCGCGAACCGGCGGGAACCGGCTGGGACTTCGCCGCGAGCGGTAGCCGATCCGCCGGCTGAGGGAAAGATCGTCCGTCGATGCAGGCCACCTCCGTCGTGCTCTTCGCTGTCGCGCTCCTCCTTCCGGCAGGGGCCGCGCTCGCCGTTCCGCTCGCCCCGCACCGGGCGTCCTACGACCTGAAGCTCCTCGGCGACGCGGACAGCCTGATCAACGCCGACGGGCGCATCGGCATCGAGCTGCGCCAGGACAAGTGCGCGGCCTACGACCTCGACTACCGCTTCGTCGCGCGCTTCCAGCAGGAGCAGGAGCTGGTCGTCACCGACCAGCAGACGCATACGCGCGAGAGCCTCGACGGACGGAATTTCTCGTTCCAGACGAAGACCTTCGTCGATTCCAGCCCGGACGGCACGGTCAAGGGCACGGCGAGGACGACCGACAGCGGCACGACCGTCTCGTTCAGCCAGCCGAGCGCGCACACCGTCGATCTGCCGACGTCGCTGTTCCCGATGGGGCATACCAGCGCCATCATCGAGCGCGCCAAGGCGGGCGAGCGGATCGTCGAGTACCCGGTCTTCGACGGGGATGCCGATGCCGAAAAGCACCTGACGAGCACGTCGGTCATCGCGCCGGTGACGCCCGGCGACCGTGCCGGCGAACCCGCACCGGCGGACGGTGCGCCGCCGCCGCAGGAGGGCAGCGCGTCCCCGGGCGGTTCCACGGCGAAGAAGGCGGCATCGCCGGCGGATCAGCTGAAGGGACTGAAGTCGTGGCGGATCAGCGAGTCCTACTACAATTCCGACAGCGATGCGGACGGCCTGCCGATCTTCCAGACGAGCTACACGCTCTATGAGAACGGCGTCTCGGACGACCTCGTCCTGACGTTCAACGGCTATACGCTGGCCGGCGGGCTGAAGAGCCTCGACCTTTTCGCGCAGCCGGACTGCCCACCGTCCGGCCGCTGATCGCCGCCGAAGGGCAGGGCGCGGCGGGGCTGGCGAAGCCGGTTTGCGGCACCTATCTGAAGGCGAGGATGCGGCCCCGGTTGCCAAACCGGCCGGTTTCATGTACGGCCGCGTCCATTCCACACACGGATATCGGGTTCTCCGGTCGAACGGATTCGATCGGCGCAATCCTCCGGTGGCGGTCATCCGGCCGCTTCGATCCGTGGAGGCATAACCGGTAAGGACGATAGACATGGCACTGCCCGAATACTCCATGCGCCAGCTGCTCGAAGCCGGCGTCCACTTCGGCCACCAGACGCATCGCTGGAACCCGAAGATGGCGCCCTATATCTTCGGCGCCCGCAACAACATCCACATCCTCGACCTCGCGCAGACGGTTCCGCTGCTGCACCAGGCGCTGCTCGCCGTGTCCGACACGGTCGCGCGCGGCGGCCGCGTGCTGTTCGTCGGCACCAAGCGCCAGGCGTCCGACATCGTCGCCGACGCGGCGCAGCGGTCGGCCCAGTACTACGTCAATTCCCGCTGGCTCGGCGGCATGCTGACCAACTGGAAGACGATTTCGAACTCGATCCAGCGGCTGCGCAAGCTCGACGAGCTGCTCGCCGGCGGCGAGGCCCAGGCCTTCACCAAGAAGGAGCGGCTGACCCTGCAGCGCGAGCGCGACAAGCTCGACCGCGCGCTCGGCGGCATCCGCGACATGGGCGGCGTGCCCGACATGATCTTCGTGATCGACACCAACAAGGAAGCGATCGCGATCGAGGAAGCCAAGCGGCTGCACATCCCGATCGTGGCGGTGGTCGATTCCAACTGCGATCCCGCGCCGGTCGACTATCCGATCCCGGGCAACGACGACGCCGCGCGCGCCATCGCGCTCTATTGCGATCTCGTCGCACGCGCTGCGGTCGACGGTATCGCGCGCCAGCAGGGCGACATGGGCATCGACATCGGCGCGATGGAAGAGGCTCCGGTCGAGGAACTGCCGGCCGAGGACGAGACGGCCGCTGCTGCGCCGGCCGAAGCTCCGGCCGAGGCCGAGGCTCAGACGTCCGCCGCCTGATCCGGCGTTCGCGGCGCCGAGCGGATATCCGCGCGGCGCCGTCGTCCACAGGACGGTCCGAACGCCGTTATGACGGGGTCACAATTCTGGCGCACCCGTTCACAGAGAGCCGGTGCGCCCAATCATTTGCAAAGAGGAAAAGATGGCTATCTCCGCTGCAATGGTCAAAGAACTGCGCGAGAAGACCGGCGCAGGCATGATGGACTGCAAGACGGCTCTCGCCGAGGCGAACGGCGACATGGAACAGGCCATCGACTGGCTGCGCACCAAGGGCATCGCCAAGGCCGACAAGAAGTCGGGCCGCACCGCGGCCGAGGGCCTCGTCGGCGCCGCTTCGGGTGAGGGCAAGGCCGTCGTGGTCGAGGTCAATTCCGAGACCGACTTCGTCGCCCGCAACGAGGCTTTCCAGACGCTGGTCAAGAACGTCGCCGAAGTCGCGCTGTCGACCGACGGTTCCGTCGACGCTGTCGCCGCAGCGGCCTATCCCGGCACGGGCAAGACCGTCGCCGACACGATCAAGGACGCCGTCGCCACCATCGGCGAGAACATGACGCTGCGCCGCTCGGCCATGCTGTCGGTCGAGAACGGTGTCGTCGCCACCTACATCCACAATCAGGTGACCGACGGCCTCGGCAAGCTCGGCGTCCTCGTCGCGATGGAATCGACCGGCGACAAGGCCGCACTGACGGCGTTCGGCCGCCAGGTGGCGATGCATGTCGCGGCGACCAATCCGCTGGCGCTGACCGCCGAGGAGATCGATCCGGCGACGGTCGAGCGCGAGAAGGCCATCTTCTCCGAGCAGGCGCGCGGCTCCGGCAAGCCGGACAACATCGTGGAGAAGATGGTCGAGGGACGGCTGCGCAAGTTCTACGAGGAGGTCGTCCTCCTGAAGCAGTCCTTCGTGATCAATCCCGACCTGACGGTCGAGAAGGCGCTCGAAGCGGCTCAGAAGGATTTCGGCGCGCCGGCGAAGATCACCGCCTTCGTGCGGTTCGCTCTTGGCGAGGGTGTCGAGCGCGAAGCCTCCGATTTCGCAGCCGAGGTCGCGGCGGCCGCCGGCAAGAAGTAAATCTTTCTAAGATCAAGGCGCAGGCAAGGGCGTTCGCTTCACAAGCGGGCGCCCTTATTGTATCGCATCCTGCGCACGGCTTCCGCTCCGGTGGCCGTCGAACCGCGGTGATGCCGCCTCGCGCGCGACGCCGCGCCAGGCATGTTCGAAGACTTCACGGCTCTGCCGGGCATCCCGTCCCGCTGCAGCGCCGCTCCGGTGCGGCCGGACGAAGGCAAGGTGTTTGATGACGTCCGAAATCCGCTATCGCCGCGTTCTTCTGAAGGTGTCCGGCGAGGCCCTGATGGGCAAGCAGGGTTTCGGCATCGACGTCGCCGTGGCCGACCGGATCGCCTCCGACATCGCCGAAGCCCGAGCGCTGGGCGTCGAGATCTCGGTGGTGATCGGCGGCGGCAACATCTTCCGCGGCGTCGCCGTGGCCTCGAAGGGCGGCGACCGGGTGACCGGCGACCACATGGGCATGCTCGGCACCGTCATCAACGCTCTGGCGTTGCGCACCTCTCTGACCAAGCTCGGCGTCGATACGGTGGTCCAGTCGGCGATCGCCATGCCGGAGATCTGCGAGAGCTTCTCCCAGCGCACCGCCCTGGCGCATCAGGCCGCCGGCCGCGTCGTTATCTTCGCCGGGGGCACCGGCAATCCATTCTTCACCACCGACACCGCCGGCGCGCTGCGGGCCGCGGAGATGGGCGCCACGGCGCTGTTCAAGGGCACCCAGGTCGACGGCATCTATTCGGCGGACCCCAAGCTTCACCCGGATGCCGAGCGCTACGACCGGCTGACGCATGACGAAGTCCTGCGGAAGGGGCTGGCCGTGATGGATGTCGCCGCGGTGGCGCTGGCGCGCGAGAATCAAATTCCGATCGTCGTCTTCTCCATCCATGATAAGGGCGAATTCGCCCGGATACTGTCCGGCAGCGGCTGGGCGACGACGGTCACCGACTGAGCAGCGCCCGGAGCCGTGAACAGCGAAGAGCGCCCCCCGCAAAACCTGGAACTCGAAGAGCGGCCCGGCCGCACATTCAGACGTCAAGAAAAGCAAAGAGGAACGTTCGAGATGGCCGAACTCGACATGCAGGAACTGAAGCGCCGGATGGACGGTGCCGTCTCGAGCCTGAAGAGCGATCTCGCGGGCCTGCGCACCGGCCGCGCCTCGCCGAACCTTCTCGATCCGATCACCGTCGAGGCCTACGGCTCGCAGATGCCGCTCAACCAGGTCGCCAATGTCACGGTTCCGGAGCCGCGGATGGTGGCGGTCACGGTCTGGGACAAGCAGATGGTGGGCAAGGTCGAGCGGGCGATCCGCGAGAGCAGCCTTGGCCTCAACCCGATCACCGACGGCACGACGCTGCGCATTCCGCTGCCGGAACTGAACGAGCAGCGCCGCAAGGAACTGGTCAAGGTCGCGCATCAATATGCCGAGAGCGCGAAGGTCGCCGCCCGGCATGTGCGCCGCGACGGCATGGACGAACTGAAGAAGATGGAGAAGGACGGCGAGATCGGTCAGGACGACAGCCGCCAGATGTCCGACCGCGTCCAGAAGATGACCGACGAGACGATCAGCGAGATCGACAAGCTGCTTGCCGTCAAGGAAGGCGAAATCATGCAGGTATAGCGTCGTCCCGTTCACGGCGTCGTCGGGCGCGGCCACTCCAGGAAAAGGCGGATCGAAAGTGCGGCACCCTCAACATGTCGCCATCATCATGGATGGCAACGGACGCTGGGCCCGTGCCCGTGGGCTTCCGCGCTCGATGGGACACCGGCGCGGGGTGGAGGCGGTGCGCCAGACCGTGCGGGCGGCGGGCGATCTCGGGATCGAATATCTGACCCTGTTCGCCTTTTCCTCGGAGAACTGGCGCCGCCCCAAGGACGAGGTCGAGGAACTGCTCGGGCTCCTCAAGCATTTCATCCGCCGGGATCTCGCCGACCTCCACAAGGAAGGTGTCCGGGTCCGCGTCATCGGCGGCCGCGACGACCTGAGCCACGACATCCGCTCGCTGCTGGAGGAGGCGGAGAACCTCACCCGTGACAATCGGCGCCAGACGCTGGTCATCGCCTTCAACTATGGCGGCCGTGACGAGGTCGCCCGCGCGATGCGCCGGATCGCGGAGAAGTTCGCGGCCGGCGAAGTGCCGCTCGAGATGCTGACCGCCGATCTTCTGGACGAGCATCTCGACACGGCCGGCATTCCCGATCCGGACCTGATCATCCGGACGAGCGGCGAATTGCGGCTGTCGAACTTCCTCCTGTGGCAGGCCGCCTATTCCGAGTTCATCTTTCTGCCGTGCCTTTGGCCGGACTTCGACCGGAAGGCCTTCCAGGACGCGATCGCCGAATATGCGAGCCGGGACCGCCGCTTCGGAGGACTGTCGCGCGAAATCGCCTCGTGAGGCGCGAGCCGATGGGATCGGGAATCGGACGGTTCTTTCGGACCGGCAGCTGGACCGACCTGAGGTCCCGGCTGATCTCCGCCGTCGTCCTCGGCCTCGTCGCCATCGGCCTGACCTTCGCCGGCGGTTGGCCCTTCCGGCTCCTGTGCTGCGCCGCCGGCCTGATCGTCTTCGACGAGTGGTCCCGCATCACCAGGGCCCGGCGCGTCCGGCCGATCTTTCCCTTCGCGCGGCGCTGCTTCTATCTCTCGCTGATCGCCTTCGTCTTCGGCTTCAATCTCGCGGCCGTGCTCATCGTCGCGGCGGGGGCGATCTTCATCGCGATCATCGACCGCTCGGAGCACAAGGCGGACTGGGTCCTCGGCGGCCTCGTCTATTCGGCCTTCGCGGCCATGACGCCGGGCTTCCTGCGCGGCGCCGACCTGTCGGGCCTTGTCACCATCGGCTTCATCATCGCGGTCGTCTGGTCGACCGACATCTTCGCCTATTTCACCGGCCGCGCCGTCGGCGGCCCGAAGCTGATGCCGCGGGTCTCGCCGAAGAAGACGCTCTCCGGCGCCCTCGGCGGCCTCGCCGCCGGCGTCCTCGTCGGCTCGCTCTTCGCCTGGTGGGCGAGCGGCAGCGTCGGCATCTTCATCGTCCTTCTCGCCGCCGTCCTGTCGGTGCTCGGCCAGGCCGGCGATCTTTACGAGTCCTGGATCAAGCGGCGCTTCGGCGTGAAGGACTCCGGCCGCATCATTCCCGGCCACGGCGGGCTGATGGACCGGATCGACGCGCTCATCGTGGCGATCGGCGCGGCCTGGATCATCGGGGTGGTCCTGTCGGGCTTCGCCTATCCCGCTCACGGAATCTTTCCTCTCTAGGCGGATCGCCAGGGGAGGCGGACGCGGTCATCATTGCGTCGCGGTTGGCGGCTGCTATGAATACAGGCTGCGGTGCGTGAGCGGTCGCCCGACCGCCACGCCGGATCGAGCACGAGGATACGCGAATGGACCTGACGGCGAATCTCGCCGGGATCTGGAACAACGGCCTGATCTACGTCGTGCCGTTCCTGTTCGTCCTCACGATCATCGTGTTCTTCCACGAACTCGGGCATTTCCTCGTCGGCCGCTGGTGCGGCATCAAGGCGCTGGCCTTTTCCGTCGGCTTCGGTCCGGAGCTTCTCGGCTTCACCGATCGCCACGGCACGCGCTGGAAGCTGGCGGCGATCCCGCTCGGCGGCTACGTCAAGTTCCTCGGCGACGAGAACGCCGCCTCGATGCCCGATCGCTCCGCCCTCGCGACGATGGACGAAGCGGAGCGGGAAGGGGCCTTTCCGGCCAAGAGCGTCGGGCGGCGCGCGGCGACGGTCGCGGCCGGACCGATCGCCAACTTCATCCTGGCGATCGTCATCTTCGCGGCGGTCGCCTATGTCGACGGCCGGGTCGTCGGCGATCCCGTCGTCGCGAAGGTCGAGGCGAATTCGCCGGCTGCGGCCGCGGGCTTTGAGCCGGGCGACCGCGTCGTCTCCGTCGACGGCGAGAAGATCGCGTATTTCTCCGACCTGCAGAAGGCGGTGTCCGGCAATGACGGCACGCCGATCCACGTCGTTGTCGCCCGCAAGGGCGGCACCGAGGAGCTGACGGTCACGCCGCGGATCGAGACGCGGACGGACGGCTTCGGCAACAGCTTCACCATGCCGATCATCGGCCTCGTCGCCGACAGCGAGGCGGCTGCCTTCCATGTCGAGCATCTGACGCCCGTCCAGGCGATCCAGTACGGCGCGTCGCAGACCTGGTTCGTCACCACGCGCACCGTCGAGTTCATGGGGCAGGTGATCACCGGCCGCCAGAGCGCGGGGCAGATCGGCGGGCCGATCCGCATCGCCCAGGTCTCCGGCCAGGTATCGACCATCGGTATGGGCGCGCTGATGAATCTCGTCGCCCTCCTGTCCGTCTCGATCGGCCTTCTGAACCTTTTGCCGGTGCCGATGCTCGACGGCGGCCATCTCCTCTATTATGCCTTCGAGGCCGTTCGCGGCAGGCCGCTGAGCGAGCGGGTCCAGGAGATCGGTTTCCGAATTGGTCTCGCGCTCGTCATGCTGCTTATGATATTCGCATTTTGGAATGACATATCCGGCCTCGTCTGAGGGCCGGCCGAGTCGGGGGACTTGGGGGTTGCAAATCATTAACCATCGCGATGCCGTTCGTGGCCGCGCTGCAACGGCGTTTCCGATTCCTAAAGGGACTCGGGCGAGTTTGCTTGAACGCACTCGCAAAGCCGGTACAACGCTGCCAGGCGGCTTTTTCCCCGGCGCTTCGAGACAAGAACGAGAAGGTGGTTGAGCCTATGAAGGCTGGAACGAACATCGTGCGCACGGCAGCCGCCATCGCGCTGTCCTCGACCGTTCTCGCTGCGACGACCCTTGGCGTTCAGTTGGCGACCGCCGGCGTCGCCATGGCGGCGGTGGTGAACCGGATCGAGGTCGTCGGCAACAAGCGCGTCGAGGCCGACACGATCCGCAGCTTCTCGCAGGTGAAGCCCGGCCAGAACGTCAGCGAATCCGAGCAGGACGCGATCGTCCGGCGGCTGTTCTCCACCGGCCTGTTCTCCGATGTGAGCGTCAATCAGTCGGGCGGCACGCTGGTCATCAAGGTGGCCGAGAACGAGATCGTCAACCAGGTCCTGTTCCAGGGCAATTCCAAGATCAAGGACGTGCAGCTCGCGTCGCTGGTCCAGACGCAGCCGCGCGCCGCCTACTCCAAGGCGACCGCGCAGGCGGACGTCGAGGCGATCAAGAAGGCCTACACCAAGATCGGCCGCAGCGACGCGGTCGTGAACGTCCAGACCCAGGAGATCGGCCAGGGTCGCGTCAACGTCATCTTCAATATCCAGGAGGGCGATCGCACCAAGATCGCCTCGATCAGCTTCGTCGGCAACAACGCCTTCAGCGACAGTCGGCTGAAGGGCGTGATCTCGCTGAAGGAGAGCGGCCTCCTCAGCTTCATCCAGCGCGACGACGTCTACGATCCGGACAAGCTGCACACCGACGAGGAAGCGCTGCGTCGCTT
Source organism: Jiella sp. M17.18 (assembly GCF_041027365.1). Lineage (NCBI taxonomy): Bacteria > Pseudomonadati > Pseudomonadota > Alphaproteobacteria > Hyphomicrobiales > Aurantimonadaceae > Jiella > Jiella sp. M17.18. The sequence continues at coordinate 218,729 of NZ_JBFTEH010000007.1, read as the reverse complement.
CTACTACAATCACGGCTATGCGGACTTCCGCATCCTGTCGGCGGTTGCCGAGCTCGACGCCTCGCAGAACTCCTACTTCATCACGATCACGGTCGATGAGGGCGAGCGCTACACCTACGGGCCGGTGAAGATCGACTCGACCATTCCCGGTGTCGATACGCAATCGCTCTACAGCGAGTTGAAGACCCAGGAAGGCGACACCTACAGCGCCAAGAAGATCGAGGACTCGCTCGTCAACCTGACTAATCACCTGGCGTCGAACGGCTATGCCTTCGCGCAGGTGACGCCGCGCGGCGACCGCGACTTCACCAACCGGACGATCGCAGTGAACTACGTGATCGACCAGGGGCCGCGCGCTTATATCGAGCGTATCGAGATCCGCGGCAATTCGAAGACGCGCGACTACGTCATCCGCCGCGAATTCGACGTCTCCGAGGGCGACGCCTTCAATCAGGTGCTGATCCAGCGCGCCAAGCAGCGTCTCGAAGACCTGAAGTACTTCGACAAGGTGAACATCACGACTGCGCCCGGGTCCGAGCCGGACAAGGTCATCGTGATCGTCGACGTCTCGGAGAAGCCGACCGGCGAACTGTCCCTCGGCGGCGGCTACACGACCAGCGGCGACAGCTCGGGTCCGGTGGCAGAGGTCGGCATCCAGGAGCGCAACTTCCTCGGGCGCGGTCAGTTCATCAAGGTGTCGGCGGGCTTCGGCACCAACACCCAGAACTACAACCTCTCCTTCACCGAGCCCTACTTCCTGGGACGGCGTCTCGCCGCGGGCTTCGACGTCTACTACAACAAGTCGACCTCGGGCGATTACGACTCCAAGATGGTCGGTGGCGACCTGCGCATCGCGGCGCCGATCACCGACAGCCTGACGGCACAGCTGGCCTACAACATCAAGTCGGAGACGTTCGGCTCCAACAACGGCACCGAATACGACTCCCAGGGAAATCAGCTTGCCTACAACGGGGCGAACTACAAGAGCACCTGCAGCAACCCAAATCCGCTCCAGGATCCGAACGGCTATTCCGCGCCGCCATACACGGATTCACCGATCATCAACCAGGCGATCTGTGACAGTCCGTATCTGACGTCGTCGGTGTCATACTCGCTGACCTACAACACGCTCGACAATACGAACGATCCGCGCGACGGCTTCTTCGTGCAGGCCGGACAGGAGTTTGCCGGTCTCGGCGGGGACGCGAAGTTCGTCAAGTCGACCGCCAAGGCAAGTTACTTCAAGCTTTTGAGCGAGGAGTACGACGTCATCGGCCAGCTGAGCGGGGGTGCCGGTAATGTCTCGGGCTTCGGCGGCGGCGGTCTGCGGGTCTTCGACAACTTCTTCAAGGGCCAGGACATCGTTCGCGGCTTCGACTACAAGGGCATCGGCCCGCGCCAGAACGGCGTCGCGCTGGGCGGTGAGAACTATGCCAACGCCTCGGCGGAGGCGACCTTCCCGCTGCCGCTGATCTCGCGGGATCTCGGCTTCCGCGGCGCGGTCTTCGCCGATGCCGGTTCGCTCTGGGGCAGCGAGTATGACGGCTTCACGAACGTCGTCGGCACGGACGCGAAGCTGCGTGCATCGGCTGGCGTTGGCCTGATATGGGCGTCGCCCTTCGGGCCGATCCGCGTCAACTATGCGCAGCCGCTGATGAAGCAGAGCTACGACAAGCTGCAGCAGTTCTCCTTCGGGTTCTCGTCCCGGTTCTGATGTGAAGGAGCGCGGCGGTCGGAGCCGGCCGCCGCGCGAAACTGATGCATGATACCCCGTTCTTCCCAAAGGGCTCCGGCCTGACGCTGACCGAACTGGCCGAGATGACGTCCGCGGCGCTCGGCGAGGGCGTCGACGGCTCGCGGCGCGTGACGGGGATTTCCACTCTCGGCGAGGCCGACGCGTCGGACCTCTCCTTCTTCGACAATCCGCGCTACGCCGGGGATCTGGCCGAGACCGCCGCGGCCTGTGTGCTGGTTGCGCCGAAGCACCTGCAGTTCGTGCCTGAGGGAATCCCCCGGATGGTCGTAAAGGACCCGCATGCGGCCTTCGCGGCCGCGGGGCGGGCGCTGTTTCCGGCCGCGCTGTCTCCCGGCCCGTCCACCGCCGAGCGGGCGATTTCCGCGAAGGCCGACATCGATCCCTCCGCCCGGCTGGAAGAGGGCGTGATCGTGGAAGCGTTCGCGGTCATCGGACCGAAGGCGCAGATCGGGCGGGGAACGATCGTCGCTGCCGGGTCTGTGATCGGCGCGGACTGCCGGATCGGCCGCGACTGCCGCATCGGGGCGGGGGTCACGATCTCGCACGCGCTGGTCGGCAACCGGGTGATCCTCCATCCCGGCGTCCGGATCGGCCAGGACGGCTTCGGCTATGCGCCGGGTGCCGCGGGCCTGGAAAAGGTCGTCCAGATCGGGCGCGTCGTCATCCAGGACGATGTCGAGGTGGGCGCGAACACGACGATCGACCGCGGCGCGATGCGCGACACGGTGGTCGGTGAAGCGACGAAGATCGACAACCAGGTGCAGATCGCGCACAACGTGAGGATCGGTCGGCATTGCGTGATCGTGTCGCAGGTCGGCATCTCGGGATCCGTCGAAATCGGCGACCAGGTGATGATCGGCGGGCAGACCGGCGTGAACGGGCATGTTTCGATCGGCGACAGGGCGCAGATCGCGGCCGTCTCGACCGTTGCAGGGGACGTTCCGGCAGGGGCGCGTTGGGGCGGAACGCCGGCCAAGCCGGTGCGGGAGTGGTTCCGCGAGATGACGCTGTTGACGGAGTTGGCAAAGAAGCGGCGTGCGCCGGGGAAGAACGATGAGTGATGAAACCACGGTGCTCGACAGCGCCGACATCCAGAAGATCCTGACGCTTCTGCCGCACCGATATCCGTTCCTGATGGTCGACAAGATCGTCGGGATCGAGAGCGATCGCCGTGCCGTCGGCATCAAGAACGTCACCGTCAACGAGCCGCACTTCCTCGGGCATTTTCCCGGCGCGCCGGTGATGCCGGGCGTGCTGATCATCGAGGGCATGGCGCAGACCGCCGGCGCGATCTGCACGCTGGCGACGGGTGGCGAGACGCCGCAGCTGGTCTATTTCATGACCATCGACAACGCCAAGTTCCGCAAGCCGGTCGTCCCCGGCGACCAGCTGGAATACCACGTGACCCAGACGAAGAAGCGCGGCAACATCTGGAGGTTCGACTGCGTGGCCAAGGTCGGCGAGGCCAAGGTCGCCGAGGCGACGGTCAGCGCGATGCTGGTGCCGCCCGAACAGTCCTGACATGGCAGATACCATCATCCATCCCTCGGCCGTGGTCGAGGCGGGCGCATCGATCGGCGAAGGCTGCGAAATCGGGCCGTTCTGCCATATCGGGCCGCAGGTCGTGCTCGGCGCGAACAGCCGGCTACGCTCGCACGTTGTGCTCTGGGGCAATACGATCATCGGCGATGGCGCGCAGATCTGGCCCTTCGCCTCTCTGGGCCATGCGCCGCAGCACCTGAAATATCGCGGCGAGGACACCCGGCTCGTCATCGGGCGCAACTGCCTCGTGCGCGAGCATGTCACGATGAATGCCGGCACGGTCCAGGGCCGGTCCGAGACGACGGTCGGCGACGACTGCGCCTTCTTCACCGGCTCGCATGTCGCGCACGACTGCGTGGTGGGGCGCAACGTGACGCTGATCAACAACGTCATGCTGGCGGGGCACTGCACGGTCGGCGAATACGCGACGATCGCCGGCGGCTCAGGCATCCACCAGTTCACCCGGGTCGGCCACCACGCCTATGTCGGCGGTCTCGCGGCCGTCGAGGGAGACGTCATTCCCTTCGGAATGGTGCTCGGCAACCGGGCCTATCTCTCCGGCCTCAACGTCATCGGCATGAAGCGCGCCGGCTTCAATCGCGATGCGATCCGCAACGTGCGCCGCGCCTATCGCATGCTGTTCTCCGACGATCTGACGTTCAAGGAGAACATCGACGAGGTGCAGACGGAATTCCCCGACGATCCGCTCGTCCAGGATCTGCTCGCCTTCATCCGCGCCGGCGGCGACCGGGCACTCTGCTTCCCGCGCCACGCGCCGCCGGCCTGAGGGGCGAACGGTGGAGCCGGAAGCCCACGGCCAGCCGATCGGCATCGTCTCGGGCGGCGGCTCCCTGCCGCGGATCGTCGCCGAGGGCGCGCGCGCCAAGGGCTGGCGGCCGGTCATGGTGCTGCTCGCCGATGCGCGCCCGGCGGACTGGACAGGCTTTGACGGGCGCTCCTTCCCCTGGGGCCGGGCGGGCGACGCCATCGACCATCTGAAGCGGAGCGGCGTGCGCCATGTCGTCTTCGCCGGCACGGTGTCGCAGCGACCCGACTTCCGGGCGCTGATCCCGAGCTTTCGGACGCTGATCCGCCTGCCGGATGCGCTGCGGATCGTGCGCGGTGGCGATGACCGCCTGTTGCGCACGCTCGGCCGCTATCTCGAACGGCAGGGATTCCAGATGCTGGCGGTGCAGGACATCGTGCCGGCGCTGATCGCGCCGGAGGGCGTGCTCGGCGGTGTTTCGCCGGACCCGATGCAGGCACGGGCGCTGCGCGTCGCCGACGAGGCGGCCCGCATGCTCGGCAGCCTGGACATCGGCCAGGCGGTGGTCGCCTCGCCGGAGCGGGTGGTCGCCGTCGAGGCTGTCGAGGGGACCCGGGAGATGCTGCAGCGGGTCGCCGACCTCCGCGCCCGCAAGCGCCTGCATCGATCCGAGCGTTGCGTGCTGGTGAAGACGGTCAAGCCACAGCAGGATCTTCGCTTCGATCTGCCCTCAATCGGCGCGGCCACCATCGCCGAGGCCGCGGCCGCGGGCATCGGCGCGATCGGCCTCACCGCCGGCAGGAGCCTGATCCTCGGGATCGACGAGGTCGTCGCAGCGGCAGACGCCGCGGCGATCGCGCTGGTCGGGCTGCCTGACCGGGCAGTCACAGGCCCCGCCGAAGACGGAGCGTCCGGCCGATGAAGATCGCCTTCATCGTCGGGGAACCCTCTGGCGACCGCATCGGCGCCGACCTCATTGCCGCGCTGAAACGACGGGTCGCAGGTCTCGAGCCGGTCGGCCTCGGCGGAGAGGCGATGGCGGCCGAAGGTCTGGAGAGCCTGTTCGACATCGACGAACTGTCGATCATCGGCATCGGCGGCATTCTGCAGCGGGCGCCGCAGCTCTATCTCAGGCTGCGCCAAGCGAGCCGGTTCGTCATCCGGGAGCGCCCCGACGCGCTGGTGATCATCGACAGCCCGACCTTCTCGCACCGGGTGGCGAAAGAGGTGAGGGCGCGTCTGCCGAACGTGCCGATCGCCAACTATATCCCGCCGACCGTCTGGGCCTGGCGCGAGGCCCGGGCGGCGGCGATGCGCCCCTATATCGACCACGCGATCTGCGCCCTGCCATTCGAGCCGGAGACGCTGCAGCGGCTCGGCGGGCCGCCGGCGACCTATGTCGGTCATCCGCTGATGACGGTGCCGGGCATGGCGGCGATCCTCGCGCGGGACGGGGACCTCGCCGAGCGCAAGCCCGCGACCGCGCCGACGCTGCTGATCCTGCCGGGATCGCGCAGCGGCGAGATCGTCCGGCTGCTCGACGACTTCGGCGAAACGCTGCAGCGCCTCGACCGGCGCGTGCCGGGCCTCAGGGCGATCCTGCCGACGCTGCCGCGCCACCGCGCGCGCATCGAGGCGGCCGTCGCCGGCTGGCGGGCGAAGCCGGAGATCGTCACTGGCGAGGCGGAGAAATGGGCGGCATTCGCCAAAGCCGACGCGGCGCTCGCGGCGTCCGGAACCGTGTCTCTGGAACTGGCGCTCGCCGGCGTTCCGATGGCGCTCGCCTACCGTCTCGACCCGGTCGCCTACCGCTTCCGCAACCTCGTCACCGCTTGGACGGCGGCCCTGCCGAACTTTATCGTCGGGCATCCGCTCGTGCCGGAGCACTTCCATGAATTCGTCCGGCCGGAACATCTGGCGCGGCGGCTGCAGCGGCTGTTGACGGACACGCCGGAGCGCCGGTCGCAGATGGCCGGATTCGCCGAGATCCGCCGGCTGATGGCGGTCGACCGACCGCCCGGCGAAGCGGCGGCAGACGTGGTGCTCGGCCTCGTCGGCTCCCGCCGCTGACGCCTTGCGGCGATCGCGCGGGTCCTGGAATCGAAACGGGCGCCGAAGCGCCCGTTCCTGGAGTTGCTGCCCTTGAAGCCCGCGGTCAGCCGCGGGCGTCGACCGGGACGTAGTCGCGCATCGGCGCGCCGGTGTAGAGCTGGCGCGGACGGCCGATCCGCTGATGCGGGTCCTCGATCATCTCCTTCCACTGCGCGATCCAGCCGACGGTGCGCGCAACGGCGAACAGCACGGTGAACATCGCAGTCGGGAAGCCGAGCGCCTTCAGCGTGATGCCGGAGTAGAAGTCGACGTTCGGATAGAGCTTCTTCTCGATGAAGTACTCGTCGTTGAGCGCGATGTGCTCGAGCTCCATCGCGACTTCGAGCAGCGGATCGTCCTTGATGCCGAGCTCGTCGAGCACCTCGTGGCAGGTCTGCTGCATGATCTTGGCGCGCGGATCGTAGTTCTTGTAGACTCGGTGGCCGAAGCCCATCAGGCGGAACGGATCGTTCCGGTCCTTGGCGCGCGAGATGAACTCGGGGATGCGGTCTTTCGAGCCGATCTCGGAGAGCATGTTGAGCGCCGCCTCGTTGGCGCCGCCATGCGCCGGACCCCAGAGGCAGGCGATGCCGGCCGCGATGCAGGCGAACGGATTGGCGCCCGAGGAGCCGGCGAGCCTGACGGTCGAGGTCGAGGCGTTCTGCTCGTGGTCGGCGTGCAGGATGAAGATGCGGTCCATCGCCCGCGCCAGCACCGGGTTGATCCGGTAGGGCTCGCACGGCACGGCGAAGCACATGTGCAGGAAGTTTTCCGCGTAGGAGAGATCGTTGCGCGGATAAACGAAGGGCTGGCCGATGTGATATTTGTAGGCCATCGCCGCGATCGTCGGCATCTTCGCGATCATGCGCAGCGAGGCGATCATCCGCTGGTGCGGATCGGCGATATCGGTCGAGTCGTGATAGAAGGCCGAGAGCGCGCCGACCGAGCCGACCATGACCGCCATCGGATGGGCGTCGCGGCGGAAGCCGGTGTAGAAGCGGCTCATCTGCTCATGGACCATGGTGTGCCGCGTCACGCGGTAGACGAAGTCCTCCTTCTCGCGCGCGGTCGGAAGCTCGCCGTAGAGCAGCAGATAGCAGGTTTCGAGATAGTCGCCGCGCTCGGCGAGCTGGTCGATCGGGTAGCCGCGATGCAGCAGCACGCCCTCATCGCCGTCGATATAGGTGATCTTGGATTCGCAGGACGCCGTCGACGAGAAGCCGGGATCGTAGGTGAAGACGCCGCTCTGCTTGTAGAGGCCGGTGACGTCGACGACGTCCGGTCCGATGGTGCCGCTGCGAAGCGGGAGATCGGCATCCGTCGATCCCAGTGTGAATTTCGCCGACTGGTCTGTCATGCGGTTTCCTTTCGATCATTGCCGCCGGAAAAGCATGACTTTTCGCAGCGCACACGTTTCGACCACCCTCTGCCTACTCCAAAGGCTAGGGCTCGACAAGTTTCGCCTCGGACCGCGCGTTTCAGCGTGTTTGCGGTGCGGAAACGCCGTCCGTCAGGCCGCCTGATCGCGCAGGCGCGCCAGCGACTCCGCGCGCCCCAGCACCGCCAGAACGTCGAAGACGCCGGGCGAGGTTGTGCGGCCGGTCAGCGCGGCGCGCAGCGGCTGCGCCACCTTGCCGAGCTTCAGCCCGGCCTCTTCTGCATAGGCACGCACCAAATCTTCCAGCGCCCCGGCCGACCAGTCATGCGCCGACTCGAAACGGGGCAGGAGGGCCGCGACGACCGCCCGGCCGCCACCCGCCAGGATCTCCTCGGCCTTCTCCTCGATCGGCAGCGGCCGGTCGGCGAACAGGTAGCGACAGCTCTCCGTCAGCTCGACGAGGGTCTTGGCGCGCTCCTTCAGCCCCGGCATCGCGGCGGTGAGCAGCTCGCGCACCGTCTCGCCCGGCCGGCTCTTGAGGATGTCGCCGTTCGGCAGGACGTCGCGTTCGGCCATCAGCATGTCGACCAGCACGGCGTCCTCGATGCTGCGGAGCCAATGGCCGTTCACCGCCTCGAGCTTGGCGAAATCGAAGCGCGCCGCACCCTTGTTGACGTCGGTGATGTCGAACCAGGCGATCATGTCCTCGGTCGAGATGATCTCGTCGTCGCCATGGCTCCAGCCGAGCCGAACGAGGTAGTTGCGCAGCGCGACCGGCAGATAGCCCATGGCGCGGTAGGCCTCGACGCCGAGGGCACCGTGCCGCTTCGACAGCTTGGCGCCGTCGGGTCCGTGGATCAGCGGAATATGCGCCATGACCGGCACGTCCCAGCCCATCGCCTGATAGATCAGCGTCTGCCGCCCGGCGTTGGTGAGATGATCATCGCCGCGGATGATGTGGGTGACGCCCATGTCGTGGTCGTCGACGACGACGGCGAGCATGTAGGTCGGCGTGCCGTCCGAACGCAGCAGGACGAGGTCGTCGAGATCCTTGTTGGGAAAGCGCACCGTTCCCTGCACCTGGTCCTCGACCACGGTCTCGCCTTCCAGCGGGGCGCGCAGGCGGATCACCGGCTTGACGCCCTCCGGCGCCTCGGCGGGGTCGCGGTCGCGCCAACGCCCGTCATAGCGCGGCGGCCGCTTCTCGGCCCGGGCCTTCTCGCGCATCTCCTCCAGCTCCGCCTGGCTGGCATAGCAGCGATAGGCCTGGCCGCGGGCGAGCATCTCCTCGACCACCGCGCGATGGCGCGGCGCGCGCTCGAACTGCGAGACCGGCGGTTCGTCGGCCGTCAGGCCGAGCCAATCGAGGCCCTCGATGATCGCATCGACGGCCGCCTGGGTCGAACGCTCGCGATCGGTGTCCTCGATCCGAAGGAGCATCTTGCCGCCCTTGGCGCGGGCGAAGAGCCAGTTGAAAAGCGCCGTCCGCGCGCCGCCGATATGCAGGAAGCCGGTCGGCGAGGGGGCAAAGCGGGTCACGACGTCTGCCGCCATGGGTGCTCCGATCGTCTAGAAGATGAGGCTGGGCGGCAGGCTTGGCAGCGCCGCCATCGCTTTTGCGTGGGCGCTGTGTAGCATAGGCGAGCGGAGAGACAAGCAACGGAGCCGCCGCCGGATGGCCTGGAGCGAGGATCCGGAGAGCGAGACCGCGCGAACGGCGAGAGGCCGCCCTGGCGTCGACGGCATGCTGCGCCTGCGTCCGCGCGACCTTCTCGCCGACCCCGGGCTCCTCGTCGATGTGCTCCGGCTCTGGCTCGAACGGCAGGCGGACGCCGAAGCCGCTGCCCGGACCGGCTTCCACCTGATGCCGGTCGGCCTGATCGCGGGAGCGCTCGCCGCGATCGCCGGCGGCTGGCGCCCCATCCCGGTCGTTGCGGCCGTCTCGGCGGCTCTGCTCCTCCTGGCGGCATGGCGGATCGCCGAACGGCCATGGCGCAGAAATGCCCTTCTCGCGGCCGGCTTCGTCTTCCTGGGCGCCGCGCTGGCGCTCGTCGAGGAGGCCTGGACGACCACCACGATCATCTCCGGCACGGCGACGACGCGCATCGCCGGCGTGGTGGCGGAGCGTTCGCGCGACGATCGCGGACGGTATCGCTACGTCGTCGACATCGCGGCGACGGCGCGCCCGACGCTGTCGCGGCCGCCGGAACGGGCGCGGATCCTCGTTGCGAGCCGCCACGAGCCGATCGCGCCGGGCGAGGCGTTCTACGCCCTGGTGCGGCTCGGGCCGCCATCCGGCCCGGCCTATCCCGGCGGCTACGACTTCGCCTATTCGCCCTTCTTCGACGGGCTCGGCGCCTATGGCTTCAGCCTCGGCGCGCCGAGCAGCCGGCCATCCGAGGGGAGTCCGGCGATAGGCCCCGGGGGCGGGCCGGGCGCGGTGGCGATCTGGCTGGCGCGCCTGCGGGAGGCGATGACCGAGCGGATTCGCGCCGTCATTCCCGGCCCCGAAGGCGCCGTCGCCGCGGCGCTCATCACCGGCGAGCGCGACGGCATCCCCGACGATGTCGCCGACTGGTTCCGCAGCACCGGCATCGCCCATGTGCTGGCGATCTCGGGCCTGCATCTCGCCATCGTGACGGGCGCAGCCATGGCGCTGGTCCGGTCGCTGATCGCGCTGCTGCCGGGCGCCGCGTTGCGCATCCCGGCCAAGAAGGTCGCCGCCGCGATCGCGCTGGCGGTGGCCGCGCTCTATCTCGGCATTTCCGGCGCGAATGTCGCCACGCAGCGTGCCTTCGTGATGCTGGCGATCATGCTTGTGGCGGTCATCGTCGATCGACCGGCGCTGACGATCCGGAACGTCTCGATCGCCGCGACGATCGTCATCGTGCTGGCGCCGCATGTGGTGACGACCGCGAGCTTCCAGCTCAGCTTCGCGGCCACCGCAGCCCTCGTCGCGGCCTATGGCGCCTTTGCGAGGCGGCGCCAGCGGCAGCTGGAGGAGAGGCGGGCACGCAAGGCGCGATCGCCGCTTCGCCTCGGCGTCGGCGCGCTCGGCGGGATCGTTGCGACGTCGCTGATCGCGGGCGCCGCCACGGCGCCCTTCGCCGCCTATCATTTCCAGCAGGCAGCCGCCTTCGGCGTCATCACCAACCTTCTGACGATGCCGCTCTTCAGCTTCGCCATCATGCCGCTCGCGCTCGCGAGCTGCCTCCTGATGCCGTTCGGGCTCGACGCCTGGCCGCTCGAGCTGATGGGCGCGGCGATTGGCCTCGTCCTGAGGATCACGCACCGGCTGTACGGCCTGCTCCCGGATCAGTCGATCGGCCTCGTCAGCGGGGCAGGGCTCCTGCTTCTCGCGGCGGCGATCCTGGCGGCGGCCTTCCTCGCCAGCCAATTCCGCTGGGTGGCGGTTCCGCTCGCGGTGATCGGCCTTATCCTCGCGCCCGACCGGACGCCGCGGCCCGACCTTCTCGTCTTCGAGAGCGGCAGGGAAGTCGCCGCCCTGTCGCCCGACGGCGCGGTCGCCTTTCTGCGAAAGCGAACCAACGCCTTCGTCGCCGATCAATGGGAGCGTGCCTATCGAAGCGGTGCGTCTCCGTCGGCCGGCGACAACCCGGCGCTTCGCCCCCGGATCGACGCAAAATGCCGCGAAAAGGTCTGCAGCTTCGGCACGGCGAGCGGCCTGCGGATCGTCTGGACCGACGACTACAGGAAGACCGGTTATGCCTGCGACCACGCGGATGTCGCGATCGTCGCGCGCGCCATCCGCCTGACCGCCTGCCGATCCGGCGCGATGCTCGTCACGCTGCGGACCCTGCGCGAGACCGGCTCGCTCGCGATCCGCCGCGACCCCCAGACGGGGCGGCCCGTGTTCAGAAGGTCGATCGGCGTCCCCGCGGCCCCGTGGAACCGCCACCGAGCCGCGCCCTGGCCAGAATCCTGGCACCGCCCGAAGGGCCGCAACGCCGAGGCAGGGGCGCGGGAGGAAGAGCAACAGCCGCTGGCCGACCAGCCGGCAGAGCCATCCGACCCCGCCGCCGACAACGCGGAGGACGCGGTGCCTCCGTCGTTCGGCGAGGACAGCGGCGGGCGGCGGGAGTGACATCCGGCGACCTCCTCCCGCCGCCGCCGATCAGTAGCGGCGGATGAGGCCGACCAGTCGGCCCTGGACCTTGACGCGATCGGCGCCGAAGATGCGGGTCTCGTAGGCCGGATTGGCGGCCTCCAGCGCGATCCGGTCGCCGCGGCGCCGGAACCGCTTCAGCGTCGCCTCCTCGTCGTCGACCAGCGCCACCACGATCTCGCCGGGAGAGGCGGTGTCGGAGCGGCGGATGACGACCGTGTCCCCGTCCAGGATGCCGGCCTCGATCATCGAATCGCCCTTGACGTCGAGCGCATAGTGTTCGCCCGTGCCGATCATGTCCGGCGGGACGGCGATCGAATGGGTGTTGTGCTGGATCGCCGAGATCGGCACGCCGGCGGCAATCCGGCCCATGACCGGCACCGTGACCGCGGCATCCGCGGCGGCCTGCGGCGCGGCTGGCGCCTTCGGCGCGGCCGCGGTCCCCCGGCTGCCGTCGATGACGCTGGGCGTGAAGCCGGTGCGTCCGCCGGAGACGGCGACGGGGCGGCCCGCATTGCGCATCGATTCCGGCAGCTTCAGCACTTCGAGCGCTCGCGCCCGATTGGGCAGGCGCCGAATGAAACCGCGCTCCTCCAGCGCCGTGATCAGCCGGTGGATGCCGGACTTCGACCGCAGATCGAGCGCATCCTTCATCTCGTCGAAGGAGGGGGGCACCCCCGTCTCTTTCAGCCGCTCGTGGATGAACAGCAAAAGGTCGTGCTGCTTGCGCGTCAGCATGGGCGGATCCTCAAAACAAAACCTGAACAAAGCTATCTGTTCTAGTTGTGTTCTGCAAGCCCCTTCCTCGCTGCAACGGCCGGGCGGGGCGTTCGCCGTCTCCCATCGTTTTTGCAAGGAGCCTCAGGTAAGCCGGCACCGGATCGAGCGTATCCCGCACGGCACCGACGGTTCAGGCATGGCCGGCGGGAGGCAGCTGCCGCGCGTGGCCGGCGCCGGAGCGGCGATTGCGCACGCGGATCGCAGTCGCTATAGCACGGGTCACGCGCATCCGCGCTTGGGGCGTCGCCAAGCGGTAAGGCAGCGGCTTTTGGTGCCGCCACTCGCAGGTTCGAATCCTGCCGCCCCAGCCAGATCATTCTAAATATCTGCATTCGTTGCCGGCCGGCGGCGGCTTGACCGTAACGTGATGCCTCGATACTGGTCCGGTTATCGGACCAGTGGTCCTTTTGGTCGGGCGGTATCGCGGTGGAATCGGGTCTTCTGTCGGGAATGGCGGATCTGCCGAATGGGCTGGCGCGCGAGACTGCGAGCGACAGGCTTTGCGGCAAGCTGGCCGAATTCATTGCATCGGGCGTGCTGCATCCGGGCGATCAGCTGCCGGGCGAGCGCGAGCTCGCGGCGCTCTTCGGCGTCAGCCGCGAGACCGTACGGATGGGGGTGCGCACGCTGGCCGCCCACGGCCTCGCCGAGATCAGCCACGGCTCGCGCACCCGCATCGTCAGCGCCGATGTCGGCCTCCTGGTCTCCAGCGGCGTGCGCACGAGCGCGGTCAACCGCTACGACGTCGACGACGTCCACCAGGCGCGCATGGTCGTCGAACTCGCGGTGGTCGCCGATGCCGCCGAGAACATCGACGCGGCGACCCTCGACGTTCTCGCCGAGCTTCTGCGCCGCCAGGATGCGGTGAAGGGCGATGCCGTGCAGTTCCTGATCTGCGACCGCGATTTCCACGGCACCATCTACCGGGCGGCGCGCAACCCGATCCTCGTCGATACGACCATGGCGCTCTACGGCTACATGATGGGGCATCGCCGGCGGGTGATGTCGCAGCCGGAGGCGGTCGACCAGAGCTATCGGGACCATCGCGACATCGTCGACGCCCTCTCCGCGCGTGATCGCGCGGGCGTCGTCGAGGCCTTCGCCCGGCATCTGGCGCGAATCCATGCATCGACCAAGCAGTCTCTGGCTGCAGGTGAGGGGGCCACTTGACGCAGGGCAGGACCCAGGTCGGCCATGGAGGGAGCGGTGCGACTGTTCGAAAGGGAGGCGATGGAGATGCATGCGATGGTCCCTGAGGCGGTCCGAATGACGTGGCGCGGGCTCGCCCATCGTCCTGCGGCGGAGGGTCGGCCGCGCGATGATGTCTGGCGCGCGAGCGTGCCGGGTTTGCGGGCGGAGACACCCGCCCGTTCGGTCCTGCGGACCGTTCTCGAGACCGGAAGCCTGGAGGGGCGCTGACCATGCTGCTCGGCTGCATTGCGGACGACTTCACCGGGGCGAGCGATCTCGCCAACACCCTTGCCAAGGGCGGCATGCGCACCGTCCAGTTCTCCGGCGTGCCGGAATCGGGCGAGGGGCCGGACTGCGAAGCCGCGGTCGTCGCGCTGAAGACGCGCTCGATCGCTGCGGACGAGGCGGTCGCCGCCTCGCTCGCCGCGGCGGACTGGCTGGCGGGGCAGGGCTGCCGGCAGTTCCTGTTCAAATACTGCTCGACCTTCGATTCCACACCGAAGGGCAATATCGGGCCCGTCGCGGCGGCGCTGATCGACAGGCTCGGCGCCGACGCCGCCATCGTCTGCCCGGTCTTTCCGGCCACCGGCCGCACGCTCTACATGGGCCACCTCTTCGTCGGCGATCGCCTGCTCAGCGAATCCGGGATGGAGCACCATCCCCTCAACCCGATGACGGACGCCGACATCCGGCGCTGGCTGCAGCGCCAGACGCCGCTGCCGGTCGGCCATGTCGGCTACGGCGCCGTGCGGGGCGGAGCGGGAGAGATTGCGGCACGCTTCCGGGCGGAGGCGGAGGCCGGCAAGCGGCTGATCGTCGTCGACGCCGTCACCGATGCCGACCTCCTTGCGATCGGCGAGGCGGCGGCGGACCACCGCCTGGTCACCGGTGGATCGGGCATCGCCCTCGGCCTGCCGGAGAACTTCCGCCGGCGCGGCCTGCTGCGCGATGCCGGCTCGGACTACACCCCGGTCAAGGGGCCGGCCATCGCCCTCTGCGGCTCGTGCTCGAGAGCGTCCAACGAGCAGGTCGCGGCCTATCTGAAGTCCCATCCGGGCTTCGTCGTCTCGGCCGAGGCGGTCCTGTCGGGCGAGACGACCGTTCGCTCGGCGCTGGATTTCCTCGGCGCCCATGCCGAGGCGGAGCCGATCTTTTACTCGACCGCCGAGCCCGCCGCCGTGAAGGCGGTGCAGGAGCGCTTCGGTCGCGAGCGGGTCGCCTCGGCCATCGAGGGCTTCTTTTCGGAGCTGTGCGCGGGGGCCGTCGCGGCCGGCGTGCGGCGCATCGCGGTCGGCGGCGGCGAGACGTCCGGGGCCGTCGTGACGGCGCTGAAGCTCGCGGCGCTGCAGGTCGGGCCCGAGATCGCGCCCGGCGTGCCGGCGCTCGCGGCCGACGACCCGGTGCCGCTGCGTCTGGCGCTGAAGAGCGGCAATTTCGGCGACGCGCAGTTCTTCGAGAAGGCACTCGCGGTCCTTGGAGCCGCGCGATGACGGAGAAGGAGCTTCGCCATGCGATCGTGCGCTGGGCGCGCTCGCTGTTCGAGCGCGGCTTCACCGTCGGCTCGTCGGGCAACATCTCCGTCCGGCTGGAGGACGGCGGCTTCCTCATGACGCCGACCAACTCCTGCATGGGCTTCCTCGATCCGGACCGGCTGTCGCGCCTCGACGCCGGCGGCGCCCATGTCGACGGCGATCCGCCGACCAAGGAGCGGCCGCTGCACTTCGCCTTCTACGAGGCGCGGCCGAGCGCGCGGGCGGTCGTGCACCTGCACTCGACGCATGCGACGGCGCTGTCCTGCCTCGCCGACGTCGATCCGGAAGACGCGGTGCCGCCGATCACGCCATACGTGGTCATGCGCGTCGGGCGCGTCCCGGTCCTGCCCTATGCCAGGCCCGGATCGAGTGCGCTTGCCCCGATGATCCGTGAGCGGGCCGCGCGCCACCCGGCCGTCCTCCTCGCCAATCACGGGCCGGTGGTCGCGGGGCCGTCGCTGGAGGCGGCCGTCTTCGCCATCGAGGAGCTGGAGGAAACGGCGAGGCTCCTGATCATGACGCGAAACCTGGAGGTCCGCCGGCTGACGCCGGAGGAGGTCGCCGACCTCGACGCCTCCTTCAGCCTGAAGGGATAGTCATGCCGCGCTTTTCCGCCAATCTCGGCTTTCTCTGGCCGGACCGTCCGCTGCTCGAGCGCATCGACGCGGCGGGCAAGGCCGGCTTCAAGGCGGTCGAGCTGCACTGGCCCTACGACGTTGCCCCGGAAGCCGTCCGCGCGGCTTGCGCGGCAAGCGGTGTGACGCTGCTCGGCATCAACACGGCGGTCGGCGATGCGCAGAAGGGGGAGTCCGGCCTCGGCGCGCTGCCCGGGCGCGAGGCGGAGTTCCAGGCTTCGGTGGACCAGGCGCTCGACTATTGCCGCCGCTCCGGCGCCATCTCCGTCCACGCCATGGCCGGCGTCGTGCCGGAGGGCCAGCGGGCGAAGGCGCGCGAGACGATGCGGTCGAACCTGATGCTCGCCGCGGAGAAGGCGGCGTCAGAGGGCGTGACGCTGCTGCTGGAGCCGCTCAACCCGCGCGACAAGCCGGGCTATTTCTACTCGACGCTGGCGGAGGCGGTCGGGCTGATCGAGGAGATCGGCTCCGACACGATCAAGCTGATGTTCGACGTCTACCATGTCGGCGTCACCGAAGGGGACGTGATGACGAAGCTGGAGCGCTTCCTGCCGCTCATCGGCCACGTCCAGATCGCCGCCGTGCCGAGCCGCGCCGAGCCGGACGAGGGCGAGATTGCCTATCCCCGGATCTTCGCCCATCTCGATCGCATCGGCTACGACGGCTGGGTCGGCTGCGAATACAAGCCGCGCGACGGCACCGACGCCGGGCTGGTCTGGGCGGAGCGCCTCGGCGTCACGCTCTGAACGGCGCGTTCGGGCGAGGGGGGTCGGCTGGCGGCCTGACAGCCGAGCGGCGTCCGGAAGCTGTCCGCCGCGGCGAGCGCCGCGGCGGTGGTGCCGCGGCAGGGCGCCGCGATAGCGGTTACGCAGGGTCGCCCGGCAGGCGGATTCCGGCGTTGCGGGCGTAGACCTTCGCGACGGCCGCGTCGTCCTCGGCACCGAGGCCGGAGCCCGAGGCGGCGAGGAACTGCTGCAGCGCGGCGGCGGTGAGCGGCGCGCCGAAGCCGGACTTGCGAGCGATGTCCAGGACGATCCCGAGATCCTTCGGCCAGATGTTCACGCTCGAGCGCGGCGTGTAGTCCCCCTCGACCACATGCGGCGCCCGGTTCTCGAACATCCATGACGTGCCGGCGCATTTCGGGATGACGTCCAGCACCTGTTCCGGCGCGATCCCCTGGTTGATGGCGAAGGTCATCGCCTCGGCCATGGCGGCGATGTGCACGCCCGCGAGGAGCTGGTTGACCGCCTTCATCGCGCTTCCGCTGCCGGGCGCGTCGCCGAGGTTGAACACCGTCTCGGCGCAGGCTTCGAGCACTGGCGCGGCAAGGGCGAAGGCATCCGGCGACCCCGACGCCATGACCGAGAGCTTCCCCTCGGCCGACTTGCGGGCACCGCCGGAAATCGGCGCATCGAGATAGTGCAGCCCCTTTGCCAGGCACCGCTCCGCGAGCGAGCGCGCGAAGTCCGGGGCCATCGTGGCGCAGGAGACGACCGCCGCACCGGGGCGCAGGCGGTCCGCCCAGCCGCCCGGCCCGAACAGCACGGCCTCGGTCTGCACGTCGTTGAGGACCACCAGCACGAGGATGTCGATCTCCTCCGCCCGCTCGCCCGCGTCGCCGGGCGCACCGCCCGCCGCGACGAAGTCGCGCGCCGCCCGTTCGTCCAGATCGATGCCGAAGACGGTATGGCCCGCCCTCAGAAGCGAGCCCGCCATGCCCTTGCCCATCGAGCCGAGCCCGACGACAGCGATCGTTCGCCGTTGCGCCACCAGAACACCCTCCTCCCCAAGACCGGATCCCGCAGCGGTCCTCGCCGCTGCCCCCGACGGAATGATTATAGAGGCCAGCAAATGCTGTTCGCCAGTCCAGCCTCCAGCCTCCAGCCTCTATCCGGGCTTTCAGTCTCGAAAGAGCTTGGAGGTTTCACGGCTTCATCGGAAACGCGTTCGCGTCGACGGCTCTTCAGTTTCGCAGATCGTCCAGGACTTGCCCGAGCGGGATCGATGACAGGTGTCGAGAGCGAAAGGCGCAGAAAGCCTTTGATCCCGGTCGCCGTGCGGGGGCATCACAGAGTGCCGGATGACGTGACAGATCAAGATTGCGCTGGACCGACGGTGAAGCAGCGCAATGATCTCCTGGAATTTCATTCCTGAGGCTTCTTCCGGCTCCGCACGCCAATCTTCCGGTTAAAGATCTCAACTTTCTGACGCGATTGCTCCTTTACGATGCTTAGGGCCCTCTTGGAGACTTACCGCCATCATCAAGCCAGTCGGCCGCTCTCGGTACCGTCCGGCCGGCATCTCCGGGAGGGCGAAAGCGATGAAGATCGGCGTCAACACGTGGGTTTGGACATCTCCATTCACGACGAACGACTTCGGACTGGTCCCGAAGATCAAGGCGATGGGCTTCGACGTGCTGGAAGTCGCGCTGGACGATCCCGCGCTCGTCGATGCTGTTCTCCTGCGCAAGATTGTCGAGGACAACGGGCTCGCGGTGACCGTCTGCGGCGCCTTCGGGCCGTCGCGGGACATCAGCCATGACAACCCGGCGGTGCGCCAGACGGGCGTCGATTACATCCGGGACGGCATACGGTTCGCTGAGGCGGTCGGTGCTGAGATTTTCTCGGGGCCGGCCTACTCCGCCGTCGGCAAGACCCGTCTCGTCGACGCGGGTCAGAAGCAGCGCGAATGGGCCTGGTGCGTCGAGAACCTGCAAAAACTCGGCAAGGTGGCGTCGGATGCCGGTGTCACCGTCGGCGTCGAGCCGCTGAACCGCTTCGAGACCGACATGATCAACCTGACGGAGCAGGCGGCGGCACTGGTGCGGGACGTCGGCAGCCCGGCCTTCCGCGTCCACATCGACACATTCCACGCCAATATCGAGGAGAAGAGCATTCCGGATGCGATCCGCAAGCTCGGGAAGGGGATGCTCGGTCATTTCCATGCCTGCGAGAACGATCGCGGTGCGCCTGGAACCGGCCACCAGGACTGGATCGGGATCCGCAAAGCGGTGCGGGCTTCGGGGCCCTCGCTGACCGGGAGGCTTCAGCGGTTCGACGACTGGCCGCGCCGATGGTGCTCGCTGAGATCGTCGCTGTCGACGGGTCTGTTGCCACCGTCAGCGGCTGGAGAGTCCGGCTTCCGACGGCGCTCGCGACCTTCGTCTTCGGGCCGCCTCTCAGCGTACCGCCGGCTGAGGCTACCCGGCGTTCCCGATCGCGTCGAGCAGCCGGTTGGCAAGCTGCAGCGCCTCGCGGGCGTCGGCGCTGTCCTGCCTGAGGAGGAGCCGGTCTCCCGACCATTCGAGCCCCGGCGGCGGCTGCTTGCGTTTCATCGATGTCCCCCGCGCCGGACGGAAGGTCGCCGCGATCGCCTGCGGCCCCCCGTCGAGCTCCGCAATGTCGGCCCTTTGGCAGCGGATGCGGATCTCGGCCACGGCGAGGAGGTCCGACATCGCGTCCGGCAGCGGCCCGAAGCGGTCCGCGACTTCGTCTTCCAGCGCGGCCAGCGCCTGCGCGTCCTCGGCCGCCGTGAAGCGGGCATAGAGGTCGATGCGCACCTCGTCCTCGGGGATGTACTCCGGCGGGATGCGCCCGCCGATGCCGAGCCTGATCGTCGGGCGCCATTCGTCCTCGAGGGCTGCGCCCTCCGCCGCCTTCACCGCCCGGTCCAGGAGGTGGCGGTACAGGCTGATGCCGATGAGGCGGATGTGCCCCGCCTGGTCCTCGCCGAGAAGGTCGCCCGCGCCGCGCAGGTCGAGATCGCGCCCGCTGATGCCGAAGCCGGCGCCGAGCCGGTCCAGCGCCGCGATTGCGGCGAGCCGCTGCTCCGCCTCTTCGCCGACCGTCTGCTCCGGCTCGGTGAGGAACAGGGCCGTGCCGCGCCGCGTCCCGCGCCCGACCCGCCCGCGCAGCTGGTGCAGCTGGGCGAGGCCGAACCGGTCGGCATGCCAGACGATCATCGTGTTGGCGTTCGGAACGTCGAGGCCGCTCTCGATGATGTTCGTCGCCAGGAGCACATCGCCGCCGCCATCGGCGAAGTCCAGCATGACGGCGTCGATGTCGGCGGCCTTCATCTCGCCATGCGCGACCGCGAGCTTCAGTTCCGGCGCCAGGGCACGAAGCCGCTCGGCCATCGGCGCGATGTCCTCGATGCGCGGGCAGACGACGAAGCTCTGGCCGCCGCGGCGCTTCTCCCGGCGCAGCGCATCGCGGACCTCGGCTTCGGCGAAGGCCGAAACGGTGCGGACCGGCTGCCGGGCGACCGGCGGCGTCTCGATGACGCTCAGATCCTGCAGCCCGACGAGACTTGCCTGGAGCGTGCGCGGGATCGGCGTCGCCGTCAGCGTCAGGACGTGCGCTGCCTTCGAGAGGCTCTTCAGCCGGCTCTTCACGCGCGCGCCGAAATGCTGTTCCTCGTCGAGGATGACGAGGCCGAGATCGGCGAACTCTACCGCCTTCGCGGCGACCGCATGCGTGCCGACGACGATCCGGATGTCGCCCGAGGCCAGGCCTTCCTTCACGGCTCTGGCCTCGGCCGGCTTCACCATGCGCGACAGTTCGGCGATGGAGATGCCGGTTCCCGCGAAGCGGCGGGCGAGGGTGCGCAGATGCTGGCGCACGAGCACCGTCGTCGGCGCGACGAAGGCGACCTGCTTGCCGGCAAAGACCGCCGCCGCCGCCGCGCGCAGCGCCACCTCGGTCTTGCCATAGCCGACATCGGCGCAGACCAGCCGGTCCATGCGCCGGCCGGAGGACAGATCCGCCAGCACGGCATCGATCGCATCCGCCTGGTCGGGCGTCAGGACATGGGCGAAGCGGGACGCGAAGCGCTCGAAGGGAGCCGTTTGCGGAACGAGCTTCGGCGCGGTCCGGGCGCGGCGGTCCCGCATGTCCGCAGCCAGCCTCTCCGCCGTCTTCCGGATCGCCTTGTCGAGCTTGATGCGACGCTTGGCCCAGCTGTCGCCCTTCAGCCGGTCGAGCGACACGGCATCCGGCTCGCCGCCGTAGCTCCACAGCGCCTCGATCTCCTCCACCGGAACCATCAGCGTCGAATCGCCGTCGTAGCGCAGCCGCAGCGCATCGCCGACGCCGCCGTCCGGCAAGGTGATCTCCTCGATTCCCTCGAGAAGGCCGAGCCCATGGTCGCGGTGGACCACCGGCTCGCCGATCCGGAAGGACGGGCCGGCCGGCGCTTGCATCGACGCGGCGGTCCGATCCGCGACGTGGGCGCGGCTGCCGAGGAGATCGGCTGCCGCGATTACGGCCATGTCGCCGGATGCCGTCACGAACCCGCGGTCGAGCGGCATGGCGAGGCTGAGGAGAGCGCCCGGCTCGGTCGCTGCCGTTTCATGCCAGTCGGCGACCGGCTGCGCTGCGCGTCCGAGCAGCCGCTCGGCGCGCCGGCGGAAGCTGTCGAGGCTCTGCCGAGGGGCGGCGAGCACGACGCGTCCGCCCGCCTTCAGCCGCTCCGCGACGAAGCCCTTGAAGGCCTGGGCCGCGTTCGGTCCGGCGCAGAAGTGCGGGACGCTCCGATCGCTCGCGGCCGACGATGCGCCGACCTCGGCGATCACGCGGGTGGACAGGATCTCGTCCCACTCCTCCTGGCCGAGGAAGACGTGATCCGGCGCTGCCGGCGCGCGCCGGTCGGGCCCGCCCCGTCGCACGGCCATCTCGCTGTCATAGCCGTCGCGCACGCCGTCGAGGAAGGCGCTGCCCCGCGCGTCCGTCCCGGCCCCGCAGACGAGGCGCGCGTCGGGGGCGTAATCGAACACGCTCGCAAGATCCGGATAGAACAGCGTCAGCCAGTGCTCCCGCCCGGGCGGCAGGTCGGGCACCGCCGAGGCTTCGTCCGCGCCCTCGCCGGCTTGGTCCGACCGGACGATCTCGGACGCCGGATCGACGTCCAGGCATTCGGTCTCGACGAGCGAGCGCTGCGTTGCCGGGTCAAAGGAATGGATGGCGCTGATCCGCCCGTCCGCGTGCTCGATCCGGCAGGGAAAGTCGGCGGCGGCCGGGAAGATCTCGACGACGCGGCCGCGCAGCGCGGCTTCGCCGGGCTCGTCGACGCGCTCGTCGAGGACGTAGCCCATCCGGGCGAGGGCGGCTTCGGTCGCTTCGCGGTCGAGGCTGTCGCCGACCCGGAACGACAGATGCGCCTTTGGCCAGATGCGCGGCGGCGGGACCCGCCGGAGCAGGGCATCGGGTGTCGCAATGACGAGAGCCGGCCGCGACCGGCGGTCGGTCAGCCAGCGGAGCGTCGCCATCCGCTGTCCCATGACGCCGCGGGAGGGGGCGGCGCTGTCGTAGGGCGGGCAGTCCCATGCCGGCAGCAAGCCGATCGGAAGGTGCGGCGCGAGCGCGCAAAGCAGCCCATAAAGGGCGCGGGCCCGGCCGGCATCGCGGGCGAGGTAGAAGAGCGGCGCCGGCGCGGCCGGGTCGATCAACTCCAACAGGTCGGCTGCTACGGCTCCCACGGGCTCCAGGACGGAGAGCAGCGGGCCTTCGGCCGTGAGGCGCGCAGGGAGCGCATCGTTCATGTCATGGCTCGTTCTGGGGTCGGGCGGGGTTGCAGGCGGGCAGCGTGCGCATGCGGGCGGGGCCCGCGGTGATCCGTAGAGCATGTGCGGCCTCCGGCTCAGCAGGAGGCGGTCTCTCCGGGAGCAAAGCGATCAGGAATCGGGATGGACGTTCCCGTGCTGCCTTCGCCGGCTGCCGTCGCCATGAGCTCTCCTGGTCTTTGCCGGGCCTGCTGCCGGAGCTGCCTGAACACGCGTCGTGAAACAGTGGGCAGAAAGCATTGGCGGCGGGCTCCCGTTCCGGCCGCCGGCTCGCCGGAATCGTCAGCCTGCTAACGATCGCGCCAGATCAGTGAAGATGCGGCTGCACCTGCGCCCGCAGGCCCGGTCGAAGAACCCGGCCCGCAGCATCTGCCCAAGGGGTGGGCGCCATTCCGGCACCGACCGAATGCCACTGCTGCGGATCGGCTAGGCTGGCGAAGCTCGGCGAGGACGTGATGGAGATGCTGGAGTTGATCCCGCGGCAGTGGTGTCCGGGACGCCCGTCGGCAGATTGACGGACGCCTGGAAGCCGGAAGCGGCGCCCGGGCGCGGCGACTTGAGGATGACGGAGCTTCCGATCCGGTCCGCGATCGCGGCGACGATGGCGAGGCCGAGCCCGCTGCCATCGGTGCCGGACGTCGCCCTCTCGAACCGCCCCGTCAGGCGGTCGAGGGTCTGACGCGGCAGGACGGGGCCGTCGTTCGCCACGATCAATTGCCCTTCTCCGGTGAGGCCGACGTCGACCGGAGCATTCTCCGCCCCGTGACGGAGGGCGTTCTCCACGAGGTTCCGGCAGAGGATCGCGAATGCGTCCGGGTCGAGATCGGACATGACGGCCGTGTCCGGCAGCGTCAGCGTGATCCGGCCCGGCGCGGCCGCGCGGCCGATATCCTCGACGACGAGGCGCGCGACGGGCCTGAGGTCGGCGCTTCGGTCCATCCGCAGCCGCCCGCCTTCGGCGCGGGCGAGCTGCATGAGGCGTTCCGAGAGCCGCGTCAGTCGCTTGAGCGTTGTCTCGATCTCTGCGGCGCGCGCATCGGTCGCCGGATCCCGCGTCTCCGAGCGAAGCCGCTGCGCCTGTGCGATCGCACCCGCAAGCGGCGTTCTGAGTTCATGGGCGGCGTTCGCCGCGAAGCTCCGCTCGGCTTCGAACGCGTCGCGCAGTCTGGCCAAAAGGTTGTTCAGGGTCGCCGCCAGCGGGCCGATCTCCGTCGGCAGGTCGCCGGCGGGAACCGCCGACAGGTCGGCGGCGCCGCGCGCCTCGAGCCGCGTGCGGAACCGGCGCAGCGGCTCGAGACTGAAGCGGACGGCGAGGATGATCGCCGCGAGCGCAAGCGGGAGCACGATCAGCAGCGGCAGGCCGAGACCCATCTGGATCTCCCGCGCGACCGCTGCGCGATGTGCCAGCGGCTCGGCCACGGTGATGCGGATCGATCCCTGGAGCGCCGCGTCGCTGTAGAGGCGGTGCATCGCGGTCTGTTGGAAGCCCGGCCCGTCCCAGGGCGGGAACACGGCGGGATCGGCCGCATGGGATTGCAGGAGGATGCGCCCCTCGGCATCCCGGACGAGATAGGTGAAGTACTCGTCGTGCGCCCGGATCGAGGCGAGCCGCTGCGTCACGCCCTCGTCTTCGCGCCCGACGATGTCGCTCACCGCCAGCGGCAGGATCCGTTCCGCGGTCTCGCGGAGCGCGCTGTCGAAAACTTCGTCCATCTCGCTCCGCACGATCACCGCGGTGACCGCGGCGGCCAGAAGCCAGAGGATCGTCAGCACGAGGCCGAGCGACAGACCGAGCCGCGCCCGAAGGCTGCGCGGCAGCCTCACGGCCGGCCCAGCCTGTAGCCCAGGCCGCGCTCGGTCTCGATAACCGCGCTCCCGAGCTTCTTGCGCAGACGGCTGACATGGACCTCGATCGTGTTGCTCTCGACCTCCGCGTCGAAGGCGTAGAGCTTTTCCTCGAGCTGCGCCTTCGACAGAAGCTGCCCGGGGCGGGCGAGCAGGGCCTCGAACAGCGCCCACTCGCGGGCCGTCAGCTGAACGGCCTTGCCGTCGCGACGGACGCTGCGCGCGGCGAGGTCGATCTCCAGCGGCCCATGGACGACGATCGGGTTCGGGTTGCCGCTGTAGCGCCGGGCGACGGATCCGATCCGGGCGGACAGTTCGGCAAGGTCGAAGGGCTTCACGAGATAGTCGTCGGCTCCGGCGTTCAGCCCCTCGATCCGGTCCGACACCTGGTCGAGCGCCGTCAGGATGATGACCGGCGTCACGTCGCCCCGCGCGCGCAGACCCCTGAGGAATCCGATCCCGCGACCGTCCGGCAGCATGAGGTCGAGCAGGATCAGGTCGTAGGACGCGACGCTCAGCGCATCGCCGGCTGCGTCGAGCCGCGTGACCCAGTCCACCGACTGGCCGTCGGCGGCGATCTGGTCGCGCACCGCGGCGCCCAGAACCGTGTCGTCCTCGATCAGCAGGATGCGCATGTCGCCCTGTCCGTTCCCGATGGTTCGAGATGGCCCCTCCGGCTGACACGAAGCTGAAGCACCGGGGCAGGCCCTTCAGGCTGCCGTCAGACTCGCCGCGCATGAAATTCGCCGGGATGGCCGCAGCGAGGAGTTTGGCTCATGAAGAAGACGTTGACTATCCTCGGATTCTTGACGGTCTTCCCGGCCAATGTGGTGCTGGCGGACGACGGCTGCTTCGTTCCCATGGCCGACTGGCAGCCGCGCGACGCCGTGGTCCGGCTGGCCGAGCGGAACGGCTGGACCGTGCGCCGGATCAAGATCGACGACGGATGCTACGAGATCGACGGTCGCGATGCCGAGGGACGCCGGATCGAGGCGAGAGTTCATCCGGCGACGCTGCAAGTGATCGCGGTCGAACACGGGCACGACGACGGTCGCCAGCGCCGCAATCGCGAAGGAGGTGGCGATGACTGACGCAGCAACTCGCGACGCATTGGAAATGAACACCCGGACCAACGGCAAGGTCCGGGTCTGGGACCCTCTGATCCGCATCTTCCACTGGAGCCTTGTCGCAGCGTTCGCGACCGCCTGGCTGACCGCGGAGGAGTTGCAGCCCGTGCACGAGATCGCGGGCTATGCCGTCGCCGGGCTGGTGGCGTTCCGGCTGGTCTGGGGGCTCGTCGGCAGCCGCTACGCCCGCTTCGGCCAATTCCTCAAGGGGTCTCGCGAAACGCTCGCCTATCTCGGCGACGCCGGCCGCGGCAGGGAGCGGCGCTACCTTGGCCACAACCCGGCCGGCGCCGCGATGATCGTGGCGCTGCTGGTGACGCTCTCGGGCAGCGCCCTCACTGGCTGGCTGATGGCGGAGCCGGACCGGGTGGCAATGCTGCCGGCCGCGCCTGTCATCGTGACGTCGGCCCTGGCCGACGACGGCGACAGCAGCGAATACGGCGAGCGCGGCGAGGCCGCAGGCCCGCTGAAGGAGGTCCACGAGACGCTGGCGAACCTGATGCTCCTGCTCGCGGCGCTGCATCTGGGCGGTGTGGTCCTGGCGTCCTTCCGGCACCACGAGAACCTCGCCCGCGCGATGGTCACCGGCGACAAGCGTGCGCCCGGACCGGGCGACGTCGACTGACAGCCGAGATGTCGGGGGCGACAGCCCCTTCACCCAACCTGATGGCCTCGCCGTAGCCGGCGGGGCCTTCTTCATCCTGACGGCAAGCTGAAGCGGAAATCGCCGGCGCGTCAGGAAGCCCTCAGGTCGGCTCTCCAGATTGTCCCCGCAGACAGAAGGAGACCCTGCCATGACGAAAAACACCCTGACGCTACTCGTTGCCTCCACGGCGCTGACCGTTGCCATCGGCGTTCCCGCCTGGAGCGCGGTGAAGACCGCGGCCGACGGACATTCCCGGCCTTTCCCTGCGCGCTCGGAGGAGGGCGCGCGAGCGACGCCGCTCGTTCTGGCGAGCGACGATGACCACGGCGACCGCCGCTTGCGGGACGGCGCGCGGAGCGGGCGCAACGGCGAGGACGACGAGGAGGAGGACGATGACGACGACGGGCGCGGCAGCGCGCGCAATCCGGCGCCCGCGGGCACCGTCGCACCGCCGCAGAACGGCCTGTTCGGTAACGGCGCGCCTCCGCGGACGCAGGTGAAATGACCCGCTCCCCAGCCCTCGAACAAGGAGGCATCCGATGAAATCGCTGCTCGCAACGTTCGCTCTCACCACGGCGCTGACCCTTCCCGGTCTCGCAATGGCGCGGCCGGTGACGCTCACCACGACCCTCAACAACTATGGCGGCGACGGAGCCTACCTCGCGCTCCACGTCACCGACGCGTCGGGCGCCTATGTCGGCAGCCTCTGGATGGCCGGCGGCAAGTCGAAGTACTATCGGCATCTGAGCGACTGGTACCGCGCCACCGGCGGCGATACGGCGCAGGTCAACGGGATCACCGGCGCCAGCGTCGGAGCGGGCCGCACGCTCGAGATCACGCTCGACCTCGCCGACGCACTGTTCGATGCGGGCTACACGCTCCACATCGACGCGGCCGTCGAGAACATGCGGGAAAGTCCGAACGAGGTGGCAGTGCCCCTCACGGCCGATGGTGCCGGCACGCCGGTGCGCGGCCGACGCTACATCGCCAGCTTCGCCTACGCCATGTGAGGCGTGAGGGAATGATCCGTGCACTCCATCGCTGGCCCGGTCTGCTGGTACTCGCGCTCATCACCATCCTCGCCCTGAGCGGTGCGGGGCTGTCGATCTTTCCTGCGGCCGAGCGGATAGGCGCGCCGCAGGCGGAGTCGGGCCTCACCGTGGCCATCCTGGCCTCCCGTGTCCAGGCGGCCCATCCGGGCGTGGAGCAGATCCGCCGCGCGCCCTCCGGGCGGATCACCGCCTACTGGTTCGACCGGGGAATGCCGGGTGCGGCCGTCATCGACCCGGCGACGGGCGAGGGCGTGGCCTCGGCCGATCCCGATCCGGTCGAACGGTGGCTGACGAACCTCCACCGCTCGCTGTTCCTCGGGGACGGCGGGCGGATCGTCACGGCCGGCGGCGCGGGGGTGATGCTGGTCCTCGCGCTTTCGGGCGCGGCGCTGGTGGCCCGGCGGGCGGGCGGCTGGCGGCACTGGTTCGCCCGCCTGCGCGGGCCGCTCGCCGGCCGACTGCACGTCGAGATCGCCCGCGTCGCGGTGATCGGCTTCCTCCTCTCCTCCACCACCGCCCTGTGGATGACGGCCTCCACCTTCGCTCTTCTCCCCGACGGCAGCGCCATGCCCGCCTTCCCGGCCGATGTGAGCGGCGAGACGGGGTTCGCGCTCGATCGGATGCCGGTTCTGCGGCAGACGCCGGTCGCCGAACTGCGTGCGCTGAGCTTTCCTCCTCCCGGGGATGGGACCGACGTCTTCACGATGAAGACCGATCGGGGAACCGGCTATCTCGACCAGGGCGACGGCCGGCTCCTCGCATGGGCCGACCTCACGGGCTGGGAGCGCGTCTCGGAAACCATCTCCATGCTGCACACCGGCCGGGGCGCGGCGACGCTCGGCCTGATGCTCGGGCTCATGGCGCTCGGCGTGCCCGTGATGGGCGCGACGGGCGTGCTGGTCTGGCTCGCCGGGCGGCGCGGGCGGCCCCGCATCCGCGGCAATCAGCCGGCAGGACGTGCGGAGACGATCGTCCTCGTCGGCAGCGAGGGCGGCAGCACCTGGGGCTTCGCGGCGACGCTGAACACAGCGTTGACCGGAGCCGGGCAGAGCGTCCACGTTGGCCCGATGTCGGCGTTCGCGCCAGAACGCTACACCCGGGCCGAGCGGATCATCCTGCTCGCCGCGACCTATGGCGACGGCGCGGCTCCCGCCTCGGCCAAGGGCTTCCTCGACCGGCTGCAGGCTGCCGATGGCGCGTCCCACGTCCCTCTCGCGGTTCTCGGCTTTGGCGACCGCAGCTTTCCCTCATACTGCGCCTTCGCCAAGGCAGTCGCCGCAGCCGCCAAGGCGAAAGGCTGGCCAGAGCTCGTCCCCTTCGAGACAGTCGACCGCCAATCGCCGCAGGACTTCGCCCGCTGGGGTCGCGCGCTCGGAAAGGCGCTCGGCATCGGGCTCGTACTGTCGCACCAGCCCGTTCTGCCGAAAGCCGAGACGCTGACCCTCGTCTCGCGGCGGGACTTTGGTGGGCAGGTCCAGGCTCCGACCGCGATCCTCCGCTTCGCCCTGCCGCGTGTAACGCTCTTGCAGCGGCTGACCGGGTGCGGCTTTGCCCGGTTCACGGCCGGCGACCTCATCGGCATCCTGCCGGAGGGCAGCACGGTTCCGCGGCATTATTCGCTGGCCTCGGGCCGCCGCGACGGCTTTCTCGAGATCGTCGTGAAGAAGCATCCCGGCGGTCTTTGTTCGGGTCAGCTGACGGCGCTGGAGCCGGGCGCCACGGTGACCGCCTTCCTGCGCCGCAACCCCCGCTTTCGACCGGGGCGGGGCCGGGCGCCGCTGATCCTGATCGGCGCCGGGACGGGCATCGGGCCGCTCGCTGGCATCGTGCGCGGCAATCGGCGGCGCAGGCCCGTCCACCTCTTCTTCGGCATGCGGGATCCCGACAGCGACTTCTTCTACGGCGAGGAGATGCCCGCGTGGCAGGAAGAGGGTCGTCTGACGCGGCTGGTCACGGCCGTCTCGCGCGGAAGGCGCTCCCGCTATGTGCAGGACGCGCTGCGCGGCGAGGCTGCGCAGGTCGCGCAGCTTGTTCGCGGCGGGGCGCGCGTGATGGTCTGCGGCGGCCGCGACATGGCGGCGGGCGTCGCCGACGCGCTGGCCGAGATCCTTGCGCCGACGGGGCTCACGCCCAAAGCGCTGAAAGCGGAGGGGCGATATGTCGAAGACGTCTACTGAGCCCGAGGGGAGCGCCCGAACGGGCTCCCGCAAGGAGTAGGCGTGCTGGACGGCATGCAACCCTCGTCTCCGCGCCTCAGCCGCTGATCCGGGTTCCCTTCCGGCCGGCGACGATCTCGGCGGCGTCTTCCAGCCGGCCGATCGCGGCTGCGTGACCGGTCGTTCCGGCGAAGGAAGCGGCCGCGGCAATCTTCGGTCGCATCGACCCCGGCGGGAAGCTCTCCAGGGCGGTCGCCGCTGCCGACAGCTCGTCGATCCGCCGCGCCTTCTCCGTGCCGAAATCCGCATAGACCGCGTCGACGTCGGTCAGGAGCAGGAGCATGTCGGCGCAAAGCTGGCGCGCCAGCAGCTCGCTCGCGAAGTCCTTGTCGATCACCGCCTCGACGCCGGATAGGCTGCCGTCCTTCCTGGTGACGACGGGAATCCCGCCGCCGCCGCCGCAGATGACGATGATGCCGCGCTCGACCAGCAGGGAGACGACGCGCGCTTCCAGGATTTCCAGCGGCTTCGGCGAGGCCACGACCCGGCGCCAGCCGTCGCCGTCCGGCGCGACCTGCCAGCCGCGCTCTCCGGCAAGCCGCTTCGCCGTCGCCGCGTCGTAGACCGGGCCGATCGGCTTGGTCGGGCGCGCGAAGGCCGGGTCGTCGGCCGCGACCTTCACCTGCGTCAGCAGCGTTGCGATGTCGCGGCCCGGCAGGAGGCCTGCGAGTTCCTGCTCGATGAGATAGCCGATCATTCCCTCGCTCTCGGCGCCGAGGATGTCGAGCGGGTAGGCGCCGTCGGCGGGGCCAGCCGCCGCCTGCAGCGCCAGCAGCCCGACCTGCGGTCCGTTGCCGTGGGTGACGACCAGCGAATGCCCCTCGCGCACGAGAGCTGCGAGGGCCTGCGCGGCGTGGCGCACATTGATGCGCTGGTTCTCGGCCGTCAGCGGCTGGTGCCGGCGAAGGAGCGCGTTGCCGCCGAGGGCGACGACGATCCGCATCGCTCAGCCGCCGATGGTGGCGACGAGGATCGCCTTGATCGTGTGCATTCGGTTCTCCGCCTGGTCGAAGACGATCGACGCTTCGGACTCGAACACGTCCTCGGCGACCTCCATGCAGTCGATCCCGTAGCGCTCGGCGATGTCCTTGCCGACCTGGGTCTCGGTGTTGTGGAAGGCCGGCAGGCAGTGCATGAACTTGGCATAGGGATTGCCGGTCGCGCGCATCGCCTCCTGCGTCACGCGGTAGGGCGTGAGCAGCCTGATGCGCTCGTCCCAGACGGTGTCCGCCTCGCCCATCGACACCCAGACGTCGGTGTAGAGGAAGTCGGCGCCCTTCACGCCCTCCTCGACGTCGTCGGTGAGGAGCAGGCTGCCGCCGGTCTTCGCGCCGAGCGCCTTCAGGTGCTCGACGAAGGCCGCGTCCGGCCAGAGCTCTTTCGGCGCGGCGATGCGCATGTCCATGCCGACCTTGGCGGCGCCGAGGGCCAGCGAACGCGCGACATTGTTGTGGCCGTCGCCGAGGAAGGTCACCGTCATGTCCGACAGGTGCTTGTGCGTGAACTCGCGCATGGTCATGAAGTCGGCGAGCGTCTGGGTCGGATGCGACTCGTCGGTCAGCCCGTTATAGACCGGGACGCCGGCATATTGGGCGAGCTCGACGACCATCGCGTGGCCGGCGCCGCGGAACTCGATCGCGTCGTAGACGCGGCCGAGCACGCGGGCGGTATCCTTGACCGACTCCTTGTGCCCGATGTGGCTGCCGGAGGGGCCGAGATAGGTCACGTGGGCGCCCTGGTCATAGGCCGCGACCTCGAAGCCGGTGCGGGTGCGTGTCGAATCCTTTTCGAAGATCAGGGCGATGTTCTTGCGCGCCAGCCGCGGCTGTTCGGTGCCGCTGGTCTTTGCTGCCTTCAGCTCGGCGGCGAGGCGCAGGAGGTGGCGGATCTCGGCGGGCGAGAGGTCGTCGAGCGTCAGCACGCTGCGCCCATGCAGGTTGGTCGGCATGATCTTGAACTCCGGATGATCAGATGGAATCGCGCACGAGCGGGCAGGTCATGCAGTGGCCGCCGCCGCGTCCGCGGCTGAGCTCGGCGCCCTCGATGGTGATGACCTCGACGCCGGCGCGGCGCAGCAGCGTATTGGTGTAGACGTTGCGGTCGTAGCCGACGACGACGCCGGGCTCGACGGCAATGACGTTGTTGCCGTCGTCCCACTGCTCGCGCTCGGCCTCGTAGGCGTCACCACCGGTCGCCACGACCCGCAGCCGGGCAAGGCCCATCGCCTGCGCGACGACGTCGACGAAGGGCGCGCTCTCCTCGACGACGTCGACGCTGCCTTCGGCGTCCCCCGGCCGCAGCGAGAAGCTGCGCAGCCGGTTCACGATCGGCGGGAACATCGTGACGAGGTCGCGGTCGCAGAAGGTGAATACGGTGTCGAGATGCATGAAGCTGCGGTCGCGCGGCATCAGCGCCGCGATGACGCGGTTCGCCATGCCGGTGGCGAAGAGGCGCTTCGCCAGCGCGCTCACCGCCTGCGGCGTGGTGCGCTCGCCCATGCCGATCAGGACGACGCCTCCGCCGACCGGCATGACGTCGCCGCCTTCCAGCGTCGCATGCGCCGGTTCGGAGAGGAAGGGGAAGCCGGCATCGCGAAAGCGTGGATGGAATCGATAGACCGCCTCGACGTTCAGGGCCTCCGGGCGCCGTGCCGGCCAGTACATCGAGTTCACGGTGACGCCGCCATAGATCCAGCACGAACTGTCGCGGGTGAAGAGCTGGTTCGGCAGCGGCGGCAGCACGAAGTCCTGCGGCGCGAGCGCGAGACCGCTGAGGCCGGCGGGAGCGAAGGGCAACTCGGCCCGGGCGATGCCGCCGATCAGCGCGGCGGCGAGACTGTCCGACTCCATGCCGTCCAGCCAGGAGCGCAGTTCGTCGAGGAGGTCCCAGCCGACGAGGTCGGGGTCGAGCCGCCGGTCGAGGAGCCAGGCCCGCGCTTCCGGCAGCGCCATGGTCTCGGCCAGCAGTTTGCCGAGATCGCGCACCACCACGCCGCGCTCGTCCAGCGTGTCGGCGAGGATGTCGTGCTCCTGGCGGGCCTTCCTGACCCACAGCACGTCGTCGAACAGGAGCGAGCGGCAGTTGGCCGGTGTCAGGCGGCGAAGGCTGAGGTCCGGGCGGTGGATCAGCACCTCGCGGAGCCGCCCCACTTCGGAATGCACGCCGAGCGTCATCATCATCTTGGTTTCCTGGATTTTTGTGATTTCACAGAGGGCTGACGGCGCCGGTCCACATCTCGTAGGCGGCGAAGAGGCCGACCGCGACGAGGGCCAGAGCGATGACGGCCTCGGCGGCCGTGAAGGCGCGTTCCTTGCGCTCGCTGC
Source organism: Jiella sp. M17.18 (assembly GCF_041027365.1). Classification (NCBI taxonomy): domain Bacteria; kingdom Pseudomonadati; phylum Pseudomonadota; class Alphaproteobacteria; order Hyphomicrobiales; family Aurantimonadaceae; genus Jiella; species Jiella sp. M17.18. The sequence continues at coordinate 186,164 of NZ_JBFTEH010000007.1, read as the reverse complement.
GGGCGTAGACGTAGAGCGGCACGCCGACGGCATAGAGAAGCGCGCACATGAAGAGGTAGGCGGGGCCGGCTGCATAGACGAGCCACAGGCCGTAGACGGTCGCGAGCAGCCCGATCAGCATCGGCCCGGTGCGCGATTGCCCGCCCTCATAGCTCTCGCCGGTGATGGCGAGCTTCGCCGCATAGGCACCGGAGAAGATGTAGGGCACCAGGATCGCCGCCGACGCGATCGAGAACAGCGCCTGATAGGTGCTCTCGGCGAACAGGGTGATGATCAGGAAGAGCTGGACGAGGGCGTTGGTGATGAACAGCGAGGTGGAGGGGACGCCGCGCTCGCTCTCCCGGGCGAAGAAGGCCGGCATGGTGCCGTCACGGGCGGCGACATGCGGGATCTCGGCGGCCAGCAGCGTCCAGCTGAGGAAGGCGCCGAGCACCGAGACGACCAGCGCGATGTTGATGAGGACGGCGCCCCACGGCCCGACGACATGTTCCAGAACGCCCGCCATCGACGGGTTCTTCAGGCCGGCGAGTTCCGGCTGCGTCATGATCCCGAGCGAGAGCAGCGACACCAGGGCGTAGAGCGCCAGACAGGTGAAGAAGCCGATGCCGGTGGCGAGCGCGATCTCGCTGCGCCGCTCGGCGCGTGCCGACACGACGCTGGCGCCCTCGATGCCGATAAATACCCAGAGGGTAACGAGCATGGTGCTCTTCACCTGGCCGGTGATCGAGCCGAGGCTGGCGTTCCCAAGCCCGGAGAAGTCGAGCGAGAAGACGTGCAGCTTGAAGGCGACGATTGCGACGCCGATGAACAGCACGATCGGCGCGATCTTGGCGATGGTGACGATGGTGTTGACGCCCGCCGCCTCTTTCAGCCCCCCGAGGATCAGGCCGTGGACGAGCCAGAGCAGGACCGAGGCCCCCAGCACCGCCTGCCAGGTATTGCCCGCCCCGAAGAAGGGGAAGAAGTAGGAGAGGGCGCTGAACACCACGACCGCATAGGAGACGTTGCCGAGCCAGGCGCTGATCCAGTAGCCCCAGGCGCTGTTGAAGCCGATGAAGGGGCCGAACCCGGCCTTGGCATAGGCATAGGGGCCGGCGTCCAGCTCGGGCTTGCGGGTGGCCAGCGACTGGTAGACGAAAACCAGCGCCAGCATGCCGACGGCGGTGATGCCCCAGCCGATCAGGATGGCGAGCGGCCCGGCACCGGCCGCCATGTTCTGCGGCAGGCTGAAGACGCCGGAGCCGACCATCGATCCGATGACGAGGGCGGTGAGCGCGCCGAGGCGCAGCTTGCGTGTCTTGGTCTGCGATGCGGGCGGCGCCGACACGCCGATATCCGTCGTAACCATACTGATCTCCCCGAGCCCTGACGTGATGGGACGCAAGAGAGACCGCATTCCCCTTCGCCACATTGATCGGCATCAAGCCGAACGATTTCGCAGAGCCCGGACAGACGACGGCGGAACTTCACGGCGGTGAGGCCGCGGCCCGGCGCGCGGGGCCGGGCTGCAGCCTGTGGCAGCGCCGGGGCAGGCGCGGCGCCTGCGAGGATCGCCGGCGGGACGCCGGAACATGACGAAATCCTCATGATCGGCTTTGACGGCGATCAAAGCAATCGCCCTGCGCTCTGGCAGCTTCCAGCCGCCGAAGGAGCAGGACCATTGGTCTGCCCAAACGCCGATCAGATTGGAAAGGAGCAGCGTGATGGTCGCTGTCATGTCCGCACCCAAGCGTGCTCCGTCCGGCGATGCGGAGCGGCCGGACGGGGCGGTGCCCCAGACCGATATCCGGACCGGTCTCACTGCAGCCGAAGCCGCCGACCGCCTGGCGCACTACGGTCCGAACGCGCTGAACGAGAAGAGCGTCAGCACGATCGAACGGCTGGCCCGCTACTTCTGGGGGCCGATCCCGTGGATGATCGAAGCTGCGGCGGTCCTCTCCGCAGCCCTTTCGAACTGGGCGGACTTCGCCATCATCGTGACCATGCTTCTGGTCAATGCGGGTGTCGACTTCTGGCAGGAAAGCAAGGCGGGGAGCGCCATCGACGCGTTGAAGCAGCGCCTTGCGCTGACGGCGCGGGTCCTGCGCGACGCCCGGTGGCAGACGCTCCCGGCGCGAGACCTCGTGCCGGGCGACGTGGTGCGGCTGCGGATCGGCAATGTGACGCCTGCCGACATGACGCTGGCCGAGGGCGACTATCTGAGCGCCGACGAATCCGCGCTGACCGGCGAGTCTCTGCCGGTGGAGAAGAAGCTCGGCGAGACCGCCTATTCCGGCTCGGTCATCAAGCAGGGCGAGATGACCGGCATTGTCAGCGCCACTGGCATGAAGACCTATTTCGGCAAGACCGCCGAACTCGTGCAGTCGGCGGACAACCGCTCGCACTTTCAGCGGGCGGTGCTGAATATCGGCAACTTCCTGATCCTGACGACGATCGCGCTGGTCGCCTTGATCATCCTGGTGTCGCTTTTCCGCCAGGCGCCGTTCTGGCAGACGCTGCAGTTCTGCCTGATCCTGACGGTCGCGGCTATCCCGGTGGCGCTGCCGACGGTTCTTTCCGTGACCATGGCGGTCGGCGCCGAAAAGCTGGCGGCGATGAAGGCCATCGTCTCCCGCCTCGTCTCGATCGAGGAACTGGCGGGCGTCGACGTCCTCTGCGCCGACAAGACGGGAACTTTGACGAAGAACGAACTAACGCTCGCCGACGTTCGCCCGGAAGCCGGCGTCAGTCCGGACGAGGTCCTGCTGGCGGCGCGGCTGGCGAGCAATGCGGACGATCCGGACGCGATCGACAAGGCCGTTCTGGCGGCCCCGGTCGGGAAGGCTCGTCAGTCCGACTACACGGTCGGATCGTTCACGCCGTTCGATCCGGTCTCGAAGCGCACGCAGGCCGCAGCCACGCTGGACGGGCAGACCGTTCTGTTCAGCAAGGGCGCGCCACAGGTCATCCTGGATCTGGCGAAGCCCGACGATACGGACCGCCGACGGATCGAAGCGGATGTCGTCGGCCTTGCCGCGCAGGGTTTTCGTGCGCTCGGCGTGGCTCGGCAGGACTCGGGCGAGGGCCCCGGCGGCAAGGACGTCTGGCGCTTCCTCGGCCTGATCCCGATCTTCGACCCGCCGCGCGACGACGCGGCCGCCACCATTGCCACGGCGGAGCGGATGGGCCTGTCGGTCAAGATGATCACGGGCGACCACGAGGCCATCGCGCGGCAGATCGCCGGCCGGCTCGGCCTCGGCGCGAACGTCGTGTCGGCCGACCGCGTCTTCGACGGCGGCTCGGACGGCGATGTCGCGGCCAAGATCGAGCGAGCCGACGGCGTCGCCCGCGTCCTCCCGGAGCACAAGTTCAAGATCGTCCAGGCGTTGCAGGCCCGCAACCATATCGTCGCGATGACCGGCGACGGGGTGAACGACGCGCCGGCATTGAAGCAGGCGGATGCGGGCATCGCCGTCAGCGGGGCGACGGATGCGGCCCGCGCCGCGGCCGACGTCGTGCTGACCGGCCAGGGGCTCGCGGTCGTCGCTTCGGCCATTGAGGAGGCGCGGCGGATCTTCGAGCGGATGACGAGCTATGCGACGTTCCGCATCGCCGAGACCATTCGCGTGCTGATGTTCATGACGCTGTCGATCCTGATCTTCGACTTCTATCCGGTCACCGCGATCATGATCGTCCTTCTGGCGGTCCTCAACGACTTCCCGATCATGATGATCGCCTACGACAACGCGGAGGTCGCGGAGAAGCCGGTCCGCTGGGAGATGCCCCGCGTTCTGACCATCGCCGCCTGTCTCGGGCTGATGGGCGTCGTCGAGACCTTCCTGCTGTTCTGGTATGTCGACACCGTCATGCATCTGCCGCGCGGCGTGATCCAGACGATCATCTTCTTGAAGCTCCTGGTGGCCGGGCACCTGACGATCTACGTCACGCGCAACAAGCGCTGGTTCTGGAACAGGCCGTGGCCCTCGGCCCGCCTGTTCCTGACCTGCGAGGCGACGCAGATCCTCGGCACGCTCATCGCGGTCTATGGCCTGTTCGTCACGCCGATCGGCTGGACCTATGCAGCGGGCGTCTGGATCTATGCGCTGGCCTGGCTGCCGGTCGAAAGCCTGCTCGCACTGGCGGTGCGGCGTCTGCTCGACCATGCAGCGAATCATCAGACGAAGCCTGCCGAGCAAACGGAAAGACACGTCTCCGCCCACTGACGGGCGGGGCGTTCCACCTGGCGATGGCAGGTGAGGCGGGAGCCCGAGGGCTCCGCCCGCGAGTGGCTGCACGACGGCGCGCCGGTCCCGGGACGGCGCCGATTTCCCGCAGCGTTCTTCCGATGACACTCAGGACCGCTCGTCGTCGACGAGCGGATCCGGCTGCGCGAAGGCCGCGAGCGCGGCGCGGTCGGTGAACTCGACGCGCATGCCCCGTACGGCGGCGCCATGCGCCTTCAGCGCCGCAAAAGCGCGCGACAGGTTCTCCGGCGTCATGCCCAGCCGCGCGGCGAGCTGCCGCTTTTCCACGTCGATCTCGACATGGCCCTGGCCGTTCTGCTCGCGCTCCAGCCGCAGCAGCCAGTTGGCCAGCCGCTCTGCGCCGGTTCTCAGCTTCTGGCTCTTCAGGTCCTTGACGACGCTGCGATAGGCTGTCGCCAGTTCCGCGACGACCGCCGCCATGAAAGCCGGGTCCGCGTCCATCGCGCGGCGCACGCTCGCCGACGGGATCATCAGGATCCGGGATGCCTCCACGGTCCGAGCCGACTGCAGATAGACCTGATCCTTCAGCACCGCCGCAAGGATGAAGGCGCTCACCGGCCGCTCAAAGCTGATGGTCGTCTCGCGCCCCCCGGAGGCGGCGAACATCTCGACGCCGCCCTCGATGACGACGTGCAGGAAGTCGGCGCTCTCGTTCTCCCGGATCAGCACCACGCCCGGCGGAAAGCGCTGCAGGAAGCTCGCCTGCAACAGCGTCTCGAACGTCGTGTCGCGCATGTCACGAAACAGCGCGAGCGCCCGCACCTCGCTGACGTCTTCAGGCCGCATGGAATCCCCTTGTTCGCGATCCGCGATGCATGTTGCAGAACGCTTGACGTTTATCAATCGCACAGAAAAACAAAGTCAAACACACGAGGTAAATTTACTTCATTATTGGTTGGTCCAGGTCAATCTTCTGTCGTGAAGGTCATAAATCTTGGAAGTTTTGACTTCGATCAAGGGAGAGCTTCGTGCCCACGGCCAGGGTCCGCCCGTCATCAGAAGCTGACGAGGAAGGGCGCGGCGATGGGGGAAAGGACACAGCAGGCAAAGGGGGTCACCTCCGGCGATCAGGCGCGGGCACTCGGCCTCAGCACCTTGTCCTTCACCACATGCTTCGCCGTCTGGACGATCTTCTCGATCCTCGGCGTCAGGATCAAGCAGGAGCTCGGCCTCACCGAGACCGAATTCGGCCTGCTCGTCGCAACGCCCGTCCTCACCGGCTCGATCAGCCGCATCTTCCTCGGTATCTGGACCGAACAGTTCGGCGGCCGGCTGGTCTTCACCCTGCAGATGCTGACGACGGCGCTCGCCTGCTTCCTGCTCTCCTTCGTCCACACCTATGAGATGTTCCTCGTGGCGGCGCTCGGCGTCGGGCTGGCGGGCGGCTCGTTCATCGTCGGCGTCGCCTATGTCTCGCGCTGGTACGGGAAGGACCGGCAGGGCACGGCGCTCGGCATCTTCGGGGCGGGCAATGCCGGCGCGGCGGTGACCAATTTCGGCGCGCCGTTCCTGGTCCTGGCCTTCGGCTGGCAGGAGACGGCGCAGATCTACGCCGTGATCCTGGCGATCGTCGCCGTCGCCTTCTTCCTCTTCTCCAAGGACGATCCCGCCCATGCCGCCCGCCGCCAGAGCGGCGAGAAGCCGGTCTCGGCCCTGGCGCAGTTGGAACCCCTGAAGAACCTCCAGGTCTGGCGCTTCGCCACCTACTACTTCTTCGTCTTCGGCGGCTTCGTCGCGCTCGCGAGCTGGCTGCCGCGCTACTATGTCGGCGCCTATCACCTGCCGCTGGCCACCGCCGGCATGCTCGCCGCCGCCTATGCGCTGCCGGGCTCGGTGTTCCGGGCGCTCGGCGGCTGGCTGTCGGACCGCTGGGGCGCCCGCCGCGTGATGTATCTCACCTTCGCCGTCGCGCTCCTCTGCCTGTTCGTCCTCAGCTATCCGGAGACGCAGTACGTCGTCGCCGGCATCCATGGGCCCATCGCCTTCTCCTTCGGGATCGGCCTGCCGCTCTTCGTCGCCGTCACCATCCTCCTCGGCTTCGTCATGAGCCTCGGCAAGGCCGCCGTCTACAAGCACATCCCGGTCTACTATCCCGGCCATGTGGGCTCGGTCGGCGGCCTCGTCGGCATGATCGGCGGCCTCGGCGGCTTTGTGCTGCCGATCGGCTTCGGTGCCCTCAACGACCTCACCGGCGTCTGGACGAGCTGCTTCATGCTGCTCTTCGCGATCGTCTTCGTCTCGATGATCTGGATGCATGTCGCGATCCGCCGGATGGAGGCGCGCAGGTATCCGCAGCTCGCCGGGGAGACGTCTCTCAGCGACGTGCCGGACGCGCCGCATCCCGCTCCTGTGCCCGGCACCGGCGCCGGCAAGGTGCCGACCGGCCGGATCGCTCCTGCGGAATAGGACGAGCGGCCCAAGCCTTTCCGCCGGATCTTCACCGTCCGGCGCCCCTTTTCCACCCATCACAGCACAGCAAGGACGATACCGATGTCTTCGCACGTTCTCACCGACTGGCGTCCGGAGGACCCCAGCTTCTGGCAGGAGAAGGGCAGCCATGTCGCCGCCCGCAATTTGTGGATCTCGATCCCGGCGCTGCTCCTGTCCTTCGCGATCTGGCAGGTCTGGTCGGTCGTCGTCGCCAAGCTGCCGCTCGTCGGCTTCCAGTTCTCGACCGGCGAGCTCTTCTGGCTCGCGGCCCTGCCGGGGCTCTCCGGCGCGACGCTGCGGATCTTCTACTCCTTCATGGTGCCGATCTTCGGCGGCCGCCTCTGGACGACGCTGACGACGGCCTCGCTGCTGATCCCGGCGGTCGGCATCGGCTATGCCGTGCAGGACCCGACGACGCCGTACTGGGTGATGGCGGCCCTGGCGCTGCTGTGCGGCCTCGGCGGCGGCAACTTCGCCTCCTCGATGGCGAACATCTCGTTCTTCTATCCGAAGCGCCAGAAGGGCAACGCGCTGGCGCTCAACGCCGGGCTCGGCAATCTCGGCGTCTCGGTCGTGCAGTTCGTCGTGCCGCTGGTCATCACCGCCGGCGTCTTCACCGCCGTCGTCGGCGATCCGCAGGCGGTCAAAGCCGGCGCCGCGCCGCTCTGGCTGCAGAATGCCGGCTTCATCTGGGTACCGTTCCTCCTCGTCGCGACCATCGCCGCCTGGCTCGGCATGGACGACATCGCCTCGGCCAAGGCCTCCTTCGCCGAACAGTCCGTGATCTTCAGGCGCAAGCACAACTGGGCCATGTGCTGGCTCTATACCGGCACCTTCGGCTCCTTCATCGGCTATTCCGCCGGCTTCCCGCTGCTCATGAAGACGCAGTTCCCGGCCGTCGACGCGCTCGCCTTCGCCTTTCTCGGGCCCCTCGTCGGCGCGCTGTCGCGCTCGCTCACCGGCTGGGTCTCCGACCGCTGGGGCGGCGGCCGCGTCACCTTCTGGACCTTCGTGGCGATGATCGCGGCGGTCGGCGGCGTCCTCTACTTCCTGTCGGTGAAGGACCACCCGGGCGCCTTCTGGGGCTTCTTCGCGATGTTCATGGTGCTGTTCTTCGCCACCGGCGTCGGCAACGCCTCCACCTTCCAGATGATCCCGGCGATCATGCGCAAGGACATGGACCGGCTGATGCCGCAGGCCGACGCCGCCGCCAAGCAGCGCCAGGCGGAGAAGGAATCGGCCGCGATCATCGGCTTCACCTCGGCGATCGCCGCCTACGGCGCCTTCTTCATCCCCAAGAGCTACGGCACCTCCATCGCCTTCACCGGCGGCCCGGAGGCGGCGCTGTGGTGCTTCATGGCCTTCTACGCGACCTGCGTCGCGCTGACCTGGGCTCTCTACACACGCAAGGGCGGGCATCTCCACGACATCGAGCACGGCAAGGCCGCGCCCGACGCCCCGCTCGCGCCCGCAGAATAAGGAGGGACACGAGATGTCTCATTTCCTCGACCGGCTGACCTTCTTCCGCAAGGAACAGGAGAGCTTCTCCGACGGCCACGGCATCGTCACCAACGAGGACCGTTCCTGGGAGGACGGCTACCGCAAGCGCTGGAGCCACGACAAGATCGTCCGCTCCACCCACGGAGTGAACTGCACCGGCTCGTGCTCCTGGAAGATCTACGTCAAGGGCGGGATCGTCACCTGGGAGACGCAGCAGACCGACTATCCGCGCACGCGGCCGGACCTTCCGAACCACGAGCCGCGCGGCTGCGCCCGCGGCGCCTCCTACAGCTGGTACCTCTATTCCGGCGCTCGGGTGAAATATCCGATGGTGCGCGGCCGGCTCCTGAAGCTCTGGCGCGAGGCGCGCCGGACGCTGCCGCCGGCCGCAGCCTGGGCCTCGATCGTCGAGGACCAGGAGAAGCGCCACTCCTACATCTCGATCCGTGGCCATGGCGGGCTCGTCCGCTCGACCTGGGACGAGGTGAACGAGATCGTCGCGGCCGCCAACGCCTATACCGCGAAGAAGCACGGCCCAGACCGGATCATCGGCTTCTCACCGATCCCGGCGATGTCGATGGTCTCCTACGCGGCCGGCTCGCGCTATCTTTCGCTGCTCGGCGGTACCTGCATGTCGTTCTACGACTGGTATTGCGACCTTCCGCCGGCCTCGCCCCAGACCTGGGGCGAGCAGACTGACGTGCCGGAATCGGCCGACTGGTACAATGCCGGCTTCCTGCTCGTCTGGGGCTCCAACGTGCCGCAGACCCGCACGCCGGACGCGCACTTCTACACCGAGGTCCGCTACAAGGGCACCAAGAGCGCCGTCGTCAGCCCGGACTATGCCGAGGCGACGAAATTCGCCGACATCTGGCTGAACCCGAAGCAGGGCACCGACGCGGCGCTGGCGCTGGCCATGGGCCACGTCATCCTGCGGGAGTACCATCTCGACCGGCAGGTCGGCTATTTCGACGACTATCTCAGGCGCTACTCCGACATGCCGTTCCTGGTGCGGCTCGTTGAGAAGAACGGCCGCACCGTGGCCGAGCGGATGCTGCGCGCCTCCGAGATCGCCGGCGGCCTCGGCGAGGCGAACAATCCGGAGTGGAAGACCGTCGCCATCGACGAGGCGACGGGCGAACTCGTCGCGCCGCGCGGCTCCATCGGCTACCGCTGGGGCGAGGATGCCAAGTGGAACCTCGAGGAGAAGGACGGCTCCGGCCGCGACATCCGCCTGAAGCTGACGCTGGCGGGCGAGGGGGCGGAGATCGCCGCGGTCGACTTCCCCTATTTCGGCGGCCGCGCGACCGAGCACTTCGTCGCCACCCAGCACGGCGAGGTTCTGACCCGCAACCTGCCGGTCCGTACCGTCCGGACCGCCGACGGAGAGACGATCCGCGTCGCCACCGTCTACGACCTGATGATGGCGAACTACGGCCTCGACCGCGGCTTCGGCGGCGAGAACGTCGCGACGAGCTATGACGACGACGTGCCGTTCACGCCGGCCTGGGCCGAGCGCATCACGGGCGTCAAGCGCGATGCCATCGTCACCGTGGCGCGGGAATTCGCTACCAATGCCGAGAAGACCAACGGCCGCTCCATGGTCATCCTCGGCGCCGGGCTGAACCACTGGTACCACATGGACATGAGCTACCGGGGGATCATCAATCTCCTGGTGTTCTGCGGCGCCATCGGCCAGTCGGGCGGGGGCTGGTCGCACTATGTCGGCCAGGAAAAGCTGCGCCCGCAGACCGGCTGGCTGCCGCTCGCCTTCGGGCTCGACTGGTCGCGCCCGCCGCGGCAGATGAATTCGACCTCGTTCTTCTACGCCCACACCGACCAGTGGCGCTACGAGACGCTGACGGCGGCCGAGATCGTCTCGCCGACGGCGCCGGAGGGCGACTGGAACGACAGCTTCATCGACTACAATGTGCGCGCCGAGCGCATGGGCTGGCTGCCGTCGGCCCCGCAGCTGAAGCAGAACCCGCTGACCATCGCGAAGAAGGCCAAGGAGGCCGGGCTGGAGCCGAAGGACTACGTCGCCCAGGCGCTGAAGTCCGGCGAAATGGAACTCTCCTGCCACGACCCGGACGATCCGGCGAACTGGCCGCGAAACATGTTCGTCTGGCGCTCCAATATCCTCGGCTCGTCGGGCAAGGGGCACGAATACTTCCTGCGTCACCTGCTCGGCACCACGAACGGCGTGCTGCAGCAGGACCTCGGCGACGCCGGGGCAGGGCAGTCGAAGGAGGTCGTCTGGCACGACAAGGCGCCGGAAGGAAAGCTCGACCTCCTGGTCACGCTCGACTTCCGCATGTCGACCACCTGCGTCTACTCCGACATCGTGCTCCCGACGGCCACCTGGTACGAGAAGAACGACCTCAACACCTCCGACATGCATCCCTTCATCCATCCGCTGTCGGCAGCGGTCGATCCTGCCTGGGAAGCGCGGTCGGACTGGGAGATCTACAAGGGCCTCGCCAGGACCTTCTCCGAGGTGGCGCCGGAAGTGCTGGGCGCCGAAACCGACGTCGTGCTCACGCCGATCCTGCACGACACGGCGGGTGAGATCGGCCAGGCCTTCGACGTCAAGGACTGGGCGCGCGGCGAGATCGATCCGATCCCCGGACGCACCATGCCGTCGGTCGCGGTCGTCGAGCGCGACTATCCGAACCTCTATGCGCGCTTCACGTCGCTGGGTCCGCTCCTCGACAAGGCCGGCAATGGCGGCAAGGGCATCTCCTGGAACACCGAGCACGAGGTGGCAGGCCTGGCGGCGCTGAACGGCGTTCAGCCGAGCGGGTCTGCGAAGGGCCGGCCGAAGATCGAGACGGACATCGACGCGGCGGAGGTGATCCTGTCGCTGGCGCCGGAGACCAATGGCGAGGTCGCGGTGAAGGCCTGGGAGGCGCTGTCGAAGGTGACCGGCCGCGAGCACGCCCATCTTGCCCTGCCGAAGGAAGACGAGAAGATCCGCTACCGGGACATCCAGGCCCAGCCGCGCAAGATCATCTCCTCGCCGACCTGGTCGGGCATCGAGAGCGAGACGGTCTGCTACAACGCCGGCTACACCAACGTCCACGAGCTGATTCCGTGGCGCACCCTGACCGGGCGCCAGCAGCTCTACCAGGACCATCTCTGGATGCGGGCGTTCGGCGAGGAACTCGTCACCTGGAAGCCGCCGGTCGACCTGAAGACCGTGCACACGGTCCGGGACGCGCGGCCGAACGGCCACAAGGAGATCACCCTCAACTTCATCACCCCGCACCAGAAGTGGGGCATCCACTCCACCTATTCCGACAACCTCCTGATGCTGACGCTGAACCGCGGCGGGCCGGTGGTCTGGATCTCTGAGAAGGACGCCCGCGAGGCCGGCATCGTCGACAACGACTGGGTTGAGGTCTTCAACGCCAACGGCGCGCTGACCGCCCGGGCGGTCGTCTCGCAGCGCATCAAGCAGGGCATGATGATGATGTATCACGCCCAGGAGAAGATCGTGAACGTGCCGGGGTCGGAACTCACCGGCAACCGGGGCGGCATCCACAACTCGGTCACCCGCACCGTCCTCAAACCCACCCACATGATCGGCGGCTACGCTCAGCTTTCCTACGGCTTCAACTACTACGGAACCGTGGGCGCGAACCGCGACGAGTTCATCGTCGTGCGCAAGATGGCGAACGTCGACTGGCTCGAAGACCCGCTGAACAGCGAAGCTCCCCTGGAGGCCGCAGAATGAAGATCCGCGCTCAGATCGCAATGGTGCTGAACCTCGACAAGTGTATCGGGTGTCACACCTGTTCGGTCACCTGCAAGAACGTCTGGACCAATCGCGAAGGCGTCGAATACGCCTGGTTCAACAATGTCGAGACCAAGCCTGGTGTCGGCTATCCCCGGCAGTGGGAGAACCAGGACAAGTGGAACGGCGGCTGGAGCCGCAAGGCGAACGGCAGGATCGAGCCGAGGATGGGCGCCAAGTGGCGCATCCTCGCCAACATCTTCGCCAATCCCGACCTGCCGGAGATCGACGACTATTACGAGCCGTTCACCTTCGACTACCAGCATCTGCACACGGCGAAGGAATCCAAGGCCTTCCCCACCGCGCGTCCGCGCTCGGCCGTCAGCGGCCAGCGGATGGAGAAGATCGAATGGGGGCCGAACTGGGAGGAGATCCTCGGCGGCGAGTTCGAGAAGCGTTCCGCCGACAAGAACTTCGAGGGCGTCCAGAAGGAGATCTACGGCGAGTTCGAGAACACCTTCATGATGTACCTGCCGCGGCTGTGCGAGCACTGCCTCAACCCGGCCTGCGCGGCGGTCTGTCCCTCCGGCGCGATCTACAAGCGCGAGGAGGACGGCATCGTCCTCATCGACCAGGACAAGTGCCGCGGCTGGCGCATGTGCGTCTCCGGCTGCCCGTACAAGAAGATCTACTACAACTGGTCCTCGGGCAAGTCGGAGAAGTGCATCTTCTGCTATCCGCGCATCGAGGCCGGCCAGCCGACCGTGTGCTCGGAGACCTGCGTCGGCCGCATCCGCTATCTCGGCGTCATCCTCTATGACGCCGACGGCATCGAGGCCGCGGCGAGCGCCCCGGACGAGAAGAGCCTCTACGAGGAGCAGCTGAAGCTCTTCCTCGACCCGAACGATCCGGCGGTCATCGCCCAAGCCCGGGCCGACGGCGTGCCGGACGCTTGGCTGGAGGCGGCGAAGCGCTCGCCGGTCTACAAGATGGCGATCGACTGGAAGATCGCCTTCCCGCTGCATCCCGAATACCGCACGCTGCCGATGGTCTGGTACGTGCCGCCGCTCTCGCCGATCCAGTCGGCCGCCGCCGCCGGCAAGATGGGCGTCGACGGCGAGATGCCGGACGTGCGTTCGCTGCGCATCCCGCTGCAATACCTCGCCAACCTCCTGACCGCCGGGGACGAGGAGCCGGTGGCGCTGGCGCTGGAGCGCATGCTCGCCATGCGCGGCTACATGCGGGCGAAGACGATCGACGGACGCCTCGACGAGGCGCTGGCGGGCCGCGTCGGTCTCACCGGCGAAACGATCGAGGAGATGTACCGCTATCTCGCGATCGCCAACTACGAGGACCGCTTCGTCATTCCGACGGCGCACCGCGAGTGGAACGAGGACAATTACGACCTTCGCGGCTCCTGCGGCTTCTCCTTCGGCAACGGCTGCTCCGGCGGCGCCACCGAGACCAACCTCTTCGGCACCAGGAAGCCGAAGAAGGCCTCCAACCCGATGGAGATCGCATGATGGCCGGCAACAACCCCGCCCGGACGTTCAAGGCGCTGTCGGCGCTCCTTTCCTATCCGTCGCTCGAATTGCAGGGGGCGGCGGGCGAGATCTACGCCGTCATCCGCTCGGAGGAACTGGTCGATCCGGCCATGCGCTACGGCCTCGAGCGGCTGCTGAACGAACTCGAAGACGGCGACCTCTTCGACCTGCAGGCCGCCTATGTCGATCTCTTCGACAAGACGCGGCGCCTGTCGCTGCATCTCTTCGAGCACATTCACGGTGAGAGCCGTGACCGCGGGCAGGCGATGGTCGACCTGATCGGCCATTACGAGGCCGGCGGCCTGATGATGACGGCCAGCGAGCTGCCGGACTACCTGCCGCTGTTCCTGGAGTTCCTGTCGACGCGGCCGCTGCCCGAGGCGCGGGCGCTGCTCGGCGAGACGGCGCACATCCTGGCGCTGCTGGAGGAGCGGCTGGCCGGGCGCGACAGCGCCTATGCCGCAATCTTCGCCGCGCTCCGCCAGCTGGCCGGGGAGGGCCATGCCGCCCCGCAAAGCCCGGAGCCGGAAGAGACGCTCGACGACCTCGCCGCGCTCGACGCGGCCTGGGAGGAGACCGCCGTCGGCTTCGGCCCCGGCGAGGCCCTCGACGGCTGCTCGTCCGACCGGCTGAAGACCCGCCTGCGCGCCGCCAGGCGCGACGTCACCCACAGCGCGGCCTGAGGAGAAGACCATGTCCGCGATCAACGACGCCCTTTTCGGCTGGTATCCCTATTTCGCCCTGACGGTGTTCCTGCTCGGCAGTCTCGTCCGCTTCGACCGCGAGCAGTACACCTGGAAGTCCAGCTCCTCGCAGCTTCTAAGAAAGAAGCAGCTGCGCTGGGGCTCCAACCTCTTCCACGTCGGCATCCTGACGATCTTCGTCGGCCATTTCTTCGGCCTCCTGACGCCGGTCTGGCTGCTCGACGCCATGCACATCTCGCACGGCTTCAAGCAGGTGCTGGCCATGGTCGTCGGCGGTCTCGCCGGCATCGCCTGCTTCATCGGCATCTCGCTGCTCGCGCACCGCCGGCTGTTCGACCCGCGCGTCCGCGCGACGTCGAGCTTCGCCGACACCGCGATCCTGCTGATCCTCTGGCTGCAGCTGACGCTCGGCCTGTCGACGATCTTCGTCTCGGCCCAGCACCTCGACGGCCACGAAATGGTGAAGTTCATGTACTGGGCGCAGGGCATCCTGACACTGCAGCCCTCGGCGGCGCACTTCGTCGCCGACGTGAGCCCGATCTTCAAGGCGCATCTGGTGCTCGGCATGACGATCTTCCTCGTCTTCCCGTTCACCCGCCTCGTGCACGTCTGGAGCGCGCCGGTCTGGTATCTCGGCCGCCCCGGCTATCAGGTCGTGCGCAGCCGGCGGCCGCATCTGAAGGGCAGCGCCGGCTTCCGTCCGGGCCGCTTCCCGGCGCCGGCCGCGAGGCCGCGCTCTCTCGACCCGATCCAGCAGCCCGCGGAGTAGAACCCATGGCCACTTTCGTCATCGATCATGCCGCCAAGGCGGCGGGCCATGCCCATCCGCACGAACACCGCCCGGCGAAGGTTTCGACGGAGCCCTCCGGGGAGCGGGTGGTAATCAGGCCGGTCAGCGTCAACGGCGTCGCCATCTCGCAGAAGGCGATCGCCGCGGAAGTCCAGAACTTCCCGGCGCGCAATCCGGGAGAAGGGTGGCGGGCGGCGACCCGCGCCCTCGTCGTGCGCGAACTGCTGCTGCAGGAGGCGCGTCGGCTTACCGTCGTGGCAGAACCGCAGACCGACGCGGACGGGCGCCGGGAGACCGAGGAGGACGCGCTGGTGCGCGGGCTCCTCGACCGGGCGCTGCAGCTTCCCGAGGCGGACGATGCGACGCTCCGGCGTTTCTACGACAACAACCTCCGACGCTTCCGCACGGCGCCGCTCTACGAGGCGGACCATATCCTGGTGGCGGCGCGGCGCTCGGAGCCGGACGCCTTCGCGGCCGCCCGCGAGAAGGCGGACAGCCTGTGGGCGGCGCTTCTCGACGAGCCGGAGCGCTTCGAGGATCTGGCAAGGAGCTGCTCGGACTGCCCCTCGGCCGGCGTCGGCGGCAGCCTCGGCCAGATCGCACCCGGCGACACGACGCCGGACTTCGAGGCGGCGCTCGTCGCCCTCGAGCCGGGCGATATCTCGTTGCCGGTCGAGACCCCCTACGGCGTCCACCTGATCCGGCTCAACCGGCGCATCGACGGACGGCAGCTCCCCTTCGAGGCCGTGCGCGAGCGCATCGCCGCCTATCTCGATGAGCATGTTCGCCGCCAGGCGAGCGCGCAGTACGTCTCGCTGCTCGTCGGCCGCGCCGACATCGTCGGCATCGCGCTCGACGGCGCCAGCTCGCCGCTGGTCCAGTAGGAGGAACCCGTCATGCTTGGAGACATGATCGCGGCTCTGGGCCGCCCTGACGTCGCTCTCGGGCTCGTCGCCGCGCTCGACGATGCCGATCTCGTCAGGCGCCTTGCGGCGGCAGCCGATGCCGCCGGAACGGCGCCCTCGGAGACCGTCCGCGGGGCGGTGCACGGCTTCGTCGACACGGCTTCGGACGACGACTGGATGCAGCTGATGGGCATCATGAACCGCGCCGGCGACCCGAGCCTTGCAGCGCTCAGAGCGATCCTCTCGCACCGGCTCCCCGAACTTCCGGAGCAGGCGGCATGAGCGCGACCTGCGGCCTCGTCGACCTGTTCGGCCGGCGTGTCAGCTATCTCCGGCTGTCGGTGACGGACCGCTGCGACCTGCGTTGCGTCTACTGCATGTCCGAGAACATGAGCTTTCTCCCGCGCAAGGAACTCCTGACGATCGAGGAGCTCGACCGCCTGGCTTCGGCCTTCGTCGCCCGGGGCGTGTCGAAGATCCGGATCACCGGCGGCGAGCCGCTGGTGCGCCGCGGCGTGATGGATCTCTTCGCCGGCCTCTCGCGACATCTTGCCAGCGGCGCGCTGAAGGAGCTGACACTCACCACCAACGGTACGCAGCTCGCGCGGCGCGCCGCGGACCTCGCGCGGCTCGGCGTGAGGCGCGTCAACGTCTCGCTGGATACGCTCGATGCCGAGCGTTACCGCGCGCTGACCCGGCGCGGCGCGCTCGGCCCCGTGATGGAAGGGCTCCAGGCGGCGCTGGCGGCCGGGCTGAAGGTCAAGCTCAACGCCGTCGCGCTGAGGGGCACGACGGAAGACGAGATCGACGACCTCATCGCCTTCGCCCACGGCCACGGCATGGACCTGACGCTGATCGAGACCATGCCGCTCGGCGACACCGGCGAGGACCGGACCGCCCAATACCTGCCGCTGACCGAGCTGCGCCGCCGCATCGAGACCCGCTGGACGCTGACCGACACGGTCGAGCGCAGCGGCGGACCGGCGCGCTATGTCCGGGTGGCGGAAACCGGCGGGCGCATCGGCTTCATCACGCCGATGACGCATACGTTCTGCGAGAGCTGCAACCGCGTGCGGGTCAGCGCCACCGGCGTCCTCTACACCTGCCTCGGCCAGGAGGACCGCATCGACCTGAAACCGGCGCTGCGCGGCTCGGAAGCCGACGGACGCCTGCATGCGGCGATCGACGCCGGCATTCGCGGGAAGCCCAGGGGCCACGACTTCGCGATCGGCCGCGGCGGCGCGCCAGGGCTCGTCCGCCACATGTCGGCGCTCGGCGGCTGACCCGCCTGCAAACTGCCGGAACCTGTCCGAAGGATCGAGACCGTGTCCATCGCCGACCACCACGATCACCGCGATCGTCTGTGTCGCCGGATGCGCCCGGGCTGTGCGGCCCGCGCGCGCCCGTCCTACCGCTTGTAGCCCTCGCTCGCCGTCAGGAGATCGCGGGTGTAGTCCGAGCGCACTTGGCGGTCGGCGAGCGAGGCCCGGTCGAGCGCCTCGACCGCCTCGCCGCCGCGCATGACGAGGAGGCGCTCGCACATGTGGTCGATCACCGCGAGGTCGTGGCTGACCATGATGAAGGTCAGGCTCCTCTCCTCGCGCAGCCGGGTGAGGAGGTTCAGGACTTCCGCCTGGATCGAGGCGTCGAGCGCCGAGGTCGGCTCGTCGAGGAGCAGGATTTCCGGCTCCACGATCAGCGCCCGGGCGATCGCGACGCGCTGGCGCTGGCCGCCCGAAAGCTGGTGCGGCAGGCGGAAGCGGAAGCGGGCGTCGAGCCCGACATCCTTCAGCGCCTGCACGACGCGGTCCTCGCGATCGGAAAAGCGATGGATCGCCAGCGGCTCGGACAGGACGCGGTCGATCGTGTGGCGCGGGTGCAGCGAACCGTAGGGGTCCTGGAAGACCATCTGGACGCGCCGGGCAAAAGCCTTGTCCCGCGGCTGGGGGATCGCCTGGCCGTCGATGCGGATGTCACCGCCGGAGACCGGCGCGAGGCCGCAGATGGCGCGAAGAACCGTCGACTTGCCGGAGCCGGACTCGCCGACGAGGCCGAAGGATTCCAGCGGCTCGACGGCGAAGCTGACGCTCTTCACCGCGGCGACGCGGCGCCGCCCCTGCGCGAAGGTCACCGAGAGATCGCTGACGGCGATCTTGGCCGGCGCGGTGCTTGCGACCCCACTCATGCCCAGGCCGCGTCCCTGTGCAGCACCGGGAGCGGCGCGCGCGAGCCGCCGACCTCCGGCAGGCAGTTCAGCAGCCCGCGCGTATAGGGATGCGTCGCCTCGTGGAGGCGCGCGGCGTCGATCTCCTCGACGATCCGGCCGAGATACATGACCAGCACCCGGTCGCAGAAGGTCGAGACGAGCCGCAGGTCGTGGCTGATGAAGATCAGCCCCATGCCGCGATCCTTCACCAGGTCGTCGAGGATGCGCAGCACCTCCAACTGCACTGTGACGTCCAGCGCCGAGGTCGGCTCGTCGGCGATGAGCAGGTCCGGGCGCGGAATCAGCATCATCGCGATCATCACGCGCTGGCCCATGCCGCCGGAGAGCTCGTGCGGATAGGCGGAAAAGACCCGCTCGGGATCGCGGATCTGCACGTCGGCGAGCATCTCCAGCGCCCGCGAGCGGGCCTCGCGCGTGGCGATGCGCTCGTGCACCTTCAGCGCTTCGGTCATCTGCCTGCCGACGCGCATCACCGGGTTAAGCGAATATTTCGGGTCCTGCATCACCATGGCGATCCGCCGCCCGCGCACCGTGCGCATCTGCCGCTCCGAGAGCGACTGCAGCTCGGTGCCGTCGAAGGCGAGGCGGTCCGCGACGGCAATGCCGGGCGGGCGGACCAGCCGGAGGATGGCGCGGCCGGTCATAGACTTGCCGGAGCCGGATTCGCCGACGATGCCGACGCGCTCGCGCCCGACCGTGAAGGAGACGCCGCGCACGGCTTCCGTCACGCCGCGATTGGTCTCGAAGCGGACCCGCAGGTTTTCGACGTCGAGGAGCGGGGCCGGGCTCATCGCTGCGCCCCGCGAGGGTCGAGCACGTCGCGCAGCGAATCGCCGAGGAGGTTGAAGCCGAGCGAGACCGCGAGGATGGCGAGGCCCGGCATGGTCGCGACCCACCACTGGCTGAGCAGGAACTGCCGGCCGGTGGAGATCATCGCGCCCCATTCGGCGAGCGGCGGCTGCGCCCCGAGGCCGAGGAAGCCGAGGCCCGCGGCGGTCAGGATGATGCCGGCCATGTCGAGCGTCACGCGGATGATCAGCGAGGACAGGCACATCGGCATGATGTGGCCGGTGATGATCCGCAGCGTCCCGGCGCCCTGCAGCCGTGCGGCGGCGATGTAGTCGGCTCGGCGCACGGTCAGCGTCTCGGCGCGGGCGACGCGGGCATAGGGCGGCCAGGCCGTCAGAGCGATGGCGAAGATCGCGTTGACGATGCCGGGCCCCAGCGCCGCGACGAAGGCGAGCGCGAGGATCAGCCGGGGGAAGGCGAGGAAGATGTCGGTGATGCGCATCAGCACGCGGTCCGTCCAGCCGCCGAGCGTGCCGGCGACGGTGCCGACGATCAGGCCGAAGACCGGCGCGGTGACCGCCACGAGGGCGACGACCTGCAGCGTCACGCGGGAGCCGAAGACGATGCGGCTCCAGATGTCGCGGCCGAGTTCGTCGGTGCCGAGGAGATGCCCCTGGAAACCGGGCGGCATCAGGCGGTTGGCGAGGTCCTGCTGGTTCGGCGGGTCGGTCGCGATCAGCGGCGCGAAGACCGCCATCAGGATCAGCGCCGCGATGATCAGGAGGCCGATCACCGCGAGCGGGTTTCGGACGAGGCTCCGCCAGGCGAACCAGAGATTGATCGCCCGCGCCTGGAAGCGCGAGCGCGGCGTGTCGGTGGTGAGCCAGGCGGAAAGGCCGCCGGCGCCGGACGGTGCGGGGACGTCGCTCATTGCGCCCTCGGATCGACGACTGTGTAGAGGAGGTCGGACAAGAGGTTCAGGACGATGAAGGAGACGCCGATCACCACCGTCCCGCCGAGCACGGCGTTGAGGTCGGCGGCGAACAGCGCCTGCGTGATGTAGAGGCCGAGGCCCGGCCAGGCGAAGACCGTCTCGGTCAGCACCGAGCCTTCGAGCAGCGAGGCGTAGGAGAGCGCGATCACCGTGATCAGCGGCACCATGGCATTGCCGAGCGCGTGCACCCAGACGACGCGGCGCTCCGGCACGCCCTTCACCCGGGCCGCCGTGACATATTCCTGGCCGAGCTGTTCCAGCATGAAGGAGCGCGTCATCCGCGAGATGTAGGCGAGCGAATAGTAGCCGAGCACGAAGACCGGCAAGGCGATGTGCCGCAGCGCGTTGAAGAAGACCTCCCAGGCCCCGGACAGCGCGGAATCGATCAGCACCGAGCCGGTCAAGACG
Source organism: Jiella sp. M17.18 (assembly GCF_041027365.1). NCBI lineage: Bacteria > Pseudomonadati > Pseudomonadota > Alphaproteobacteria > Hyphomicrobiales > Aurantimonadaceae > Jiella > Jiella sp. M17.18. The sequence goes on along the minus strand of NZ_JBFTEH010000007.1, from coordinate 165,893 downwards.
GTGACGTCGAGCTCGTAGTTCATCTGCTGCGTGACGTCGAGGCGACCGGGTCCGGCCGCCCAGCCGAGGTCGCCGTAGAAGATCAGGAGCGCGATCAGCCCGAGCCAGAACACCGGCATGGAATAGCCGAGCAGGCCGACGACGCGCAGCACGTGATCCGGCCATCGTCCCTGGTTGACGGCCGAAACGACGCCGGCGGGCACGCCGAGGAGGACGCCGAGGATCGTCGCCAGCGTCGCGAGCTCCAGCGTCGCCGGGAAGGCGTCGCGGATGTCGTCGATCACCGGCCGCCCCGTGAGGTTCGAATTGCCGAAGTCGCCCTGGACGACGGCGGTCAGGTATTTGACGAACTGCACCGGGATCGGCTGGTCGAGCCCCAGTTCGTGGCGCGCCGCCTCGTACTGCTCCTGCGTCGCGCGCGGCCCGACCACGGCGAGAGCCGGGTCGACCGGCACCACCCGGGCGATGGTGAAGGTGACGAGCAGGAGGCCGAACAGCGTGATGATCAGGCTGAACAGCGTCTTGCCGAGACGGCCGGCGATGCGCGGCAGGAGCGACGTGCCGGCGACGGCGGATTCCTCCTCCGCCGTCGCCGGATCATGCGCATTCTCCGAAAGGCTCATCGCCGCCGCTTTCGCAGGTCCGGCGACAGGCTCGCCGGCAGAGAGTGCAGGACCGTCACTTCGCGGATTTCGTCACGTCCTTGTAGAAGGCGGACGAGACGGCGCCGCCGGTGGAGAAGCCCTTGACGTCCTTCTGCTCGCCGTCCTGCTCCTGCTGCTGGAACATCAGGACGAAGGGCGACTTCTCGTTGCCGATCCGCTGCATCTCCTCGTACATCTTGGCACGCTTCTCGGTGTCCTTCTCGACGACGGCCGCTTCCGCCATCGGCGTCGTCTCCTTGGCGGCGTAGGAATTGCGCCAGGACAGGTTGCCGGTCAGCTGCGCCGCGTCGGAATTGTCGGGGTTCTCGGCGAAGACCGAGGCGTTGGTGTTCGGATCGGGGTAGTCCGGGCCCCAGGCTTCCAGCGTCAGCTCAGCCTTGCGGGCGCGGTAGATCGACAGGACCTCGGAGCCGGTGGCCGGATGGATGTTCACCTTGATGCCGGCCTGGCCGAGCGTGTTCTGCAGCGACTGGGCGATCGCCAGCCGATCCTGCGCGTTGCGGACCAGAAGCTCGACCGAGAAGCCGTTGGGATAGCCGGCGTCGGCCAGCATCTTCTTGGCCTTTGCGACGTCGAGCTTGAACGGCTTGTCGTCGATCGCACCGAGGAAGCCGATCGGCAGGAACTGCTGGTTGATGACCACCTGGCCCTTCAGGAACGAGTTCGCCATGCCGTCATAGTCGACGAGGTACTTGATCGCCTGCATGACGCCCGGCGTCGCCAGCTCCTTCATCTTCTGGTTCCCGGCCAGGTAGAAGATGCGGCCGCGGGGCGAATCCTGGACCTTCAGCTTGTCGTTCGACTGGACCGCCTTGATGTCCTCCGGCGTCAGGTTGCGGGCGATGTCGATGTCGCCGCGCTCGAGCAGCAGGCGCTGGGTGGCGGGCTCGGGAACGTGCCGGACGTAGACGCGCTTCATCGCGGGCTTCGTCGGGTAGTTGGGGTCCGCCTCCATGATGACCGACTCGTTCGGCTTCCAGCCGCGCAGCACGAAGGGGCCGGCGCCGGCGGAATGGGTCTTCAGCCAGGCGTTGCCCATGTCGTCGCCGGAGGCGTGCTCCATCGCCAGCTTCTCGTCGACGATGCCGCCGACGTCGGCGGTCAGGGCGTTGTAGAGGAAGGAGGGCGCATAGGGCCGGTCGGTCGTGATCGTGACGCTATCGTCGCCGACCTGCTTGATGGTCTGGTCGACATTGTCCTTGGTCAGGCCGAACTGCGTGATGATGAAGGACGGCGTCTTGTCGAGCTTCACGATGCGGCGCAGCGACCAGACGACGTCCTCGGCGCGCACCGGATTGCCGGAGGCGAACTTGCGCGAGGTGTCGATCTTGAAGGTGAAGGTCTTGCCGTCGTCCGAGACGCTCCAGCTCTTGGCGAGGCCCGGAACCATCTTCAGCGTCTGCGGATCGAGTTCGACCAGCTTGTCGTAGACGTTGTTGATGACGTCGCCGCCGGAGAACTCGAAGCTCTCGGCCGGGTCGAGCGACTTCAGGTCGTCGATCGTGTTGGCGACGACCAGCGTGTCGGCCGGCGTTTCCGCCAGGGCGGGAGAAACAGACAGGGCGGCGGCGGAGACGAGCGCTCCCGCCGCGAGGATCTGGAACGTGCGCTTGGCGGAGAACGGCGGCTGATGACGCATGAGCTGTCCTTGTTGAGGGTGCCGGGACGGCTGTCCATCCTGACACGAGGCGGGGGTCCGACAAGGGAGGTTAAGGCATCGCCTGTTTGTTGAGCAAGCTCGAAATCGGCGCAGACGCAGTGGCCGGCGCGCGACGCCGTCTCCGCCGGGCGAGGGGCGGACACGGCGTACGGCCGAAGTGGTTGGATCGAGTCGGCGGTGGCGGGATCGCCGGACTGACGGGATTCCGGCTCAGGTCGCCTCTGAAGCTTTCGGGGCTCAAGGCGAGGAGGAAGCGGCCGTCGATGCCATGGCCGCTTCGTCCCTCGGACGACGCCAGGCGCACCGCAGCGACCGTCAGCCGTTCTTCGCATTGCGGCGGAGCCTGGCGATCTGCGCCACCGCCTCCTCCGGCGGACCGTGCGGACGATGGCGCGCGGGGACCCCACCCCTGCCTTCCTTGCTGTCGATTCTGTCGCCGAGCGCGCCGACGAAGCCGGGTTCGTCGTAGGTCAAGGCGCCCGCGCGCAATCGGAAAGCTTGTTCTGAACGTGTGACGCCAGTCGCTGCCCAATCCTTGCGCACTTTGCCGCCCTGCCTAGCACGCTTGACTCCTCCATTTCCGCTGATACGCTCCCTCCCGACATACCGGCCCTGACCGCCGGACGGCATTCGCGCCCCGTATGAGCGACCGCAGAGCGGTCCGTTCTGCGGGGCGTTTTGTTTCGGGACCCTGTTCGAGGCATCGGCGACGTGAAGCAGCCCATCCGCATCGGCATCCTCTATTCGCGCTCGGGGAACTACCAGCTGCTCTCCGACGCCTGCCATGCCGGCGCGATGACGGGCATCGCGGCGGTGAATGCCGATCCGGCGTCGCGCGTCGAACTCGTCCCGGTGGAGCGCGATCCGGAGGGGCAGATCGACCGCTACGCCCCGCTCTGCGAGGAGATCGTGCGGGCCGGCGCGCGCCATGTCGTCGGGTGCGTCACCTCCTGGAGCCGCAAGGAGGTGATCCCGGTCCTCGAAAAGACCGGCGCGACGCTCTGGTATGCCTGCCCCTATGAGGGGTTCGAGGCGAACGAGCATGTCGTCTACATGCACGCATCCCCGAACCAGCACCTCGTGCCGCTCTTTGCTCATGTCCTGCCGCGCTACGGCCGCAACGCCTATCTCGTCGGCTCGAACTACATCTGGGGCTGGGAGACCAACCGCGTCGCCCGCGACCTCGTGCAGGATGCCGGCGGGCAGGTTCTCGGCGAGCGCTACCTGCCGCTCGGGGACACCGACGTTTCTCGCCTGGTCGCCGAGATTCGCGCGGTGCGGCCGAGCTTCGTCCTCAACCACCTGATCGGCCCGTCCTCCTACGCCTTCCTCGCCGCCTTGGGGGAGATGGCGAAGGAGGATACTGCCTTTGCGCCGGAGCGCTGCCCGGTGCTCTCCTGCAATCTGACGGAAATCGAGCTGCCGGCAATCGGCGCGGCGGGCGAGGGGCAGATCGCCGTCGGCCCGTGGTTCCTCGATGCTGGCGAACCCTGGCCGTGGCCGGCGCCCTCAGGCCTCGCAGCGGGCGCGGCGCCGGTCCCGGCGGAGCCGTCCTCCTTCTTCGTCGCGGCCTATTCCTCCGTGCTGGTGCTGGCGGACCTGCTGAACCACGGCCAGCAGGCGGGGGCGGTCGCCGCGGATGCGCCGCTCGCCTTCGCCGACCGTAGCTTCGCGACACCCTTCGGCGAGATCGCCATCGACCCGCAGACCCAGCATGCCAGCCTGCCGGTGAAGATCGGCCGGGTGCGCGGCGGGCGCTTCGAGATCGTCGAGTCGTCCGAGGGACGGGTCGATCCGGACCCCTATCTCTCGCGCTACGACCCCGTCCGCGTCTTCGGCCGGCCGAACCTTCGGGCCGTGTCATGACCCGGCGCGCTCGTATCCCCAATCTCGGCGGCGCCAGGGCCTTCATCCTGCACCGCCCGCACCAGACGACCGCGGCACTCGCTCGGCAACTCGCGGCGATCGGCCTGACCGCGGTCGAATGCTGGCCGGAACTGCCGGCTGAAGCGCTCGGTGCCGACTTCGTCTTCTTCGACGCCGACATGGGCCATGACGGGCAGTTCCCCTGGCGCCCGGGCGAGGCGCCGATGCCGCTGATCGCGCTGATCGGCTCGGAGGCGCCCGGCCGCATCGAGTGGGCGCTCTCCCAGGGCGCCGACAGCCACCTCGTCAAGCCGGTCGGCAATTCGGGCATCTATTCCGCGCTCCTGATCGCCCGCCAGGGCTTCGAGGCGCGGCGGAGCCTTGCGGCCGAGGTCGCGGCGCTGAAGGCGCGGGTCGGCGAGCGCCAGACCATCGTCAGGGCGGTCGTCGCCCTCGTCGCCGAAGGCGTCGACGAGGACCGCGCCTATGCGCAGCTGCGGGCGCTGGCGATGAGCTGGCAGGTGACGATGGAGGAGGCCGCGCGTCAGATGCTGGCGCTCGGCCGGCCGGGATCGGCGCCGGGCGCAGGCAAGGGGAGCGCAGAGCAGGACAGGGAAGGGGGCCGAGATGAGCGATCAGCTCGCCGCTGAAGTCGTCGCCGGGGCGCCGTCCGCGCCCGCGAAACCGAAGCGCCGCCGCGGCGTCTTCGGCCAGCTCCTCCGCCGGCCGCTGGCCCTCATCGGCCTTGCGATCATCCTCGTCACCGTCTGCGGCGCGATCTTCGCGCCGTATCTGACCCCCTTCGACCCGAACGACCAGATGTTCGACGGGCTGACGCTGGAGGGTGCGCCGATGCCGCCGGGGGCTAAGTTCCTGCTCGGCACGGACCTTCTCGGCCGGGACCTTCTGACCCGCATCCTCTACGGGGCGCGCACCTCCCTCATCATCGGCATCGTCGCCAATGGCGTCGCGCTCGTCATCGGCTCGCTGGTCGGCATCACCGCCGGCTTCTTCCGCGGCTGGATCGGCACGGTGCTGATGCGCTTTACCGACCTGATGATGGCCTTTCCCGCGCTGCTCCTCGCCATCTGCCTCGCGGCCGTGCTCTCGCCCAGCCTCTGGATCGTCGCGCTCGTCATCGCGCTGGTGAACTGGGTGCAGACGGCGCGGGTGATCTACACCGAGACCTCCTCGCTCTCGCGGCGCGAATTCGTCGAGGCGGAGCGCTCGATCGGCGCCTCGACGCCGCGCATCCTCTTCCGCCACATCCTGCCGCATCTCCTGCCGACGATCATCGTCTGGGGCACGCTCGGCATCTCGACGACGGTGCTGCTCGAGGCGACGCTCTCCTATCTCGGCGTCGGCGTGCAGCCACCGACCGCCTCCTGGGGCAACATCATCTTCGAGAACCAGACCTACTTCCAGGCCGCGCCCTGGCTGGTCTTCTTCCCCGGCGCCGCGATCCTCGCGCTGGCGCTGGCCTTCAACCTCGTCGGCGACGCGATGCGCGACATCCTCGATCCGACGCAGCGGGGGAGGGTCTGACATGTTCGCCTATCTGACCCGCCGCCTCCTGCAGGCGGTGCTCATCCTCTTCGGCGTCTCGCTGATCACCTTCGGCCTGCTCTACGTCCTGCCGGCCGATCCGGTGCGCCAGATCGCCGGACGCGCCGCGACGGCAGAGACGGTCGCCAACATCCGCCACCAGCTCGGCCTCGACCAGCCCTTCATCGTCCAATACGGGCGCTATCTGCTGGGGCTTCTGCACGGCGATCTCGGCCGCTCCTACCTCCAGCGCACCGATGTCGCGACGCTGATCGCCGCGCGGCTGCCGGCGAGCCTCCTCCTGATGGTCGGGGCGATCACCTGCGAGCTGATCTTCGGCCTGACCATGGGGCTCGTCGCCGCGCTGAAGCGCGGCACGGCGGTCGACCAGGCGCTGATGGTCGGCTCCTTCGTCGGCGTCTCGGCGCCGCAGTTCGTGGTCGGCCTCCTGCTCCTCTACATCTTCGCCGTCCGCCTCTCCTGGTTCCCGATCGGCGGCTACGGCTCCTTCTCCCACCTCGTCCTGCCCTCGGTGACGCTCGGCATCCTCGGTGCCGGCTGGTACTCGCGGATGATGCGCTCCTCGATGGTGGATGTCCTGCGCCAGGACTTCATCCGAACCGCGCGGGCCAAGGGCCTCGGGCGCGCCACCGTCCTCTTCCGCCACGCGCTGCCGAACGCGATCCTGCCGGTGATCGCGATGATCGGCATCGACATCGGCATGTTCATGTCGGGCATCGTCGTCGTCGAGAGCGTGTTCGGCTGGCCGGGCATCGGCCAGCTCGCCTGGCAGGCGATCCAGCGCGTCGACATCCCGATCATCATGGGCGTCACGCTGGTCTCGGCCTGCGCCATCGTCCTCGGCAACCTCCTCGCCGACCTCGTCACCCCGTTCATCGACCCCCGGATCAAGCTCCAGTAGAAGAAGGATTGTCGCGCATGAAAGCATTCCTCGCCTCGACCGTCGCCGCCTCGGCGCTGACGCTTGCGCTTCTCGCCGCTCCGCCCGCTTTCGCGCAGGGCGCCAAGGCCGCGGCCGGCACGCAGGATACCGGCGGCTACACCCGCGACCCGAACGCCAAGGAGGGCGGCTCGATCGTCGTCACCTACAAGGACGACGTCTCGACCCTCGATCCGGCGATCGGCTACGACTGGCAGAACTGGTCGATGATCAAGAGCCTGTTCGACCGGCTGATGGACTATGTGCCCGGCACGACCACGCTGCGCCCCTCGCTCGCGACGAGCTACGACATCTCGCCGGACGGCAAGACCTACACCTTCCACCTGCGCAAGGGCGTGAAGTTCTGGAACGGCCGGGAGTTGACGGCCGACGACGTGAAATACTCGCTCGACCGCGTCACCAATCCGAAGACGCAGTCGCCCGGCGCCGGCTTCTTCCGTTCGATCGACGGCTACCAGGCGGTGACCGACGGCAAGGCCGACCACCTGTCCGGCATCACCGTCGTCGACCCCTATACGATCAAGATCGCGCTCTCGCGTCCCGATGCGACGTTCCTGCAGGTGATGGCGCTGAACTTCGCCTCCGTCGTGCCGAAGGAGGCGGTCGCGAAGGCCGGCCAGGATTTCGGCCATCATCCCGTCGGCAGCGGCGCCTTCAAGCTGGCCGACTGGACGATCGGCCAGCAGCTGGTGTTCGAGAAGAACAAGGACTATTGGCGGAACGGCATCCCCTATCTCGACAAGATCACCTTCGAGGTCGGCCAGGAGCCGATCGTGGCGCTGCTGCGCCTGCAGAAGGGCGAGATCGACATCCCCGGCGACGGCATCCCGCCCGCGAAGTTCCGCGAGGTGATGGGCGATCCGGCGCAGAAGGCCCGCGTCGTCCAGGGCAATCAGCTGCAGACCGGCTACATCACCATGAACGTGACGATGAAGCCCTTCGACAAGAAGGAGGTGCGCCAGGCCATCAACATGGCGATCAACAAGGACCGCATCGTCCAGATGATCAACAACCGCGCGGTGCCGGCGAACCAGCCGCTGCCGCCGGACATGCCGGGCTACGACAAGAGCTTCACCGGCTACAAGTACGACCCGGCGAAGGCGAAGAAGATGCTCGCCGACGCCGGCTATCCCGACGGGTTCAAGACCGAGCTCTACGTCATGAACACCGATCCGAACCCGCGCATCGCCCAGGCGATCCAGCAGGACCTCTCGGAGATCGGCGTCAAGGCCGACATCAAGTCTCTGGCTCAGGCGAACGTCATCGCTGCCGGCGGCGCCAAGGACCAGGCGCCGATGATCTGGTCGGGCGGTATGGCCTGGATCGCCGACTTCCCGGACCCGTCCGACTTCTACGGACCGATTCTGGGCTGCGAGGGCGCGGTGCCGGGCGGCTGGAACTGGTCCTGGTACTGCAACAAGGACCTCGACAAGGAGGCCCAGAAGGCCGACGCCATGGTCAAGCCGGACCAGCAGCAGGCGCGCGACAAGATGTGGAGCGACATCTACGACAAGGTCATGGAAGACGCGCCCTGGGTGCCGGTGTTCAACGAGAAGCGCTACACCATGAAGTCGAAGCGCATGGGCGGTGCCGACGATCTCTATGTCGATCCCGTCCATATCCCGATCAACTACGACTATGTGTACGTGACCGATGTGCAGTAACTGCGACTACACCATCCATGGGCGCCATCACCACTTCGGCTGGGACAACTCGTTCCAGCCGGTGGAGCGGGTCGCGCCGGGCTCGACCGTGCAGTTCGAGTGCATGGACTCCTCCGCCGGCCAGCTGACCAGGGACTCCACCGTTGCCGATGTCGCGGCGATGGACTTCGGCAAGATCAACCCGGTGACCGGGCCGATCTACATCGACGGCGCCGAGCCCGGCGACGCGCTGAAGGTGACGATCGAGAGCTTCCAGCCGTCCGGCTTCGGCTGGACGGCGAACATCCCGGGCTTCGGGCTCCTCGCCGACGACTTCAAGGAGCCGGCGCTGACCGTCTGGAAGTATGACCCGGACAGCCTCGCGCCGGCCCTGTTCGGCAAGGAAGGCAAGGTGCCGCTGAAGCCCTTCTGCGGCACGATCGGCGTGGCGCCGGCAGAGTCCGGCCTCCATTCGGTGGTGCCGCCGCGCCGGGTCGGCGGCAATCTCGACATCCGCGATCTCTCCGCCGGCACGGTGCTCTACCTGCCGGTGGAGGTTCCGGGCGCCTTGTTCTCGGTCGGCGACACCCATGCGGCGCAGGGCGACGGCGAGGTCTGCGGCACGGCGATCGAGAGCCCGATGAACACCGTGCTCACCTTCGATCTCGTCAAGCAGGCGAACCTGAAGATGCCGCGCTTCACCACCGCCGGGCCGGTGACGCGCCATCTCGACGCCAAGGGCTATGAGGTGACGACCGGCATCGGGCCGGACCTGGTGACCGGGGCGAAGGAGGCCGTCGCGCAGATGGTCGACCTCCTCGCCGGCCGCTACGGGATGGACCCGGTCGACGCCTACATGCTGGTCTCGACCTGCGGCGACCTCCGGATCTCTGAGATCGTCGACATGCCGAACTGGGTGGTGTCGTTCTACTTCCCGCGTTGCGTCTTCGAATGACGAGGCGAGTGCTGCTGAAGCGGGGGCGCTTTGCGGCGCCCCCCTCTGTCCTGCCGGACATCTCCCCCGCAAGGGGGGAGATCACGCGCGTTTATGGAACTGCCAGTCCTGAACCGCCAAGACAGACGCGCGGCGCCGGCGACTGGCTGATCTCCCCCCTTGCGGAGGAGATCGGCGGCAGCCCAGAGGGGTGCGCGAAGGGCGCCGACCTGCCGTGACCGAACCCGCCATGCATCCCAACAAACCAGCCGCACGTCCGCAAGACCAAGACCCCGTCCTGACCGTCGACGGCCTCACCGTCGTCGTCGGCGGGGAGGACGGCCCGCGCCCAGTCGTCTCCGACCTCTCCTTCACCCTCGCGCGCGGTGAGACGCTGTGCATCGCCGGCGAATCCGGCTCCGGTAAGTCGATGACGTCGCTGGCGATCATGGGCCTTCTGCCGCGGCCGGGCGCGAAGGTCGGCGGCGGGCGCATCAGCCTCGGCGGAACCGACCTCACGGCGCTGTCCGAAGGCGAGATGCGGCAGATCCGCGGCAAGCGCGTCGCGATGATCTTCCAGGAGCCGATGACTTCGCTGAACCCGGTGCTGACCATCGGCCGGCAGCTCACCGAAGCCATCATGGCGCACGAGCCGGTAGGCCGCGGCGAGGCGCGGAAACGCGCGATCGCGGCGTTGGATGCCGTGCGTATCCCCGAAGCCGCTTCCCGTATGGGCCAGCACCCGCACGAACTCTCCGGCGGCATGCGCCAGCGCGTGATGATCGCGATGGCGCTGGCGCTGAAGCCGGACGTGCTGATCGCCGACGAGCCGACGACGGCGCTCGACGTAACCGTCCAGGGCGAGGTGCTGGAGCTCTTGCGCGACCTGCAGCGCGATCTCGGCACGGCGGTCATCCTGATCACCCACGACATGGGCGTCGTCGCCGAGATGGCGGACCGCGTCATCGTGATGCGCCACGGCCGCAGCGTCGAGAGCGGCGCGGCGGCGGACATCTTCGCCAATCCGCGCGAGGCCTATACGCGCGAGCTCCTCGCGGCCGTGCCGCGCATCGGTGCGGGCGCCGGCCGTGTCGAAACGCGCGTCCGGACGGCGGAAGCCGCCGAGGCCGCGCGGTCGGTTCCGGTCGTCGAGGTGAGCGATCTCGCGGTGCGGTTCGACCTGCACGGTGGCTTCTTCGGCCGGGTCGACCGGCGCGTCCATGCGGTGGAGGGCGTCAGCTTCTCCGTCGGCGACCGCGAAACGCTGTCCCTCGTCGGCGAGAGCGGCTGCGGCAAGTCGACCACGGCCAAGGCGATCGCCGGCTTGGTGCCCTACGAAGGCGACATCGTCGTCGGCGGGCGCAACATGGCCGGCCTTCCCAAGAAGGATGCGAAGGCGCTGCGCCGCGACGTGCAGATGATCTTCCAGGATCCCTACGCCTCGCTCGACCCGCGCATGAGCGTCGGCGATCTCGTCGCCGAGCCGATGCTGATTCATGGGATCGCGTCGGGCAACGAGCGCCGCGAGCGCGTCGCCGGCCTGTTCGAGCGCGTCGGCCTGTCGCCCGACGACGCAAGCAAGTATCCGCACGAATTCTCCGGCGGCCAGCGCCAGCGCATCTGCATCGCCCGGGCCCTGGCGCTGCGGCCGAAGCTGATCATCGCCGACGAGAGCGTTTCGGCGCTGGACGTGTCCGTGCAGGCGCGGGTCCTCGAACTCCTGCGCGAGTTGCAGGCCGAGTTCGGCATCGCCTTCCTGTTCATCTCGCACGACATGGCGGTGGTCGAGAACATCTCGGATCGCGTCGCGGTGATGTATCTCGGCCAGATCGTCGAAATGGGCACCCGCGACCAGATCTTCTCGAACCCGCAGCACCCCTATACGCAGCGGCTGATCGCGGCGGTGCCGGTGCCCGACCCGGCGAAGAAGCGCCATACCTTCCCCCGGCTCGACCGCGACATTCCGAGCCCCGTGCGCAAGCTCGGCGACGCGCCGGAGCGTCTGACACTCGCCGACGTCGGAGAGGGGCATCTCGTCGCCGCCTGAGGCGGAAGATCTTGAGGGAGAGCGCGGCTCCGCCTCGGAACCGCCCCGCTTCACGCTCCGTCCGACATTGCGGCGCAGCGCAGAACGATCTTGGCACGGCGCCGCGGCGGCTATGACGGCTATGGCGCACCGAATGGGCAAGTTCCCGATCGCGGCGCAGACGCGCAGCCTTCGGCCGGAGGGCATGCCGGAGCGGTGAGCGGGAAGCCGGCCGGGTCGAGCGGCTTCAGGCCGAGCCTCTCCGGACGATCTGGTAGCCGAGGTTGATGACCGCGTCCTTCCGAGGCTCGCCGGCAAGGCGGGCGATGAGGGCGCTTGCCGCCCGCCGTCCGAGTTCGGTCCGGTCCACCGAAACCGTCGTCAGCGCCGGCTCGGTGTACGGGGCGAAATCCTGATCGCCGAAGCCGATCACCGCTACTTGCCCGGGGACGGCGATCCCGCGGACGTGGAGTTCGATCAGCGCCCCATGGGCGAGGAGGTCCGAGCTGCAGAAGACGGCTCCGGTCGTGAAGTCCCCGCTCTCGATGAGGGTGGCAAGAGCGCGGCGTCCCTCGGCGAGGCTCGCCGGGCCCGGAAGTTCGACGGTCGTCACCGTCCGCCCCGCCCGAGCCTCGAACTGTTCGGTGAAGGCGCGGGCGCGGCGCCGCGCCCGCTCGTCGGCGGCCGTCACGGTGGCGGCGACCGAGTAGCCGCTCTCGACCGCGAAGTCGGCGACGCGGCGGCCGGCTTCCGAATGCGAGAAGCCGACGCACATGTCGATCGGGGTGTCGGTGATGTCCCAGACCTCCACGACCGGGATCCCGGCCCCGAGCAGTTGGTGGCGCGCCTTCGCCGTGTGATGGATCCCGGTCAGAAGAATGGCGTCCGGGCGGCGCGACAGATGGGCGGCGATCAGCGCCTCCTCCTCCACCGGATCGAAGCCCGTCTCCGAGAGGAGGATCTGGTAGCCCTGCGCGCGCATCCCTTCAATGAACGACTTCACCAGCGACGAGTAGACGACATTGGTGATGGAGGGCACGAGAGCGGTGACCAGCCGGCTGCGGCTGGAGGCGAGGGCGCCGGCCACCGCATTCGGCACATAGCCCGTGGTGGCGATGGCCTCCTCGATGCGGCGCAGCGTCTCCGCGGAGACCTTGGAGGGATCGTTCAGCGCCCGCGAAACGGTGACCTGCGAGACGCCGGCGAGCCGGCCGACCGCCTCCATGGTGACGCCGCCGCCGGTCGGTCGGTTGCGCCGGGTGCGCGGCTCGGCCGCACCTGCGGTTCCGCTTTGCTCTGCCGCGCCGTCGCGGTCCATCCGATCCTCCAGTTGCCCCCGGACTAGGTGACGGTCGGATCCTGCCGGGCGGCCGCGGCCTCCCGGGCGGCGTTGCGCCGCGACAGGAAGATCGAACCCGCTACCGATCCGATGATCAGCACCCATAGCACGACGGCGATCCAGCTCTTGGTGAAAAAGATGGTCAGATCGCCGAACGACTCCAGGCTCTTGACGAAGTAGACCTCGGCATTCGGCCCGAGGATGAAGCCGATGACGAAGGGCGCGATCTCCAGCCGCAGCTTGATGGCGAGCCAGCCGAAGACGCCGAAGATCAGCAGCGTCCAAACGTCGAACATGATGCCGTAGTTGATCGTGTAGGCGCCGACCACGCACATCATCAGGATGATCGGGAACAGGATCTGCTTCGGCACGGTCACGATGCGCGCCACGTGGCGGATCGCCAGGTACATCACGGCGAACATGACGAGGTTGGCGATGAGCATGGCGACGATCATCGCGTTCCAGGTCGCCGGATTGTTGCCGATGAACAGCGGGCCGACCTGGACGCCCTGCAGCGCGAAGGCGCCGATCAGCAGCGCGGTGGTCGAATCCCCGGGGATGCCGAGGGACAGAAGCGGCACCAGCGCGCCGCCGGTCAGGCCGTTATTGCCGGATTCCGAAGCGATGATGCCGGCCGGCTCGCCCTTGCCGAAGGTCTCGGGGTGGCGGGAGAAGGTCTTGGCGTTGGAATAGGCGAGGATCGAGGCGGCCGAGCCGCCGACGCCGGGCAGGATGCCGACGAAGGTGCCGATCAGCGACGAGCGGATGAGGTTCACCGTCTGGCCGGCGAACATGGAGAAGGAGAAGGCCGAGGACTTGCCGACCTTCACGTCCGATGCCTTCTGCCCCTCGGGAATGCCCCGCTCGGCGTCGTCGAGGATCGCGGCGAGGCCGAAGAGGCCGATCAGCACCGGCAGCAGCGAGAAGCCGGAATCGAGGATGTTCTCCATGCCGGGCGGGATCAGCCGGTATTCGCCGTTGCCGCCGACGTCGACGGAATAGGTGCCGACGAGGCTGACGAGGATGCCGAGGAAGCCGGAGAAGATGCCGATCAGCATGTCGCTGCTCAGCGCCGCCATCACGGTGAGCGCGAAGAGGATGATCAGGAACTTCTCGACATAGGAGAACTCGATGGCGAAGTTCGCCAGCGGCGGGGCGAAGAGATAGAGCACCAGGAGGCTGATCAGCCCGCCCACCAGCGAGGAGATGATGCCGAGCCTCAGCGCCGCCTCGCCTTCCCCCTTCAGGCACATCGGGTAGCCGTCGAAGCAGGTCGTGATGGAGGAGGGGGTGCCGGGAATGCCGAGCAGGATCGCCGGTACGAGGCCGCCGGAAATGCCGCCGACGTAGAGGCCGAGCAGCAGCGCCAGGCCGTTGTTCAGGCCCAGCGAATAGGTGAGGGGCAGGCAGACGGCGACGGCCATGGTGGCGGTCATGCCGGGCACCGCGCCGAAGACGATGCCGATCACCGTGCCGGCGACGATCAGGCCGAGAAAGAGCGGCGTGACGATGCTGAGGAGGTCCATGAAGGTCGCCTTCGATCAGGGCAGCGTGAGCAGGAAGACGTCGGTGAACAGCCACCAGGTGAGCGTCGGCGCGACCAGCGCCATCACCGCGACCGGAAGGACGGTGCGCGCCGTGCGGTGGTGCAGGTAGAGGACGCCGATGGCGAAGACGTAGGGGATCGAGCAGAAGAGGAAGCCGAAGCCGAGATTGGGGAACTGGTAGCCGACCGGCTCCATCGCCCAGAAGTAGACGAGCGTGAGGACGAGCGTTCCGAGGAAGCGCATCTTGTCCATCTCGCCGAGGATCCCGGCCCAGTAGCGGCCGCAGCCGGCGATGCGGCGGTGATCCCGGATCAGGATCGCGAGCGCGAGGACCGCGAGGATCGAACCGATGACCTCCGGGAAGATCAGGTGCGAGCGCGAGAAGTCGACGGTGACGTGCGTGAGGTCGCCCATAGCCGGTACATCCAGGGTGAGGAGGAGGCCGGCCGGCCGAAAGGCAGAGGGCGGCCGGCCCAAAAAGGCGGGAAGCGTGCGGCCGGGTTCGGCCGCCGCTCAGCCGGACAGGCCTATTTGGAGGCCTGCGTGCTGCGGATGTCGGCGATCACCTGGCTGTAGGTGTCGTTCTTCTTCTTCAGATGCGCCAGCGCTTCGTCGGAGGGACGGAAGTCGGGAATGAAGAAGGCCTTCTTCAGCTCGGCCTGGAGCTTGCCGTCCTTGTAGACGGCGGCCAGCGCATCGTCGATCTGCTTGACGATGCCGGCGTCCATCTTTTTGTTGTAGATGAAGAAGAATTCCTTGTCGAAGGTGAAGTTCTCGCCGTTCTTGAGCGGGACGCTGACCTTGGGCGCGGCATATTTCAGCATGTCGTCGCGCGTCAGCTTGCCCATCCCGGCCTCGGGAGCCTGGCTGAGCGCCTCCGGGCTCGCGGTGATCCAGATGAACTGCATGGCCTTCTGGTCGGATGCGGGCAGTTCGGCGAACTGCTCGTTGGCCTGGATCGAGCCGTTGATGACGTCGGCGAGGTTGTTCCAGAGCGCTTGGTTCTTGCTGGACTGCGAGCCGGTGTTGACGGCGACGAGGTTCGCGTCGGAGCCGGGCTTGGCGAGGCGGGCCGCGTTCTTCATCGCGGAGAAGCCGATCTCCGAGACGCCGCCCGGCTGGATCGCGACGCGCACCTTGGTGCCGTTCTCCGCCGCCTTCAGCACGTCGTCGACGGTCTTGTACTTGCTGCCCTTCTTCACGAGGTAGGCGTTGCCGGGATTGATCGCGACCGTCGGCCCGATCTTGTAGGCCTTGAAGATGTCCTGGTAGCCGCGCTGGCCGTAGAGATTGCCGAGATAGGACTGGTCGTGGTGCAGCATGATGGTGGTGCCGCGCGCATCGCGGCCGACCGCCTTGAAGGCCTCGTTGGGGCCGACGGCATCCACCTTGATGTTGATGCCGAGCTTCTTGGCGAGGGCGTCGGCCACCATCGAGGCGGCTTGATAGGTGTCGCCGCCCGTCGAATTCGAGCCGATCACCAGGCGCACATTGCCCGGCAGCTCGGCTGACATGGCCGCGAACGGGGTCGAGGCGAAAGCGACCGCGCCGAGCGCCGCCACGATGAATCTGCGGGTGAATGTCATGGAACTCCTCCTTCTGACGATGGCGGCACTCCGCCCCTGAAGCCGCAGCCTTTCCTCCCAGGCGATGCGACAGCGATGAATGCGCATACAATGCCTGACATGCTCGTGTGGCGCCTGTCAAGGCGGGTAATGCGAGCCCAACACGGCTGTTGCCATGTGGGAGTCATGGATTGACAGGGAATCATGTTAGCGCATACATCCGATGAGCTTTTGGAATGGGAGGTTGCATGCGGCAGCAAAGGCGAAGGATTGCAGCGGAAGAGCTCCGCTCGGCGCGCTGGTTCGCACCGGACGATCTGCGCAGCTTCGGCCACCGCTCGCGGATGATGCAGCTCGGCTATGCGGAGGAGGAATTCCTCGGCAAGCCGATCATCGGCATCCTGAACACCTGGTCGGAGCTGAACTCCTGCCACGGCCATTTCCCGGAGAGGGTCGAGAACGTGCGCCGTGGCGTGCTGGCCGCCGGCGGCTTCCCCGTCGAGATGCCGGCGCTGTCGGTCGACGAGAGCTTCACCAAGCCGACCTCCATGCTCTACCGCAATCTCCTGGCGATGGAGACGGAGGAGATCATCCGCTCGCATCCGCTGGACGGCGTGGTGCTGCTCGGCGGCTGTGACAAGACGACGCCCGGCCTCGTCATGGGGGCGATCACCGCCGGCGTGCCGATGATCTTCCTGCCGGCCGGGCCGATGCTGCGCGGCCATTATGCGGGGCGCGTCCTCGGTTCGGGCTCGGACGCCTGGAAGTACTGGGACGAGCGCCGCGCCGGCAATGTCACCGACGAGGAATGGCTCGGCATCCAGGGCGGCATCGCCCGCTCGGTCGGCACCTGCATGACCATGGGCACCGCCTCCACCATGACCGCGATCACCGACGCGCTCGGGTTGACGCTTCCCGGGGCCTCGTCGATCCCGGCGGCCGATTCCGGTCATCAGCGCATGGCCGCCGAATGCGGCCGGCGGATCGTCGAGATGGTCTGGGAGGACCTGAAGCCGGAGACGATCCTCACCGAAGCCGCGTTCCAGAACGCCGCGAAGGTCGCCATGGCGACCGGCTGCTCGACCAATGCCGTCGTCCACCTGATCGCGATGGCGCGGCGGGCCGGCGTCGATCTCACGCTCGATCATCTCGATGCGCTCGGCCGCACCACGCCGCTGATCGCCAACGTCCGCCCGTCCGGCAAGGACTACCTGATGGAGGACTTCTTCTACGCTGGCGGCCTCCGGGCGCTGATGAAGCAGATGGAGGCAATGCTCGACACCGCGGCGCTGACCGTGACCGGCCAATCGCTCGGCGAGAACCTCGAAGGCGCCAGGGTCTATAACGACGACGTCATCCGGCCGCTGTCGAACCCGGTCTATGCCGAGGGCTCGCTGGCGCTGTTGCGCGGCAATCTCTGCCCCGACGGCGCCGTCATCAAGCCGGCGGCCTGCGATCCGAAGTTCCACGTCCATGAGGGGCCGGCGCTGGTCTTCGACAGCTATCCGGAGATGAAGAAGGCGGTCGACGACGAGACTCTCGACGTGACGCCCGACCATGTCCTCGTGCTGCGCAATGCCGGTCCGCTCGGCGGCCCGGGCTTTCCCGAATGGGGCATGCTGCCGATCCCCAAGGCGCTCATCAAGAAAGGGCACCGCGACATGCTGCGCATCTCCGACGCGCGCATGTCCGGCACGTCCTATGGCGCCTGCGTCCTGCACGTCGCGCCGGAGGGCTATGTCGGCGGGCCGCTGGCACTCTTGAAGACCGGCGACATCGTCCGGCTCGATCTGCCCAACCGCCGGCTCGACATGCTGGTGGACGAGGCGGAGCTGGCGCGCCGCCGGGCCGAATGGCAGGCGCCGGAACCGCGCTTCGAACGCGGCTGGGGCTACATGTTCTCCCGCCACGTCACCCAGGCGGACAAGGGCTGCGACTTCGACTTCCTGGAGCGGGGCTTCGGCCGCGCCGCGGGCGAGCCCGACATCTTCTGACGCCGACCAGACGGCCCAACCGGGAGGTTCACACCATGGCGCACGATCTCGACGCCGCTCTCACCGGCATTTCCGGCATTCTCGTCACCCCCTACGACGGGGAAGGCGACATCGCGCCCGGCCGCCTCTCGCCGATCATCGATCGGGTGGTGGAAGCCGGCGTGCACATGCCGGTGGTGAACGGCAATACCGGCGAATTCTACGCCCTCACCACCGATGAAGCCTGCACCATGGTGCGCGAGGTGGTGGGCATGGTCGCGGACCGCCGGCCGGTGCTGGCCGGCATCGGTCGCGGCATCCGCGACGCCTGCCGGCTCGCCCGCGCCTCGGCCGACGCCGGGGCGGCGGCGCTGATGATCCACCAGCCGCCGGACCCGTTCGTGGCGCCGCGCGGCATCGTCGACTACGTCAGGGCGGTGAGCGACGCCTCCGGCGGCCTGCCGATCATGCTCTATCTGCGCAACGACGCGATCGGCACGCACGGCATTGCCGAACTCTGCGCGCTGCCGGGGGTGAAGGGCGTCAAATGGGCAACGCCGAATCCGATGAACCTCGCCAAGGCCATCGCGGCCTGCGGCCCGGACATCACCTGGGTCTGCGGCCTCGCCGAGGTGTGGGCGCCGCCGCTCTATGCCGTTGGGGCGCGGGGCTTCACCTCCGGCCTCATCAATGTCTGGCCGGAGCGGTCGGTGGCGATCCATGAAGCGCTGGACGCCGGCGACTATGCGCGGGCCCGCGACCTGATCGCCGGCATGCGGGCCTTCGAGGACATCCGCGCCGAGGAACTGAACGGCACCAACGTCACCGGCGTGAAGGCGGCGCTGCAGGCGCTCGGCCAGGACTGCGGCCCGACCCGGCCGCCGTCGGCCTGGCCTCTCACCGAGGCGCAGCAGGCCGCAATGCGGCAGTTCCTCGCCCGCAACGGCCTGATCTGACCGCCCGAAGCTTCGATATCGAGAGACCAGTCATGAACCAGGACCTTCGCGAAAAGCTCTCCGGCGTCTCGGTGGCGACGCTCGCCACGGCGCTCTTCAAGCGCGGGCTGCGCAATCAGGTGATCCAGGGCGTTCATCCGATCGCGCCGAAGGGGCGCAACATGGTCGGGCCGGCCTTCACGCTCCGCTACATGCCGGCGCGCGAGGATCGCAATCAGCTCGCCGAATTCCGCAACCCGCAGCATCCGCAGCGCGTCGCGATCGAGACGTGCCCCGAAGGCCACGTGATGGTCATCGACAGCCGCAAGGACGCCCGCGCCGCCTCGGCCGGCGACATCCTGGTGACGCGGCTGATGGTGCGCGGCGGGGCCGGGATCGTCACCGACGGCGGCTTTCGGGATGCCGCCACCATCGGCGCGCTCGACATCCCCGCCTATCACTCGCGCCCGTCGAGCCCGACCAACCTGACGCTGCACGAGGCGATCGAGATCAACGGGCCGATCGGCTGCGGCGACGCGCCGGTGTTTCCCGGCGACATCATCGTCGGCGACGACGACTGCGTCATCGTCATCCCCGCGCATCTCGCCGAGGAGGTCGCCGCCGAGGCGGTGGAAATGACGGCCTACGAGGACTTCGTCGTCGAGCAGGTGAAGGCGGGCGCGACGATCATCGGCCTCTATCCGCGCACCAAGGACGCGCACCTTGCCGCGTTCGAAGCCTGGCGCAAGACGAACGGACGGTAGGTCCGGCGCCGTGCCGCCCCGCCTATTTCTCGAGCGCCATCACGACGCCGTCCCAGTCCGCGGGCACGGGCTTGCTGCGCAACTCCTCGCAGCGCATGCGATAGGTGGCATAGAGCCGGCGCAGTTCCGGCACGTCGAATCCGGCCGCTTCGCCGAGGGCCGAACCGAGCGTGGCGGTATCGGCCCGCCGGTAGGCCGCGATCATCCGGCGATGTGCATCGGCGAGCGCCCGAAAGTCCGGGCGCGCGGCCATCTCGGCGTCGCCGAGAAGCGCGAACACCTGGAGCGGCTCGGCCCGCCCCACGACCTGCACGCGTTCCACCGCCAGGAAGGCGAGATCGGACGCCCCCTCGCGCACGGCGTCGGAGACGAGGATCGACAGGCCGTAATGCTTGGTCAGCCCTTCGATCCGCGAGGCGACGTTGACGCTGTCGCCGATCGCCGAATAGCTGAACCGCTGCCTGGAGCCGAGATTGCCGACGCAGCACGGGCCCGCGTTCAGCCCGATCCCGATGCGCAGCGGCTCGCCCCGCTCGCGGTTCAGGTCATCGAGCTTCGCCACCATCCGCAGGGCGGCCAGGCAGGCCTTGCGGCGATGGTCCTCGATCGGCAGCGGCGCGTTCCAGAACGCCATGATGGCATCGCCCATGTACTTGTCGATCATGGCCTCCGACTGCAGGAGGATGTCCGTCATCGGGGTCAGAAAGGCGTTGAGCAGCGTCGTCAATTCGTGCGGCGACAGCTGTTCGGACATCGCCGTGAAGCCGCGGATGTCGGAGAACAGCACCGTCAGCTCGCGCGTCTCGCCGCCGAGTTCCAGTGCGCCGGGATCCTCGGCGAGCCGCTCGACGAGGGTGGGCGACAGGTAGCGCTTGAAGGCGTTGCGCACGAAGGTCTTCTCCCGGTTGGTGATGAGGAGAAGCAGCGGCATCGTCACGGCGAAGACGGTCGCGACGGTCACCGCCGGCAGGATCGGGTCGATCAGCAGATGCGCCTGGTCGAAGGCGATCCACGAAATCGCAACGGCGGCGAGGACGAGGAGGATGGTGACGGCCGAGGAGATCAGCGCGCCGGTCCCGCGCACGGTGACGATCAAAAGCAGGCCGAGGACCAGGGCTGCGAGCGTCTCCGCCCCCTTCGCCCAGTCGGGGCGTGAGAGAAAGGACTGGCCGATGATCTGGTCGATGATCTCGGCATGGACCTTCACGCCGGGCATCGAGGCTGCGATCGGCGTGGCGACGAGGTCCCGCAGTCCGACGGCGCTCGTCCCGACGAGGACGATGTGGCCGTCGATCGCCTGCGCCAGATCGTCATGCTGTTGCGGATCGAACAGTGCCGTTGCCGATATCACCCTCAGGTCGGGCATGCCGGAGTAGTAGATCCACACGGAGCCGTCCGGGCCCGTCGGGATCTCGAGCGCGCCGTCCTTCAGCGCCGTCATCGCCGGCTCGCCGCTGTCGATCTCGCCGTTCGAACCGGTGCTCTTGACGATGTAGCTCCCGGCAGCCTGCGCCACGCGCAGCGCCTCCGCCGCGAGCGAGGGATAGAGGTTTCCTTGCGCGCTGGAGATGATCGGGATGGCGCGCACGATGCCGTCGCGGCCGGGCGGGAAGGAGAAAAAGCCGATGCCCGTCGCGGCCTCAGAGAGCGGGGCGAGATTCGTCACGCCGCCCCTGTAGGTGGGCAGGAAGCTCTTCGGATCGGCGCCGGCGAAGGAGAAGCCGGCCTTCGGCGGCCCGAGCGTCCCGGACGTCTCGTTGGAGATCGCGATTCCGGCGGTGACGCTGTTGCGCGAGAAGGCCTCGGCCAGCACCTGATCGTTGTCGATCCGGGTCGCCGCTTCCGGTACCTCGATCTCCGTGCCGGAGCGTCGCAGCTCTTCGACCACCTGCTTCAGCGAGGTCCGGTCCGGCTCGGGAAAGACCATGTCGAAGGCGATGTTCGCGGCCCCGAGTTCCCCCAGCCGGTCCACCATCCGTGCGAGTACGGTCCGGGGCCAGGGCCACTGGCCGAGCTGGGCGATCGACGCCTCGTCGATATCGACGACGACCACCGGCGCCCCGGACTCCTGCCGCGGCAGGACGCGCTGGTAGCCGTCGAAGACGAGGACCGTCAGCCGGTCGAGGATCGTCGTCGGACTGAAGCTCGAGATCGACAGGCCGATGCCGAGAGTCATCAGGCCGACCGTCCAGATCAGCACGCTCTTGCGGCGCTCGCTGCTGTGGCGCAGCCATCGTCCGATCATCGAGGCTCTCGCTTTCCCTGAACCGACGCGGCGTGGCCAACTGCAATCCGGCCGGCGCGCCCCCGCGGGCTCGACCGGATCCTGCGCCGTCCCCCGGCCCATTGCCAAGCCGCCGTTTCATGTGCACGAGATCGGAACATCGTCCGTCGGACAAAGGCTCGGCCGGGATGAACTCGCACAAGGATGTGCTGTCGCACGCCAGCGGCCCGCCCCGCGCCGCACCGGGCAAGCGTGTGCTGCTCGCCTGGGAGTTCGGTGCCGGCCGAACGCACATCGCCAACCTCCTCGGGGTCGCGCTCAGGCTGCGCGGCGCCGGCGTCGAATGCCTGGCATCCCTTTACGAGCCTCACTTCGCCGGAGAATTCGCCGCGCTGAACATCCCCGTCGTGCAGAACTTCGTGTGGCCGGCCCGCCGGCGGGCGCCGCTGACATGGCAGGAACGGCCGATCACCGGCCTCGGCGACGTCCTCACCAATCTCGGCTTCTGCGATTTCAGGACGCTGGGTGCGGCGATCGCTCATTATCGCGGGCTGTTCGAGATCTTCGAGCCGGATGCAGTGCTGTGCGAGACGGCCTTCGGCGGAATTCTCGCGGCGCGTGGCCGCATGCCGGTCTTCGCCTTCGGGTCCGACCTCTGCCTGCCGCCGATCAAGGACGACGCGTTCGCCCTCTACGACCGGGTGAGCGGGCCGCCGTCCTTCGACCAGCGCACGGTGATGACCGCGATCAATGCCGGTCTCGAGCAGTGCGGCGCGCTTCCCCTTGCCGAACTCGCCGACCTCCTGAGGATCGACGGCGTCTTTCCCTATGGACCCGCCGCCTTCGACGTCTACGCCGCCTCGCGCAGCGGCGAGCTTCTGCCGGCTCATCTTCCGGGCGTCCGCCGGCCGATCGAAGCAGGCGAGGGCGGGGAGATCTTCGTCTATCTCCACGGCTTCGTCCAAACGAGTCCGGAGGCGATGGAAGCGCTCGCCGCTCTTCCCGGTCCGGCGCGGCTCTATATGCCGGGATTGACGGATGCCAACCGGGCCCGTTTCCCGGCGGACCGCTTCACGATCGAAGACCACGCGGTTCCGGCCGATCTCATCCTGACGCAGTCGCGCTGCGTCGTCCATCATGGCGGATCGCAGCTGACGACGGCTTGCCTCGCCGCTGGCATCCCGCAGGTGATCCTCGCCAAGGAGCAGAACAACGAGATCGGCGGGCGCTTCGTCACCGAGCGCGGGCTCGGCATGGCGATCGCCATCGGCGCGGCGAGCGGGCGATGGCTGATCGAGGCGGTGAACCGGGCGCGGGACGATGCGGCCATGCATGCCCGCTGCCGCGCGGCCCGGCCCGAATTCCTCGCCTGGATCGAGCGCGACCCCTCCGACATCGTCGTCGACGCGGTTCTCGGCCGGCTGGCGGCGATCTGACATGCGCCGCCGATGACACCGCCGCCGCGCCGGATGCCGTGCCGGAACCACAGCGCGCATTCGGACCATCAGTTGTTGGTTCCGGTGCCCGACCCCGTCCGCTGCCCGGCGAAGACGCCCGTCGCCGACCACGCGCCGCCGGACGTCTCGAGGTTGAAGTTGCCGATCGTGCCCGCGAGTGTGTTGGCGCCGTCGTTGACGAAGGCGCCGTGGATCGCGCCTGCGGCGCCGTCCGACGCTTCGCTGATGAAGCCCTCATAGACGTTGCTGCCGTTCGGCAGGTTGAGCGGCCCGGCGAAGTTGCGCCCATCGAAATGGCCGATCTGCATGTCGCCGGTGCGGCTGCCGAAGTTCCACTGCATGTCCATGCTGCCGGAGGCGATATAGTTGGCATTGCCGTTGATGACGTTGCCGACGGCGTTGCCGGAAAAGGTCGCGGTCATGTTGCTGGTCACCGCAGCGTCGACCTGCGCCAGGGTGGAGACGTCGCCGGCGACCCAGGTGCCGAGATGGACGCTCGATTCGGCGACTTCGGTGCCTGATGCGGCGTCCACCGCGCGGATCTGCGTTCCCCACCACCCCCATTCGAGGAATTTGCAGTCGCATAGTCGGCCGTTCGGCAGGAGGGTCGTTTGCGGGACGGCGTCGCCGGAAACAAAGTATGTTCTGTTATTGGTGCCTTCTTTCTGATAGTAGCGCGTAGAGTTATTCCCGTTGTTCGAATCTATATATGTGCGCGCGGGATTTTTATTTCGCGCGGCAGCATATTTGTCATCATCTATGTAGCTGGATGGGCCGTAGCTGCCATTGCCGTTGATTCCGTCGCCAAACGCAACGCGAAGGCTCGAGTCTCCATAGGGGCTGTCAAGCTGGATCTCTCCGCCGACCGAATTCCTCTGTCGGTCGAAAGCCACCTGCATATTCGAGAGTTCGGCCTCGCTCGTCGCGGGCCGGGAGACCAGGTTTCCGCCGCCGGTGGCTGTGCTAGTGGGGGAATGTATCTCCACGGTGCCGGCCGCATAGCCGAGCAGCTTCGATTCTCCGAGGACCCGGGTCGTCGCCTGGCCAGTTAAGAAATCCTGCTGCGATTGCTCCTTCTCCAGATCGAGAACATGTAGCGTCGAGAAGTTTTCATATCCGCTCCCATTAGCCGGACTGTCCGACAGAAAGTCCAGGATTTCCGAGTCGGCGGAAAGTACGAGGTTTTGGCCGTTCGAGCCGAATATCTCGTTCCCACCCCCAGGGGCGGAAATCGAGCTGATTGCGCCGCTGAGGAAAGACGACGGCTGAGTGCTCCCTGAGCGATAGCTTCCGCGCCTGCCGTAGTCGATGCTCAAGCTTCCGCTTGTGTTTGCAGAAAGCGCGCCGACACTGATGCCGACGCCGCTCGTCTGGTCGGCACCCGATCCCTTGATCGACAGCCAGGCCTGGAACACCGTCGGATCCGACGTACCGTTAGCCGGTTCAGCGACGTAGAAGGGAGAGATCGTTGCGCTGCTGTAATCAGTACCCAAAGCAGCGGCACGCATGAACGGCACCGGCAGATCCTGCATCATATCTCTCGTGAACGAGTAAGTGCGGATGTCACCATTGCCGAACACACCGACGTTCTGCACGGGTGTCCCGCGCACCCCGTAGAGCGGCTGTGAATGATCGCCGTCGATCGCGAGCACGTAAGCGGTAAATCCATCCACGCCGGAATACGCAGTTCCGGTCAGCGGCTGCCCGGCGAGAGTGGCGCCACTCGCAGCTGCGATGGGATGCGACGAAAAGTGATCGTCGTCGTAGATCGGCAGCGTGAGCGTGCCCTTGGAGATGGCGCCGGTGCCTGTGGTGGTTCCTGCCTGGACTTGGAGATTGGCGACTTCGTCGGTCTCGGCAGATCCTCCGACCAAGCCGATTGCGCCGGGGTTCGAGAACGGCCCATAGGTCGCCCCTGCCGTCAGCACCCGCACCGGGATCGTCTGCGGCCCGCCGCCCGTGCCGTTCTGTCCGTCGATCGCATCCTGCCGGAGCTCGTCCTGCGAGGCGCCGGGGTTAGAGAACGGCCCATAGGTCGCCCCTGCCGTCAGCACCCGCACCGGGATCGTCTGCGGCCCGCCGCCCGTGCCGTTCTGTCCGTCGATCGCATCCTGCCGGAGCTCGTCCTGCGAGGCGCCGGGGTTAGAGAACGGCCCATAGGTCGCCCCTGCCGTCAGCACCCGCACCGGGATCGTCTGCGGCCCGCCGCCCGTGCCGTTCTGTTCGTCTATCGCATCCTGCCGGAGCTCGTCCTGCGAGGCGCCGGCGATCACCGGCCGGTCCGCATCGAGCGGAGGCTCAGGGCGGGGGGTCGGCGTCGGCGGGTGGTTGAACGGCGGCGTGACGTTGGAGTTGGTCTCGGCGATGCCGCTAGCGACGACGATCGCATCGGTCGGATGCCGGGTCGATCCGCCATGCGTGCCCGGCCGCCCGGACAGCGCCAACTGGATCTGGGAGACGCATTCCGGCGGCGTCTTGACCACCGTGCGCGAGTTCCTGTCGCGGCCGGTGGGATCTGTGACTACGGAATAGCCCGGCTTGTAGACCCGCTGCGGCGGCCGGCCTGCGCCCGTGACCGTCATCTCGTCGCCGAAGATGAAATCGACATGCTGGGGATAGGGGCAGCCGGAGCGGGACGTCGTCAGGCCGCTGCCGCTGAGATCGAGGTCGACGACCGCGCCGCGCACGCCCACCGTCCCGACCGGCGTGTTCAGCGTGACGCCGTTCGGGGTCTTGGACGTCTTCCCGCCGACGAACCGGAAGATGCCCTTGCTCAAGGTCGCCGCGACCTTGGCCGTGCCGGCGTTCGGATCGTAGACGAAGCTGTCGACGGTGATCTGCGATTTCGGGCTGACGGTGAAGGCGGTCCCGTCCTTCAACAGGATCTGCACGAGACCCGCCTGGTCGGTGGTGATCTGCTCGTTGTGGATGATATTGCCGCCGAGGCTGATCGTGCGGACGGGACGCGAGCCCGTCGCCTTCTGGTTGACGGCGGCTGTGACGCCGACGGACTGTGCGAAGGCCGGACTGGCCGCGAGCGCCAGGATCGAGATGGTCGACATAAGCCGCTGGGAATGACGCATGGCGAGCCTCGTCAAAAGCGCTTGGCAATGCCGAGCGAGGTGCTGACATTGTCGTAGGTGTAGAGATCGTAGTTCGAATGGACGTCGCGATAGCTCGCCGACGCCTGGACGGACCAACCGTCGCGGATCGGGACTTCCAGCGTGCCCTCGACGAAGCCCTCGTGCACTTCCTGCGCGATCGTGCTGCTGAAGACCGGGTCCGGACTGTCGTAGTCGCGGTGGACATAGCCGACGGCCAGACCGGCGGTCCAAGGATCGCTGGTCGGCATGGTGAAAGGGGCGGAGAAGTTCAGCTTGCCGCCGACCGTGATGTCGACCTCCGTCACGCTCTCGAAGGCGGCATCCGCATCGCGCCGATCGGCCTCGACGGTCGCGTAGCCGATCAGGTTCGACAAGAACTGGTGCTGGAAGGAGAGCGCACCGCGGTACCGGTCGCCGTTGCGGTTGGAGGACGTCGGTCTGAGGATGGTGTCGTGGAAGTCCTCGTAGCGGTATTCGCCGGTCAGGATGACGCGCGTGCGCGGGTCGATGACCTTGACGAAGTTCATCCCGACGCCGCCCGAGGCGAGATAGGGATCGCTGTTCAGCGTCACGCCGCCGAGAATGCCGTAGATTTCGAGTGAAGCGCGGGCGATCTCGAAGCGCTCGAGGTCGAAGACCGGGCCGACCGTCAGTTCCGCAAGACCGGTGTTCAGCTCGTCGTGGTCGGCATAGAGGGCCCCATAGGTCTTCAGCGTCGCTTCGAGCCGGTCGCCCTGGTTCTGCAGGTCGTGGGAATAGCGGAAGCTGCCCGCGACGAAGCCGTTGACGTCGGACTGTCCGAGCGCCGATCCGTTCAGCAGGAAGTCGACCCCGTTCAGCCGGATGCGGCTGTCCTGCGGCGCGGCGTTGGCGTTCGACTGCCAGCGCACGCCGGAGACGATGATGCCGGAGAACGTGTCGATCTGCTGGTCCTTGTCGATCGCCGCGAGGTAGCTTTCGACCTTGGCCTTGACCGGTTCGGGCACGTTGGGTGCCCCCAGCGCGCCCTGGAAATAGGTCTTCGCCGTCTCGTAGGCGCCGAGCCGGTAGTAGAGGACGCCGAGCTCCAGTTGCAGCCGAGGCAGGCCGGGCGCGAAGATCAGCATGCGCTCGAGTGTCGCGATCGCGGCCTCGAGATCGCCCGCCTGGGACGACAGGGCGGCATATTCGAATGCGGTGTCGAGGTCGGACGGGTTCGCCAGCATCCGCGCGAACAGCGCCTCGCGCCGGGTTCGGATCTGCGCAAGCGCGCCCGGCTCGGCGCGAGGCGCAACGTTCGGCTCGACCGTCGCGGCCTCGGCCGGCGCGGCATCCGTCGTGGCGGCAGCCGCGGTGCCTGGCGCGGCGACGCTGCACGCGAGCGCCGCCAGGAGCCAGGCGAGCGGCGACCAGGCACACGCGTCCTTTTCCGGCCGACGCGGCGCACGGGCCGACCTTCTGCGCAGCGACCCTGCCGCTCCGCCATGTTCGGATCGAGCCGTTTTTGCGGCGTCGTCCGGTCCCCCGCTACGCATCATGCGTCCCCTCATCGCTCTCGCGCGGGCGACCACGCCGGCCAAGCCGACGGGTGCTGCGCCGCGAGGTCCCCACCTCGAAGCCGGCTCCGCGTCATGCCTGCCGATCGCAAGCATGACTTCATCATCGAAACAGATACCGGAGCGGCATCCATGCCCCTTCGCACCGGCCATGCCGCCACAGGAGTCCCCTCGGATCGCTCGACCCGCTCCTGCGCCGCACCGCCGGCCGGCAGCGTCCGGCCCGAGGCCGATCTCTACCCAGCAGGGGAAGCTATGCTTACCTATAGTAAGATGTAAAGTGCGTATGAGCCACAGTGCGCGGTTCTGTTTGTCTTCCGCTTGGTTATGTCGACGCCGCGATGATGTCTTCCATGGGGCGAGGCTTTCGGAAGCTCACTTGGGAGAATAGAAGGTCCTTAAAGACCTTGGCCGAGGCGGTGGACAGGCGGCTGTACGCAGGACGGCATCAAGATCTTCCAAGGACGGTGCATCCGAGTGGCGAGGTCGCGCGGATCATGAAGACCGCGCGAAGCGCTTGGCCCGGCGTCCGCTACGGCATCGGGAAGCCCGGTTCCGGGCTGGCCGGGTGACAGCGCAACGCGACGGATTGCGGCCGGAACCCAGCGTCGGCGTCATCGCTCCCGCCTGCCACTTTGCGACCGCGCCTGCGGTACCGGCACCCGAAGTGATAGGAACATGAGCGGTCGATGCGTCGGCAGGCGCCGAGACGGCCGGATCGGGGCCCGTTCGAACCGACCGGCCGACAGAGCCGCGGCCATCTGTGCGGGGATGGACGCTCAGGCCGAGTCCCGCATCACCAGCCGCGCCGGCAGCCGCAGGTCCTTCGCCGGCGCATCGCCGTTCTGCAGCGCTTCGAACAGCATTTCGGTGCTGCGTTCGGCGAGGGCGGCGACGTCCTGCGCGACGGTGGTGAGCGGCGGGCAGGTGTAGCGGCTGAGCGGATGGTCGTCATGGCCGGCGATCCGAAGGTCGCAGCCGTCGCCGCGCCCGATCGTCAGGCCGCGCTCGAAGGCCGCCGCCATGGCGCCGAAGGCGATCCGGTCGTTGGCGCAGAGCAGCGCCTTCGTCGGCAGGCCGGGCCCGTCGAGGAGCCGTGCCACCTCGGCGATGCCGAGTGCCTCGAAGTCCCAGCTCGGCGCGCCGCCGCCGCCGATCAGGATCGGCTCCAGCCCGAACCGCTGCACGGTTTCGATGTAGGCAGCTCGGCGCTCGGCGGCGTTGCGGTTGACCTCGGGCATCTCGACGAAGGCGGGATGCGCGCCGGTGCGGCAGAGATATTCGGTGATCAGCGCCAGGCTCTGCCGGTTGTCGGTGCCGACGAAAGGCGCGCGGCCCTCCAGCGGCGCGTCCAGGAGGACCAGCGGGATATCGATGCCGAGACGCGAAAGCAGCGCCGCGTCGCTCGCCGCGCCGAGCGGTGCCATGAGGGCGCCGGCGACCTTCAGCGCGATCAGCGTGTCGACGGCTCGCGCCTCCAGATCGGGCGAGCCGTGCGAGGCGATGACGATCGGCCAGAAGCCGGCATCGAGGCAGCGCAATTCGATCCGCCGCACCAGTTCGGCATAGAAGGGATCGGTGAGGTGCGGGACGATCACGCCGACATGGCGGGTCTGCCGGCGGTTGAGGTTGCGGGCGAAGAGGTTCGGCCGGTAGCCCGACGTCTCCAGTGCCGCCTCGATGCGGCGCCGGGTGGCGGCGCGCACGCTCTGCGGATCGTCGAAATACTTCGACAGGGTCGGGCGGGAAACGCCACTCGCCTGCGCGAATTCATCCATCGTCCGGATCGGCTTCTGGCTCACGCCTCGCTCCGCCGCATCGCCTGCTTTCTCGTCATTCACCGAACTGTCCGCCGCGCCGAAAGAGCGATCAGGCCACATCGTCGAACTTCGACCAGATCTTTACGCGCGTAAAATGTCAAGTTGACGCCCGGGAGTCCGGGCGATAGATCCGAGGCACGCGATGGAAGAGGGCCGGTTCGGCTGCGAGACCAGCGGAGGAGGCATGCGCAAGATCGTCACCGCCGGCGAGATCCTCGTCGAGATCATGGCGCGCGACATCGGCCAGAGCTTTCTGACGCCGGGTCCGCTCGTCGGGCCGTTTCCCTCCGGCGCGCCGGCGATCTTCATCGATCAGGCCGGGCGGCTCGGCCAGCCCGCCGCCATCATCGCCAGCGTCGGCGCGGACGATTTCGGCCGGCTGAACATCCGGCGGCTCGAGGAGAGCGGCGTCGACGTCTCGGCGATCGCCGTGCATGACGGCGCCGCAACCGGGAGCGCCTTCGTGCGCTACGAGGCGGACGGACGGCGCCACTTCGTCTTCAACATCCAGAACAGCGCCAGCGGCCTGATCGCGCTGGACGAGCCGGGGCGGGCGCTGCTCGCGACCGCCGGCCACTTTCACGTCACCGGCTCCTCGCTCTTCTCGGAGCGGGTGATCGCGGTGGTGAAGGCCGGCATCGAGGCGGTGAGGGGCAGGGGCGGGACGGTCTCGTTCGACCCGAACATCCGCAAGGAGATGCTGGACGCTCCCGGCCGGCGCGAGGCGCTCGAATTCGTGCTGGACAGGACCGACCTCTTCCTGCCGAGCGGCGACGAACTCTTCCTGTTCGCAGACGTCGGGGACGAGGCGGCGGCCGCCGCCGAAATCCTGGCCCGCGGCGTCTCTGCGGTCGTCGTGAAGAAGGGCGCTGCGGGCGCTACCTGTTATGACCACGCCGGCGCCGTGCAAGCGCCGGCCTTCCCGGTCGAGGAAGTCGATCCCACCGGAGCCGGCGACTGCTTCGGCGCCGCCTTCGTCAGCTTCTGGCTCCGCGGCGAGCCGCCGGAGCGGGCGCTCCGCTTCGCCAATGCCTGCGGTGCGCTCGCGGTGACGAAGAAGGGCCCCATGGCCGGCACCGCCACCTTCGCCGAAGTCGAAGCCTTCCTGGAGAGCCAAAGATGACCAATGCCACCGAACGCCTGCGCCAGCTTCCGGCGCTTCACGCCGACGGCAAGCGCGCCGGCATCACCTCCGTCTGCTCGGCGCACCCGCTCGTCATCGAGGCGGCGCTCGCCCACGGCAAGGCGTGGAATGCCGACGTCCTGATCGAGGCGACCTGCAACCAGGTCAATCAGGACGGCGGCTATACCGGCATGACGCCGGCGGACTTCCGACGCTTCGTCGAGGTCATCGCGGCAAAGGTCGGCTTTCCGCTCGAGCGGCTGATCCTCGGCGGCGACCATCTCGGCCCCAATCCGTGGAAGGACCGACCGGCCGAGGAAGCGATGGCGAAGGCCGAGGCGATGATCGCCGCCTTTGCGGCCGCCGGCTTCACCAAGATCCACCTCGACACCTCGATGGGCTGCGCCGGCGAGACGGTGGCGCTCGACGATCGCACCACCGCCGAGCGGGCGGCGCGGCTCGCCGCGGTCTGCGAGGCGAATCTTGCGGGGACGAAGCCCGTCTATGTCGTCGGCACCGAGGTGCCGGTCCCCGGCGGCGCACTGGAGGCGCTCGACCATCTGCAGGTGACGCAGCCCGAAGCGGCGCTCGCCACCGTCGAGGTGCACCGCGAGGCCTTCACCGCTCGCGGCCTCGACGACGCCTTCTCGCGCGCCATCGCGGCCGTCGTGCAGCCGGGCGTCGAGTTCGGCAATGCCGATGTGGTGGTCTACCGGCCGGAGGCGGCGCGGGCGCTCTCGGCGACCCTCGGGCAGATGCCGCAGTTCGTCTTCGAGGCGCATTCCACCGACTACCAGCCGCGCGAGGCGCTGAAGGCGCTGGTCGACGACGGCTTCTCGATCCTGAAGGTCGGGCCGGGCCTTACCTTCGCGCTGCGCGAGGCGCTCTACGGTCTCGACGCGATCGCGGCGGTGCTGGTTCCGGACGTGGACCGCACGCCTCTGCCGGCGGTCATGGAGGAGGTGATGCTGGCAGCGCCGGGCAACTGGAAGAAGTACTATCCGGGCACGCCGCAGCAGCAGGCGGTGGAACGGCATTTCTCGTTCAGCGACCGGATCCGCTACTACTGGCCGGAACCGGCCGCCGGAAAGGCGGTCGACGATCTCCTGGCGGCGCTCGGCGATCGCAGCATCCCGCTGACCCTCGTCAGCCAGTATCTCGGCCGGCTCTACGTTAAGGTCGCCGCCGGAGCCGTGACGCCGACGGCGCGTGCGCTGCTTCTCGGCAGCGTCGAGGCCGTCCTCGACGACTACGCCTTCGCCACCGACGCCGACTGAGCCGCGCGACGGTCGCGTCGTTGAGGGCAGGGCGGCGGCTACGGGCGCTGCCGCTGCCCGTGCCGGGAACGGGCGGCGCGGCAGAGGGACGGAGCTGGCGCTCCGTCACCGGCCCGACGTCGCCGGCCTCTGCGGAACCCTCTCAGTTGAGGCGACGGCCGCTCGCCTTGTCGAAGAGGTGCAGGGACGCAGCGTCGGCGGCCAGGCGGATCACCTCTCCCTCCTGCACGTCCGGCCGGCCGTGGAAGGCGACGGTCGCGGGCACGGAAGCGATCTCGCCGGACAGCTGGAGTTCCGCTCCGGTTGGCTCGACGAGGTCCACCCGCATCGGCAGGACGGCGCCGGCGTCCGCCTCCGCCGCGAGCCGCAGATGCTCCGGCCGTATGCCGAGGACGACCTCCGTGCCATCCTCGGCGGCGCTGCCGGGGGCGAGCGGCACGGCAAGCGAGCCGACCCGCACCACCGCATCCGCGCCCGACCGCTCGATCGTCCCGTCGAAGAGGTTCATCGACGGCGAGCCGATGAACGAGGCGACGAAGACGTTGGCCGGGCGGTCGTAGACCTCCAGCGGCGCGCCGACCTGCTCGATACGGCCGGCGTTCAGCACCACGATCTTGTCGGACATGGTCATCGCCTCGATCTGGTCGTGGGTGACGTAGATCGAGGTCGTGCCGAGCCGCTTCTGCAGGCCGCGGATCTCCGAGCGCATCTGGACGCGCAGCTTGGCATCGAGGTTCGACAGCGGCTCGTCGAAGAGGAATACCTGCGGCTTGCGCACGATCGCCCGGCCCATCGCGACGCGCTGGCGCTGGCCGCCGGACAGTTCCTTGGGGTAGCGGTCGAGATAGGGCTCGAGGCCGAGCAGCTCCGCCGCCTGCCGGACGGCCGGAGCGATGTCGGCCTTCTTGACGTTCCGCAGGCGCAGGCTGAAGCCCATGTTCTCGGCGACGGTCAGGTGCGGATAGAGCGCATAGTTCTGGAACACCATCGCGATGTCCCGGTCCTTCGGCGCGACGTCGTTGATCACCCGGCCGTCGAGCGAGATGCGGCCGCCGGTGATCGGCTCGAGCCCCGCGATCATCCGCAGCAGCGTCGACTTCCCGCAGCCGGACGCGCCGATCAGCGAGACGAACTCGCCCTCGGCGATGGCGAGATCGACGCCGTGGATGACTTCGATCTTGCCGTAGTTCTTGCGCAGGTCCTTGATGTCGACGGCAGCCATCCGGCGTGTCTCCTGAGGGTTCGAAATGCTGCGGGGCGGTCCGGCGGCCGCGGCCTCAGGACAGCGTCACCACCTTGGTCAGGTGGCGCGGCGCGGTGGTGTCGATGTTCTTGGTGCGGGCGACCTGCTCGCCGAAGAGCTGCAGGGCGGGCAGCATCTCCAGGGCCCGGGCGAGGCCGTCCGCCTGCATAGGGATCGACAGATCGCCTTCGCCGCCGATGCCGACGACCGCCGCGCCCTTGTCGCGGACGTCGCGCGCGACCTTCTCCTCCTCGGCCCGGGTCTGCGGCGTATAGAGGAGGACCACCAGCGTCTCGTCGTCGACGAGGCTGATCGGGCCGTGCCGGTATTCGAGCGGATGGAAGAACTGCGAGTAGCTGAGGCTCATTTCCT
The DNA here is from genome assembly GCF_041027365.1 of Jiella sp. M17.18. Classification (NCBI taxonomy): domain Bacteria; kingdom Pseudomonadati; phylum Pseudomonadota; class Alphaproteobacteria; order Hyphomicrobiales; family Aurantimonadaceae; genus Jiella; species Jiella sp. M17.18. The sequence continues at coordinate 132,315 of NZ_JBFTEH010000007.1, read as the reverse complement.
GCAGCTTCAGGGCGCCTTCCGCGGCGATGCCGAAGAGCGCCGAGGCACCGAGATAGACGAAGTGCCGCCGGCCCGCGACGATGGCGGAGCCGCCCTGTTCCATGGCGCGGAGCGCAGCCTTGGCGGCATCGACGATGTCGGTGTCGACGGCGACGCCGGCCATCCGCAGCCCGGCGAGCAGCATCAGGCTCGCGGAGGCGGTCATGACGACGCCTTCCTCGGCATGGGTCGGAAGATAGACCGAGCGCGCGGCCGCCTTGGTGACGGCGCTGCCGTCCGCGCAGGTGATCGCCAGCGTGTCCATTCCGGCAGCGGCGGCCGTGCGCAGCGCCCGGACCGTTTCCGTCGACTCGCCGCTGCGCGACAGGCCGACGACGCAGAGATCGGTCCGCTCGCCGACATAGGCGCGGCGGTGCAGGTCCCACTCGGCGCCCGGCACGGCGAGGGCCGTCCGCCCTTGGAGATTGCAGGATGCGGCGAGCGTCTGGGCGAGGTAGTAGGACGTGCCGCAGCCGACGAAGACGATCGTCCGGTCCGGAAGGGGCGGCAGATCCGCCTCGAGGGCCTTCTCCCAGAACGGGAACTGCTCGTAGATGACGCGCTCGGTGACACTCATCACCAGCCTCCTTAGGATCAAGTTTCTGCTTGTTATTTCTGGGCGCCGGCCATCAGCCCGCTGACGAGGTAGCGGTTCAGGAACACGACGAGCACGATCGGCGGAATGATCGCGAGAATGCCCGCGGCGTTCATCAGGCCGTAGTCGACGTAGTTGCGGGTGACGAATTCCGGGATCAGGACGGTCAGCGGCTTGGTCGCGAGCGTCGGCGAAAACACCAGCGGTACGATGAACTGTCCCCAGGCGTTGAGGAAGGTGAGAAGCGCCGCGGCGATCAGCCCGGGCGCGGCGAGCGGCAGGACGATGCGCAGCAGCGTGTAGACGCGGCCCGCCCCATCCAGCCACGCCGCCTCTTCCAGCGAGATCGGCATCGCCTGGTAGACGGTGCGCATCAGCCAGAGCGCCAGCGGCAGGAAAGCCGAGGTGTAGATCAGCGTGATCCCGACATAGGTGTCGATCAGGCCGAGCTGGATCATCAGCCGGTAGAGCGGGATCATCACCGTGTAGGCCGGGATCGCCATCGTGGCGACCACGAGCACGAACAGCATGTTCCGGCCGGGGAAGTTCAGCCGTACAAATGCGTATGCACCGAAGGCGGCGATCGCCACGGTGACGATCGTGGCGCCGAGCGAGGTGACGAGGCTGTTGACGAGCGCGGCCGAGAACTCCGGCCAGACCGACTGCACGGTATTGCCCTGGGAGACGCTGGAGCCGCCGAACAGGCGGGCATAGTGCTCGAGCGTCACGTGGGCCGGCCAGAAGTGCGCCGTCTTCGAGACGAGCTCGTCCGGCCGCGTCAGGCTGGTCGCCAGCGCCCAGTAGATCGGCCCGAGCGACCAGAACAGGAGCACGAGGATCCCGAGGATCTTGGCCGCGGTCGGCGCGGCGCCGGTGAACGTGCGCTTCGCCATCAGTCCATCCTCGTTTCGCGATAGACCTTGAGGACGTAGATGAGCGAGACGACCAGCGAGGCGATCATCGCCAGGAGCGACAGCGCCATGCCGTAGGAAAACCGCAGGTTCTGGAAGGCGGACATGTAGACCTGGATGATGACCGAGCGCGTGTCGAGGCCGGAGCCGCCCATGATCCAGGCCTCGTCGAAGAGGTTGAAGGCGAAGACGGTGGACTGGCTCATGGCGATGGCGAGGCCGCCCGAGATCAGCGGCAGCGTCACCAGGCGGAAGGACTTGACCGCCCCGGCGCCGTCGAGCTTGGCGGCCTCGTAGAGGTCCTTCGGCACGCTCTGCAGCGCGGCGAGGAGGATGATCGCCGTCAGCGGCGTCATGCGCCAGACATGGACGAGCGTGATCAGGAAGAGGGCGGTGCCGCGGTCGTTGAACCAGACATGCGGATGGCCGATGACGCCGAGCGACAGCAGGACGTGGTTCAACAGGCCGTAGCTCGGATTGTAGATCCACAGCCAGACGATGGCGTTGACCACCGGCGGCAGGCACCAGGGCAGGACCACGGCGGCGAGGAGGAACTGCCGGCCGTAGCGGACCGAGTTGAGGAGCAGGGCAGCCGCAAGGCCCCCGAGCGTCTCCAGCGTCACTGCCATCAGCACATAGGCGAAGGTGTTCAGCCAGGAGGTCTGGACGTTGCTGTCGGTGAAGAGCCCGGCATAGTTCTGCAGGCCCACGAAGGGTTGGCCGGCGCGCATCGGATCGACGCGGTAGAAGCTGTCGACGACCGTCGTGACGAGGGGCATGAAGACCAGGCCCCCCATGATCACGACGATCGGCACGACGAAGGCGAGCCCGAGGGCCGCCTCGCCGCCGAAGGCCGGCCGCCTGGCGAATGTGGTGTCGGTTGCCATGCGGCCGGCGCCCCTCAGCGGTTCTTCGCCGACTCGGCGCGGTCGGCGATCTGGGCGACCGCCTGGTCGACCGTCATCTGGCCCTTGGCCAGCTGGTTGATGGTGCTGGAGACGGCGCTGGAAAACTCCGGATACCAGCCGGGCGTGCCCTGCTTGAACAGCGGCTCGACGGTCTTCGCCTGGGCGAGCAGCTTGTCGCCGGCAAACAGCTTGCCCTCGTCGTTCAGCGTCTTCAGCACGCTGAGCCGCGGCGGCAGGTCGCCGAGCGTGTTGTAGATCTCGATCTCGTTCTCGGGCTTCGCCATCCATTCGATGAAGGTCACCGCGGCATCGTGATTGTCGGCCGAGGTCGGCACGCCGATCGCCTCCGGCAGGCCGAAGGTGCGCGACTTGCCGGTCGAGGACGGCATCAGCGCCGCCGCCACCTGGTCGGCGACCTTGGACTTCTGCTTGTCACTGTAGACGGCGAGGTTGCCGGCCCAGCCGGCGACGTCGAAGGTGACGCTGCCGCTCTTGAAGAGTTCCTGCACCTCGACGTCCTTGAGGCCGGTCGCCGCCGGATCGATCAGGCCGGCCTTCAGGGCCTCCGCCTCGAACTGCAGCGCCTTGTAGCCGCCTGAGTCCTTGTCGGTGAACAGCGGCTTGAAGTCCTTGTCGAAGAGGTCGCCGCCGAAGGCCATGGCGAGGAGGTACCAGGCGGTGGAGGTGCCTTCCGTCGCCGACATCGGCAGTCCGATCGGATATTTCACGACGCCGGCCGACTTGATCGTCTTGGCCTGGTCCATCAGCTCCTGCGGCGTCTGCGGGGGCGCCTTGATGCCGGCCTTGTCGAGATGGGCCTTGTTGTAGATCAGGATGCGGAAGTCGTTGTTGTAGGGCAGCGCCAGCAGCTTGCCGTCATACTTGAAGATCTCCGCCGTCGGGATGTCGGAGACCGTGTCGGCCGGGATCATGTCCAGCGGCATGTACCAGCCGGCGGCGCCGAACTGGCCCACCCAGGACCAGTCCACCTCGGTCGCCTGCGCCGGCGCGGTGCGCGCGACCATGGACGTGACGATCTTGGTGCGGATGTCGTCCCAGCCCATGGTCTGGATGTTGAGCGAGATGCCGGTCTCCTTGGTGAAGCGGTCGGTCATCTGCTTCGGGATCGTCCCCCAGGGCGGCAGCAGCACCGTCAGGGTGCCGGACGCTGCGCTGGCCGAGCGCAGCGACGGAACGATGAGCGCGGCGTTGGCGGCCGCCATCAGGGACAGGAACGTACGTCTCTTCATCTTCATGCCTCCAGGGTTGGACTTGCGGTGGATATCGAAAGCTCGCGAAGGGATGCGTCGAGGCGCTCCAGCCAGGCTGGCGTCACCCTCCAGCCGGCCTTCAGCGCCGCACGGTAGAGCGCGCCGCCGACGGGCGGCAGCCGGGGCGCGACCGGCGCGCGTCCAACCCGCTCTTGCAGCCGCTGCATGAGAAAGCCGCTCGCCGTGACGCCGCCGGCATAGGTCCAGCGCAGCGGCCGGTCGCCCGCCGCGCGGCGCCAGGCGGCAAGCAGCGTATCGGCCAGCTCCGCTGCGGCGCTTCGCAGGATCGCCGCAGCCGTCGGGTCGTCCTCATCGGCAAGTTTGGAGACGGTCGGCGCGATACCCGCGACGGCGCTCCGCCGGTTCTCACGCCCGTAGCACCAGGCGATCAGCTCCGACGGATCGATCGCGAGCTCCCTGAGGATCGCGCCCGAGAATCCCGAGTTTGGCGCCCGGCCGTCGAGTTCACGCGAGACCGCGGCGAGCGCCTCGCGCCCGATCCAGAAGGCGCTGCCCTCGTCGCCGAAGACGTCGCCCCAGCCGCCGACCCGCACATGCGGATCGCCCGGACCGTTGAGGCTCGACCAGGCCATCGAGCCGGTCCCGGCGAGGATCAGCGCGCCGGACTTGCCGGCGAAGGCGCCGTCGAAGGCAATGCGCACGTCATTGTCGACCACGCGCAGAGCCGGCATCATCTGGCCGACGACGCGCTCCTGCTCGGCGGTGTAGGCAGCCACTTCGCCGTTAAAGGGCAGGCCGAAGGCGGCTGCGGCAACCTCGGCAAGCTTCGGGATCCCGGCGAGCAACGCCTGCAGGATCGACGGCCAAGGCGCTTCGCCGGACGGGTCGAGGCTCGGCGAGCGGCCCAGCCAGACGACCTTGCCGCTCTCGTCCGCGAGTGCCGCGAGCGTCTTCGTCCCGCCGCTGTCGACACCGAGGACAAGGCTCATCGCGCAGCCTCCCGGGCGCTGTCCTGGGGGCTGACGAGGAGCGGCCTGCAGCCGACGTCCCGCAGGCGACGCTCCCAGGAGGGGTCGATGCCGTCGTCGGTCACGATCTCGATCTCCGGCGACAGTGCCGCGACGCGGTAGGTCAGCCGCTTGCCGAACTTGCTGGAGTCCACGAGCAGCGTCTTCAGGCTGGCGCGGGCGAGCATCTTCTCGTTCAGCCGCGCCTCGGCTTCGTCCAGGCTGTAGATGCAGGCATCCGGGGCGACCGCGCCGGCGCCGAGGAAGAGCTGGTCGAACCAGAGCCGCTCCAGCATGTCCTCGGCGAGGCTCCCGACCATCGAGGCGTTCTCGGTGCGCAGCGTGCCGCCGATCAGCGTCACCTTGATGCCCGGCACGTCCATCAGGAACTGGCCGGTGACGACGCAATTGGTGAAGACCGACAGCGGCATCGGGTTGAGGCGGATGCAGCGGGCGAGCTGCAGCACCGTCGTCCCGGCGTCGAGAAAGATCGAGCAATGCGGCGTCAGCTTTTCGAAGGCGCTGTCGGCGATCGCCCGCTTGGCGGAAAGGTTCTGCTGCTCGCGCTGCTGGAAGGCGACTTCGATGCCGACGCTGTCGGCGATGCGGGCGCCGCCGCGCGTGCGGGTCACCGCCCCGCTCGACTCCAGCGCCAGAAGATCGCGCCGGATCGTCGCCGGCGACGCGCCGACCGCCTCGGCGATCTCCTCGATAGAGCTGCTGCCGGAGCTGTAGAGCATCTGCCTGATGGCCGAAAGGCGGTCGTGCTTCATCCCGCTGCCATTTTTGATCACGTTTCGATCATGATTATCCTTAGATTGATCACTGTCAATCATAATTGTGATCGAAAATGAAAATCGGAAAGAGGCATCGTGGTCGAGGAGCCGCGCCGCCGCCCGGCGCGGTCTGATGGCCTGCTCGGCCGATCGATGTTCGGGCAGGGGAGTTTCCGCACCATCACCGGACGGAGGGGATGCCGACGAAGGAACGGCGAGCATCGCCAGGCGTCGGACCGGTGCGCCGGAGCCGCTGGCGGGCGTGGCGGCAAGAAGTTGGGCTCATTCGCCAATTCCGGTCGAAACGCGCTTGCGTCGGATAGGGCCGGCGGTTGGAATGGGAGAGACCGTGGGGCCGTTGCCCTCGCAGGCGAGCGCCGGCCGACCGACCGACGATCAGCAGGGTCGGCTGAAAGGGCCGACGCAGGGAGGGAAGACGTGCCCGGACAAGAGATCAAGACCGTCGCGGTCGTCGGCACCGGCATCATCGGGGCGAGCTGGACCTGCCTCTTCCTGGCGCACGGGCTCGACGTCGTCGCGACCGACATCCGGGAGAACGCCGAGGCCGAATTGCGGGCAAGCGTCGACCGGTTCTGGCCCTCGCTCCCCGACGCCGTTCTCGCGCGGGGCGAGCGAGGCGCCCTGCGCTTCTCGCGGGATCTCGAGACCGCGTGCGCGGCGGCGGACTTCGTCCAGGAGAACGCGATCGAGCGTCAGGACGCCAAGATCGAACTGATGCGCCGCATCGATGCCGCGGCGCCGAGGCATGCGGTGATCGCATCGAGTTCGTCGGCGATCACCGTCACCGCCATGCAGAGCGCCTGCGCCGATCCGGGCCGCGTGGTGCTCGGCCATCCCTTCAACCCGCCGCATCTCGTGCCGCTGGTCGAAGTGGCGGGCGGGGAGCAGACGCGGGAAGCGGCTCTTGTGACGGCCGAGGCCTTCTACGCGCGCCTGGGGAAGGTCCCGGTGCGGCTGGAGAAGGAGATCTACGGCCATATCGCCAATCGCCTGCAGGCGGCGATCTTCCGTGAGGCGATCCACCTCCTGGAGAGCGGCGTCGCCTCCGCCGAGGACATCGACCGGGCGGTGAGCGAGGGTCCGGGCCCTCGCTGGGCTCTGATGGGGCCGTTCCTCACCTATCACCTCGCCGGCGGCGAGCGCGGCATGGCGGGGTTCTGGGACATGTTCGCGCCGATGCAGGAAAAGCTCTGGGGCGATCTCGGCAGCCCCGTGCCGGACGCAGGACTGAAGGCGCGCGTGACGGAGGCGGTGGAACGCTCCTATGCGGGCCGTCCGGTCCGCACGCTGGTCGAGGACCGCGACGTCCGTCTGCGCAAGGTGCTGGCGGCCCGCGGGCCCGGCCGCGAGCCTTGAGCGGCCGCCGCTCTCAGAAGTTCACGAGGTCGCCGCCCTTCAGCGACAGTATTTCGCGGGCCTCCGCGGGGGTGGCGATCTCCAGGCCGAGGCCGGTGAGAACCTGGCGGATGCGGCCGACCTGGTCGGCATTCGAGCCGGCCAGCTGACCCGGACCGTTCCAGAGCGAATCCTCGAGGCCGACGCGGACATTGCCGCCCATCGCGGCGGCCATCGTGGTGATCGGCAGCTGGTGCCGGCCCGCGCCGAGCACCGACCAGACATAGTCGCCGTCGAACAGCCGGTCGGCGGTGCGGCGCATATGCGCGACGTCCTCGGCATGGGTGCCGATGCCACCGAGGATGCCGAACACCGACTGCACGAACAGCGGCGGCTTGACGAGGCCGCGGTCGAGAAAATGCGCCAGCGTATAGAGATGGCCGATGTCGTAGCACTCGAACTCGAAGCGCGTGCCGTTCCCCGAGCAGGTGTGAAGAATGTGCTCGATGTCCTTGAAGGTGTTGCGGAACACCGTGTCGCGGGTCTTTTCGAGATAGGCCGGCTCCCAGTCGTGCTGGAACTGCTCGTACCGGCCGAGCATCGGGAACAGGCCGAAATTCATCGACCCCATGTTCAGTGAAGCGACTTCCGGCCGGAAGGTCTTCGCCGGCTGCAGGCGTTCCTCGACGGTCATCACCGGGCTGCCGCCGGTGGTGAGGTTGATCACCGCGTCGCTCGCCTGCTTGATGCGCGGCAGGAAGGCGGCGAAGGCGGCTGGGTCCTGCGTCGGCCGTCCGTCTTGGGGGTCTCGGGCGTGGAGGTGCAGGATCGCCGCGCCCGCCTTCGCCGCGTCGAGCGCGTGCTCGGTGATCTCGTCCGGCGTGACCGGCAGATGCGGCGACATGCTGGGCGTGTGGATCCCGCCGGTGATGGCGCAGGTGATGATGACTTTGCGGGGGCTTGCCATGGTCGTCTTCCTCCCGGTGTTCAGATCGTTTCGACGTTGCCGCAGACGCTGATCGCCTGGCCGGAGATATTGGCGCCGGCCGGCGAGCAGAGGAACAGCGCGACGCCGGCGACGTCCTCTGGCTCGACCATGCGGCGCAGCGAGATGTTGGCGAGGTACTGCGCCTCCATCTCGGCGTAGCTGAGCCCGGAGGCATCCGCCCGCTCGCGGATCACGCCCTCTATGCGCGCGCCCCGTACCACGCCGGGCAGGATCGCGTTCACGCGGATGCCGTCCGGCCCCATCTCCTTGGCCAGGCTCGCGGTGAGGCCGACGATGCCCCATTTCGCGGCGGCGTAGGGCGTGCGCAGCGCATAGCCGAGCCGTCCGGCGACCGAGGAGATGTTGACGATCGCGCCGGCTTCGCTGTCGCGCAGCAGCGGCGCGGCCCGGCGCAGCACGAGGAACGGGCCCATCAGGTCGACGTCGAGGGTGCGGCGGATCTCGTCCAGCGGCACCGCGTCGATGGCGCCGGTCGGGCCGGCAATCCCGGCATTGTTGACGAGGACGTCGAGGCCGCCCAGCCGCTCGGCCGCAGCGTCGAACAGCGTGTCGACCGCCGCTTCGTCGGAGACGTCGGCGCGCAGCGCCGCGACCGCGGGATGCTCGGCCGAGAAAGCCGCCAGAGCCGCGTCGTCGATGTCGCAGATCATCACCTCTGCGTCGGCCTCGAGGAAGGCGCGGGTGATCGCCGTGCCGATGCCGGAGGCGCCGGCGGTGACCAGCACCTTCAGGCCGGGACGCGGGCGCATCCGTTCGATCATGCTCATGGTCTGTCCAGATGATTGATGGGGAGAAGCCACGTCAGGCGACTTCGAGCCAGTTGCGACGCACCTGCGGCGCCGCGTCGAGTTCGGCCGGCGTGCCGCGGAAGACGAGTTCGCCATGGCCCATGACCATGACCTCCTCGGCGACCTTGAGGGCGATCGTCAGCTTCTGCTCGACCAGCACGACCGCCACGCCGCGCCGGCCGATGTCGAGGATCACCTCCATCACCACCTCGACGATCCGCGGCGCCAGGCCCTCGGTCGGCTCGTCGATCAGGAGGACGCCCGGATTGCCGAGCAGCGAGCGGCAGATGGTCAGCATCTGCTGCTCGCCGCCGGAGAGATAGCCGGCGCGGATGGCGCGCCGCTCCTTCAGCCGGGGGAAGTAGTCGTACATCTCTTCGGCCGACCAGCGGGGCGCGCCGGGGGCGCCCTTCTGGCCGCCCATGGCGAGGTTCTCCTCGACCGTCAGGTTCGGAAACACCAGCCGTTCCTCCGGCACGTAGCCGAGGCCTTGGCGGCAGATGTCGAACGGCCGCTGGCCCGAGAGCTGCCGGCCGTCCAGCGTCACCGTCCCGGCGGTCGGCGGCACCAGCCCCATCATCGCCTTCAGAAGCGTCGAGCGGCCCGAGCCGTTGCGCCCGAGCAGGGACACGATTGCCGCCTGCCGCACCTCCATGTCGATGCCGTGCAGGATGTGGCTCTTGCCGTAATGGGCGTGCAGCCCGCGCACTTCGAGCAGGCTCATGCGGTCTCCTCGCCGAGATAGGCTTCCTGCACCGCACGGTTGGCGCTGATGCCCGCGGGCGTGTCGGTCGCGAGAATGCTGCCATAGACCAGCACCGAAACCCGGTCGCAGAGGCTGAAGACGACGCTCATGTCGTGCTCGACCATCAGCAGCGTCTTGCCCGCGGTGACCGAGCGGATCAGCTCGGCGGCCTGCGCGGTCTCCTCGCGCGACATGCCGGCCGTCGGCTCGTCGAGCAGGATGACGTCGGCGCCGGTCGTCAGCGTCATGCCGATCTCGAGCGCGCGCTGCTCGGAATAGGTGAGGTCGCCGGCGAGGGTGTCGGCGCGCGGCGTCAGGCCGACGCGGGCGAGCACCTCGGCCGTCTCCTCGTTCACCCGGCGCATGCGGCCGACCGGGCGGAACAGGCCGTAGCGCACGCCGTGCCGCGCCAAGACGCCGAGCCGGACGTTCTCGAAGACGCTGAGGCGGTGGAAGATGTTGGTGATCTGGAAGGAGCGCGCGAGGCCCGCCCGGTTGATCCGGTGCGGCGACAGGCCGGCGATGCTTCGCCCGTTCAGGGCGATGTCGCCGGAGGAGGGCGCGAACAGGCCGGAGATCAGGTTGAACAGCGTCGACTTGCCGGCGCCGTTCGGGCCGATCACCGCATGCCGCTCGCCGGGCACGATGTCGAGGTCGAGCTTCTGCAGCACCTCGATCGGCCCGAACGACTTGGTGACGCCGGCGAGCCGCAGCGCCGGCGGGTTCGTCGTTCGGCTCATGACGCGCCTCCGAGCGGGGCCGGCTCTGCCGTCGGAGCGTCGCGCCGCCCCTTCACCCCGTCGATCTGCCGGCGGCCGGTGACGAGCAGGGCGACGCCGCCGAGCAACAGGATCGCCGGCACCAGCCAGGTGAGGACGCCGACCGGGTTCCAGCTGACGCCGAAGAGATCGTAGGCGGGCAGGGCGCCCGCCCCCTGCCGACGCGCCGCGTAGTCCTGGCCGAACAGCACCGCCGCGGACTCGGTCAGGAAGACGACGCCGCCCGCGACGAGCAGGCCGCCGACGACCGACTGCAGGGCCGGCCAGGCCAGCCTCGACCAGTCGATCTGCCGGCGGTTGCGGACGAGGCCGTAGAGGATGCCGCCGATCCCGGTCGGGGCGTAGAGCATGACCAGGACGAAGATCAGCCCTTGATAGAACAGCCAGGAGCGCGTGAGGTCGGAGACCAGGAAGGAGAACAGGGTGAAGATCGCCGCGCCGATCACCGGGCCGAAGAAGACGGTGGAGCCGCCGACGAAGGTCTGCAGCACCACCTGCGCCGAGACGTCTGTGGCGAACAGCGAATAGTTCGCCGTCTCGTTCGAAATGGCGAGAAGCGATCCGGCGACGCCGGAGGCCATGGCGGAGATGGCGAAGACGACGACCTTCGAGCGGTGCGCGTCGTAGCCGAGGAAGCGCACCCGCTGCTCGTTGTCGCGCAGCGCCAGCGTCAGCCGCCCGAACGGTGTGCGGGTGTAGGCCCATAGGCCGAGGCCGCAGAGCACAACCCAGCCGAGGGTCAGGTAGTAGACCTCGAGCATCGAGCCGAAGACGATCCCGCCCCAGGGCATGCGCATGGAGGAGATGCCGGCCTCGCCGCCGAAGGTGCCCGCGAGGTGCGGCGCCAGCGAGTGGAGCAGCTCGGCGATGGCGAGCGTCACCAGGGCAAAATAGACCCCCGAGCGCATCGTCGCGAAATAGCCGGCGACCAGCCCCGCCAGGAAACCCGCCGCCGCACCGGCGAGCGGCAGGAGCGGTGTCGGGAAGGCGAGCCCGTCCTCGACCGCGATCATCAGGTGCAGCGCGGCGAAGGCGCCGACGCCGAAATAGGCGGCGTGGCCGAAGGAGAGGAGCCCGGCCTGTCCCGCGAGGAGGTTGAAGGCGAGGGCGAAGAGGCTGGCGATCAGCACGTTCACCAGCGCGTTCTGCCAGGAGAGGTCGAGGAAGGGTGGTACGGCGATCAGGAGCGCCAGCAGGGCGGCGAGGAGGGAGAGGGTGCGCACGGTTCCCATGTCAGTTGCGTTCCCCCATCAGCCCCGCCGGGCGCACCAGGAGGACGAGGAGCATCAGGGCAAAGGGAATGGTGGCACTGATCGAGGACAGCTTCAGCGTCATCAGGCCGCCGATCGCGCGGGCCCAGTCGCCGAGCCCGACGAGGCCGAACAGGCTCGCCAGCGACCAGTCGAGCCCGACCGCGAAGGACGAGAACAGTCCGATCAGCAGCGAGGCGACGAGCGAGCCCTTCAGCGAGCCGAGGCCGCCCACCACAACCACCACGAAGACGATGACGCCGAGTTCGAGCCCCATATTCGGGTTGGTCGGGTAGAAGGCGCCCGCCACCGCGCCGGCGAGGCCGGCAAGCGCCGCGCCTGTGCCGAAGACGGCCATGAAGACCACGGGGATGTTGTGCCCCAGCGCTTCGGCCATCGCCGGCAGCCGCTCGGCGGCGCGCACCACGATGCCGGTGCGGGTGCGGGTCAGGAGCAGCCAGAGCAGGGCGAACATCACCACCGCCACACCGCCGATGAACAGGCGGTAGAAGGGATAGTCGCTGCCGAAGATCGTGAAGGCGGAGAAGCGCAGGGCGCCCGGCATCTGGTAGCTCACCGGGAAGTCGCCGAAGAACAGCTTGATCAGCTCCTGGATGATCAGCGCCAGGCCGAAGGTCAGGAGCAGCTCGTGCGCGTGGCCGTGGGCGTGGACGCGCGGCAGCAGGAAGCGCTCGATCAGCATGCCGACGATCCCGACGACGACCGGTGCCACCGCCAGTCCGCCCCAGAAGCCGAGGACCGACGACACGGCATAGGCGACGTAGGCGCCCAGCATGTAGAAGGAGGCATGGGCGAAGTTCAGAACGCCCATCATGCCGAAGATCAGCGTCAGTCCGGCCGAGACCATAAACAGCAACAGGCCGTAGGTCACGCCGTTGAGCGTGGAGATGATCGCGAATTCCATTGAAGCTTCCCGGACAGGAACGGGCAGGCGGATCCGGCCGGCAAGGGCACCGGCCGGGCCCCACGCGGAAGGGCGGTTATTCCTTCGGTCGCTTCATGTGGCAGCTCGACTGCACCGGGTAGATCGCCTGGTCGCCCGGGACGATCTTGACCGTCTGAAAGCCCATGTCGGTGCCGTCGGCCGGGTATTTCGGGTTCTTGACCACTTTCGAGACCACCACCGGCCGGATCGTCTGGTGATCCGCCTTGCGCACCGAGATCGGCCCGACCGGGCTGTCATAGGTGCTGTCTTCGAGGGCGAGCGCGATCTTGGTCACGTCGATCTTGCCGCCCCTGAAGTCGAGCGTCTTCAAGGCCTGCTGCAGCTGCGCGAGCGCCAGGGCCGAATTCCCTTCGACGAAGACCGGATAGTGGCCCGTCGCCGATTTGTAGGCTTCGGCGAATTTTCCGTCGGTGGCGGAATTGTCGTAGTTGTTGGCGATGTAGTCGCCGAGCGCGGTCTTGCCCGCATTGGCGATGTTGCCCGGCTGGTCCAGGAAGGCGGTGGCGAAGGTGACGTCGAGGCCGGCGTCGCCGGTCGCCTTCATCAGGAGCAAGAGGTCGTTCGACCAGTTGCCGGTGAAGACGGTGTCGGGATTGGCGGCCTTGATGCGCGCCACGAAGGGCGCGAAGTCCTGGATCTTGTTGACGTCGTGCAGGACCTGGCCGACGATCTTGTAGCCGCCCTTGTCCGCGGCGTCCTCGACCGCCTTCTGCATGTCCTGGCCCCAGGAATAATTCTGGTTGATCGAGTAGACCTTGGTGCCGAGGTCGCCCGCCGCCTTCATCGCGTTCACCAGCGCGTTGACGCGCATCGGCGCCGTGGTGGTGAAGCGGAAGTGGTAGAACTGGCATTTCTCGCCGGTCAGCTCCATCGCCTCGCCGCCGAGATTGATGAACAGGACCTTGCTGTCCGGATTGCGGATGTTGTGCTTGCGCACGTCCTCGGTCAGCTGGCCGGCGATCGCCGACGAGGCGCCCTGGAAGATGATGTCGACGCCGTCGGCGACCGCCTGGCGGAACTTGTCGGCGGCCTCCGGCGCGCCGCCGGCATTGTCATATTCGGTGACCTGCACCGGCTCACCATTGAAGCCGCCGGCCTTGTTGATCTGGTTGACGCCGTATTCGACCGCGTTGGCGTAGAGGCGCCCGGTCGAAGTCTGCGCGCCGGACAGGCTCTCGATGATGCCGATCTTCAGCGGTTCGGCCTTGGCCGCAGTTACGCCGAGCGCCGTTGCGGACGCCGCCGCGAGCAAAAGAAGTCGTTTCAAGATGGTCTCCTCCCGGGATTGTCGGTCCGGGTGCCGGCGCCGCCCCCGCCGTTGACGCAAGGTGCGGGCCCTCCTCAGGCACCTGGGAGACTGTAGCACATCACGCCGCGGCGTAAAGATGTTTGATATGTGATCTCACCTGATGCGGCGCGGGATCGTCGGCGGTCCGCGCCTTTCCGCCCGCCGACCTTTGCCTGCCCTGCATCTTCAACTTACATTCCCGTCCCCACGGCTGTATCCCTTCGCCGGCGCGGCTCCCCGCCGCGCTCGCCACTTCCAGCGGCCCCCTTCCTCAGCCCCAGCCCAGCGAGGCCCCGAACACGTGAATAGCTTCGACAACCCGACGAGAAAGCGCAGGCTGGCACCCGTCGACGTCACCACGGTGCAGGAGCGGGTCTATCAGAGCCTGCGGCTGGGGCTGCTCAAGGGCGAGTTCCTTCCCGGCGAGCAGGTCTCGATCCGTGGGCTGGCCGGAGTGCTGGGAACGAGTCCGATGCCGGTGCGCGACGCGGTGGCGCGGCTAATCGCCGAGCGGGCCTTCGAGCAGTCGGGACCGCGCAGCCTGCGGGTCGTGCCGTATCTCGCCTCGGACCATGAGAGCTACATCCGCATCCGCATGCAGCTCGAGGGCTATGCGGCCGAGCGGGCGGCCAGCGCGCCGAAGGACCCGAAGCTGATCGATACGCTGAAGCGCCACAACGACAGCATCGGCGAGGCGCTGGAGATCGGCGATTTCGACGCGGCGCTGGCCGGCAACCAGGCCTTCCACTTCGAGCTCTACCGCGCGGCCGGCTATCCGCAGCTGCTCGACGTCGTCTCCACGCTCTGGCTCCGCACCGGGCCGATCGTCGCCTCGGCGCGCAAGGACGCGGCGCTGTTCGACCGGCTGTTCCATACCGGCGTCCACATCCACGGCGACGCGATCGATGCCGTCGCGCGCCGCGACGCGGCGGCGGCGCGCTGGGCGATCAAGCTCGACATCCGCTCCTCCAATCTCGCGATCCGGCGCTTCTACAAGCGCGGCGCCGGCGAAACAGGGGGTGCGGCCAGCTGAGAGGGCGAAAGCCGCCGGACGAGCGCGGCCTGTTCCTCGTCGGGAGCCCGGTCGGCAGCGGCGGTAAGGCCTACCTCTTCACGAGCCATTCGTGGTCGGGCTCGTTGTGGAACTTCCAGGTCCGCACCGGTCCGGCCATGACGTTGAGATAATAGAGATCGTAGCCGTGCGTGGCGGCGCAGGGATGATAGCCCTTCGGGACCAGCGTCACGTCGGCGTCGTGGACGACCATCGCCTCGTCGAGCTCGCGCGTGCCGTCGGCCCGCGCATCGGTGTAGACCCGCTGGAAGGCGTAGCCCTGCGGCGGGTTCAGCCGGTGATAATAGGTCTCCTCCAGATAGGATTCGGCCGGCAGGTTGTCGGTGTCGTGCTTGTGCGGCGGATAGGACGAGGTGTGGCCGCCGGGCGTGATCACCTCGACGACGAGCAGGGAGTCCGCGCCGGGGTCGGTCTCCGGCAGGATGTTGGTGACGTGGCGCACATTGGTGCCCGTGCCGCGCGTCTCCTGACCGAGTGTTTCCGGCGCGATCAGCCGCGCCGGATGGCTGCCGCGGCTGCCGGGCGCCGAGCAGACCGCAAGCTCCACCGTCGTCTCGGCCGTCACCTGCCAGCGGTCGCCGGCCGGCACGTAGACCGACCAGGGCTTGCCCTCGAACGGGCTCATTCGCTCCCCGACGAGGCCGAAATCTTCTTCCTCGGTCTCGATCGCCGCCTTGCCGGAGACGAGCACGAGGCAGACCTCGCGGTCATGCGTGCGCTCGGCGACGCTCGCGCCCGGCTCCAGCCGGTAGAGTTCGAAGCCGACATAGGTCCAGCCGGCGCTCTTCGGCGTGACGTGGATCCGGCGGCCAAGCTCGCGCTTCGGATGGACGAGGAGATGGGACATGGCGGTCACTCGCTGTCGTGGCTGTTGGGATCGGCCGGCCGGTCGTTCGTATCCCTCGCCTCGGGCGCAGCGGGCTGGCCGGCAGGCTTTGCGCCCGGGCTCGCTGCCGTGCCGTCCGGCTCGTAGCGGACGAAGAAGGTCCAGATCGCCCAGACGGCCGCGGCGGTGGTGAGGACGCCCCAGAAGCCTTCGCCACTCGTCCACTCGATCGCGGTCCAGGCGAGGAGCACGCCGACGAGACAGATCCGCACCCAGAGTGGCCGATAGAACGGGTGCTCGGCCTCGCGTTCCAGCATGTGGCATGCCCTTCCGGTTCGGGGCCTCCGGCGCCGGTCAGGCCGCCCGCTCGAGGCCGGCCTCGGCGAGGAAGCGCGTCAGATTCTCGTAGCCCATCGTCACATAGCGCTTCGGATTGGCCTTTTCCGGGTCCTGCTCGGCTTCGATGACGACCCAGCCGGAATAGTCCGGCACCGCCTCGAACACCCGGACATAGTCCACCGTACCGTCGCCGGGGACGGTGTAGACGCCTTCGAGCACGGCGTCGAGGAAGGACCAGTCCTTCGCGGCGGCCTGCCGGGCGACGTCGAGCCGCACGTCCTTCACGTGGATGTGGCCGATGCGGGCGGCGAAGTCGCGGGCGAGGGCGACCGGATCGGCGCCCGCCCAGGTGGCGTGGCCGGTGTCGAGAAGGAGCTTCACGGCCTCGCCCGTCCCGGCCATGAAGCGGCGGATCTCGTCTTCGGTCTGGACCACCGTCCCCATGTGGTGGTGGTAGACGAGCTGCAGCCCGCCCTCCCGCACCAGCTCCGCGAACCGCGTCATCCGCGGCAGGAAGACGTCCCACTCCGCGTCGGTCATGACCGGGCGCGCCGACAGCGGCGCCGACTTCGTCCCGTGGACGGTGCGGGTGCATTCGCACACGATCAGAACCTCGGCGCCGGCGCCCTTCCGGAGGGCGATCGCCTCCCTGGCCGCGTCGAACTCGGCCTCGGCGTCGCGCTCGAGGAGGAAGGTCGAGTACCAGCCGGAGACGAAGGTGAGACCGAACTCGGCGAGCTTGGCCTTCAGCGCCTCGGGCGTCTTCGGGAACTTGTTGCCGAGTTCCATGCCCTCGATGCCGATTTCGGCAGCTTCGGACAGGCACTGGTCCAGCGGAATGTTGCCGCCGATCTCGATCATGTCGTCGTTGGACCAGCAGATCGGGTTTGCACCGATGCGGATCATGATGGGCTTCCTCCAGGATACGCCGCTGGGACTCTCAGCGGCGATGGGTCGTCGAGCGTGATCGGATGGAGACGGGGCGCGGCAGGAGGAGCTCAATCGGCCCGCTGCAGCTTCAGCCTCTCCTCATAGGCCTTGCGCGCCTCGTTGACGCTGCCGCGCGCCGAGACCTCCGGCACCGCGACGTCCCACCAGTGGCCGCCGGCCTCGGTCGTCGCATACGGATCGGTATCGATCACCACGACCTGGACGCCTGAGGCCGATTTCGCCCGTTCCAGCGCCGTCTCCAGCTCGCCGACGGAGCCGGCCTTCGCCGCACTGGCGCCGAGTGCGCGGGCATGGGCGGCGAAGTCGATTTCCGGCAGCGTCTCGTGACGCGCATCCTCGAGAAGATTGTTGAAGCCGGCGCCGCCGGTCGAGCGCTGCAGCCGGTTGATGCAGCCGAAGCCGCGGTTGTCGAGGACGACGATGGTGAGCTTGACGCCGAGCATCGCAGCCGAGGCGATCTCTGAGTTCAGCATCAGATAGGAGCCGTCACCGACCATCACCACGACGTCGTCGCCCGGCCGGGCGAGCGCGACGCCGAGCCCGCCGGCGATCTCGTAGCCCATGCAGGAGAAGCCGTATTCGAGATGATAGCCGCCGGGGACCGCGGGATTCCAGAGCTTGTGCAGCTCGCCCGGCAGGCCGCCGGCGGCGCAGACGATGCGCGCTTCCGGTCCGAAGACCCGCTCCACGGCGCCGATCACCTGGCCATCGGAGGGGTGCTCGGCGTTGGTCGTGGCCTTGGCGGCGGCGGACGCTTCCGACCAGACGGCCTTGGCCCTTGTCGCCGTATCCGTCCATTCGCCGGGTACGCGGTGGCTGCCGATCGCGGCCGACAGCTCATCGAGGCCGACCTTGGCGTCGGCGACCAGCGTCGCGCTCGCATGCTTGCCGGCATCGAAGGGCTGGATGTTGAGACCGATGATGCGCCGGTCCGGGTTCTTGAACAGCGACCAGGAGCCCGTGGTGAAATCCTGCAGCCGTGTGCCGACGGCGAGGATCAGGTCGGCATCCTCGGCGAGCTGGTTGGAGGCCGAGCTGCCGGTCACGCCGACTGATCCCATGGCGAAGGGATGGTCGTGCGGCATCGCCGACTTGCCGGCCTGGGTTTCCATGACCGGGACGCCATGGCGCGTCGCAAATCTCTGCAGCGCCTTGCTGGCCTGCGCGTAGAGCACGCCGCCGCCGGCAACGATCACCGGCTTCTTCGCCTCCGCCAGGAGATGGGCGGCGAGCTGCAGTTCCTCGACGTCGGGCCGCGGCCGGCGGGTCGTCCAGATCTTCTCGGCGAAGAAACTCTCGGGGTAGTCGTAGGCCTCCGCCTGGACATCCTGGCAGAGGCCGAGCGTCACCGGGCCGCAGTCGGCCGGGTCGGTCAGCACGGCCATGGCGCGGGCAAGGGCGGGGATCAACTGCTCCGGCCGGGTGATCCGGTCGAAATAGCGCGAGACCGGGCGGAAGCAGTCATTGGCCGAGAGCGTGCCGTCGGAGAAATCCTCGATCTGCTGGAGCACCGGGTCCGGGCGGCGATTGGCGAAGACGTCGCCCGGCAGGAGCAGGAGCGGCAGCCGGTTGACATGGGCGACGGCGGCGGCGGTGACCATGTTGGTGGCGCCGGGACCGATCGAGCTGGTGCAGGCCATGAAGCGGCGGCGGAACTTCGCCTTGGCATAGGCGATCGCCGCATGTGCCATCGCCTGCTCGTTATGCGCACGAAAGGTCGGCAGTTCCTCGCGGACGCCATAGAGCGCCTCGCCGAGGCCGGCGACGTTGCCATGGCCGAAGATCGCCCAGACGCCGCCGAAGATCGGCACCTTCCGGCCGTTCTCGATGATCATCTGACGGGTGAGAAAGCGCGCCAGGGCCTGCGCCATGGTGAGGCGGACGGTCTTCTGCGTCATGGGTCTGCGGTCCTCCCGTGTCGTCTCTTGCGGCTCAGGCGGCGCGGGCCCGGCGCGCCCGGTCCCAAGCCTCGACGAGCGTGCGGAACCGTTGCGTCATATCGGCGACCGCCGCAGCGTCGTCGATCTCGCCGCGCATCCAGCGGCGCGCCGCGTCACCGAAGATCGTACGCCCGACCGCAAAGCCCTTGACCAGCGGCGCATCCGCCGCGGCCGAAAACGCCGCCTCGAGCTCCTGCGTCGGCGCGTCGAGCCCCAGCAGGACGATGCCCCGGCACCAAGGGTCCTCGCGCGCGATCACCTCGGAGATGCCGGCGAAAGCCCGGCTCGAAGCCTGTGGCTCGAGCTTCCACCATTCCGGCTTGATGCCCGCATCATAGAGTTCCTGCAGCGCCCGCGCGACCGTGTCGTCGGACAGGCGGCCATGCTTGCCGGCGATGATCTCGATCAGAAGCTCGCGCCCGACCCGCCGCGACGCCTCGTAGAGTCGCGCCAGCGTTTCGGCCTGCTCGCGCTTCAGGTCAGCCGGATCGTCGGGATGGTAGAAGCAGAGGCATTTAATGACGTGATCGACCGGCCATTCGACCAGCTGCGAGCCGATGTCGCGCCTGTGCTCGAAGGCGAGGGGCCGCGAGCCCGGCTTCTCCACCGGGCGGCCGATCCAGAAGCCAGCCTTGGCCGCGGCGTCGAAGGCTGTCCGCCCGTAGGTCTCGTCGAGCAGCATGCCGAAGTCGTCCCGGCCGGCCGCAGCCTGGCGCGCCGCCTCGACCGCCAGCGTCTTGAACACCGCGATGCGGGAGACGTCCGCTCCCGCCTCGGCAGCCATCTCCTCCAGCTGCGAGCGATGATCGATGGCGAGGGCGACGAGGCTCGGCCAGTGCTTGCGCCGCGTCGTGGCGCGGTGGATGTGGTTCAGCGCCTCGTCCTTGCGCAGCGCCCTGTGCGGCGACCCGAGCTTCAGGAAATACTGCAGCTCCTCGAAGGTCGGGCTTTCCGGCGAGCAGAGCAGGCGCGAGACGGCAAAGGCGCCGCACGCATTTGCCCAGGTTGCGGCGGTGGAAAGATCCTCGCCGCCGAGCCAGCCGCGCAGGAAACCGGACATGAAGGCGTCGCCCGCGCCGAGGACGTTGTAGACCTCGATCGGGAAGCCCTGGCCGACAATGCCGGCCTCGAGGTCGTCGGAAATCGGCCCGTCATAGACGATGCAGCCCATCGGCCCGCGCTTCAGGACGATCGTCGCCGCGGATATCGCGCGGATCGCCTTGAGGCTGGCGAGGACGTCGCTCTCGCCCGCGGCGATCATGATCTCCTCTTCGGTGCCGACGATGAGGTCGCAGTCCGGCAGGACGGTCTTGAGGTGCCGGGAAACCGCTTCGGAGGCGATATAGCGGCTCTCGCCGGCGTCGTGGCCGGCAAGGCCCCACAGGTTCGGGCGGTAGTCGATGTCGAAGCAAACCTTGGCGCCGGACGCCTTGGCGATCCGGATCGCCTTCTTCTGCGCGGCGTCGGTGTTCGGCTTGGAGAAGTGCGTGCCGGTGACGACGATCGCGCGGGCGCGCCGGAAGAAGGTTTCGTCGACGTCGTCCTCGCACAGCGCCATGTCGGCGCAGTTCTCGCGATAAAAGATCAGCGGAAAGGTGGTCTCGTTCTCGACCGAGAGCAGGACCAGGGCGGTCAGCCGCTCCCCGTCGGTGACGATGGCACCGGTATCGACACCCTCCCGGCCCATCTGTTCGCGGATGAAGCGCCCCATCTGCTCGTCGCCGACGCGCGTCAGGACCGCGCTCTTCAGCCCCAGTCGCGCCGTCCCGATGGCGATGTTCGAGGGGCAACCGCCGACGGACTTCGCGAAGCTGGCGATGTCCTCGAGCCGCGAGCCGATCTGCTGGCCGTAGAGGTCGACCGAGGAGCGTCCGATGGTGATGACGTCGAGCGTGCCTGAATCGGCTCCGGCTGGGGCCATGGCTTATCCTCCCGCTCGTCTGATCTGCGTCTGCGCGGCCGGGCACGCCAGCTGCCTGTCGAGCAAATGAAATAGCAATTTCGTATTCATGTCAACGTGGATTGAATATTCCAAATTGCTGCGATAGAAGGGCGGCAGCCATCGTGTGGGGGAGAATGCGCATGCTGACCTTCGGCCTTCTGGGATGCGGCCGCATCGGGCAGATCCACGGACGCAACATCGCGGCGCATCCGGGCGCCTCGCTCGTCGCCGTCGCCGACGCGCTGCCGCACGCAGCCGACGCTTTCGCCGGCACGACAGGCAGCGCGGCGCGCTCCGTCGACGACATTCTGTCGGCCGGCGACATCGACGCGGTCGTCATCTGCACCCCGACCGACACCCACTCGCAGCTGATCGAGAAGGCTGCCGCCGCGGGCAAGGCGATCTTCTGCGAGAAGCCCGTCGACCTCAACTCGCAGCGCATCCGCGACACGCTGTCGCGCACCGGCGGCGTTCCGCTGATGATCGGCTTCAACCGGCGATTCGACCCGAACTTCGCCTCGCTGCGGGCGCGCATCGAGGACGGCCTCATCGGCGATGTCGAGCTCGTCACCATCCTGTCGCGCGACCCCGGCCCGCCGCCGGTCTCCTACATCAAGTCGTCTGGCGGGCTGTTCCGCGACATGACCATCCACGACTTCGACATGGCCCGCTTCCTGCTCGGCGAGGAGGTGGAGGAGGTCCATGCGGTCGGCTCCTGCCTCGTCGACGCCGCGATCGGCGAAGCCGGCGACATCGACACGGCCGCGGTGCTCCTGAAGACCGCCTCCGGCAAGATCGCCCAGATCTCCAATTCGCGGCGCGCGACCTACGGCTACGACCAGCGGATCGAGGTGCACGGGGCGAAGGGCTTGCTGAAGGCCGAGAACCTGCACCGCACCACGGTCGTCCTCGCCAACGCGGCTGGCGTCTCCGCCGATCCTGTTCAGGACTTCTTCCTGGAGCGTTATGCCGAGGCGTATCGGCGGGAGCTTTCGCATTTCATCGACGCCGTCACGTCCGGCCGCAAGCCGAGTCCGACCGGCGAGGACGGGCTGAAAGCGGGGCTGCTGGCCGACGCGGCGACGCGGAGCCACGAGAGCGGCCGGCCGGTGAAGCTCGCCGACCTCGGCTGAGCGTCCCCGAAAGGCGGCCGTCTCGCATGCCGCCGCCTTACCGCTCGCGCCGCTTGCGCGCCGCGGCGACGGCGAGCGTGACTGACAGCGCCATGGTGGCGCCGAGCGATCGAAACCCTTCGAAATCGGCTTCCACCACCTCCAGCCAGACCGCCGAGAGATTGACCAGCGGCGAGAACAGGCTGTCGGTCAGCCCGATCACCGGGACCTCCTGAGCGGCGAGCGTCTGCGCCCATTCGACCGTCGCGGAGGCGTAAGGGGTGAAGGAGATGGCGATCGCCGCATCCTTCGGCCCGGCGAGCGCCAGCTGGTCCTCTTCACCGCCCTGGGCCGAGCCGACCACCACGACGCGCATGCGCAGCTTGCCGAAGATGTAGCCGAGATAGCTCGCGGCGGGGAAAGAGCGCTTCTGCGCCAGCACATAGATCGTCTCGGCATCCGCCAGGATGTCCGTGGCCCGCTCCAGCGCTTCGGCATCGAGGCTGCGCTGCGCCCGTTCGACGGAATGGACCGCGGCGTTGAGCACGCCGATCGCGATCGTCTGGGCTCCCGATGCGTCCGCCGGGATCGCCTGGCCGGCATGCGCCAGCCGCTCGTCATAGCTGGCGGTCCGCGCCTTCAGCCGCTCGCGGAACACCGCCTGAAGGTCGGAGAACCCCTGGTAGCCGAGGCTCTGGGCGAGGCGCACCAGTGTCGAGGGCTGCACCTCGGCCGCCTCGGCAATGCTCGCCGCGGTGCCGAAGGCGATGTCCTCCGGATTCTCGACGGAGAAGCGGGCGACCTGCGCGAGCCGCTTGGGCAGGGAATCGTGGCGCGCCAGGATCAGCCGGCGCAGCGATTCGAAATCCGTCGGCGGGGCGGCATCCTCGGCTGCATTCATACTCAGACGCTCTGTTTCATTTCATTCGGATCCGGAATTTACATTCCAATCCCCGGTTTGCAAAGCTAACATGGCCGGACCGGCGGGTGTGGGCGCAGGCGCGCATGGCCCGTCATAGCATCTTGGGAGAGACGCATGGCAGCCATCGGGATCGGCCTCATCGGCACGGGATACATGGGCAAGTGTCACGCGCTCGCCTGGAACGCCGTCTCCGCGGTCTTCGGCGGCATCGAGCGGCCGCGCCTCGCCGTTCTGGCCGAGGCCGGGGAGGATCTGGCGGCGGCGCGGGCGGCGCAGTTCGGCTTTGTGCGCGCGACCGGCGACTGGCGCACGCTGGTGGACGACCCGGCGGTCGACGTCGTCTCGATCACCGTG
Organism: Jiella sp. M17.18; assembly: GCF_041027365.1. Classification (NCBI taxonomy): domain Bacteria; kingdom Pseudomonadati; phylum Pseudomonadota; class Alphaproteobacteria; order Hyphomicrobiales; family Aurantimonadaceae; genus Jiella; species Jiella sp. M17.18. Next base: position 109,207 of record NZ_JBFTEH010000007.1, on the reverse strand, counting down.
CCGAACCACCTGCATGCGGAGATGGCGACTGCCTTCCTCGCCGCCGGCAAGCATGTCTGGTGCGAAAAGCCGATGGCGACGAGCCTTGCCGATGCGGAGCGCATGCTCGCCGCGGCGCGCGCGTCCGGCCGCCTCGCCGCGCTCGGCTACAACTACATCCAGAACCCGATGGTGCGGCAGATGGGCCGGATGATCGGGGAGGGCGCGATCGGACGGATAAACGACGTGCGCGTCGAGATGGACGAAGACTTCATGGCCGATCCGGGTGCCCCTTTCTGCTTCAAGGACGAGGCGCGTTCCGGGCATGGCGCCGCCGACGATTTCGGCGTCCATCCGCTCTCGCTCCTGTCCGTGCTGGTCGGCCTTCCGACCCGGCTGGTCGCGCAGTTCGCGGCGCCGCACCGGACGCGCCGCGCAGAAGGCGGACAGGCGCGGGCGGTCGAGACCTTCGACATCGCCCGCATGCTGATGGAATTCGGGGACGGCGCAACGGGCTCGATCCTGCTCCACCGCGGCGCCTGGGGCCGCAAGGGGCGCATCGCCGTCCAGATCTTCGGCAGCGAAGGGACACTGCTCTACGACCAGGAGCGGATGAACGAACTGCAGTATTTCGACGCCCGCGAGCCGGCCGACCGGCAGGGCTTCCGCACCATCCTCGCGGCACCGGCGCACGAGCCCTATGGCGACTTCGTGCCGGCGCCCGGCCATGGCCTCGGCTTCAACGACCTGAAGGTGATCGAGGCACGCGAGCTGCTGCGCGCGATCGCGGGCGAGCCGGCGCGGCTGATCGATTTCGAACAGGGGATCCGGATCGAGCGCGTGGTCGACGCCATGGCGCGGTCGCATCGGGAGGGCCGGTGGATCGGCGTCGGGACCTCGGCTCCGTCCGCGCCCTGATCAAATCGTCTCGCGCCGAAACCTGCGGCAACTCGGCGTTCCGTCCCCGGCAAGCGCGTGGAAAGGCGCGAGGAGGAGTCGAATCTTTTGGAACAGGCTTGACCAATGGAAAAATAATGGAATAGAAATTCCATAACGAAGGCGGCCCGTAGTCAAAGAGGGGTCGCGGGAGCGAGACGATCATGGTCGCTGCGAACCCTGCCGACGCAATCGCCTTCGGGCTGAACCACATGGCCGCGCCGAAGCTTTCGCCGGCGGGCTTCTTCGGTCTCGCCCGATCACTCGGGATCGAGGCGGTGGAGATCCGCAACGATCTCGCCGGGAATGCCATCCTCGACGGAACGGCGCCGGAGGCGATCCGCGATCTTGCCGCTGAGAGAGGCGTCAGGATCGTCTCGATCAACGCGCTGCAGCGCTTCAACGCGTGGACGGAAGAGCGCGCGGCGGAGGCGATCGCGCTCGCCGACTACGCGGCGGCCTGCGGCGCCGAGGCGCTGGTCCTCGTGCCGAAGAACGACGGCACCGGCACCGGCGCGGAGGAGCGGCTGCCCAATCTGATGGCGGCGCTGCGTGCCCTGAAGCCGATCCTCGCCGAGCGCGGCCTGACCGGTCTGGTCGAGCCGCTCGGCTTCGCGGTTTCGTCGCTGCGGCTGAAGAGCGAGGCGGTGGAGGCGATCGCATCGCTGGACGCCGGAGAGGTGTTCGAGCTGGTGCACGACACCTTCCACCATCATCTCGCCGGCGAGGCGGCGATCTTCCCCGAGATGACGGGTCTCGTGCACATCTCCGGCGTCTCGGATCCGACGGTGGCGGTTTCGCGCCTGCGCGACGACCACCGCATCCTGGTGGGTGCCGACGACCGGCTGGGCAATCTGCAACAGATCGACCGCCTGCTGGCGGGCGGCTATCGCGGCGTCTTCTCCTTCGAGCCCTTCGCGGCCGAGGTGCACGCGCTCGCCGATCCCGCCGCGGCCCTGTCGAGGAGCATGGCGTTCATCGCGGCCGGACTGCGCGAGGAGGCCGCCTGACATCGGCGCCGCGGCGGCGGGAGGATGCTGCCGCGGGACTGATCGACTGGGCTGACGGGCACCTGCCCGACCGCCTTCCGGAGGAAAGGGTGCCGCCGGACACCCGAGTGGAGGAGAATCGGACGATGAAATCGCTTCTGTTGGGCGTGGGGCTCGCGGCCCTTCTGTCGACCTCGGCCATGGCCGAGACCATCGGCGTCTCGATGGCGCTGTTCGACGACAACTTCCTGACCGTGCTGCGCAACGGCATGCAGCAATATGCCGACTCCAAACCGGGCGTGACGCTGCAGATCGAGGACGCCCAGAACGACATCTCGAAGCAGCTGAACCAGATCCAGAACTTCGTGGCCTCCGGCGTCGATGCGATCATCGTCAACCCGGTCGACACCGACGCCACGGTGGCAATGTCCAAGGCGGCCGAGAACGCCGGCATTCCGCTCGTCTACGTCAACCGCGAGCCGATCAACGTCGACAAGCTCCCGAAGAACCAGGCCTTCGTCGCTTCCGACGAGAAGCAGTCCGGAACGCTGGAGACCAAGGAGGTCTGCAAGCTCCTCGGCGGCAAGGGCAACGTCCTCGTCATCATGGGCGAACTCTCGAACCAGGCCGCCCGCCAGCGCACCGCCGACATCCACGACGTCATCAAGAACGATCCGAACTGCCAGGGGATGAAGGTCACCGACGAGCAGACCGCCAACTGGCAGCGCACGCAGGCGGCGAACCTGATGACCAACTGGCTCTCCTCCGGCCGCAAGTTCGACGCCGTGATCTCCAACAATGACGAGATGGCCATCGGCGCCATCCAGGCGATGAAGGCGGCCGGCAAGGACCCGAAGTCGGTGGTCGTCGCGGGCATCGACGCGACCCGCGACGGGCTCGCGGCCCTGCGGGCCGGCGATCTGAAGGCGACCGTCTTCCAGGATGCGGCGGGGCAGGGGCAGGGCGCGGTGGACGCCGCGCTGAAGCTCGCCAAGGGCGAGCATGTCGACCAGAAGGTCTACATCCCGTTCCAGCTCGTCACGCCGGACAATATCGACAAGTTCGACAAGAAGAACTGAGTCTGCGCCGTCGGGCCGGGCGCGCGCCGTCCGGTCCGCCGCGCGGCATGCGGCGCGAAGGCCGCAAGCTTCGCCCGGAGGATTAGCCGGATGCTCAAGCCAGCGACGATGAAGGCGGTGCGCGAAAGCGGCGCGGTGCCGGGAGCGGCCTTCCTCATGGAGGTCGAGAACGTCCGCAAGACCTTCCCCGGCGTCGTCGCGCTCGACGACGTCTCATTCCGGCTGCGGCGCGGCACCGTCCATGCCCTGATGGGCGAGAACGGGGCCGGCAAGTCGACGCTGATGAAGATCATCGCCGGCGTCTACCAGCCGAATGGCGGAACGGTGCGCCTGAAGGGTCAGCCGATCCGGCTGGAAAGCCCGCTGGACGCACTCGAGAACGGCATCGCCATGATCCATCAGGAGCTCAACCTGATGCCCTTCATGACGGTCGCCGAGAACATCTGGATCCGCCGCGAGCCGATGACCCGCTTCGGCTTCGTCGACCACAAGGCGATGCGCGAGAAGACCGCGGCGCTGTTCGAGCGGCTGAACATCGAGATCGACCCGGAGATCGAGGTGCGGCATCTGTCTGTCGCGTCCCGGCAGATGGTGGAGATCGCCAAGGCCGTCTCCTACGATTCCGACGTCCTCATCATGGACGAGCCGACCTCGGCGCTGACCGAGCGCGAGGTGGAGCACCTGTTCCGGATCATCCGCGACCTGAAGGCGCAGGGGATCGGCATCGTCTACATCACCCACAAGATGAACGAGCTGTTCGAGATCGCCGACGAGGTCTCGGTGTTCCGCGACGGCCGCTACATCGGCACGCACGCATCCGAGGACGTCACCCGCGACGAGATCATCAGGATGATGGTTGGACGCGCGGTGACCGACCTCTTCCCGAAGGAGACGGTGCCGGTCGGCGACGTCGTCCTGAAGGTCAAGGACCTGACCCTCGACGGCGTCTTTCGCGATGTCAGCTTCGACGTCCGGGCCGGCGAGATCCTCGGCGTCGCAGGCCTCGTCGGCTCCGGCCGGTCGAACGTCGCCGAGACGCTGTTCGGCGTGACGCCGGCGAGCCGCGGGACGATCACCATCCGCGGCGAAGCGGTCGACGTGTCGTCTCCGACCGTCGCCATGCGTCATGGAATGGCGTTCCTCACCGAGGACCGCAAGGACACCGGCTGCTTCCTGCCGCTGGACGTCTTGTCGAACATGCAGATCGCGGTGATCGGCAGCCGCTTCGTCAAGGGCGGCTTCGTGCAGGAGCGGGAGATCGCGCGGCGCTGCGACGAGCTGAAGGACATGCTGCGGGTCAAGACGCCGGATCTCCACGAGCGCATCGAGAACCTCTCGGGCGGCAACCAGCAGAAGGCGCTGATCGCCCGCTGGCTGATGACCGAGCCCTCGATCCTGATCCTCGACGAGCCGACGCGCGGCATCGACGTCGGCGCCAAGGCCGAGATCCACCGGCTGATCAGCAAGCTCGCGCGGCAGGGCGTCGCGATCATCATGATCTCGTCGGAAATGCCGGAGGTGCTCGGGATGAGCGACCGCATCATGGTCATGCACGAAGGCCATGTCACCGGCTTCCTCGACCGGGCGGAGGCCGACCAGGTGAAGGTCATGGACCTCGCCGCGCAGTAGCGGATGATGCCGGAGGGCGGGAGCCTTTCGGGAAAGCATCATCGCTGGACAAGGACGGATTCGAGCGGCGCGGCGGGTCTTCCCGCAGACGTCGCGATTGCGGCCCGCGGCTGCGGGCAAAGCCATCGGGAGGACGCCATGGCGGTGGAACAGACGACGACGCCGATGCCGGGAACCGCGCCGGCGGTCGACAAGCGGAAGAAGTCGCGGCGCGTGCCGACCGAGCTGAACATCCTGGGCGTGCTCGTCGCCATCGCGCTGGTGTTCGAGATCCTCGGCTGGATCACGCAGGGCCAGAGCTTCCTCTTCAACAGCCAACGCCTGACGATCATGATCCTGCAGGTCGCGGTGATCGGCATCATCGCCGTCGGCGTCACCCAGGTGATCATCACCGGCGGCATCGACCTGTCCTCCGGCTCCGTGGTCGGCATGGTGGCGATGATCGCGATGAGCTTCGCGCAGTCGAGCGAATACGGGCGCGCGGTCTACCCGGCGCTGACGGACCTCCCGGTCCTCGTGCCGCTCGCCGTCGGCCTGGGGGTCGGCCTGCTCGCCGGCATCGTCAACGGCGCGCTGATCGCCCAGACGGGGATTCCGCCCTTCATCGCGACGCTCGGCATGATGGTGACGGCGCGCGGCATCGCCAAGTGGTACACGAAGGGCCAGCCGATCTCGTTTCCGACCGACAGCTTCGCCTTCATCGGATCGGGCATCGTGCCGGTCGTCATCTTCATCGGCGTCGCGATCGTCTTCCACATCGCCCTGCGCTACACCCGCTACGGCAAGTTCACCTATGCGATCGGCGCCAACATGCAGGCGGCGCGGGTGTCGGGCATCGACGTCGGCAAGCACCTCATCAAGGTCTACGCCATCGCAGGTCTCCTCGCTGGGCTCGCCGGCATCGTCACCGCCGCGCGCGCGCAGACCGCGCAGGCCGGCATGGGCGTGATGTATGAGCTCGACGCGATCGCCGCCGCGGTCATCGGCGGCACCTCGCTCTCCGGCGGCATGGGCAAGATCACCGGCACGGTGATCGGCACCATCATCCTCGGCGTGATGACCTCGGGCTTCACCTTCCTGCGGATCGACGCCTACTACCAGGAGATCGTCAAGGGCATCATCATCGTCGCCGCGGTGGTCGCCGACCAGTACCGCCAGCGCAAGCGCGGCAAGGCCTGAAGCCGGCGCCGGCGGTCCCGCCGTCGTCAACCGCGCGCGGTCGATGGGGACCGGACGCCGATCCATCCCGCTGGCGGCCGTGCGGAACGCCCGCTTCAGGATGTCGCAGGTTGCGAGCAACAGGCTCCGGCTTGAGCATGAGTGAGACGGGACCGAGAAGTCGGAAAGCAGCCGGTCCGGCGTTTTTCGGGCGTCCTTCCGGACCACTTGGCAGTGCTCGACTTGCACGTGCCCCAGGCGGATTCGATGCGAGGGCTCTGCGGCCGGTGGTCCCCTGAAAGACGATTGACAGGTTCGATAGACTACAGCGTCCGAGAGATGGCCTGCGACAGGCTCGGCAGTCGCACCCACAACCTCGCGATGCGCCCGACTCACCGCCCGGCGCTTCGATCTGGAGAGCCCGCAGCGCATGAGTCCGTTCCAGGCATCCCATCGTTCCACCATTGATGTTCGTCCGGACGAACCTCGGTGACACTCTCCTCTTTCGAAGCGCAGCTGCAGCCCTTTTCCGGGGATGAGCCGCGGGTCCTTCCGGAGTCGGATCCGTCAACGATCGGCCGCCCGATCACGCGGGCGCAGGCCCCGTCGCCGGCAGCGGCGCAACGCTCCGTGTTGTCCATTCCCGCACCGGCAGACATCATGCGGGACAAGGACGCCGGCGCCGATCTCACGGTGGTTGTCCCGACGCTCAACGAGGCGGCGAACGTTCCCGTCCTGGTCGAGCGACTGCATCGGGCGCTTTGCGGCATCGACTGGGAAGTCGTCTTCGTCGACGACGATTCGAAGGACGGCACCACCGACGCCGTCCGGCGGATCGCACGGCGCGACCGGCGCGTGCGCTGCATCCGCCGGCTGCGGCGCCGGGGCCTCGCCGGCGCCTGCATCGAGGGCTTCCTGTCGAGTTCGGCGCCGGTCGTCGCGGTCATCGACGCCGATCTCCAGCACGACGAGAGCCTGCTGCCGGCCATCTTCCGGATGGTCGAGGCGGACGAGGCGGATCTCGTCGTCGCCAGCCGCTATGCCGGGCAGGGCGAGGCGGCCGGCGGGCTGAACCCCTTGCGCCACTGGGGCAGCCGGCTCGCGACCCGCATTGCGGGCCTCGCGACGAAGACCCGGCTCAGCGATCCGATGAGCGGCTTCTTCGCCATCCGCCGCGACATCGTCGAGGCGCTGGCGCCGAGGCTGTCCGAGCAGGGGTTCAAGATCCTCTTCGACATCGTCGCCTCCGCGAAGCAGCCGCTGCGGGTGCGCGAAGTGCCCTACAGCTTCCGCCCGCGGCTCGCCGGCGAGAGCAAGCTCGATACCAATGTGGTCCTCGACTATCTCGGGCTCCTCGTGTCCAAGCTCTCGCGCGGCCTCGTCTCGCCGCGGCTGTTCGGCTTCGGCCTCGTCGGCTCCGCCGGCGTCGTCGTGCATCTGACGATCCTGCGGGCGGCGCTCCTCGCCGGGCTCTCCTTCGCGGGCGGCCAGGCGGCGGCGATGACCACGGCGATGGTGTTCAACTATTCGCTGAACAACGCCTTCACCTTCCGCGACCGGCGCCGGCGCGGCTGGCGGTTCCTGACCGGCCTTCTCTGGTTCGCGGCGCTGTGCAGCGTCGGGCTGGCGGCGGGCGTCGGCGTCGGCGCCTTCCTCTATCAGGACGATCAGCGGTGGTGGGCCGCGGGACTGGCCGGCGCGGCCTTGGGAGCGGGGTGGAACTATGTCACGAACTCGGCCGTCACCTGGCGCGCCGGCTGAGGCCGGCGCCCGGTTCGCCGACAGCGACCTCGCCTTTGCCTCGGCCGTCGTCCTGGCGGTGGTCCTGTTCCGGCTGTGCGTCGCCGGCCTCGTCGATCTCGTGCCGGACGAGGGCTATTACTGGCTGTGGGCGCAGGCGCCGTCCGCCGGCTATTACGACCACCCGCCGATGGTCGCCTGGTGGATCTATGCCGGCACGGCGCTGTTCGGGGATACGCCGCTCGGCGTGCGGGCCGTGCCGGTCCTCGCCGACCTCGTGCTCTCGGCCGCGGTCTATGCCACGGGGCGCGAACTCGGGCTGAGCCGCCGGGTCGCGGCGACCGCGGCGCTGTGGATCAACGCCACCTTCCTCATTGCCGGAGCGATGCTGCTCGCCACCCCCGACGCGCCGTCGGTGGCGCTCTGGGCGCTGACCGTCTGGGCGCTGGCGCGCCTCAGACGGACTGGAGCGGAGACCTGGTGGTTCGCGGTCGGCCTGTTCGCCGGGCTCGGCTGCGTCGCCAAATACACCAATCTCTTCCTCGGCCCCGGCATCGTCCTCTGGATCGTCCTAGACCCTCAGGCGCGGCGCTGGCTGCGCTCGCCCTGGCCCTATCTCGGCGGACTCGTCGCGCTCGCCGCCTTCCTGCCGGTGATCATGTGGAACGCCGGGCACGGCTGGATCTCCTTCGCCAAGCAGTTCGGCCGCATCACCGACGGCCATCTGACCCTTCGCTATCTCGGCGAGTTTGTCGGCGGCCAGTTCGCGCTCCTCAACCCGCTGATCGCGCTCTTCGCCGGCCTCGCGATCCTGCGCATCAGGCGCAGGGACCTCCTTGGAAACAGGACGAGCCCCGCGGCCTTCCTCGCGCTCCTGTCAGCGCCGCTGGTGCTCTACATGATGCTGCACGCCTTCCACGACCGCGTGCAGGGCAACTGGCCGGCGCCGATCTATCCGGCTGCGGCGCTTCTCGCCGCCGTGGCCGCCGCGGATCCGAGAAACGACGTCCGCTGGCGCCGGCTCGCCCGCTGGGTGCTGCCGGTCGGGCTCGGCCTGCAGATCGTGGGGCTCGGCTACGCCGCGGTGGCGGGCCCGGCGGGACTGCCGTTCCGCTCGCCGCTCGACCAGGTCGCCGGCTGGGGCGCGATGACGGACAGGCTGCAGGAACTCGCCGAGCGGAACGGCGCCGGCTGGATCGCGACCGCCGACTATGGCCTGACCGGCGAACTCGCCTTCCACTCGGGCGCGCCTGACACGGTGCAGGAGGTGGTCGAGCGGGCGCGCTACAGTTTCCAGACGCCCGACGCGGGCCTCGCAAAGGAGCCGGCGCTCCTCGTCCTGCGCCGGCGCGATCCGGACATCGCGCATTTCCGCGCCTGCTTCGCCTCGATCCAGCCGCTCGGCACCGTGTCCCGCTCGGCCGGCCCGCGGGTTGTGGACGACTATCGGGTCTACAAGGTGGCCGGCGCCCGCCCGGACCTTCTCACCGCCGGCTGCGATGGCGAAACGGCGAATTAGGAGTCCGCCCCGCAGGTCTGTCCCGAGCGGCCGCAGAAGGGGCAGCATCGCCGCGAGGCAATGTTGGCGCCGGCGCGCACGCGGCGCTCGGCGGCTCGCTGATCCGCCGAGCTGTCGGCGTCGTTACCGGAGCCGCGCTCCTGCAGCAGCATAACCCTCGCGGCGACGCGCCGAGGAGCCCGCGGGCGGTGACCGCCGGATGCTCACCGGTCGGGGGCGAGGATCGCTTCGCTTCGCCTGATCGTCAGCCTTGCTTTCGGTCGACGATCGGTCTCTGTTGCGATAGGGGGCGCCGCCGGCGTCGGCGGCGTCCGATCATCGCCCGAAGATTGATGCAGTGCCGGCCCGTGGGCGATCGCCGCGCCGGGAGAGGAAGATCGATTGATGCGCAATTCCGAGGAGATCTGGGACCTCGTCGACAGCAAGAAGGCGGCCTTCGAGGCCCTAGCCGACCGCGTCTGGGGCATGCCGGAGATCGCCTATACCGAGAACCGTTCCTGCCAGGAGCATACCCGGATGCTGGAGGAGGAAGGCTTCCGGGTGACGTCGAACGTCGCCGGCATCCCGACTGCGGTGATGGGCGAGGCGGGCGAGGGCGGTCCGGTGATCGCCATCCTCGGCGAATACGACGCGCTGCCGGGCCTCTCCCAGGAAGCCGGCGTCGCCGAATACAAGCCGATCCCCGGAACGGGCCACGGCCATGGCTGCGGCCACAATCTTCTCGGCTCGGCGGCCCTGCTGGCGGCGACGGCCGTAAAGGACTATCTCCAGGCGAACGGCATTGCGGGGCGTGTGCGCTATTACGGCTGTCCGGCGGAAGAGGGCGGTGCGGCCAAGGGCTTCATGGTCCGCGCGGGCGCCTTCGACGACGTCGACATCGCGATCTCCTGGCACCCGGCCGCCTTTTCCGGCGTGCGCGACGCCAAATCGCTCGCCAACACCCGCATCGACTTCACCTTCTCCGGGCGGGCCTCCCACGCCGCGGCATCGCCCGAACTCGGCCGCTCGGCGCTCGACGCCGTGGAGCTGATGAATGTCGGCGCCAACTACATGCGCGAGCACATGCCCTCGACCGCGCGCCTGCACTATGCGCTGCTCGACGCCGGCGGAATCGCGCCGAACGTCGTGCAGTCGAAGGCGACGGTGCGCTATCTCGTTCGCGGCAAGGACCTGACGGACCTCAACGCGCTGGTGAAGCGGGTGAGGAAGATCGCGGAAGGCGCCGCGCTGATGACCGAAACGACGGTAACGGCGAAGGTCGTCAGCGCGGTCTCCAACCTCGTCGGCAACGAGCCGCTGGAGCGGGTCATGCACGACAATTTCATGCGGCTCGGCCCGCCGGATTTCGATGAGGCGGACAAGGCCTTCGCCCGCGAGATCCGCAAGACCATGACCGCCGACGACATCGCGGCGGCGTTTCGCAGCGCCGGCCTGCCGGTCGACCGCGACCTCGCCTTGTGCGACCGGATCATCCCGTTCGAGATCAAGGGGGAGCGCATGTTCGGCTCGACCGACGTCGGCGACGTCAGCTGGGTCGTGCCGACGGTGCAGGCGGAAGGGGCGACCTATGCGATCGGGACGCCCGGCCATTCCTGGCAGCTGACCGCGCAGGGCAAGATGCCGGCCGCCCACAAGGGCATGGTGCATACGGCGAAGGTCATGGCGGGAACGGCGATCGACGCGCTGCTCGACGAGACGCTGATCCCGCGGGCGAAGGCCGAGCATGCCGCCCGGCTGAAGGAGACGCCCTACGTCTCGCCGCTGCCGGCCGACGTCGACCCGCCGATCGAAATGTCGAAGGTCGCCTGAACGGACGCTCCCGCGGCCGGACGAGACCAGCATCATCGGGACGAGCGGCGCCGCACCGTCGGGGCCGCTCATTTGCATGGACAGGCAGCACATGACGACACGCGACGAGGCGCTTTCCGGAATCCGGAGCTACTTTGATTCCGGCGATTTCATCCAGGACCTCGCGCGGCTCGTGTCCTACCCGACGGAGAGCCAGGACCCGGAGCGCAAGCCCGAGTTGAAACGCTATCTCGTCGAGGAGATGCAGCCGCTTCTCGGCGCGCTCGGCTGCGAAACCGAGCTCTTCGAGAATGCCGATCCGCGCGGCGGCCCGATCCTCCTCGGCACGCGGATCGAGGATCCGGCGCTCAAGACCGTGCTGACCTACGGCCATGGCGACGTCATCCGCGCCCAGACGCAGGACTGGCGCGCCGGCCTTTCGCCGTTCGAGCTCGTCGTCGAGGGAAACCGCGCCTATGGTCGCGGCACCGCCGACAACAAGGGCCAGCATCTCGTCAACCTCGCGGCGCTGAAGACCGTCCTCAAGGCCCGCGGCCGGCTCGGATTCAATCTCAAGGTCGTCATCGAAACCTCGGAAGAGACCGGCTCGGCCGGGCTGGCGGAGTTCTTCCGCGCGCAGAAGCACCGGCTGGCGGCCGACGTCCTGATCGCCTCCGACGGGCCGCGCATCCAGGCCGACCGGCCGACGCTGTTCATGGGCAGCCGCGGCGCCATCAACTTCGAGCTCGCCGTCCGCTGCCGCGAGGGCGCGCATCACTCCGGCAACTGGGGCGGTCTGCTGAAGGACCCGGCGACGCGGCTGGCCCACGCGATCGCATCGATCGTCGATCCGCGCGGACAGATCAAGGTGCCGGAATGGCGGCCGACGAGCCTGACGCCGGCGGTCCGGGACGCGATCGCCGACTGCCCGCTCGGCAACCGCGAGCCGCCGATCGACATCGACTGGGGCGAACTGGACCTGACACCCGCCGAGCGCGTGTTCGGCTGGAACTCCTTCGCCGTCCTCGCGATGAAGAGCGGCGTGCCGGAAGCGCCGGTGAATGCCATCTCCGGCCATGCCGCGGCGACCTGCCAGCTGCGCTACGTCGTCGGTACCGATCCGGACGACATCCTGTCGGCGCTGCGCCGTCATCTCGACGCGCATGGCTTCGCCGACGTCGCGATCACCCCCGCCGACCGGGTGTTCTTCAAGGCGACGCGGCTCGACCCGGACCATCCCTGGGTGCGGCGGGTCGCGGCCTCGATCACGGCGACGACGGGCCGGCCGCCGGTGATCCAGCCCAATCTCGCCGGCTCGCTGCCGAACGACAGCTTCACCGACATTCTCGGCCTGCCGACCGTCTGGGTGCCGCACTCCTATCCCGGCTGTTCCCAGCACGCGCCGAACGAGCACGTGCTGCTCGACGCCTGCCTCTCGGCGCTGGAGCTGATGACCGGGCTGTTCTGGGACCTCGGCGATCCGGCGCCTGCGCCCTGAGTCGCGCAGCATGGGCGAGCAGAAGCCCGGGCCGTTTCGTCCCTTCGCTTGCCGCGGTCAACGGATACGAACCCGCTGGCTGCCCGATGCCTGGGCGTCTCCGACGCATCCGCCACTTCCCCCGGGGTGGCCGGTATCTTGATCAACAAAAAGCCCACCCGCTGATCCTGCGGGTGGGCTTTTTGTCTGCCTTCGCGCGTTCCGCCCGCTCCGGATGGGGCGGGCGGAACGATGTGTCATGGAGGCGGCCTCCGGCGCGTCGTCAGACCCTCGGCCGCTGTGCGCGCTCAGCTGCAGCCGCTCGTCGAGCCGCAGGTGTCGCACTTCAGGCAGGTGCCGTTGCGCACCATGGTGAAGTTGCCGCATTCCGAGCAGCTCTCGCCGGTGTAGCCCTTCATCATCGCGATGGTCCGGCGCTCGGCGCTGGAGGGCTTCGGCGCTTCGCTGACATTGGCCGCGTCCTTCTCGCTCGCCTCGTAGGCCAGCGGCTGGTCGAACAGCCCCTGTGCCGGCGAGGCATCTGCGACCGGGGCCGGGGCGTCGAGCGGCTCGATGTCGAGCGGGGCGGGGGCCGCCTCGTAGTCGCGCTTGAACGCCGTCGCCTGGTTGCCGGCATGCGCCGCCACCGTCGGGGTGGCGCGGCCCATCGTCGATGCCGCCGGGGCCGCAGCCGAGGCGGCCTGCGGCTTGGCCGGGGCGTTGGCGGCGGCGACAGGGCGGCCCGATGCCGTCACCGGCGCGGGCTTGGCCGGCGCCTCGACCTTGGCCGAGCCCTGCGGCTCGCCGGAGGAGACCAGCCGGAACTTCGCCGTCTGGCCGCGCACCATGCCGGACGAGATCGGCAGCGGCGCCGGCTTGTCGCCAGCGACCCCGCGCCCGACCGTCGAGGCGCCGATGTCCTCGGGCTGGACATGGGCGAGGTCGTGCCGGCCGAGATAGGAGATCGCGAGCTCGCGGAACACGTAGTCGAGGATCGACGTCGCGTTCTTGATCGCCTCGTTGCCCTGGACCATGCCGGCCGGCTCGAACCGCGTGAAGGTGAAGGCGTCGACATACTCCTCCAGCGGCACGCCGAACTGCAGGCCGAGCGAGATCGCGATGGCGAAGTTGTTCATCATCGCGCGGAAGGCGGCGCCCTCCTTGTGCATGTCGATGAAGATCTCGCCGAGCCGGCCGTCGTCAAACTCGCCGGTTCGCAGATACACCTTGTGGCCGCCGACGATGGCCTTCTGGGTGTAGCCCTTGCGCCGGTTCGGCAGCTTCTCGCGCTCGCGCACCACCTTCTCGACGATGCGCTCGACGATCCGCTCGGCGACCTGCACCGCCTGCGCTGCCGGCGGCGACGCGATGAGCGCAGCGGCCGTCTCCTCGACGACTTCGTCCTCGTCATTGTCGTCGGCGATCAGCGACGCGTTCAGCGGTTGGCTGAGCTTGGAGCCGTCGCGATAGAGCGCGTTCGCCTTCAGCGCGAGCTTCCAGGACAGCATGTAGGCGTTCTGGCAGTCCTCGACGCTCGCCTCGTTCGGCATGTTGATCGTCTTGGAGATCGCGCCGGAGATGAAGGGCTGCGCCGCCGCCATCATCCGGATGTGGCTCTCGACCGACAGGTACCGCTTGCCGATCCGCCCGCAGGGATTGGCGCAGTCGAAGACGGGCAGGTGCTCCGCCTTCAGGTGCGGGGCGCCTTCCAGCGTCATCGCGCCGCAGACATGGACGTTCGCGGCCTCGATGTCCTTCTTCGAGAATCCCAGCGCCGGGAGCATCTCGAAGGAGAAGTCGTTCAGCTCCGCGTCCGTAAAGCCGAGGACGTCCTTGCAGAACGCCTCGCCGAGCGTGAACTTGTTGAAGACGAACTTGATGTCGAAGGCCGAGGTCAGCGCGGCGTTGACCGTCGCGATGATCTCGTCGGTGAAGCCCTTGGCCTTCAGCGAGCCGGGGTTGATCGCCGGGGCCTGGTTGAGGTTGCCGTGGCCGACGGCATAGGCCTCGATCTCGGCGATCTCCGCCTCGGTGTAGCCGAGCGTGCGCAGGGCCTCGGGAACGGCGCGGTTGATGATCTTGAAGTAGCCGCCGCCGGCGAGCTTCTTGAACTTCACCAGGGCGAAGTCCGGCTCGATGCCGGTGGTGTCGCAGTCCATGACGAGGCCGATCGTCCCGGTCGGGGCGATCACCGAGACCTGGGCGTTGCGGTAGCCGTTGCGCGAGCCGAGCTCGACGGCTTCCGTCCAGGCGGCCTTGGCGCGGCCGGACAGGCGCTTGTCCTTCAGCGAGGCGTGGTCGAGCGGCACCGGATCGACCGACAACTGCTCATAGCCGTTGGCGATGCCGTGCGCGGCGCGGGCGTGGTTGCGCATGACGCGCAGCATCGCCTCGGCATTGCGCTCGTAGTCGGGGAAGGGGCTGAGCGTGCCCGCCATCTCCGCCGAGGTCTTGTAGGCGACGCCGGTCATCAGCGCCGAGATCGCGCCGCAGATCGCGCGGCCTTCCTTGGAGTCGTACGGGATGCCGGAGGACATCAGGAGGCCGCCGATATTGGCGAAGCCGAGGCCGAGCGTGCGGTAGTCGTAGGAGAGGCGCGCGATCTCCTTGGAGGGGAACTGCGCCATCAGCACCGAGATCTCGAGAACCACCGTCCACAGCCGCACGGCATGCTCGAAAGCGGCGGTGTCGAAGCGCTTCGTCACCTTGCCGTCGGCCCCGGTCACGCTCTCCTGGAACTGCATCAGGTTGAGCGACGCGAGATTACAGGCCGTGTCGTCGAGGAACATGTATTCCGAGCACGGATTCGACGCGCGGATCGGGCCGGCCGCCGGGCAGGTGTGCCAGTCGTTCATCGTGGTGTTGAAGTGCAGGCCGGGATCGGCGGACGCCCAGGCGGCGTAGCCGATCTGCTCCCACAGGTCGCGCGCCTTCAAGGTCTTCGCCACCTTGCCGTCGGTGCGCCGGATCAGATCCCAGGTGCCGTCTTCCTCGACGGCGCGCAGGAAGTCGTCCTTCAGCGAGACCGAGTTGTTGGAGTTCTGTCCGGCGACGGTGAGATAGGCCTCGGAGTCCCAGTCGGTGTTGTAGACCGGGAATTCAATGTCGGTGTAGCCCTGGCGTGCGAACTGGATGACGCGCTTGACGTAGTTCTCCGGCACCTGCGCCTTCTTGGCGTCCTTCACCGCGCGCTTCAGCGCCGGGTTCTTCATCGGCTCGAAGCAGTCGCCGTTCGGCCCCTCGCAATTGACGCAGGCCGACAGGATCGCCTTGAGGTGCTTGGAGACGGTCTTGGAGCCGGTGACGAGCGCGGCGACCTTCTCCTCCTCGCGGACCTTCCAGTTGATGTAGGCCTCGATGTCGGGATGATCGATGTCGACGACGACCATCTTCGCCGCGCGCCGGGTCGTGCCGCCGGACTTGATGGCGCCCGCGGCGCGGTCGCCGATCTTCAGGAAGCTCATCAGGCCGGACGACTTGCCGCCGCCGGCGAGCTTCTCGCCTTCGCCGCGCAGGTTCGAGAAGTTCGAGCCGGTGCCCGAGCCGTATTTGAACAGCCGCGCCTCGCGCACCCACAGGTCCATGATGCCGCCCTCGTTGACGAGGTCGTCGGCGACGGACTGGATGAAGCAGGCATGCGGCTGCGGATGCTCGTAGGACGAGCCGGAGCGGGTCAGCTGGCCGGTGCGGTAGTCGACATAGAAGTGACCCTGGCTCGGGCCGTCGATGCCGTAGGCCCAGTGAAGGCCGGTGTTGAACCACTGCGGCGAGTTCGGCGCGACCTTCTGGGTCGCCAGCATGTAGGCGAGCTCGTCCTTGAAGGCCGCCGCATCCTCCTCGGAGGCGAAGTAGCCGCCCTTCCAGCCCCAGTAGGTCCAGGTGCCGGCGAGACGATCGAACACCTGCCGTCCGTCCATCTCTGAGCCGGTGCGCTCGGCTTCGGGAAGCGCGGCGAGGGCCTTCTCGTCGGCGACCGAGCGCCACAGGAAGGCGGGAACGTCGTTCTCCTCGACCTTCTTCAGCCGCGCCGGCACGCCCGCCTTGCGGAAATACTTCTGCGCCAGGATGTCGGCCGCGACCTGGCTGAACTGGGCGGGAACGTCGATGCCTTCCAGCCGGAAGACGATCGAGCCGTCGGGATTCTTGATCTCGCTCGTCGCCTTGCGGAACGCGACGTCGTGATAGGGGCTTTGGCCGGCCTTGGTGTAGCGGCGCTCGATCTTCATGCCCATGACGGTATCCCTCGTTTGAAGCCAGATCCGGTGATTCCGCGCGGCATGCCGCCAGCATGGCTCGCTGGAACCGTGTTGGCCGATCTAGTGGGGCGGCCGGTCCGGAACGCTACATATAGTAGCTTGTGCGAGGTTAATCGACTCTGAATCGGAGGCGGGGAAAGCGCCGGAGCGAGTTTTGCACGCTTTTCGCCGGCAGCCGGGGACGGCTGTGGAAAAGCCGGAGATCGCGTCTCGTCCGATCTGGGAGCTGAAGCCGAGGCTAGGGCGAGTCCCGGAAGCGGGTCAATCGGGCGGCGCCGCTTCTCCCCGGCTTGAATCGAATATGATGAAAATCGCTGGAAAACCGGCCGGCGGCGCAGGAAACCGGCTTGAAAGCCGGAACGAGCCGGCCCTACAAAAATCGCCATATCCTGAGCAGCTCGATTCGGCAGGCATTGCCGGCTGCCGTCACTCATCCGGCCACGGGACGTGCCCGGATGGAGCCGTCCGCGGAAAGGACAGGGTCGTGTCTTTGCTGAACGAGTCGGGTTGGCGGCTGGGCGCCGCGGACCTCATCGAGTCGGGACCCGACGAGGCTTTCGACCGCGTCACGCGGCTCGTCGCCCGAATCCTGGGCGTCCCGGTGGCGCTCGTCTCCATCCTCGATGTGGACCGCCAGGTCTTCAGCGGCGCGACGGGGCTCGCGGAACCCTTCGCCACCAGCCGCCAGACGCCCCGCTCGCACTCGTTCTGCCAGTATGTGGTGGCCAGCGGCGAGCCGCTCGTCGTCGCCGACGCCCGAATCGATCCCCTCGTTCAGGACAATCCGGCCATCGAGGCGCTCGGCGTCGTCGCCTATCTCGGCCTGCCGCTGAAGACGCCGAGCGGCGAGGTCATCGGCACGCTCTGCGCGATCGATCACCAGCCGCGACAGTGGACCGCGGCCGATCGCGAGACGGTGCAGGATCTCCTGGCGATTCTTTCGTCCGAACTCGCGCTGCGCGAGGAGGTGCGGTTCCGCCGGCGGGCCGAGGAGCAGGCGCGGCTGATGTCTCGGGAGATGGAGCACCGGGTCAAGAACTCGCTGTCGACCGTGCAGGCGGTGATCTCGCTGTCGGTCCGTGACACGCAGAGCCCGGCCGACATCCGCTCGGACCTGCTCGAGCGCGTCGCCTCGCTCGCCAAGACCCACTCGCTGCTGGTCGAGAGCGACGGCACCGGAGCACTGTTCGGCGACATCGTCGCGTCCGAACTGCAGCATTACGGTCTCGGCGGGCGCATCCGGACGAACGGGCCGGAGGTGTACCTCACCGCGAACGAAGCCGTCACGCTCGGAATGGCCATGCACGAACTCGCCACCAATGCGACGAAATACGGCGCGCTGGCACCGGGATCGGAGGGCGCGCTCGCAATCGCCTGGACGCTCGAACAGGAAGCGGGACGGCCGGTGCTGCGGCTGCGCTGGACAGAGGAACTGCCGGCGGGCATCGCCGCGCAGGCCGGAGCGGCGCCGCCGGAAGGATTCGGAAGCGAGCTGCTGGACACGCTGATCGTGCGCCAGCTCCGCGGCGCCATGCGCCGGGAATGGACGGCGAGGGGCCTGATCTTCGAGGCGACGATGCCGCTCTCGGCCGACTCCGGCGAGGTTCCCTGCCAGGGCATCCCCGGAGACTGAGCGGACCGAGCGGGCCGAGGCCGGAACCGGGTCATCCCGGGGCTGAGAGCGGCGGCGCTTGCGGCTCAGATGCCCGAGCCCGCCTCCTCGAAGTCGCTCTCGCGCGCCGGGTCCGGCCAGCCGCCGACCGTTGCCTCGGCACCGCGCCCCGCCGGCGGCTGGGGCAGGGGCATCCATGCGACGAGTTCGTCGTCTTCATAGGTGACGGGGTTGTCCGGGCCGGTGTCGGTGGCGACCCAGCCGCGCTCGGCACCGCCTCTCGGCATCTGCCAGCGCACGGTATCGACCTCCGCAGGTCCCTGTTCGCTGGCGCGGACGGTCACGAGAATCCGCCGTCCGTCGCGCTCGGCGCTCGACATCGGCAGCCAGCCGCCGCGATCGCTGTCACTCATGCTGTTTCTCCCATTGTCTGCCGGCGACCTTCCGCCGCGGGTTCGCCCGCCGAAGCCAAAACGCCCGGTAGAGCCGCACAGCCTCCCGCTGCGGCGCCGCGCCCGCCACTGTCGGCGATCTGCGCTCTTCGTTCCAGCCGCGCAGCTGGAACGCTTCCAGCCTTGCGTCGCCCGGGAGAAGGGGGTAACCGTCGCCGCATTGCGGGATGGCGGCCCGACCGCGTCTCTTCGACAAGCCCTCGCGAGGCGTTCGCCCAAGATCGTATTCGCGCGGCCGATCCTGCAAGAAGCATGGCGATTTCCGCAGGTTATGCTTGCGACGGATCGCCTGCGAACCGATATGAGGTCCGAAAGTCGCGATGACCGTATTGCTGACATCCTACCTGCCGATCGTCATCTTCGTCGGCGTTGCCATGATCATCGGCCTGGCTCTCTTGGTCTCGCCCTTCCTCGTGGCCTTCAAGGCGCCCGACGACGAGAAGCTGTCGGCCTACGAATGCGGGTTCGATGCGTTCGACGACTCGCGCATGAAGTTCGACGTCCGCTTCTATCTGGTGTCGATCCTGTTCATCATCTTCGATCTCGAGGTCGCCTTTCTGTTTCCCTGGGCGGCGAGCTTCGGGACCCTGGGCTGGTTCGGCTTCTGGTCGATGATGGTGTTCCTCGGCGTCCTGACGATCGGCTTCATCTACGAATGGAAGAAGGGTGCCCTGGAATGGGATTGATCTCAGGCGAGAAGCCGCTCGTCGCGCATGCGGCGGAGGCCGGATACGGAACGGCGGATCCTGGCCGGGCGGTTGCTCCGGCCCACGACCCGTTCGTCACCGACATCAACAACGAGTTGGCTGACAAGGGTTTCATCGTCACCTCGACGGACGACGTCATCCAGTGGGCCCGCACCGGCTCGCTGATGTGGATGACGTTCGGGCTGGCCTGCTGCGCGGTCGAGATGATGCAGATGTCGATGCCGCGCTACGATGCGGAGCGATTCGGCTTCGCGCCGCGCGCCTCGCCGCGCCAGTCGGACCTGATGATCGTCGCCGGCACGCTGACCAACAAGATGGCCCCGGCGCTCCGCAAAGTCTACGACCAGATGCCGGAGCCGCGCTACGTCATCTCGATGGGCTCCTGCGCCAACGGCGGCGGCTACTACCACTACTCCTATTCGGTGGTCCGCGGCTGTGACCGGATCGTGCCGATCGACGTCTACGTGCCGGGCTGCCCGCCGACGGCCGAGGCGCTGCTCTACGGCATGCTGCTCCTGCAGAAGAAGATCCGCCGCACCGGCACGATCGAGCGCTGAGCGGAAAGGGCGATCGATGCGCGAATTCGCGACCAAGGACCTGTCGGACTATATCGCCGAGACCATCGGCGATCGGCTGGTCGAGCACTTCTTCAGCTTCGGCGAGCTGACGATCGTCGTCGCGCCCGAGGACATCGTGCGGGTGATGACCTTCCTCAGGGACGATCCCCAGACGCAGTTCATCAACCTGACCGATCTCTGCGGCGTCGACTTTCCGGCGCGCGAGAAGCGCTTCGAGGTAGTCTACCATCTCCTGTCGCCGCGGCAGAACCAGCGCATCCGCGTCAAGATCCGCACGGCGGAGGACGATCCCGTCCCCTCGGTCTGCGACGTCTTTCCGGCAGCGGACTGGTACGAGCGGGAGGCCTACGACTTCTACGGCATCCTGTTCACCGGCCATCCGGATCTCAGGCGCATCCTCACCGACTACGGCTTCGAGGGCTATCCGCTGCGCAAGGACTTCCCGCTGACCGGCTTCGTCGAGGTCCATTACGATGAGGAGAAGAAGCAGGTGGTCTACGAGCCGGTCGAACTCCGCCAGGAGTTCCGCTCGTTCGACTTCCTGTCGCCCTGGGAAGGCGCGGACTACGTCCTGCCCGGGGACGAAAAGGCCAGGCAATAGGCGAGGGCGGATATGGCGATCAGAACTCTGCAGGCGAAGTGTCTGTGCGGCGGCGTCCGCATCGATGCCGACTTTGAGGATGTGGCGGTCAACGCCTGCCACTGCGATACCTGCCGGCGCTGGACCAGCGGGCCCTTCCTGTCGCTCCACGGTGCGGAGAACGTCGTTCTGGCGGGCACCGATCTGCTGACGGTCTACAAGTCGTCGCAGTGGGGCGAGCGGGGCTTCTGCAAGGCCTGTGGATCGGCGCTGTTCTGGCGCAGCCACGACGAGGCGATCTACGCGATCTCCGCGGCTGCGGTCGATAATCTCGGCGACGTCGAGATGACGCGGGAGATCTTCATCGATTCCAAGCCGGACTGGTACGCCTTCGCCAACGATACCGAGAAGATGACCGGCGCCGAGTTCTTCGCCATGGTGGCGCCCACGCAGGAAGAGCCGAATGGCTGAGATCGACGTCCGCAACTTCAACATCAACTTCGGACCGCAGCATCCTGCCGCGCATGGCGTGCTGCGCCTGGTGCTCGAGCTCGACGGCGAGATCGTCGAGCGGGTCGACCCGCATATCGGCCTCTTGCACCGCGGCACCGAGAAGCTGATCGAGCACAAGACCTATCTGCAGGCGATCCCGTATTTCGATCGCCTCGACTACGTCGCGCCGATGAGCCAGGAGCATGCATTCTGCCTCGCGATCGAGCGGCTCGCCGGCGTCGAGGTTCCGATTCGCGGCCAGCTGATCCGCGTGCTCTACGCCGAGATCAGCCGCATCCTCTCGCACATCCTCAACGTCACCACGCAGGCGATGGACGTCGGCGCCCTGACGCCGCCGCTGTGGGGCTTCGAGGAACGCGAGAAGCTGATGGTGTTCTACGAGCGCGCCTCCGGCTCGCGCATGCATGCGGCCTATTTCCGGCCCGGTGGCGTGCACCAGGACCTGACGCCGCAGCTCGTCGAGGACATCGGCAACTGGTGCGACCCGTTCCTGAAGGTCTGCGACGACCTCGAGGAGCTCCTGACCGACAACCGCATCTTCAAGCAGCGCAATGTCGATATCGGCGTCGTCTCGCTCGAGGATGCCTGGGCCATGGGCTTCTCCGGCGTGATGGTGCGCGGCTCCGGCGCGGCCTGGGACCTGCGCAAGGCCCAGCCCTACGAGTGCTACGACCAGATGGATTTCGACATCCCGATCGGCAAGAACGGGGACTGCTACGACCGCTACCTCATCCGCATGGTTGAGATGCGCGAAGCGGTGAAGATCATGAAGCAGTGCGTCGAGCGGCTGTCCTCGACCGCCGGCGCCGGCCCCGTGGCCTCGCTGGAGGGAAAGGTTGTCCCGCCGAAGCGCGGCCAGATGAAGCGTTCGATGGAAGCGCTGATCCATCACTTCAAGCTATACACCGAGGGCTTCCACCTGCCGGAGGGCGAGGTCTACGCCGCCGTCGAGGCGCCGAAGGGCGAGTTCGGGGTCTATCTCGTCGCCGACGGCACCAACAAGCCGTATCGCTGCAAGATCAAGGCGCCGGGCTTCGCGCATCTCCAGGCGATGGACGTCATGTGCAAGGGGCACATGCTGGCCGATGTCTCGGCGATCCTCGGAACGCTCGACATCGTGTTCGGCGAGGTGGATCGCTGATCCAGCGGTGACGGAGCGGCCGTGATAGTCTGATGCCATGATGAAAGCAGAGCCTTCCGATACCAGCCCGATGACCGCAGACGAGTTCTTCGCCTGGTGCGAAGGCCTGCCGGACAAGCAGCGGTACGAGCTGGTCGAGGGGGAGCCGGTACGGCGGCAGTCGGAGCGCATCCGGCACGCGGAGACGAAGTTCGCGGCGGTCGTGGCCCTGAAGGCGGGGCTGCGTGCGGCAGGAAGGCTCGACTGCCACGCATTCATCGACGGCGTCAGCGTGCGAATCGACGATCAGACGGTCCGCGAGCCGGACGCGCTCATTCATTGCGGCCCCTACGACCCCGATGACGTCGTCGCGACCAATCCCGTGGTGGTGGTCGAGGTGGTCTCGCCGTCGACCGTCGAGACCGATGCGACGCGCAAGCTTCTCGACTACTTCGTCGTTCCTTCGATCTGCCATTACCTCGTGCTCGTCCCCGAGCGGGACCGCCTCGTCCATTATCGCCGTTCGCCCGTCGAAGGCGAAATCCTCACGCGCATCCTCGGACGCGAAGCCACGGTCGATCTGTCGCCGCCCGGCATCGCGGTTTCGGTGGAGGCGCTCTTCGGTGCCTGAGGGGGCGTCGCGAGACGGCTCTTACGGCATCCAAACCTGCGGCGGCTCGCCACTGGCCTTTTGCCGGTCATGTGGTAGAACGCGCCGCAACACACGCATGTTGAACCGGTTCTAAAGTCGAGGTCCGATGTCCGTCAGACGTCTCGCGGAAGATGCCGTCCAGCCCCAGGGCTTTGCGTTTTCGGAAGAGAACGCCGCTTGGGCCGAGATGACCATCCGCAAATATCCCGAGGGTCGTCAGCAGTCCGCGGTGATTCCCCTTCTGATGCGTGCGCAGGATCAGGACGGCTGGGTGACCAAGGCTGCCATCGAGCATGTCGCCGACATGCTCGACATGCCGCTGATCCGCGTGCTGGAAGTCGCGACCTTCTATACGCAGTTCCAGCTGAAGCCGGTCGGCACCAAGGCCCATGTCCAGGTCTGCGGCACGACGCCCTGCATGCTGCGCGGCTCGGAGGATCTGAAGGCGGTCTGCCGCAAGAAGATCCATGCCGAGCCGTTCCACCGCAACGCCTCCGGCACGCTGTCGTGGGAAGAGGTCGAGTGCCTCGGCGCCTGCGTCAACGCGCCGATGGTGATGATCTTCCAGGACACCTATGAAGACCTGACGCCGGAACGGCTGGAGGAGATCATCGATCTCTTCGACGCGGGCCGGGGCGAAGAGGTGCAGCCGGGCCCGCAGAACGGGCGGCATCTGTCCGCACCGATCGGCGGACTGACCAGCCTCAATGGCGACTACGACGACATCATCGAGACGCAGCGGCGCGAGACGGGCCATGGCCCGGCCGCCGGCGCGCCGCCGCAGGGCGCGGGGGGCGGAGCCGCGTCGACGCCGCCGTCGGATGCCGGGCGACCGGACACCGACGCAGCCGAGACCGATCCCACCATTGCCGCGCCCGGCAAGGCGCAGGACGGCAATGCGGTCGAGGGCGGCGAGCGCGAGGAAAGCGACGAGCTGACGGCGGAGGCGCATGCGCCCGAAGCCGGGCAGACCGGCGGCACGCGGCAGGGCGAGACCGGCGAAGCCGAGCGCGATGCGGCCGAAGTCGGCCAGGTATCGGGCGATTCTCCGTCGGCCCCGACGAACACCGGCGGGACGATGCGCCGGAAGGAAGCGGCTGCGACCGACGCCGTGGTGCCGGACGTGCGGCTGGTGCCCGAGGACCGCACCGCCGGAGCTTCGCTCGACCTCGACAAGGGCGGCGACTACGACCGCGCCAACACCGATCAGGTCGGCGGCGACGAGATCGAGGGGCGCCGCACCGGAACGTCGGACGAGTCGGCCGGTCCGGTGATCCACGATCACTTCGACAGCGAGGCCGAGGAGAAGCGCGAGGCGCCGCAGGTCGGCGAGAAGCCCGCCGACCTTCTCTCGCAGCCGCAGGGCGAGAAGGACGACCTGCAGAAGATCCGCGGCATCGGCCCCGTCATCGAGGGCAAGCTGAACGATCTCGGCGTCTTCCACTACTGGCAGGTCGCCAAGTGGCGCGAGGTCGAGCTTCTCTGGATCGACGACTACCTGAACTTTCGCGGACGCGCGGTGCGCGAGGGCTGGATCGAGCAGGCGAAGGAGCTTCAGGGCCGTTCGCCGGATGATGCCGGCGACGCGTGATGCGGACGAGGAGAGACTGACATGCTTCAGGACAAGGACCGCATCTTCACCAACATCTACGGCCTCCGGGACAAGAGCCTGAAGGCCGCGATGAAGCGCGGGCATTTCGACGGCACGGCCGAGATCATCGGCAAGGGCCGCGACTGGATCATCAACGAGATGAAGGCCTCGGGCCTTCGGGGCCGCGGCGGCGCGGGCTTCCCGACGGGTCTGAAGTGGTCGTTCATGCCGAAGGAAGTCGGCGAGCGGCCGCACTACCTCGTCATCAACGCCGACGAGTCCGAGCCCGGCACCTGCAAGGACCGGGAAATCATGCGGAACGACCCGTTCACGCTGATCGAGGGCTGCATCATCGCCGGCTTCGCCATGCTGGCGCACACGTGCTACATCTATATCCGCGGCGAGTATGTCCGCGAGCGTCAGGCGCTGCAGCGGGCAATCGACGAGTGCTACGAAGCGGGCCTCCTCGGCCGCGACAACAAGTGCGGCTGGGACTATGACATCATCGTCCATCACGGCGCCGGCGCCTATATCTGCGGCGAGGAGACGGCGCTGCTCGAAAGCCTGGAGGGCAAGAAGGGCCAGCCGCGGCTGAAGCCGCCATTCCCGGCGAATGTCGGCCTCTACGGCTGCCCGACGACGGTCAACAACGTCGAGTCGATCGCGGTCGCGCCGACCATCCTCCGCCGCGGCGGTTCCTGGTTCGCCGGCATCGGACGGCAGAACAACACCGGCACCAAGCTCTTCTGCGTCTCCGGCCATGTCGAGCAGCCCTGCACCGTCGAAGAGGCGATGGGCATCTCGTTCCGCGAACTGATCGAGAAGCATTGCGGCGGCATTCGGGGCGGCTGGGACAATCTCCTGGCGGTCATCCCCGGCGGCTCGTCGGTGCCGCTGGTGCCGGGCGCCGACATCATCGACGCCCCGATGGACTTCGACGGCCTGAAGGAGATCAAGACCTCCCTCGGCACCGCCGCCGTGATCGTGATGGACAAGTCGACCGACATCGTCCAGGCGATCGCCCGCATCTCGTACTTCTACAAGCACGAGAGCTGCGGCCAGTGCACGCCGTGCCGCGAGGGAACGGGCTGGATGTGGCGCGTGATGGAGCGCATGGCGACCGGCCACGCGCAGAAGCGCGAGATCGACATGCTGCTCGACGTGACCAAGCAGGTCGAAGGACACACGATCTGCGCGCTCGGCGACGCCGCCGCCTGGCCGATCCAGGGCCTGGTGCGGCATTTCCGCGCCGAGATCGAGCGCCGCATCGACGCCTATTCGCGCAATGCGCACCAGGTGCAGCCGGTGCTCGAGGCGGCGGAGTAGGGGCCGGGGCGATGTCGGACGAGCCGGACAATCTGGTTTTGCAGCTGCTTCGGGATATCCGCGCGGATATCGGCGAGGTGAAGTACACGCTTGCGAAACACAGCGAGCGCTTCGACCATGTCGACCAGCGGCTCGAGGAGGTCCACGACACGCTCTACACGGTCGCGGGTGCGGCCGTGCACGCAAATGTCCGCCACGACACGGTGGCGGAGCGGTTGAAGACGCTGGAAGAGCGCGTCTCCCGGCTGGAAGAGAAGGCTTGACCATGGCGAAGCTGAAAGTCGACGGCAAAGAGATCGAGGTTCCCGACCACTTCACGCTGCTGCAGGCGGCGGAAGAGGCCGGTGCTGAAATCCCGCGCTTCTGTTTCCACGAGCGGCTGTCGATCGCCGGCAACTGCCGCATGTGCCTGATCGAGGTGAAGGGCGGCCCGCCGAAGCCGGCGGCCTCCTGCGCCATGGGCGTGCGCGACCTCAGGCCCGGGCCGAACGGCGAGGCGCCGGAGATCTTCACCAACACGCCGATGGTGAAGAAGGCCCGCGAGGGCGTGATGGAGTTCCTGCTGATCAACCATCCGCTCGACTGCCCGATCTGCGACCAGGGCGGCGAGTGCGACCTGCAGGACCAGGCGATGGCCTACGGCGTGGACAGCTCGCGCTACCAGGAGAACAAGCGCGCCGTCGAGGACAAGTACATCGGCCCGCTGGTGAAGACGATCATGACGCGCTGCATCCACTGCACGCGCTGCGTCCGCTTCACCACCGAGGTCGCGGGCATCTCCGAACTCGGCCTCGTCGGCCGCGGCGAGGACGCCGAGATCACCACCTTCCTCGAGCAGGCGATGACGTCGGAGCTGCAGGGCAACGTCATCGACCTCTGCCCGGTCGGCGCCCTGACCTCGCGCCCCTACGCCTTCCAGGCGCGGCCTTGGGAACTGGCGAAGACCGAGACGGTCGACGTGATGGATGCGGTCGGCTCCTCGATCCGCGTCGACACGCGCGGCCGCGAGGTCATGCGCATCCTGCCGCGCACCAATGACGAAGTGAACGAGGAGTGGATCTCCGACAAGACTCGCTTCGTCTGGGACGGGCTGCGGACGCAGCGGCTCGACCGGCCCTATATCCGCGAGAACGGCAAGCTTCGGCCGGCGACGTGGCCGGAGGCCTTCGGCGCGATCAAGGCGAAGATCGACGGCGTTTCGCCCGATCGCATCGGCGCGGTCGCCGGCGATCTCGCGGCGGTCGAGGAGATGTGGGCGCTGAAACGGCTGATGGGCGAGCTCGGCTCGGCAAACATCGACTGCCGCCAGGACGGTGCGATGCTCGATCCGGCGGACGGGCGGGCCTCCTACATCTTCAACACGACGATCGCCGGGATCGAATCGGCCGACGCGCTGCTGATCATTGGTGCCAATCCACGGTTCGAGGCCTCGGTGCTCAACGCCCGGATCCGCAAGCGCTGGCGCCTCGGCGGCTTCCCGATCGGCGTGATCGGCGAGCACGAGGATCTGCGCTACGACTATACCTATCTCGGCGCCGGCACCGACACCCTGTCGAACATCGAGGGCGCGAGCCAGGGCTTCTTCGACGCGCTGAAGAACGCCGAGCGCCCGATGGTGATCGTCGGGCAGGGGGCGCTCACGGGTGAGAACGGCGCCGGCATCCTCGCCGCGGCCGCCGCGCTCGCGCGGGAGATCGGCGCGGTGACCGACAGCTGGAACGGCTTCAACGTCCTGCATTCCGCCGCCTCGCGCGTCGGCGGCCTCGACATCGGTTTCGTGCCGGGCGAGGGCGGCAAGACCTTCGCCGAGATGGCAGCCGGCGGGCTGGACGTCCTGTTCAACCTCGGCGCCGACGAGGTCGAGATCGCGCCGGGACCGTTCATGGTCTACATCGGCACGCATGGCGATCGCGGAGCGCACCGCGCGGACGTGATCCTGCCGGGGGCTGCCTACACCGAAAAGGACGGCACCTACGTCAATCTTGAGGGTCGGGCCCAGGTCGGTGCCCGCGCCGGCTTCCCGCCGGGCGATGCCCGCGAGGACTGGGCGATCCTGCGGGCGCTTTCGGCGGTCCTCGGGCACACGCTGCCCTTCGACTCCCTTGCTGCATTGCGGCGCGAGATGTATCAGTCGCACCCGTGGATGCGGACCGACCGGATCGAGCCGGCCGATGCGGGCGCGATCGCCCGTCTGGCGGACCGGGTCGGATCGCTCCCGTCGCAATCTCTGACGTCCCATATCGGCGATTTCTATCTGACGAACCCGATCGCCAGGGCGTCCAAAGTCATGGCCGAATGTTCGAAGCTGGCTCACGCCGAGCATCTTCAGGCGGCGGAATAGGGAACGGCGCGAAGTGGCGGATTTCTTTTCACTCTACGTCTGGCCGGCATTGATCGTGCTGGGGGAGAGCGTGCTCTTCCTCGTCGTCCTCCTGGTGCTGATCGCCTACATCCTGCTGGCCGACCGGAAGATCTGGGCGGCGGTGCAGATGCGCCGCGGCCCGAACGTCGTCGGCCCCTTCGGCCTGTTCCAGTCCTTCGCCGACCTGTTGAAGTTCATCCTGAAGGAGCCGATCATCCCGGCGAGCTCCGACAAGGCGGTCTTCCTGCTGGCGCCGCTGGTCGCGGTGGTTCTGTCGCTTGCCACCTTTGCGGTGATCCCGGTCTCGTTCGGCTGGGTGATCGCCAACATCAACATCGGCATCCTCTACGTCTTCGCGATCTCCTCGCTGGAGGTCTACGGCGTGATCATGGGCGGCTGGGCGTCGAACTCGAAGTATGCCTTCCTCGGCGCGCTTCGCTCGGCGGCGCAGATGGTGTCCTATGAGGTGTCGATCGGCTTCGTCATCGTCACCGTGCTCCTCTGCGTCGGCTCGCTGAACCTCACCGACATCGTGCTGGCCCAGGAGAACGGTTTCGGGACCTGGCTCGGCCTGCCGAACACCTTCCTCGACTGGCATTGGCTGACCCTGTTCCCGATGTTCGTCGTGTTCTTCATCTCGTCGCTCGCCGAGACCAACCGGCCGCCCTTCGACCTGCCGGAGGCGGAGTCGGAGCTGGTCGCCGGCTTCATGGTGGAGTACGGCTCGTCGCCCTATATGATGTTCATGCTCGGCGAGTATGCGGCGGTCACGCTGATGTGCTGCCTGATGACCATCCTGTTCATGGGTGGCTGGCTGCCGCCGTTCAACTTCGCACCGTTCACCTGGGTGCCCGGCATCATCTGGTTCGTGCTGAAGGCCGGCTTCGCCTTCTTCATGTTCGCCATGGTGAAGTCGTTCGTGCCGCGCTACCGCTACGACCAGCTGATGCGCCTCGGCTGGAAGGTGTTCCTGCCGCTGTCGCTGGCCATGGTGGTGATCGTCGCCTTCGTGCTGCAGCTCACCGGCTGGGGTGCCGCGGCGGTATGACCGACCCGGCCATCATCGGCGGGCTCGTCGGACTGCTTCTCGGGATCGCGGACTTCTTCGCGATCGGCTATGCGAAGCAGCGGGTCGCCAGAGAGCGGCCCTCCGAACGGCTCGGTGCCGGAGTGGCCCTCAACATCGCCCGGATTTCCCAGCTGATCCTGTTTCCTGTGGTCGGCTGGTTCGTCGGGCCAATCGTCGCCTCGTAGAATGGAGGCCTGAAAGCCATGTCGCAGATCGCCCAAACCGTCCGCTCCTTCTTCCTCATCGAGTTCGTCAAGGCATTCGGCCTGTCGATGCGCTACTTCTTCGCGCCGAAGGCGACGCTGAACTACCCCTATGAAAAAGGGCCGGTCTCGCCGCGCTTCCGCGGCGAGCACGCGCTGCGCCGCTATCCCAACGGCCAGGAGCGCTGCATCGCCTGCAAGCTCTGCGAGGCGATCTGCCCGGCCCAGGCGATCACCATCGAGGCGGGTCCCCGGCGCAACGACGGCACCCGCCGCACCGTGCGCTACGACATCGACATGGTGAAATGCATCTATTGCGGCTTCTGCCAGGAGGCCTGCCCGGTCGACGCCATCGTCGAGGGGCCGAACTTCGAGTTCTCGACGGAGACGCGCGAGGAACTCTACTACGACAAGGAAAAGCTGCTGGCGAACGGCGACCGCTGGGAGCGTGAGATCGCGCGCAACATTGCGCTCGACGCGCCTTACCGATAATCGGACGGGCGGCGCGGGCGACTCTTCCGCGCCGCTCTCCTTCCGGCGACCGTCGGCCGCATCAGACGATCCATCGGCACGGCCGTCCGGCCGCGTTTTCGAGACCACCAAGGGAGCCCGAGGATGCTCGGCCTTCAGGCACTTTTCTTTTACATCTTCGCCTTCATCGCCGTCGGCTCGGCGCTCGGGGTCGTCTTCTCCAAGAACCCCGTGCACTCGGTGTTGTTCCTGATTTTGACCTTCGTCGCAGCCGCGGGCCTGTTCCTGCTGGCGGGCGCGGAGTTCCTCGCGCTGATCCTCATCGTCGTCTATGTCGGCGCAGTGGCGATCCTGTTCCTGTTCGTCGTGATGATGCTCGACCTCGACTTCGGCCGAATGAAGGTGCGCGCGCTCGAATATGCGCCGATCGGGGCGATCATCGGCGTGGTGCTGCTGGCCGAGCTGATCATCGCGGTCACCGGCAGCTACTACAATCCGCAGCCCGCGGTCGTGACGGCCCTGCCGATGCCGCCGCTCGAGGCGGTGTCCAACATCCAGGCGCTCGGCGGCGTGCTCTACACCCGTTACATCCTGTTCTTCCAGCTCGCGGGCCTGATCCTGTTCGTGGCGATGATCGGGGCGATCGTCCTGACGTTGCGCCACAAGGAAGGCCTGAAGCGCCAGTCGATCCCGCAGCAGGTCGCACGCACCCCCGCGACTGCGATCGAGGTCGTCAAGGTCGAGAGCGGCAAGGGCATCTGAGGGCGAAAGGGAATATCGGCATGGAAATCGGTCTCGGCCAATATCTCACCGTCGCGGCGATCCTGTTCGTCACGGGCGTCTTCGGCATCTTCATGAACCGGAAGAACATCATCACCATTCTGATGTCGGTCGAGCTGATCCTGCTCTCCGTCAATCTGAACATGGTGGCGTTCTCGGCCTTCCTGAACGACCTCGTCGGCCAGGTCTTCGCGCTGTTCATCCTGACCGTCGCGGCGGCCGAGGCAGCGATCGGCCTCGCCATCCTCGTGGTCTTCTTCCGCAATCGCGGCTCCATCGCCGTCGACGACGTCAACACGATGAAAGGCTGATCCGGTGTATCCGATCATCGTCCTCCTGCCGCTCGCCGGCTTCCTGGTCGCCGGCCTGTTCGGCAAGTCCATCGGGGCCAAGGCCAGCGAGTACATCACCTCCGGCTTCCTGATCATTGCCGCGATCCTTTCGTGGATCGCCTTCATCTCCTTCGGTGCGGGCGAGGGGGAGACGCTGCGGATCACGCTCCTGCACTGGATGCAGGTCGGCTCGCTCGACGTCTCCTGGTCGCTCCGGATCGACCGGCTGACGCTGGTCATGCTGATCGTCGTCACGACGGTGTCGTCGCTCGTGCATGTCTACTCGATCGGCTACATGCACCACGATCCGCACCGGCCGCGCTTCTTCGCCTATCTGTCGCTCTTCACCTTCGCCATGCTGATGCTGGTGACGTCGAACAACCTCGTGCAGATGTTCTTCGGCTGGGAGGGCGTCGGTCTCGCCTCGTACCTGCTGATCGGCTTCTGGTACAAGAAGCCGTCGGCCAACGCCGCGGCGATGAAGGCCTTCATCGTCAACCGCGTCGGCGACTTCGGCTTTGCGCTCGGCATCTTCGGCGTCTTCGTCCTGTTCGGCTCCATCAATCTCGACACGGTCTTCGCCGGCGCGGCCGACGTCGCCGCTCAGCTCGGCGGCGCGCATCCCGCGGCCGGTGCTGCGGCGACCGCCGCCGCGCCGCATGCCAGGGACATCGTGCTGACCTTCGCCGGCTATCACCTGACGATGGCCAGCGCGCTGACGGTCGTCTGCTTCCTCCTGTTCATGGGCGCCATGGGCAAGTCGGCCCAGATCGGCCTTCACACCTGGCTGCCGGACGCGATGGAGGGCCCGACCCCGGTCTCCGCGCTGATCCATGCCGCGACCATGGTGACCGCCGGCGTCTTCATGCTGGCGCGCATGTCGCCGATCTTCGAACTGTCGCCGACGGCGCTGACCTTCGTCACCTTCATCGGCGCGACCACGGCGTTCTTCGCCGCCACGGTCGGACTCGTCCAGAACGACATCAAGCGCGTCATCGCCTATTCGACCTGCTCGCAGCTCGGCTACATGTTCGCCGCGCTCGGTGTCGGGGCCTACGGCGTTGCGATCTTCCACCTCTTCAGCCACGCCTTCTTCAAGGCGCTCCTGTTCCTCGGCGCCGGCTCGGTCATCCATGCCGTGTCCGACGAGCAGGACATGCGCCGCATGGGCGGCCTCAGGAAGCACATCCCGATCACCTACTGGTGCATGGTCATCGGCACGCTGGCGCTGACCGGCTTCCCCTTCACCGCCGGCTACTTCTCCAAGGACGCGATCATCGAGGCGACCTTCGTCGGGCAGAACAGCTTCGCGGGCTACGCCTGGGGCATGACCGTCCTGTCGGCGCTGCTGACGAGCTTCTACTCCTGGCGGGTGATCTTCATGACCTTCCACGGCAAGCCGCGGGCCTCCGCCGACGTCATGCACCACGTGCACGAGTCGCCCATGGTCATGCTGGTGCCGCTCTTCGTCCTCTCCGCCGGAGCGTTGTTCGCGGGCTTCCTGTTCTCCGGCTCCTTCATCGGCGAGGGCTATTCGGAGTTCTGGCACTCGGCGCTGTTCACCGGGCCGGCCAACCACGTCCTGCACACGATGGAGGAGATCCCGTTCTGGATCGCCATCCTGCCGACGGTGCTGATGGTGATCGGCTTCGTCGTCGCCTACGTCTTCTACATCCGCTCGCCGTCGATGCCGAAGGACCTCGCCAAGCGCCATCGCGGGCTCTACCAGTTCCTGCTCAACAAGTGGTACTTCGACGAGCTCTACGACTTCCTGTTCGTGCGCAACGCCAAGCGTATCGGCCGCTTCCTCTGGAAGACCGGTGACGGCCGCGTCATCGACGGGCTCGGCCCGGACGGCGTCTCGGCGCGCGTCCTCGACGTCACCGGCCGGGTCGTGCGGCTGCAGAGCGGCTATCTCTACCACTATGCCTTTGCCATGCTGATCGGCGTCGCCGCGCTGGTCACCTGGACCATGCTCGGGGGAGCGTACTGATGACCGGCTGGCCGATCCTTTCGACCGTCACGTTCCTGCCTCTCGTCGGCGCGCTCCTGATCCTCTTCATCAAGGACGACAACGAGCTGGCGCGGCGCAACATCCGCAATGTCGCGCTGCTGACGACCGCCTTCACCTTCATCCTCTCGCTCTGGATCTGGGTCGACTTCGATCCGTCGAACCCCGGCTTCCAGATGGTCGAGCAGATGAACTGGGTCGGCACCGGGATCACCTACCACATGGGCGTCGACGGCATCTCGATGCTGTTCGTGATCCTCACGACCTTTCTGATGCCGATCTGCATCCTGGCGAGCTACGAGTCGGTGAAGGTCCGGGTGAAGGACTACATGATCGCCTTCCTTGTGCTCGAGACGCTGGTGACCGGCGTCTTCTGCTCCCTCGACCTCGTGCTGTTCTACATCTTCTTCGAGGGCGGCCTCATCCCGATGTTCCTGATCATCGGCGTGTGGGGCGGCAAGCGCCGCATCTATGCGAGCTACAAGTTCTTCCTCTACACCTTCCTCGGCTCGGTGCTGATGCTGGTCGCCATCATGGCGATGTACTGGAACGCCGGCACCACCTCTATCCCGGACCTCCTGCGCCATCCGTTCCCGGCGTCGATGCAGCCCTGGCTCTGGTTCGCCTTCTTCGCGAGCTTCGCGGTGAAGATGCCGATGTGGCCGGTCCACACCTGGCTGCCGGATGCGCACGTCGAGGCGCCGACCGCCGGGTCGGTGATCCTCGCGGGTATCCTCCTGAAGCTCGGCGGCTACGGCTTCCTGCGCTTCTCGCTGCCGATGTTCCCGCTGGCCTCGGCCGAGTTCGCGCCGCTGATCTACACCCTGTCGGTCGTCGCGATCATCTACACGTCGCTGGTCGCGCTGATGCAGGAGGACATCAAGAAGCTGATCGCCTACTCGTCCGTCGCCCACATGGGCTTCGTCACGATGGGCATCTTCGCGGCGAACGCCCAGGGCGTGCAGGGCGCGATCTTCCAGATGCTCTCGCACGGCCTCGTCTCCGGCGCGCTGTTCCTCTGCGTCGGCGTCGTCTACGACCGCATGCACACCCGCGACATCGCCGCCTATGGCGGCCTGGTGAACCGCATGCCGCACTACGCGGTGGTCATGCTGATCTTCACCATGGCGAATGTCGGCCTGCCGGGCACTTCGGGCTTCGTCGGCGAGTTCCTGACGCTGCTCGGGGTCTTCCAGGTCAACACCTGGGTCGCGATCTTTGCCACGACCGGCGTCATCCTCTCGGCGGGCTACGCGCTCTGGCTCTACCGCCGGGTGATCTTCGGCGCGCTGGAGAAGGAGAGCCTGCGGCAGATCCTCGATCTCTCCGGCCGCGAGAAGATCCTGCTCTACCCGCTGGTCGTGCTCACCATCTTCTTCGGCGTCTATCCGATGCCGGTCTTCCACGTGACCGCCGCCTCGGTGGATCAACTCGTCCACAGCTACAGCGCAGCCCTGCAGACGGCCTCCACCGTCGCGGGCCTGCAGTAAGACGAAAAGGCCCGTTTCGCCCATGTTTTCGGAAATGGTCGCCCACAGCCTGCCGATCGTCGCGCCCGAGCTGATCATGGCGGTCGGTGCGATGGTGCTCCTGATGATCGGCGTCTTCGCCGGTGAGGGCAGCGCCCGGATCGTCACCGGCCTCGCGGTCGCCCTGATCATCATCTCCGGTCTCTGGCTGATCTTCGTCACGCCCTACGGGGTCGCGTTCGGCGGGTCGTTCCTGCTCGATCCGTTCGCCGCCTTCATGAAGATCCTGGTGCTGATCGGTTCGGCCGCGGCGGTGATCATGTCCGTCGGCTATGCCGAGAGCGAGCGCTTCAACCGCTTCGAGTTCCCGGTGCTGATCGTGCTCTCGACCACCGGCATGATGATGATGGTCTCCGCCGGGGACATGATCACGCTGTATCTCGGGCTCGAACTGCAGTCGCTGGCGATCTACGTTCTGGCCGCGATCAATCGCGATTCCGTGCGCTCGACCGAGGCCGGCCTGAAGTACTTCGTGCTCGGCGCGCTGTCCTCCGGCATGCTGCTCTACGGCGCCTCGATGGTCTACGGCTTCACCGGCCAGATCGAGTTCCATGCGATCGCCGCGGCGGCGTCCGCCGAGGGTGCCCGCTCGCTCGGCCTCGTCGTCGGCATCGTCTTCGTCCTCGCCGGTCTCGCCTTCAAGATCTCGGCAGTGCCGTTCCACATGTGGACGCCGGACGTCTACGAGGGCGCACCGACGCCGATCACCGCCTTCATGGCGGGCGCGCCGAAGGTTGCGGCCATGGCGCTGCTCGTCCGCTTCACCGTGCAGGGCTTCGGACCGCTGGCGGTCGACTGGCAGCAGGTGATCATCTTCATCTCGATCCTGTCGATGGTCTTCGGTGCCTTCGCGGCGATCGGCCAGAGCAAGATCAAGCGGCTGATGGCCTATTCCTCGATCTCGCACATGGGCTACGCGCTGGTGGGTCTGTCGGCGGCGAGCGTCCAGGGCGTGCGCGGCGTCGCGCTCTACATGGCGGTGTATCTCGCCATGACCCTCGGCACCTTCGCCGTCATCCTCGCCATGCGGCGCCGTGACGGCGTCGTGGAGGACATCGACGATCTCGCCGGCCTGTCGAAGACCAATCCGGCGATGGCGGTGTTCCTGACGATCCTGATGCTGTCGCTCGCGGGCCTTCCGCCGCTCGCCGGCTTCTTCGCCAAGTACTTCGTGTTCATGGCGGCGGTGCAGGCGCATCTCTACGCGCTGGCGGTGATCGGCGTCCTCGCCTCGGTGGTCGGCCTCTTCTACTACCTGCGCATCGTCAAGGTGATGTGGTTCGACGAGCCCTCGCACGAGTTCGTCCCGATGGCGACGGAGCTGCGGGCGGTCCTGTGGGTCGCCGGCCTGTTCATCTTCCCGGTCTACCTGTTCGTCGGCGGTCCGATCTTCGCGGCGGCAGAGGCGGCGGCCAAGACCTTCTTCTGACGGTGTCCCGGGCGGCTTCCTCCCAGCGCCGGCGCCTCGCGCTTCCAGAGGTCACCTCGACCAACAGCGTGGCGCTGGAAGCCGCGCGGGCCGGCGATCCCGGCCCGCTCTGGGTGACGGCCGAGCGCCAGTCCGCCGGCCGCGGCAGGCGCGGCCGGGCCTGGGTGTCCGAGGCCGGTAACCTCTATGCGAGCTGGCTCGTCGTCGACCCGGCGCCGCTCGATCAGCTGACCAACCTGCCGCTCGTTGCCTCGCTCGGCGTGCGCAACGGCATCGCCGCGCTTCTCGGCGGGGACGGCGAGCGCGCGCAGGTCAAATGGCCGAACGACGTCCTCGTGTCGGACAAGAAGGCCGTCGGCATCCTTCTCGAAAGCGAGCGCCTGCCCGACGGGCGGATGGCTGTCGTCGTCGGCTGCGGCGTCAACGTCGCGCATGTGCCCGACGATGCGCCTTACGGCGTCACCAGCCTCGAGCGCGAGGGCGTGCTGCGGCCGCTCGACGTCGTTTTCGATACCATCGCCGGCGCTGTGGAAGCGGCCTTCGGCCTGTTTGCCCGCGGGGCCGGCTTTGCCGCCGTGCGGCGGGACTGGCTGGCGCATGCAGTCGGCGTCGGCGGGCCGTGCCGGGTCAATCTCTCCGACCGCAGCCTCGAGGGGCGGTTCGAGGCGCTCGACCAGAGCGGACGGCTGCTTCTCAGGCAGGACAACGGCGAGACCATCGCTATATCTGCCGGTGACCTCTTCTTCCTCGGCGCCGATGCGCGCGGGACGCCCGGCGTTCCCGCATCGGCCGACGCCCGGGGTCAAACGAATGTGTGAAAAGTGAACGACAACGGGGCGCCATCGGAACAGCCGGCGCGGCGCCCGAACGAGAGAAGACAGACAGCTTGAACGAACTTCAATTCGTGCCGCTCGGCGGCATCGGCGAGATCGGCATGAATCTCGCCCTCTACGGCTATGGTCCCGAAGACGACCGGCAGTGGATCGTCGTCGATTGCGGCGTCTCCTTCGCCGGGCCGGAGATGCCCGGGGTCGACCTCGTCTTCCCGGACATCCGGTTCCTGGAGGAGGAGCGTCATGCGCTGAAGGGGATCGTGATCACCCATGCGCATGAGGATCATTACGGCGCCCTCCTGGACCTCTGGCCGCGGCTGAAGGTGCCGGTCTACGCCACCGCCTTCACCGCCGGTCTGCTCGCGGCGAAGCGCGAAGGCGAGCCGGGCGCGCCGAACATCCCGGTGCAGCTCTTCAAGGCCGGCGACCGCTTCAGGCTCGGCCCCTTCGAGATCGAGGCGATCAACGTCACGCATTCGATCCCCGAGCCGGTGGCGCTGGCGATCCGGACGGAGGCCGGCACCGTCATCCATACTGGTGACTGGAAGATCGATCCGACGCCGGCGCTGGGAGCGCCGACCGACGAGAAGCGCCTGCGCGAGATCGGCGATGCGGGCGTCCTTGCGATGATCTGCGACTCGACCAATGCGCTCCGGGACGGCGTCTCGCCGAGCGAATCGGAGGTCTCGGCGTCGCTGGCGGAGATCATCCGCAACGCCAAGGGCCGCGTCGCGGTCACCACCTTCTCGTCCAATGTCGGCCGGATCCGTTCCGTCGCCGCCGCGGCGCGCGACGCCGACCGGCAGGTTCTGCTGATGGGACGGTCGATGAAGCGCGTCGTCGATGTCGCGACCGAGCTCGGCTACATGGAGGGCCTGCCGCCGTTCCTCGGCGAGCAGGACTTCGGCTACATTCCGCCGGAGAAGGCGGTGATCATCCTCACCGGCAGCCAGGGCGAGCCGCGCGCGGCGCTGGCCCGCCTGTCGCGCGACGAGCATCCGGCCGTGAGCCTGTCGAAGGGCGACCTCGTGATCTTCTCCTCGCGCTCGATCCCGGGCAACGAGAAGCCGATCATCGAGATCAAGAACGCCCTCATCGAGCGCGGCATCGAGGTGCTGGAGGACGGGGCGAAGCTCGTTCACGTTTCCGGCCATCCGAGGCGCTCCGAGATGCGCCAGATGTACGAATGGGTGCGGCCGCAGATCGCGGTGCCTGCGCATGGCGAGGCGGCGCATCTGATCGCCCATGCCGCGCTGGCGCGCGAGATGGGCGTCAAGGAAGTGGTCGCGGCCCGCAACGGGCGCGCGATCCGCCTATCACCGGGGCCGGGCGCGATCGTCGACGAGGTTCCGGTCGGACGGCTCTACAAGGACGGCAAGCTCATCGGCACGGCCGAGGAGATGGGCATCATCGAGCGCCGTCGCCTGTCCTTCGTCGGGCACATTTCGGTGCTGGTGGAGCTGACGGCCAAGAACGCGCTCCGCGACGACCCGGAGATCGTCGCCCTCGGCCTGCCGGAGGCGGACGAGGAGGGCGACGACATGGAGGACATCCTGATCGATGCCGCCGCCGGCGCCGTGGACAGCATCCCGCCGCAGCGGCGCAAGGACGTCGAGACGGTTCGTGAGGCGGTGCGTCGCGCCGTCCGCTTCGCCGCCTATGACGCCTGGGGAAAGAAGCCGGTGGTGACGGTCTTCGTCTCGCGCAGCTGAGAGGGGCGCGCCGTCTGACAGACCGTCCGCGGCGTCGTGCTCGGGACCGGGAACCGCTGCTTTATCGGCAGGGCGCCATTCGCTATTGTCGGGGCTGAAGGTTCGGTCGGGATCGACATGGACCGCGCAGACGAGGAGGGGGCGCATCGATGTCGAAGGTCAGCACCTGTCTGTGGTTCGGCAACGAGGCGGAAGCAGCGGCGCGCTTCTACGTCTCGCTCGTGCCGGACTCCCATCTCGATCACGTCCTGCACGCGCCGGGCGACTGGCCGGGCGGCAAGGCAGGCGACGTGATCATGGTGAGCTTCAGCCTTGGCGGCCAGAGCTTCCAGGGATTGAACGGCGGCAAACCTGCCGACTACGGCACGGCCGCCTCGATTTCTGTCGAATGTGCGGATCAGGCCGAGGTCGATCGGCTGTGGACGGCGCTGACCGCCGACGGCGGCAAGGAAATCATGTGCGGATGGCTGCGGGACCGATGGGGCGTGCCCTGGCAGATCGTCCCGCGGATGTTGCCGCGTCTCCTGGCCGATCCCGATCCCGGCGTCGCCGGCCGCGTCTTCGCGGCGATGTCGGCGATGGTCAGGCTCGACATCGCCGCGCTGGAGCGCGCTGCCGCCGGATGACGAACGCGATGAATCCCGTCTTGGCAGCCGCTGGCCTTCCATCTCTCACTCAAAGCCAGAGAGCGGAGGCTCGATGCTCGATCGACTGAACCATGTGGCCCTCGCCGTGCCCGACCTTGCCGCCGCCGCGGCGCGCTACCGCGAGACGCTGGGCGCGACCGTGTCGGCGCCGCAGCCGCTGCCCGAGCACGGGGTGACGGTGGTCTTCGTCGACCTCGGCAATTCCAAGGTCGAGCTGCTGGAGCCGCTCGGCGAGGGTTCGCCCATCGCCGCCTTCCTCGCCAAGAATCCCAGGGGCGGCATGCACCACGTCTGCTACGAGGTGTCCGACATTCGCGCCGCGCGTGATCGGCTGCTGGCGTCCGGCGCAAGGGTGCTCGGCGACGGCGAGCCAAAGATCGGCGCGCATGGCCGGCCGGTGCTCTTCGTCCATCCCGGTGATATGTTCGGGACGCTCACGGAACTGGAGGAGGTGTAACGATGGGCTGGGTCTCGGGAACCGCCATCTACTTCATCATCTGGTGGACGTCGCTGTTCGTCGTCCTGCCCTTCGGCCAGCAGTCGCAGCTCGAAGCGAGCGAGATCACGCTGGGCACCGAGCATGGCGCGCCGGTCGAGCACCGGATGGGCCGCAAGGTGCTCCAGACGACGGTGCTCGCCACGATCGTCTTTGCGATCTTCTACGTGGTGACGCAGGTCTTCGGGCTCGGTCCCGACACCTTTCCGCATGTCATTCCCGGGACATGACGAGCGCGCGTTCTGTCCGGAGCAAGACGCTCCGACAGCAACGCACCCAATATCCGTGTCCACCGAACACTGCCCAAAAAAAATGCAAGGCTTTCGCCTTGCATCGAGATCAAGCGCCTGGATTTCCGTCCGATGTTTCACCGGGGCTGCGGCGTCCGCCGCGCCGGAAATCACGTCCTCCCAAGACTAGACCGCTCGTAGCGGCGCCCCTGGGGCGCCGTTTGTTATGCGGCGCGAACTTATCGCTGCTGCAAGAGCTTGTCACGTGAAATTTGCAACCGTGTCATTCTTTGGTCGCTTTGTCTTCGGCGACACTGCGGCCCATCCGAGGTCGGCGCCGGATCGCGGCCCCTGAAGCGTGCCGACTTTCCAAGCCTTCGCCGACCGTTTAAGAGGCGTCGGGGCCGACCGATCCGCCCGAACGTCACCGGATGAACGCATGCGACTGTCGCGATATTTCCTGCCGATCCTGAAGGAAACGCCGAAGGAAGCGGAGATCGTCTCCCACCGGCTGATGCTGCGGGCGGGCATGATCCGCCAGCAGGCCGCCGGGCTCTACGCCTTCCTGCCGCTCGGCAAGCGCGTGCTCGACAAGGTCTGCGCGATCATCCGCGAAGAACAGGACCGGGCAGGGGCGAACGAGATCCTGATGCCGACGATCCAGTCCGCCGACCTCTGGCGCGAGAGCGGGCGCTACGAGGATTACGGCAAGGAGATGCTGCGGATCGAGGACCGGCACGAGCGCGACCTGCTCTACGGGCCGACCAACGAAGAGGTCGTCACCGACATCTTCCGGTCCTACGTGCGCTCCTACAAGGACCTGCCGCTCAACCTCTACCACATCCAGTGGAAGTTCCGCGACGAGGTGCGGCCGCGCTTCGGCGTGATGCGCTCGCGCGAATTCCTGATGAAGGACGCCTATTCCTTCGATCTCGACCAGGCCTCGGCCGAGACGGCCTATCACCGCATGTTCGTCGCCTATCTCAGGACCTTCGAGCGTTGCGGGCTGAAGGCGATCCCGATGCGCGCCGACACCGGCCCGATCGGCGGCGACCTTTCGCACGAATTCATCATCCTCGCCTCGACCGGCGAGAGCGAAGTGTTCTGCCACCGTGACTTCCTCGAGCTCGCGGTGCCGGGCGAGGAACTCGACTTCGACGACGCCGCGGGCCTTGCCGGCATCGTCAAGACCTGGACGGCGCCCTACGCCGCGACCGACGAGATGCACGACGAGGCGGCCTGGGCCGCGCTGCCTGCGGAAGACCAGGTCGCTGCGCGCGGCATCGAGGTCGGCCACATCTTCTATTTCGGCACCAAGTACTCCAAGCCGATGAACGCCGTCGTCACCGGCCCGGACGGCAAGGACGTTCCGGTTCACATGGGCTCCTACGGCATCGGGCCGAGCCGGCTGATCGCCGCGATCATCGAGGCCTCCCACGACGAGAACGGCATCATCTGGCCGAAGTCGGTGGCGCCTTTCGATGTCGGCCTGATCAACATGAAGCCGGGCGACGCCGACTGCGACCGTGCCTGCGACGATCTCTACGCCCGCATGCAGGCTGCCGGCCTCGACGTCCTCTACGACGATCAGGACACGCGCGCGGGCGCCAAGTTCGCCACGATGGACCTCATCGGCCTGCCGACGCAGGTGATCGTCGGTCCGCGGGGCGCCAAGGCAGGGGAGGCGGAGATCAAGCTGCGGGCGACCGGCGAGCGCATGACCCTGCCGCTCGACGCCGTCGTCGCACGGGTGCTTTCGTGACCGCCATGACCGCGGCAGGGCAGATGGTGGCGGAGGCGCCGTCCTCGACGCGGCCGTTCTCCCGCTTCGAATGGATGATTGCCGGCCGCTATCTGCGGGCCCGGCGCCGCGACGCCGGCGTCTCGGTCATCGCCGGCTTCTCCTTCGTCGGCATCATGCTCGGCGTCGCTGCCCTGATCATCGTCATGTCGGTGATGAACGGCTTTCGCGGGGAGCTCTTGTCCCGCATCCTCGGCGTGAACGGCCATGTCATCCTCTATCCGATCGACTCGCCGCTGAAGGACTACGACGCGGTGGCGGCGCGACTGGAAAAGGTGCCGGGGGTCAAGTTCGCCATGCCGCTGGTGCAGGGCCAGGTGCTCGCCTCCGGCTCCAGCGGCACGAGCAGCGGCGCACTCGTCAAGGGCGTTCAGGGCGCCGATCTCGCCAAGCTGACGCCGGTCGCCTCGAACATCAAGCAGGGCTCGCTGAAGGATTTCGACAAGGGCGACGGCGTCGCCGTCGGCAGCCGGCTGGCGCAGGCGCTCGGGCTGCGGCTCGGCGACAACATCACCCTCGTCTCGCCGGAAGGGGATGTGACACCCTTCGGCACGAGCCCGCGCGTCAAGGCCTACCCGGTCACCGCGATCTTCGAGATCGGCCTGTCCGAATATGACGCGGCCTATGTCTACATGCCGCTCCACCAGGCGCAGCTCTATTTCAATCAGCAGGACCAGGTGCAGTCGATCGAGATGTTCGTCGACGACCCGGACCAGGTCGGCGCGATGCAGCCGGAGATCGAGAAGGCCGCCGGGCGGCCGAACTACACGACGACCTGGCAGACGCAGAACGAGAGCTTCTTCTCCGCGCTGAACGTCGAGCGCAACGTGATGTTCATCATCCTGACGCTGATCGTGCTCGTCGCGGCGCTGAACATCATCTCCGGCCTGTTCATGCTGGTGAAGGACAAGGGCCGCGACATCGCCATCCTGCGGACCATGGGCGCGACCAAGGGCGCCGTGATGCGCGTCTTCCTGATCACCGGCGCCTCGATCGGCATTGCCGGCACGGCGGCTGGCCTCGTGCTCGGCGTGGTCTTCTGCCTGAACATCGAGAACATCCGGCAGTTCTTTTCCTGGCTGTCCGGCACGACCCTGTTCAATCCGGAATTCTATTTCCTGAGCCAGCTTCCCGCCGAAGTCGACTCGTCCGAGGTGATCATGGTCGTCGCCATGGCGATCGGCCTGTCCTTCCTGGCGACGATCCTGCCGTCCTGGCAGGCGTCGCGACTGGATCCCGTGGAGGCGCTGCGGTACGAATGATGACTGAGACTTACGCGCTGCGCCTGCAGAATGTCGGCCGGCACTTTTCGCAGGGCGAGGGGCGGCTGACCATCCTGGAAGGCGCCGAGACGACGGTGGCCGCGGGCGAGATGGTGGCGCTCGTCGCGCCCTCCGGCGCCGGCAAGTCGACGCTCCTGCAGATCGCCGGCCTGCTCGACCGGCCGGACGAGGGCGAGGTCTATGTCGGCGGTGAGGCCTGCGGCACGCTCAACGACGATCGCCGCACGCGCATGCGCCGCCAGTCGATCGGCTTCGTCTACCAGTTCCACCACCTCCTGCCGGAATTCTCTGCGCTGGAGAACGTGATGATGCCGCAGATGATCCTCGGCCTGTCTCGGCAGGACGCCGCGGAGCGGGCGCAGGAACTGCTCGACTACATGCGGATTGGCAAGCGCGCCGCGCATCGCCCGGCGGAACTGTCCGGCGGCGAGCAGCAGCGCGTGGCGATCGCCCGCGCGGTCGCGAACTCGCCGCACGTGCTCCTCGCCGACGAGCCGACCGGCAATCTCGACCCGACGACGTCCGGCTACGTATTCGATGCGCTGACAGCCCTCGTACGCCAGTCCGGCGTCGCGGCGCTGATCGCCACCCACAACCACGAACTCGCCGCGCGCATGGACAGGGCGATCACGCTGCAGGACGGCAAGATCGTCCCGCTCGAATTCCATTAGGTCGAAGAGTAGCTGTCGCAGTTGGTGCTCTGCACCAGCGGCGAGGGATCACAGCGTTGCATCTCGCGGCGGCGGATGCCGGCGCGTGACGTACCGGTGCTACCGGGCCGCGATCTCCGATTCGGGATTGCGGCAGCGCCAGTTCCAGTCGCGCTTCGGCCCGACATCGACATGGATCGCGCGGGTGTTGCAGTAGGTGCCGACGCCGCCGCGGCCCGGCAGCGCGCGCACGAATGCGGCGACCTTGAAGCGGTCCGTGTCGGGAATGACGACGTCGGCCGCGTTGCAGTTCATGTGCTGCGAGTGGAGCGCCCCATTGACGGCGCGATTGTGCTCCGGGCTGCGGTAGCCCGACGTGATGATGATCCGCTTGCCGAAGCGCTGCTCGATCGCGTGCAGGATGCCGACGAGCTTCTGCGGAAAGCATGCGGTCTGGACGTCGTTGCGCTGGACCATCAGCCCGTTGGCGCCGAGCCGCGCCATGCCGCCCAGCGAGGCCTCCTGATAGGAGCTCATGACGTCGCCGACAGCATCCTCGTTGGCCGCCTCCTTCTGGCCGATCTCGAACAGCGAGGTCGGGTCGACGCCGGGCAGGTTGGCGTCATAGAAGTGCTGCTTCTCCTCGCCGCTCCGAAAGACCACGCGCCGGCTCTTGCCGCTCTCGACATTGCCGAGCGGCACGCGCGGCTTGCCGTTGGTGAACAGCGACGTGAACAGCGAACGATTGGCCGATTCCGGCGCATCGCCGGACGAACCGTCGCCTTCGCCGACGGTCGCGCCGGCATAGGCGGCGATCGCCTTGCCGCTCGCGGCATGCGACGAGGCGGGAAGCATGAGCGAGGATTCGGAGGAGGGGGCCGATGCGGCCTTTGACGGCGGCGTCCCGGCAGCGGCCGATGCTGGCGCAGCGCCTTCATGGCCGGACGGGGTC
The DNA here is from genome assembly GCF_041027365.1 of Jiella sp. M17.18. Lineage (NCBI taxonomy): Bacteria > Pseudomonadati > Pseudomonadota > Alphaproteobacteria > Hyphomicrobiales > Aurantimonadaceae > Jiella > Jiella sp. M17.18. The sequence goes on along the minus strand of NZ_JBFTEH010000007.1, from coordinate 64,736 downwards.
GACGATGCGCCCGCGCCGCCCTGCTTGCCGGCATCGCTGCTATTCGCAGGGGCCGCGCTCGCGACCTTCTGCGCCGTGGTGCCGGAAAAGCCGAAGGCGGTGGTGTCGTCCACTGCCGAGACGCAGGAACTGATCAACGGCAGGCACGCCACGATCGCCGAAGCGACCAGGCTTCGCCTGTACTGCTGCCGGGCCATGCCGGCGCCGTCCTTCGCCACGATCGTCCTATACCCCCTTGCCGGCGGCCGGATCGGCCCTGCGGGACACGCGAGTGTGATGCGGCTTCGACTTGGTCCCCACCACCGCCGGCCCAACGGACCGGCGGAACCGAAGCATTTCCTAACATCGCGTAAACGAGGAGGTATTGCTAGAATACGGCGAGAGGAAGTTCAACCTTGCCTGCAGCCTGCCGTGCCGCGCGTCCAGCCCGGCTCACCAGCTGCCGGTGTTCTGCATCGAGCTCCACGGCTCGGCGGGCGCCTTGGCATCGCCCTTCTGCAGGAGCTCGAAGGAGATGTTGTCGGGCGACTTGACGAAGGCCATGTGACCGTCGCGCGGCGGCCGGTTGATGGTGACGCCCGCGTCCATGAGGCGCTGGCAGGTGGCGTAGATGTCGTCGACCTCGAAGGCGAGGTGGCCGAAGTTGCGCCCCCCGGAATAGGTCTCCGGGTCCCAGTTGTAGGTCAGCTCCATCAGCGGCGCCTTGTTTTCCTTCGCGCCGGGCATGTCGCCGGGAGCGGCCAGGAAGATCAGCGTGTACCGGCCCTTTTCGCTCTCGATCCGCCGCGTCTCCACGAGACCGAGCTTGTTGCAGTAGAAGTCGAGCGACGCCTCGACATCGGTTATCCGCACCATGGTGTGCAGGTAGCGCATGAACTGGCCCTCCATCGGTTATCCGGCGCGGGAGGGTAGGGCTCCGCGCCGCAAAGCCAACAGTGCGGCGCGAAAAGGGGGACCCGGCCTCCGGATCCCCCGGTTGCGCGTGGAGACGGCGTCTCCACCTCAGCGAATGCCGCGACCGGTTACTGGTTCGCGGCCGACTTGGCGGCGTCGAGCGCCTTCATGCATGCCTGCTCGTTACCCGCGTCGGCGGCCTTCTGCGCCGCCGCGAGATGCGTCGCAACCGCCGAGCTGCCGCCGGTGGACGCGGTCGTCATCGCGTCGTCGCCGGAGGTCGAACCGGAAGCGGACGCGTTCCCCCCAGCGTTCGATGCCGATTCCTGACTGTCGGAAGCGACCTTTCCGAGAGCCGCGGTCGGCGCGATGCCCGAAACGGCGCCCGTTGCGCTCTGGCCCTCATCCTGCGGCTTCTGCGCGTTCTCGGCGGTGTAAGTTTCGACGCCGCTCTTGTTCGCCGCCGTCTGGTCCTTGTCGGCCGGCGTCTTGTCGGCGGACACCCTGCCGCTCTGTTGATCGGTGCCGGGCATCTGCGCCACGTCGGTCGAACCGGCCTGGCCGGCGCCAGCCGATGCCTGCGTGTTCATGTTGCTCTTGAATGCGGCAAGATCCTGCGCGCAGTCGGCGAATGCGCTGCCGGCCGCGGCAGTGGCGATCGAGATCGTCAGCGCCGAGGCGAAGATGCTGAGCTTGGACATTGTGGCTTCTCCCAGTTGACCTAGTCTGCACGGTGCTCCCGAGGCCTGAACCCGGCCACCTTCCGCAATGTTCCAGAGTGTCGACGGCAAACGATTGCTGCACCGCCGAGGCCGGATCGCTCCGCGGGCCGGATGAGCTTTGCTGCAAAACCATCTACTCTTCACGGTTCCGGCCGTTTCGAACGATGATTGCACTGCGAACGATCGAAATACGGGGAATGTGACGATTGCCGCAGAAATGCGTGCAGCTGCCTCTTGCTTCGATCGGCACAGATAATGCTAAGATTTCGTGTCGCGATTCGGTTGGCGTAAAAGGCGGAACCCCCGAATGCCGGAGAGACTCTCTGCACAGCTGCGAGACGGGCACGAGGCGCCGGCTGGCGGCGATGTCGGCCTCACGGTGATCTCTGGTCACATCAAGTGGTTCGACGTCTCCAAGGGCTTCGGCTTCATCGTGCCGGACGAGCGCGGCCCGGACATCCTGCTGCATGTGACGTGTCTGCGGCGCGACGGCTTTTCCACCGCCCCCGAGGGGGCGCGGCTGGTCTGCGAGGTCCAGCAGGGGGAGAAGGGTCTGCAGGCGTTCCGCATCCTGTCGATGGACCAGTCGACGGCGGTCCACCCGTCGCAGATGCCGCCGTCGAAGACGCATGTGACGGTGGCTCCCAGCAGCGACCTCGTCGCCGCCGTGGTGAAGTGGTTCAACCGGACGAAGGGCTACGGCTTCGTGACGCGCGGCGAGGGCACCGAGGACATCTTCGTGCACATGGAGACGCTGCGCCGCTACGGCATGAGCGAGCTCAGGCCCGGGCAGAGCGTGATGGTGCGCTTCGGCAACGGCTCGAAGGGGCTGATGGCGGCGGAAATCCATCCGGCCGGCGGAGCGGAACGACCAGCCTCCCACTGAAGCCGGCGATGGCCGTCGGACGTGCGGCCCGGCGGAGAGCCACGCATCCGGAGTGCGGCGCCTGCGCCCCATCGTCCCGGTTGCGCCTGCCGCGGAAAACCGCTTCCCATCGTTCCGGGTCGCGCGCTAGTTTGCGCCGCACCTCTTTGCGGATGAATGCATGATGATCGCACGCAAGCTCGCCCTCGGCGGCACGGTCGCCGCAGTCGCCGTCGTCGCTGCCGCCTATCTCGCCTTCGCCGGCGGAACGGCGACGGCAACGCTCGTCACCGACAGCGGGCGGCACAAGCTCGACATCGAGATCGCGGCGACCGAATCCGAGCGCGAGACCGGGCTGATGAACCGATCGTCCATGCCGCAGGATCACGGGATGCTGTTCGTCTTCGACGCGACCGGACCGGTCGCCTTCTGGATGAAGAACACGCTGATCCCGCTCGACATGCTGTTCATCGACGACAAGGGAACGGTGAAGAGCATCAAGACCAACGCCCAGCCGCTGGACGAGACGCCGATCCCGTCGGGCGTCCCGGTCCGCTACGTGCTCGAGCTGAACGGCGGCGCGGCCGCGCGGCTCGACGTCAAGACCGGCGACCGGCTGGAGACCGAGGCGATCCCGGCCACGAACTGAGCCGCTCCGCAGCCCGGCCGCACGGCAGCCTCGGGCGGCATCGCTCGCGCCATGACCTTGTGGTGCAGCCGGGTGGTTCCTCTCTCCCTGGTCGGAGAAATCGCGTTCGGGCGACCTTGACTTCGCCCTTGCGCACCGGCACATCCCCAGCGGTGGCATCGGCATGCCGCGGCGGAGCGTAGCGCAGTCTGGTAGCGCATCTGGTTTGGGACCAGAGGGTCGCAGGTTCGAATCCTGCCGCTCCGACCAGCATCGTCGGTGCTTCTTAACGTTCCGGTGTTGTGGTTCTGGCGCGGAACATCGAGACGAGGCCCGAATGCTTGCACGTATCTACCGTCCCTCCCGAAACGCCATGCAGTCCGGCAAGGCGAAGAGCCGCGAGTGGCTGCTGGTCTATGAACCCGAGGAGCAGAAGCGGGTCGAGCCGCTGATGGGCTATACCTCGTCCGGCGACATGCGCTCGCAGGTGCGCCTGTCCTTCAAGACCAAGGAAGAGGCGGTCGAATACGCCGAGCGCAACGACATCCCTTACCGGATCGAGGAGCCGCACATCGCGCAGGGGCGCCCGAAGATCGCCTATTCCGACAACTTCAAATATGATCGCCGCCAGCCCTGGACGCATTGAGGTTCGCTTCGCTCAGCCCGAGCGGCGAACGAAGCGGCGCTCGGAAGATGCGGCGGCTGACGGCGAGACATGATACGACTGCGCAGTCGCTCCGCGACGCGACGGCCCCGTAGCTCAGAGGATAGAGCACCGGCCTTCTAAGCCGATGGTCGCAGGTTCGAATCCTGCCGGGGTCGCCATCAATTCTTTCGCGGTTTCAGTGACTTACGCCGGTCGCTGGGGCGCGTTCCCCAAGCCGCGATTTGTCCCGAGATCACCGTCTTTCACAGCGTGAGGCTGCCTCAACCGGCTGTATGTCCCCGCGCGGGACGCCGGTCGTGCCGCCATCCCCTGCAAGGTCCTCATTCTCCATCCCCTTCAGCAGCAAAGAAATGCGCGGCGGAGCCGCAGATTGGAAAATCTCGCATGTGCATTCTCCGAGCCCTCCGCTAATCCGGCGGCACGATCACCGGAGAGGGCGGCGCCGTAGTCCGACATGCACGACAGTTTTCTGGTTCGCCTGATCCCCAATCTCGGGCAGGTCACATATGCGGAGAGACTGCGCGCCAGCATCGGCGGGCTGATGGGCATCCTCATCACCGGGCTCGTCACGCGGCTCATCCTCGGACCGTCCGGGGACGTTCCACTGCTGATCGCGCCGATGGGCGCATCGGCGGTGCTCCTGTTCGGCGTGCCGTCCAGCCCGTTGGCGCAACCCTGGTCGATCCTCGGCGGCAACGGCCTCGCCGCCCTCATCGGCGTGGCCTGCCGGCTCTGGATTCCGGATCCGATCGTGGCCGCGGGAGTAGCGGTGAGCCTAGCGATCGGGACGATGTTCTTTCTTCGGTGCCTGCATCCGCCGGCCGGCGCTGTGGCGATCACGGCAGTTCTGGCCGGGCCGGCTGCGCAGTCGCTGGGATTCGCCTTCGCCCTCGCGCCCGTCCTTCTGAACTCGGCTCTCCTTCTCGCCGTCGCGCTTGCCTACAACAACCTGACGCGCCACCGGTATCCTCACCTGCGTCCGCTGAGGGACAGCCGGCACGGCACCTCGGATTCCCCGCCGACGGAGCGCGTCGGCTTCACCCTTGCAGATCTGGACACGGTTCTCAGCCGGTATGACGAGGTGATCGACATCGACCGGGATGACCTGGCGAACCTCCTGTGGGAGGCGGAGAGGGAAGCTTATCGGCGGCGCTCGGGAGACGTCGTGTGCGCCGACTTCATGTCCCGGGAGGTGGCGACGGTCCGCCCCTCGGCGACGCTCGACGAGGCCTGGCGAGTCCTGCGGGCGCACCGGTTCAAGGCGCTGCCGGTGATTTCCGAAGACCGCAGGGTCCTCGGGATCGTGACCCAGACCGATCTCCTCCATGCGATCGGCCGTGGCTCCCGCCGGCCGGCATTCGGGAGGGCCGATCGCCTGCAACAGGCCATCAGCACCGGGTTCTCGTCCCGCACGCAAGTCGCCGAAATCATGAGCAGCCCCGCCCGCTGCGCGGATGCCGACCTCACGATCGCTGAGCTCGTTCCCCTGATGGCCGATGCCGGACTTCATCACATGCCGGTGGTCTCCCAAGGGCGTCTGGTCGGCCTGGTGACGCAGTCCGACCTGATCGCGGCGCTGTTCCAAGGCAGCCTGCGGGAGACGACGGTCTCGGCGGCCTAGCGTCGTCGAAGCGATTCCGTCTCCAGCCTCCCTGTCCTCTACGGCGACACCCGGCATCGGCCGGATGTGCAGGGGTGTGTCGGGCGCATACCGTTGGTCCAGCGTCAGGACACGTAGTCGGACGGAAGGACGAGGCGTCCCGTCTCGGCGTCCTGATAGAGCGGCGGCTTCACGCGCGAGGCGAGGGCGTCTTCGAGCCGTCGAAGCTCGCCGCTCACCTGATGCCGCGTGAGGGCGGTGGAGAACACCGGCGTGAAGTCCCGGCCGGCACTGCCCGGCTCACCCGTAGCACGCCAGAGCGCCGCGGCGAGGGACAGTCGGCATGCCTCGGCGTCGGCGAGGCGGCAGAGGCTCCAATCCGGCCACAGGCTGATGAGTTCGGTCCCGACGCGGAGCCCCGTGGCAGGTGCACTGGCTTCCGTTCCCTAAAGCGCGCCAGCGATGTCCAGCAAGCATCCGGGGCCGGTCCATACGCCGAGCAGGAGAGGGCCGTGCCCGGTGCGCGCCCTGCGGTGCATGACCGCGAGCAGCTCCGAGATCTGGGCAAGCGCGAACTCCCGGCATCCCGCGTCGCGGACCACTGCGAGCATCGCCGCCGGCTCTGGCGCGACGTTGGATGCAGTGATCGGGGTGGGGCGGTCGACCGGCATTCCGATCACGGATTGCAGGCGGGGCATTGGCCGGGATCGGCCTCCGCGAGCCCGTCCGGGCGCTCGCGGGCTTCCCGGCTGTCGCAGGCGACGCAGCCGAAGATCTCCTGCCGCACGAGGCCGGTCGGACCGCCGCACCAGGCGCAGGGAAGGCCGGTCGCGGCCTCCACGACCCCGTAGCCCGGCGCCCCGCAGGCAGGACACAGGCAGAGGAGACGCTCGGCAAGGGGTCCTGCGAGCCGGCCGAGCACTGCCATGCGGCTCGGGTTCATGTGGGCGCGCATGTCCGTCTGGACGAACGCCAGACCGTCCCCGGACCAACGAGCGCCGTCCGCCACCGCCCGTTCAAGCTCCTCCAGGGTGCGCACGCCCTTGTGGATCTGAGCGTGCAAATCCTTGAAAACGTTCGGGCGGACGATCAGGGCATGCGAGGGAAAGCGGACCGCATCCAGAAACCGTTCCAGCCCCGCCGGGCTCGACGCTGCCGCGTGCCTGTAGACCGGGGCGTCGTCAACGAGGCGCTCGCGCACGACAAGGCCTCGCTCGTCGTCGACGAACACCAGGAGTTCGACCCCGGCGGCCACGAAGGGAAACTGCGGGTGGGGCCCGTAGCTGCCTTCGCTCGCAATGCCGATCGACGCGCCCGATGCGGCCATGCCCAGTCGCGCCTTGGCGATGGCGGCCTCGTCCATGTTGCCGGCTCTCGGCACCTCGCCGGTGAACGTGCCGAGGCTGTCGGTGTCGATGCCCGTGGCAACGTCGACAGCGAGGCCGAGACGCCCGTGAAGCGACGGGCCGATCGCCGCCTCCTTGCCGTGCATGGTCGCGAGTACGGCTCGTCGTCCGGCATAGACCGAAGCCACCGGGGAAACATCCTCCGTCGTCTGCGCCTCGATCGAGCCGCCATCGCCGGGAGGCGGCAGCATCATGCGCCGCATGCGGCGAACTCCTCTTCGACCGCGACGCCTGTGGCGGCGAACGGCTCCCAGCCGAGGTCTCCGGCATAGCGCCAGGCCATCCGGCCGGTGTCGTCGAGCGCGAAGAGATGCAGCCAGCGATGATCGAACAGCGCGCGCACGTCCTCGTGCCGCTTCAGGACCGCGCTCATCGCCTCGCGGGGCGCCTCGATGCACACCGACAGGCGCAGAGGCTCATGGACCAGCGTCTCGCCGTCATGCACCGACTGCCAGGGCAGGCCGCCCCGCAGGAGCCCGCCATTGCCTTCGACGACCCCGATGCCGCCGGTCACGTTGTGCAGCAGCTTGTTGCCGGCGCCGAAGACCTCGGGGGCCACCGCCGAGCCGTAATATTGCAGGCTGATCCAGCTCGCCACGACCACCGGCGCGGTCAGGATCAGCTCCAGCACGCCGAAATCCTTGTCCTGCTGCCAGTCGTAGTCGTGCAGGAAGGCGCGGCCTTCGAGGTGTCTGCCGGTCGTGCGGCCGCGCGGGGCAGCGATGAAGGCCCGGCAGCCGGCGAGCCCCCATTCCGGGCGCACCTCCGCCCAGTTGCGGCCGCGGCCATGGAGGCAGGCTTCCCCCGCCGCCCTCGGCAGGCAAAGCGCCCGCTCGGCCCGCGTCGCCTTGCCCGCAGCGGCAAGCCAGCCCTTCAGACGCTCCAGGTCCTGCTCGTGCTCCGGCGGGACGTGGTCCTGTTCGTAGAGCACCACCGCGTCGGTCGTCGTATCGTGCAGGGCGCCGACGAACAGCGTGTCCTGCGGGATCCGGATCTGCCGGTTCGCCAGGCCCTGTCTCACCTCCGCACTGTTCAGCAGCGTGGCGAGCAGTCGGACGTTGACCTCGCCGGAATGGCCGCCGCAGGCGCCGCACTGCAGCGCGCTCGCATGCGGATTGTTGACGACGGCGGCGCCATGGCCGGCGAGGACCACGACGCGCGCGAAATCCCCCGTCAGCGACATGGCCCGGAGGATCTTCTCGGCCATGTCGACGCGGGCCTCGATGGCAAGCGGCGGATCGAACCGGGGTGGAGGTCCGTCCGGCCGGGACGCTGGGCCGAGGCCGAGCGCGTCGCGCAGAAGCTTGCCAGCATAGAGCGGCCCGCTGGCCTCGACGAGGGCGAAGGAGGAGACGGCAGCGAGCTTGAAGCGACCCCACGCCCGTCTGGCGCGCCTGGCGAAGCGCGACGACCGGTCGGCGGCGTCCTCGGCGCCGCCCGAACGGCTTCTCACGCCCGGCTGGAGGAGGACCGGTAGACGCCGCTCCCCGACATCGGAGGCAAAGCCCTGGTGCTCCACCGGAATGCCGAAGAAGCCCGCAAACCCCGACGTCCTGATCCGCGGGTCGACGGACTCGAGGGCGCGGCGGAACCGCTCGGAGCGCACGTCGATGCAGAAGGCGGCCTGCACCGCCGGCCGTCCCTGCGGCCGCGCGGGCGCCGGCGAATCGAGCACGGCGGCGAGCGCCCGCTGATCGGCCCGCTCTGCGGCTTCCTGCAGGATCGCGTCGACGACAAGATCGGGCGTCGGCCGGTCCGCATCGGCGTAAGCCGCCTGAGCCGTCTCCCAAGCCGCCGCGAGGGCTTCGCCGTAGCGCTGGAACAGCGTCTCTTCCCAGACGAGCCGGATCGCCAGGAGGTCGGTCAGCGTCGTGTCGGTCCGGCTGCTGAGTTCGGCTACCCAGAGCCGGTAGCGCGCATATTGCGACCAGCCGCCGAGTGTCATCAGCAGCCGGTGGAAATAGGCTTCCAGAGCCGCGTCGCCGAGACCGAGCCGACCCGCCGCCCGCGCGACGGCCTCTTCCGCCCGTTCCGGCGCGTCGGCGACATGGCGGGCAAAGCCGGGCAGGCCGGCGATCTCGGGCGTGAGGTCACGGATCGCGACTGCGCGCCAGGCCCGGTAGGCGCTCGTCTCCCGCGGGGCAGCCCAGAGCGCCTGACCCTCGTCGAAATGGGCGGCGGCCCATGCCCCGAGCCGCTCCGCGACGAGACCGGGCCAGTCGGTTCCGGAGACCTCGGCTGCGAGGTCTGCGACAGTGGGGAGAGGAGAGGGGGGTGGCGTGTCGTCTTCGGTCGCCCGCCGCAGCGCCGCAAGATCGCGCGGCCGCCCCGCCTGTGGTGACGCCGCGAGCGCATCTGCGAGATCCTCGTCGGTGATCGCGCCCGTCCCGATCCGCGCCCGGTACCATGCGCGCGGCATCGTCACGTCTGCGCCGGCGACACGCGCCAGCCGCACGCCGGTGTCGGCGAGACCGCTCTGGGCCTGGCCGAGGAACGGATTGACCGCCACGCTCGCGTTCAGCGGCCAGAGCGGCGGCACCGCACGTGCCGCGGCGTCGATCGCCCGCGCGAGCCCGTCATCCCGCAGTGCGGTGAGGCTGGTGTCTGTCCACGCCATGGGATCCTCCTCCAGATGTCTTCAGCGGGCCCGGCCGGCGGTCCAGCCGCCGAGGAGGCGGTCGAACGCGGCGTTGGCATAGAGGCCGTTCGAGAGGTGCACGCGCAGGCCGCCGGCGGCCGGATGATGAGCCCAGAGCGGGAACATCGCCTGCGCGACCGCGACGATGCCGAAGCTGACGAGGGCGAGCGCGATCAGCGCCCATTCGAGCGGGCCGGGCGCGGGCGTCGCCGGCAGCGTGCCCGACAGCAGCCGTTCCGCCACCGTCTGCAGGCCGAAATAGCCGATCGCGACAGCGACGGAGTAAAGCGCGGTGCGGCGCGTCAGCGCCCGCGGCGCGGCGTCCGCCAGTCCCTGTGCGAGGAGATAGGCGACGCCGAAGATCAGGATGGCGCCGAGCGCCAGCGCCTGCGGCGACTTGCCTCCGATCCCGAAGATCACGGCGACCCCGGCATAGATCGCCAGCGCCAGCACGAAGGCGCGACCGACGGCGCGCACGTCCGGGATCGCGATCGGACCGGGCCGACGGATCGCCGCGACCCTCTCCACCGCGCCGCCGGAGCTCAGGAAGGCGTGCGCCTTGTAGAGAGAGTGGGCGACGATGTGGAGGAGCGCGAGCGGGAAGAGCGCGAGGCCGCACTGCAGGATCATGAAGCCCATCTGCGCCACCGTCGACCAGGCGAGCGAGGTCTTCACCGCGGGCTGGGTCAGCATGACGAGGGCGCCGATGAGGGCGCTGAAGCCGCCGATCATGACCAGGAGGGCGAGCACGCCCGGCGCCAGCAGCATGAGATCGGCGAAGCGGACGAGGAGAAACCCGCCGGCGTTGACGACCCCGGCGTGCAGCAGGGCCGACACCGGCGTCGGCGCTTCCATCACCTCGGTCAGCCAGCCATGCGTCGGGAACTGCGCCGCGGACAGGACGGCAGTGACGGCGATCAGGGCCGCGGCCAAGAGCAAGCTCGCCGGCGCTTCCCCCGACCGCGCCGCATCGAGCACCGCCGAGATGTTCGCCGTTCCCATCGCCGCGACGATCAGCACGGCCGCGCCGATCAGCGCCACCTCGCCGACCCGCGCCACGACGAGGCGCTTGCGCGCCGCCCGCCGTGCCTGAATCCGATCGGGGTAGAAGAGCAGCAGCCTCTGGAGGAACAGGTTCGTTCCGATCCAGGCGAGAACGAGCTGCACCAGGCCGTCCGCCTGCACCAGCAGGAGCACTGCCGCGAGGGACGCGCAGAGCCACCCGGTAAAGGCCCCCTGTCGGGCCTCGCCATCCATGTAGGTCCGGGCGTAGCGGAGCACGACCCAGCCGATGAACGGAACGAGCAGCAGCATCGCCGCGCTCACCGCGTCGAGCCGCACCGACAGCGCGAGATCGCCGAAGCCGAGCGCTGCGCTGGAAGGCCCCCACGTCACGAGGACAGCAGCAGAAGCCAGCGCCACGAGAAGAGCGAACAAGGCTGCGCCCTCGGCGAGCCGTGGAATATGGCGCGGCCGTCTTCCCGGATCGAGTGCGGCCGAGGCTGCGACGGCGAAAAGCGCCAGCGGGGCGAGGAGCGGCAGGAGAGGGAGGGGCAAGCGGATCTCCGTGGCTGGGTTGCGAGAGCCCGGATCTCGTATCGCGGCCGCTAGGAGGAGAAAAATTCATTGTTTTGCAAAAATCGTTCTTCTAAAGAGAATGAACGATGGCCGAGCTGAACTACAGGCATCTCCACTACTTCTGGGCGGTCGCGCATGACGGGAACCTCACCCGCACGGCGGAGCGGCTGAACCTGTCGCAGTCCGCGCTGTCCGTGCAGATCCGCAAGCTGGAGGAGCGGCTCGGCCACGCGCTGTTCGAGCGCCGCGGCCGGCAGCTGCATCTGACCGAGGCCGGGCGGATCGCGCTCGACCACGCCGACGCGATCTTCGCGGCCGGGGAGGAACTGGTGGGCACGCTGCGCCAGACCGGCGAGGTCCGGACGGCGCTGCGTGTCGGGGCGCTGGCGACGCTGTCCCGGAACTTCCAGATCGACTTCCTGCGGCCGATCCTCGGGCGGCCGGACGTTGAGGTCGTGCTACGCTCCGGCAGCACGGCGGAATTGCTCGCGGCGCTCGAGACCCTGAACATCGACGTGCTGCTGACGAACCGGGCACCCGCGCCGGATGCGGTGACGCCCTTCGTCTCGCACCGGCTGGCCGAGCAGCGGGCGAGCCTTGTCGGCGTCCCGGCGCGGATCGCGGACGGCACCACGATCGCCGAGCTCATTTCGGCGCAGCCGGTCATCCTGCCGACCGCGGACAGCGGCGTGCGCATCGGCTTCGACGCGCTGGCCGCCCGGCTGGGCGTGCGCCTTCAGATCGCGGCGGAAGCCGACGACATGGCCATGATGAGGCTTCTGGCGCGCGAAGGGATCGGCCTCGCCGTCATTCCCCGCATCGTCGTCAAGGACGAACTCGAGAGCGGCGTCCTCGTCGAAGCGGAGCGGATGCCCGGGGTGTCGGAGACCTTCTATGCCGTGACGATTGAGCGGCGGTTCCCCAACCCGCTTCTGCGCGAGCTGATCGGGCGCGGGCAGATCCTCGGCCAGACGCACGAAGCACCGCATCCGGCAGCTGAATGACGCTTCGGACGTCGTAGCGGGAAAGGACACCCATTCCGGTTCCGCCTCGATCTCGCAATCCCACGCCAGACGGCACCCTTCGCCGAGCGGCCATGATTCTCGTCAGGATGAGCAGGAGCGCAGCCAGCCACCTGCCCAAGGAACGAGAATGGATCGAGAGCACGGCGGCATTCCCAAACACCCGAGTCGAAACGCATCCATGACCTTAGCGCCGACTTGACGGGGCCGGGCAACGCCGGGGACGATTGCATCGCAAAAGTCAGCGCGGTCCACGACCTCGCCGCGCGACCAGTCATTCGATCGCCGCGTCGACCGGCGGAGAATGAGAGCCGATCAGCGGGGACATGTCACGACCCGCCTCCGCTTGGGATCGGTCTTTTCGACTCATCCCTGCCTCTGTCGATCGCGACTGTCCGCCGACATTGTCCCGGTCGGCATGCCGCACCCATCAGGGGACGAGCTGGCGGTAATCTGCGGCTCTTCGCCGCGGATGCGGCCATGCTTTACGCCACGGACGAGTTCGAGGGAACGCTGCTGATCGGTTCTCGCTCAAGCGCGAAGACGCCGGATTTCGCCGCTTCCGATGCTTGCCGCCTGCACGCCGCGCGGAGCGTCTCTACGGGAAGATTACGCGCCGAGACGCGGCGACCGCATCCGCCGCTGGAAGTCCGAGGCAAAGCAAGAAAAGGAGGCCTGTAGCGGGAGTTCCGCAACGCGTATCGCGAGCCGCTGCACGTCCGGTGAAGCCGCAGCCACCACCTCGCCGAATCGCCAGATGCCGCACCGCTCGATGCCGCGCTGCATACCTTGGTGCAAGTGGCCGGACCATGAGCGCGGACGGCTCGCTGTTGCCCAGTCGAATTTCCGGCACGGCGCTTGTTCGCCGATCAGCACGAAAACGCCCGCCGGACTCGTCCGACGGGAATCACAGAGGCATGTCGCCGCGAATGCAGGTTCACGGCGAGGGAAGCCGTTCGGTCAGGCCGACTGGAGGTTGACCGCCTTCGGACCCTTGCCGCGCTTGTCCGGCTCGGTGTCGAAGGAGACCTTCTGGTTCTCCTGCAGGCCGGGGAGGCCCGAGGCCTGAACGGCCGAGATGTGGACGAAGATGTCCGCACCGCCGTTGTCCGGCTTGATGAACCCGAAACCCTTCTCGGTGTTGAAGAATTTGACCGTCCCGGTCTGTGCCATTCTCGGAATCCTTATCCTGGCATAACGTTTCGCCCAAGGGCTGTGGCAGGCAAGTCTTGACTAGGATAGGAACCGATACATCGTAAGCCGAACTAAATCGGCCAACCCGGGAGAGGCGCTCCCGACACGCAATTCGTCCAATACCCGTGTTCGCGAATTTGCCCGAACGCCTCGATGATGCTGTCATTCCCCAAGCTTTGCAAGTAAAACTTTTCTGACGGACTTCACATATCATTACGGGACGAACGGGCGCCCGATGCCGGACAGCAAGTCACACGCAGAACGACACGAGACCATGCCTATACTCGCCGCCGGCTTCTCCGCTTTTCCGGGTGCTCCCGTCAATCCGACCGAGGATCTCGCTAAGGCCCTGGCAGACGGGTCGGCGGCGCCCCGAGGGGCCGTCGAGGCGATCGTCCTTCCGGTCGAATGGGCGGGCAGCTGGCCGGCCCTGCGGGCGGCGATCGAGCGGGCTCGGCCGAGGACCGTGCTGCTCTTCGGCCTGCATGCGCGCGCCGAGCGGTTCCGGGTCGAGCTTGTCGCCCGCAATCATCGCGAGCTCGGCCGGCCCGACGCGGTCAACGGCTTTCCGGCCGGCCCCTCGATCCTCGACGGGCCCCCGACGCTGCCGGCGCGGCTGCCGTGGGACCGTGTCGCGGCAGCCCTCAGGGCGGCGGACGTCGATTTCGAGTGGTCGACCAATGCCGGCAGCTATCTCTGCAACGAAACGCTCTACAGGCTGGCTTTCCACGCCGAAGCGCTGGGCGTCGAGCAGTTCGGCTTCTTCCACATGCCGATGAGCGACGAGCGTATCCCGGAATTCGCCACGGCCGACGCGCTGCCCGAGGTGTTCTTGAGTCTGCCGTTTGCGCAGATGGTGCGTGCCGCCGGAGCTTTGATCGGCGAGCTTGGCGGGGCCTGAGCGCCAGATCCCTCACGTTCCCGCGACTCGCGGAAGCGGGCCCCCTCTATTCCGTCCTGGGAAGGCGGCTGGTGGTGGCGGTGACGGTCGCCCGGGACGCGGTCGTCGGGCGGAGGCGTCTCCGACCTTCAAGGTGATCCGGTAGAAGCGACACCAGCTTGCCCGGCGTCTCGCCATCGTGAGGGATCGCACCGGGTCGTGCGGCATTCTTCCTCGTGATGGCCGGCACGGACCGGCGCGACTCAGAGGAGGATCGGATGATCCGTCACATGGCACTTGCAACTGCAGCCACAGCCGCGGCTGCCCTGGCTCTTGTCCCCGCCGCCTTTGCGCAAGCGCGGCATCATCGGCACGCACCCATCCCCGAAAACGGCCGGCTGGTTCGGGTGGACTCGGGCACGCCGATTTCCCCCGCCGTGCACACCAATCTTCCGGGCGTCGATTTCAGCGGCTATGGCGGCCCCGCGCGCGGCCCGGGTGGGCTGCAGAACAATGTCGGGGCGGTCGGCGTTGCGCTTCCCTCGACCTCCAGTTCCAATCCGGTGCCGATCGAACAGCCGGGGATCACGACACTCGGCGGCGTACCTGTTGGCGCGGGGAGCCCGGAATAGGCCGCCGGCGGATCTGCGGCCGAAGTGTTCCGGAGGCTGCCGTCTCGGGGATGCGTGATGTAGCGGTGCGGCAAGTTCGCGAGCCGGCTCCATCGACCGGCGCGATAGACGCCCCGAACGCGTCGCCGCGATGCAGCAACCGGCCGAGGCGGCCTCACACATCCGTGATGAACCGATTATGACAACCAACGAAACAAAATCTGCAGGTCGCCGTTGTATCCCCCGATGAAGGCGGACGAGAGCGCCAAGCTCTTCCAAGTCTGTCAGAGCAACGAAATGAGAAGGATGTATATTATGAAGCTCATCGCTACCGCCGCAGTTCTTGCCATGATCGCTGGTCCGGCCTTCGCGCAGTCGAACATGGTGCCGGGCCAGACGCCGAACGGCGCAACCCCGACTGACGCCTCCAACCGCACGACCAACTGCGCCGGCACCCCGGCTGGTTGTGCCGAGGGCGCGGGCAACGGCGGCACCGTGACGGTGCAGGGCTCGACCGACATGACCACGCAGTCGACCAGCGAGACCCCGCTGACCGGCGACAGCATGGGCAGCGGCTCGGAGGGCACCGGCGCCAACGTCGGCATCGGCACCACCACGCCGTCGCAGGGCGTTGTCCCTGGCCAGACCAACCACAACTAAGTCGTTCTGACGGCTAGTGATACGCCCGGCTCGACGAGCCGGGCGTTTTTGCGTGCGGTCACAGGATTGCGCCGGCGCGCGCCCGATCGGACCGCCAAAACGGTATCCTCGATCGTTTGCGGCCCGCTGGGGGCATACCAGAGGAGGCTTTTGCCGCAGCGGGAGGCCGTCTTTGGCCCGGCGCTTGCGCGTCCCTTGCGCCGCAACGCGGCTCGTGATCTGCCGGAGCCGCCGTCGGGTCTGCAGACCGCCGGCGCGAGGCGGAAACAGGAGGGATCCTGCGTGATCGACGAAGCTGCACTGGAAGAGGCCTACGGCCGTGCGCTGACGGCAGAAAAGGCCGGCCGGCGGCAGGAAGCGGCCGACGCCTACCGCCGATGCATCGACATCGACCCGGACGACCATGTCGGGGCGCGGCTGCGCCTCGCCGCGCTGGGCTGCGGCGAGACACCGCCTTCGGCCGGCGACGCCTATGTCGCGACCCTGTTCGATCAGCACGCCGAGGCCTTCGAGGACATCCTCGTGCGCCAGCTCGCTTACGATGTCCCGGCTCTTCTGGCAGCGCGGATTGCCGCGGTCGCGCCGGGTCCTTACCGGCGGATGCTCGATCTCGGCTGCGGCACGGGTCTGGCGGGGCGCGCGCTGAAGCCTTTCGCCGAGACGATCATCGGCGTCGACCTGTCGGAGGGCATGATCGAGGCCTGCTTCGACGCCGGCGTCTACGACCATCTCTATATCGGTGAGGCCGTCGGATTCCTCGAGGATTTCGAGGAAGACGAGCCCTTCGACCTGATCGTCGGGACGGACGTCATCCCCTATCTCGGCGATCTCGATCCGCTGCTTGCGGGCGTCGCCGGAAGGCTGGCGCCGAACGGTGTCTTCGGTGTCTCGACCGAGACGTTCTCGCCGGACGACGCCGGAGGCGAGGCCTTCGCGGTCGGGCCGGACCACCGGTTCCATCACCGCGAAGGCTATGTGCGCAGCCGCCTCGCCGCGAACGGCTTCGCCATCCTGGATCTGCAGCCGATCACCGTGCGCCAGGAGAACGGCCGTCCGGCGCCAGGACATCTCGTCGTCGCGCGTCGGTCCTGACGCGCGTCCGGCGCCGGCAAAGGACGCCGACGCCAAGCTTGAAGCCGAAGAACCACCATCCTATACGACCGACATCGCAATAGCCCCACCCGCGCTCGTAGGCGGGACTGGACAGGAGAGACTTCCATGGCCGAGGCCGTTTCCCTCGTATTCCCCGACAATTCGCGCCGCGAGGTGCCCGCCGACCAAAGCGGCGCCGACATCGCCGCCGGCATTTCCAAGTCGCTCGCCAAGAAGGCCGTCGCTTACGCGCTCGACGGCGAGGTGCGTGATCTCGCCGATCCGGTCGGGCGCTCCGGCGCGATCGAGATCATCACCCGTGATGACCCGCGCGCGCTGGAACTGATCCGCCACGACGCGGCCCATGTCATGGCCGAGGCCGTGCAGGAGCTCTGGCCGGGGACGCAGGTGACCATCGGCCCGGTGATCGAGAACGGCTTCTACTACGATTTCGCCCGCAATCAGCCCTTCACGCCCGAGGACCTGCCGGTCATCGAGAAGAAGATGGCCGAGATCATCCGCCGCAACGCGCCGTTCAGGAAGGACGTTTGGTCGCGCGAAAAGGCCAAGGCGGTCTTTGCGGAGAAGGGCGAGAACTACAAGGTCGAGCTGGTCGACGCGATCCCCGCGGACCAGGACGTCAAGATCTACAGCCAGGGCGACTGGTTCGACCTCTGCCGCGGCCCGCACATGGTCTCCACCGGCCAGATCGGCGACGCTTTCAAGCTGATGAAGGTGGCCGGCGCCTATTGGCGCGGCGATTCCAATAACGCCATGCTGACCCGGATCTATGCGACCGCCTGGGCGACGAAGGAGCAGCTCGCGGAATACCTCCACATGCTGGAGGAGGCGGAAAAGCGCGATCACCGCCGCATCGGCCGCGAGATGGACCTTTTCCATTTCCAGGAGGAGGGGCCGGGCGTCGTCTTCTGGCACTCCAAGGGCTGGCGCATGTTCCAGACGCTCGTCGCCTACATGCGCCGGCGGCTCGACGGCGTCTATGAGGAGGTCAACGCCCCGCAGATCCTCGACAAGTCGCTCTGGGAGACCTCCGGTCACTGGGGCTGGTACCAGGAGAACATGTTCGCGGTGAAGTCGGCCCATGCCTTCACCCATCCAGACGACGAGGACGCCGACCACCGCGTCTTCGCGATCAAGCCGATGAACTGTCCGGGCCATGTCCAGATCTTCAAGCACGGCTTGAAGAGCTACCGGGAACTGCCCGTTCGCTATGCGGAATTCGGCAATGTCCATCGCTATGAGCCCTCGGGGGCTCTGCACGGGCTGATGCGGGTGCGAGGCTTCACCCAGGACGATGCGCATGTCTTCTGCACCGAGGACCAGCTCGCCGCCGAGTGCATGCGGATCAACGACCTGATCCTGTCGGTCTACCAGGACTTCGGCTTCGGCGAGATCACGGTGAAGCTTTCGACCCGGCCCGAAAAGCGCGTCGGCTCGGACGAGAACTGGGATCACGCCGAGACGATCATGAGCGAGGTCCTGGAGCGGATCGCGGCGCAGTCGGGCGGGCGGATCAAGACCGGCATCCTTCCGGGCGAGGGGGCCTTCTACGGCCCGAAGTTCGAGTACACGCTGCGCGACGCGATCGGCCGGGAATGGCAATGCGGCACCACGCAGGTCGACTTCAACCTGCCGGAGCGGTTCGGCGCCTTCTACATCGACAAGGATTCGGAGAAGAAGCAGCCGGTGATGATCCACCGCGCGATCTGCGGGTCGATGGAGCGCTTCCTCGGCATCCTGATCGAGAACTATGCCGGTCACCTGCCGCTGTGGTTCGCGCCGCTGCAGATCGTGGTGGCGACGATCACCTCCGACGCCGACGACTATGCGGTCGAAGTCGCCGCGGCGTTGAAGGCCGCCGGCCTGCATGTCGAGACGGATCTTCGCAACGAGAAGATCAACTACAAGGTCCGCGAGCACTCGCTGGCCAAGGTCCCGGTGATCCTCGTCTGCGGCAAGCGTGAGGCGGAGGAGCGGACGGTGAACCTCCGCCGCCTCGGCTCCCGCGACCAGACGGCTATGGGGCTAGACGAGGCGGTGCGGTCGCTGGCCGACGAGGCGGTGCCGCCGGATCTGAGGCGCAAGCGGGTGGCAGCCGCAGCGGCGTGATCCGCGAGCGGAATGTGCGCGCTTGGGTTGATCGAGTGCGGCGGCACTCGCCGCCTTTGACATCGTCTTGTGATGGTAACGGCCCGATGACCGACAGCTTGTCGTCATCGGGTCGTCATCGATCTGCTGTATCCGCTGACGCGTTTAACGTCAGCGGCTGCGGCGCATGCGAGACTACCCCGAACTTACCTATGCACGACCGGGCGACCGCTTTCTGAAGCGGACCGCCATCCGCTCGATCGAGAAGCTCTCCGGCCGTCGCCGCCTGGCCCGGCTCTACGTCGTCTGGCGGACGCGGGTCGGCAACGGTTCGCCGACGGCGTTCCGCGAGATGCTGAGCCTGATGCGGATCCGCCTCGACTGCGTCGGCCAGCTGCCCGATCCCGAGACCCTGCCGGAGCGGCTGGTGATGGTCGCCAACCATCCGTTCGGGATCGGCGACGGCGCCGCGCTCCTGGCGATGGCGGAGCGGCTGGATCGACCGTTCCGCATCCTCATCAACAACGATCTGATGAAGATCCCGGAGATGGCCGCCTATGGCCTTCCGGTCTCGTTCGAGGAGACCAAGGAGGCGCTCGCCCTCAACATGGCGACGCGCAAGGAGGCGATCCGTCTCCTCGCCGCCGGCACGACCATCGTCGTCTTCCCCGCCGGGGGCGTTGCCACGGCTGAGAAGGTTTTCGGCCCGGCCGACGACCTGCCGTGGAAGCAGTTCACCGCGCGGCTGATCCAGATCGGCGGCGCCGCGGTTCTCCCGATCCACTTCCACGGCCAGTGCGGGCCGCTGTTCCACCTCGTCTCGAAGTGGTCGATGTCGCTGCGGGTGGGGCTGCTGATCGGCGAGTTCCGCCGGCTGTACGGCCGCTCGATCCGGCTGACGATCGGCAATCTGATCCCGTTCGAGGAGCTTGCGACGGTCAGCGACCGCAGGCTTCTGACCGAGCGCCTGCGGCACGCCGTCTACGGTCTCGCCGGCGAATCGCGCGGCCGCTCGCGGATCGCGCGGCTGCGCGCCGCAGCCTGAGGAATCTCTGCCCCGGGTCTTCGGCGTCGTGCCTGCAGTCGCGGGTGTGTCAGCTGCCGCTGTGGGTCTCCAGGCTCCGGCCTGGTCAGTCGGTGGAGGCGTCGCTGCCGTCCTGATCGGCCGCGATGTCGGCGGTCGTGACCTCGACGTCGGTGTTCTCGCCGGAATGGACGCTGAATTGGCGCTGATACACCTTGTCGTGGTTCTTCGCGACGATGAGATAGTCCCCTTCCGCCAGCACCATGGAAGGGAAGGCGCCGACGCTCTCCTTCACGACGTCCCCCGACGCCGTGCTGATCGACCAGGCGGTGTCGGCGATCGCCTCGCCGCCATGCTCGCGCACCAGCTTCAGCGTCAGCAGCGCCGCGTGCTGCTGCAGCGTCGCGTCGGTGATCTTGCCGGCTTCGACGCGGATATCGGCGCGCACAGACGCGTTGACCGAACCATAGCTCGAGACCACGTGGTAGGTGCCGGCGTTGAGCCGGACCACCTTGTCCGGCGGCACGTCGCTGGCGATCAGCTTGCGGTCGCCGCCGTCCTTGGCGTCCGAGTAGATGTCGAAGCTGAGCTTCGAGGCGATCGCCCGCTTGCCGCCCTTCACCAGCGCATTCAGCCGCAGGCCGCCGGCGTTCAGCACCACCGTCTCGCGCGTACGCACGCCGGTGAAGTCGATGCGCTGCACCAGCCCGGCCCGGCCGAAGGCGACGTGCAGGATGTATGAGCCGGTCGGAACGTTGAAATCCGCCACGCTGTTTTCCGACGAGGCGATCAGCGATGGGCGCCCGTCGATCGAGGGAACGGCCGCGAACAGCCGCCAGACGAGTCCGTTCGAGACGACGGGGCCGTCATCCGTCAGCTTCGCCGACAGCGTCAGGGTCGCCTGCGAACGCATCATGTCCTTCGGGGGCGTCGGCTGGGGCGCGTAGGCCGGCAGGCCCGGAAGGTCGATCTTCGGCGCGATGGGGCTTCCGGACCGCTTCGGCAGCGCGATCGGGTTGTAGCTCCGGAGTGGGCGCAGCGGCGGCGCGCCGACATCCTTCGGCGCGGGAACGAGGTCGCTGGCGGAGGGCGAGACGTAGGCTCCGGGCTTTTCCGGAGCGCTGCCGCCGAACAGGCCACCGTCGAACAGTCCGGTGCCGAAGAGGCCGCCTCCGCCCTTCTGTTCCTGTGCCTGCGCCGCGGCGGGCACAAGCAGAAGGCCGACGATGATCGCAAAGCGCATGCCGCCCGGCACCGGCCGTCCCCTCAGATGCGTTCTTCCCCTGAACGTCCTTGACCCCAGATGCGGGACGAATTCAAGGCGGAGAGGAAAAATCGACCCGTCGCGGCAGAAGTCCGCCCGTTTCGGCCTAATTTCGGTTCATCGCTTCGGGTTCTGAAGCCTTCTCCCCCAGCAGGCGCGGAGCCGCAGACACCGCGCCTTCGCGTCGCAGCCGCCACAGGTCCATGCTGGCCGCGCCGACGCTCCGGCAGGCTTCCCGACCTGTCATAATTCCTCTAGACGCTTGCCCTGGCGCCCTGGAAGCGAGGCTGCGCCGATTTCCGCCGACGAGGAGGGGTGCATGGCTGACACACAGCTCACGATCGATGCGCCCGCCGTCGAGGCGCGCTCCGAGATCTACGACGAGGACGGCTACGTCGCCGAGGAATTCCTCGGCCGCGTGCGTGAGGCGATCGAGGCCGGCGACGGCGCCTTCCTGCGCGAGCGCGTCGGCCCGTTGCACGAATCGGAACTGGGCGACCTCCTGTCGACGCTAGACAACGAGCAGCGCCAGTCGCTCGTCAGGCTCATGGGCGAGGAGTTCGACTACACCGCGCTCACCGAGGTCGACGAGGCGATCCGTCTTTCGATCGTCGACGCGATGCCGAACGAGCAGGTCGCCGAAGCCCTGCGCGAACTCGATTCGGACGACGCGGTCTACATCCTGGAGGACCTGGAGGAGGAGGACCGCAAGGAGATCCTCGCCCAGCTGCCGTTCCGCGAGCGCCTGCGGCTGCGCCGGTCGCTGGAATATCCCGAGGAATCGGCCGGCCGGCGCATGCAGACGGAGTTCGTCGCGGTGCCGCCCTATTGGACCGTCGGCCAGACCATCGACTACATGCGCGAAGAGGACGACCTTCCGGAGTCCTTCGCGCAGATCTTCGTCATCGATCCCACCTTCAAGCTGCTCGGCGCGGTCGATCTCGACCGGATCCTCAGGGCCAAGCGGCCGGAGAAGATCGAAGAGATCATGCACGAGACGCGCCACGCGATCCCGGCCGAGATGGACCAGGAGGAAGCGGCGCAGGTCATCGAGCAATACGATCTGCTCTCCGCCGCGGTCATCGACGCCAACGAGCGTCTGGTCGGCGTCCTGACCATCGACGACGTCATCGACATCCTGCAGCAGGAGGCCGACGAGGACATCAAGCGCCTCGGCGGCGTCGGCGACGAAGAGATTTCCGATACCGTGCTGACAGCGACGCGCTCGCGCTTCCTGTGGCTGCTGGTGAACCTTGCGACGGCGGTCCTCGCCTCGCTGGTCATCGGTCTCTTCGACGCGACGATCCAGCAGATGGTGGCGCTGGCCGTCCTGATGCCGATCGTCGCCTCGATGGGCGGCAATGCCGGCACGCAGACGATGACCGTCGCGGTCCGGGCGCTCGCGGCCCGCGAGATCGACATCTACAACGCCGGCCGGATCGTGCGCAGGGAGGTGCTGATCGGCCTGCTCAACGGCGCGCTGTTCGCGATCATCATCGCCCTCGTCGCCTGGCTCTGGTTCGGCAACATGGCGCTCGGAGAGATCATCGCCGCGGCCATGATCATCAACATGCTGGCCGCAGCGCTGGCCGGCATCCTGATCCCACTGGTTCTCGACCATTTCGGCGCCGACCCGGCGATCGCCTCGGGCACCTTCGTGACCACCGTGACCGACGTCACCGGCTTCTTCGCATTCCTGGGGCTCGCGACCCTCTGGTTCCATTTCGGCTGAGCCGGCAGAACGCGACGCGCCATTCGGTTTGACTTTCGCGCGAAGCCTCGGGCAAGCATACCATCCTGTATTGAGTTCGAAGAAGCTGGAAGCCGGCCGCCGATGCGCGAGCACTACACGATCACCGAGCTCACTCGCGAGTTCGGCATCTCGACGCGGACGATCCGCTTCTACGAGGACGAGGGCCTGATCGCGCCGATCCGGCGCGGCCGCACGCGCCTGTTCCGGCACTCGGATCGGCAGCTTCTGAGAAATATCCTGCGCGGCAAGCGGCTCGGCTTCTCCATCGCCGAGATTCGCGAGATCATCGGCATGTACAAGGCGCCTCCCGGCGAGGCCGGTCAGCTGCGTACGATCGTTGCGAAAGTGGCCGAGCGGCGCGCCGAACTCGAACAGAAGAAACGCGACATCGAGGACATGCTGCGCGAGCTCGACGCGGCCGAGGAGGCCTGCCTGACCCGCATGGCGGAACTCGGCATCGGCCAGCGCCAGCGCAGCCGCTGATCCCGGTAGGACGCGCTCGCGCGGGGCCGGCCAGTCCCGCTACTGCTGCGCCTTGAACGAACAGAGGTTGGTGACCTGCCGGATGCGGGTCATGTCCTCCTTGCCGACGTCTCCCTCCATCAGCGTCACGAAGAGGTTCTGCGCCTTCAGGTCGTCCCGCGCACAGGCGCAGTAGCGCTGGCAGAACGCCTCCGGCCGCTGCCCGATGCAGGCGCTCATGCACTGCGAGGCAAACACCCGGTCGAGATCCGGCGGCGCGACCTGTGTCAGGCCCCACACCAGGCCGAACAGGATCGGCTGGTGCAGGAGATAGAAGATCAGCGTGTGCCGGCCGAGCACCTCCGCCGGCCACAGCGGCGCCAGATACGGGTTGAGGGCGCGCAGACGCCCGAGGAAGCCGGTGTCGGTGGCGAGCCTGGCAGCCGCGACGCCTGCGAGGACCCCGCCGAAGAAAGGAAAGATCGGCACGAGGTCGTTCGACAGGGGCGGAGCGTCGCCGAGGCCGACCCAGGCCAGCCAGCGCGTGTCGAAGGCCGGACCCGAGACGAAGAAGGGCAGGGCGATGACACCGGCCGCGACGAGCCCCGTGAGATAGAACGGCAACCGCACGAAGAGCAGACCCAGGAGGCTGGCGACGACGATCTCGTGCAGGATGCCGAAGAAGACGAAGCTGTTCGGCGTCACGAAATAGGTGACGAGCGTGATGGCCGCGGCCCCGGCCGCGATCTGCGCCAGGCGGACGAGGAACGGCCGCCAGCGGATCGCCCGTCCATGCGCCAGGACCAGGCTGAAGCCGACGAGGAACAGGAAGCTCGTGGCGATGCAGCGCGCGAAGATCCGCCAGCCGCCGACCTCCGTCAGGCCGCGCTCGACATAGGAGAAGTGCTCGAGGTCCCAGGTGAAGTGGAAGATCACCATGGCGACGAGGGCCAGCGCGCGCGCGATGTCGATGATCTGGATCCGGCCCCTCGCCGCCGGGTTCGGAGCGGCGGGCCCGGCGCCGGAGGCATCCGGAGAGACAGGGATGAGAGTCTGGGTCACAGAGGCTCCTGGCATGCTGGAAACGGGGTTTGGCCGCCTATGTACCTGAAACGGCACGCCGCGATCGGCGTGAGGTCTCGGAAAGGCTCTGCATGAAGATCATCGAGGCGAACGGCGCCCGCATCCCGGCGATCGGATTCGGCACCTATACACTCGAAGGCGAGACTTGCGTCGATATGGTGGCGAAAGCGATCGCCGCCGGCTACCGCCATGTCGATACCGCCCGCATGTACGGCAACGAGCGCGAGGTCGGCGAGGGCATCCGCAACAGCGGCGTCGACCGCGACGACATCTTCCTCACCACCAAGATCTGGTGGACCGATATCGCCGGCGACAAGCTCGTGGCGTCGGCCGAAAAGGCAGTCGAGGCGCTCGGGGTCGGCGCGGTCGATCTCCTCCTCATCCACTGGCCGAACCCGGATGTGGCGCTGGAGGAATCGATCGAGGCGCTGAACGCAGCCGTGGACAAGGGCCTGACGAAGCATATCGGCGTTGCGAATTTCACCGAGGCGCTGCTGGACGAGGCGAGCGCGATGTCCTCGCATCCGCTCGTCTGCAACCAGGTCGAATATCACCCCTTCCTCAGCCAGGAGAGCGTGCGTGCAGCCTGCCGCCGGCACGACATGGCGATGATCGCCTATTCGCCGGTCGGGCAGGGCGGGGCGGTCTTGAACCATGAGGTCATCCGCGCGGCGGCAGAGCGCCATGGCAGGACGCCGGCGCAGATCATCCTCGCCTGGGAGATCGCGCAGGACCGGGTCGGCGCGATTCCCCGCACGAAGACGCCGGCACGACTGGCCGAGAACCTCGACGTCTTCGACATCACCCTCACCGAAGAGGAAACGGCGGCGATCGACGAACTGACGAAGCGGCGCCAGCGTCTGGTGAACCCGTCCTTCGCGCCGAACTGGGACCGCATCTGATGGACCGGGAGGCGCTGCGGCGCCTCGCTGCCGGCGTCTCCGACTGGGGACGCTCAGCGCTCGACTTCTTCTACCAGCCCTCCTCGCTGGCGCAGATCGGCGCCGTCGTCGTCTGCTATCTCCTGGCAATGGGGCTCGACCGCTTCACCCGCGCGCCGATCGAGCGGCAGGCGCGCCGGATCCGGGGTGCCCCGGGAATCCTGCGCATCGTCGTCGCGATCCGGCGACGCATGCGGTGGGTCTACTTCGTCCTTCTGCTCTGGCTGGTCACGCTCATCGACGTCGCCGCCGGCGGACCGCGCTCGCAGATCGTCTCCGTCGTCTTCAAGCTGGCGCTCGCCTGGCTGGTCATCGCGGTCGCCTCGCGGATCATCCGCAACCGGCTCGCCTCACGGCTGATCACTCTCGCGGCGTGGAGCTTCGCGGCGCTGTCGATCCTCGACCTGACGACGCCGGTCGCGAACGTGCTCGACCAGACGGCGATCAGCATGGGAACGGCGCGCATTTCGGCGCTCCTCGTCGTCAAGACCGTCATCGTGATCGCGGTGGCGCTGTGGATCGCCTCGACGCTCGGCAGCTTCCTCGACGCCCGCGTCCAGCGTAGCGAGGAGCTGACGCCGGCGCTGCGCGTGCTGATCGGCAAGATCCTGAAGATCGGGCTGGTCGTCGTCGCGCTGGTAATCGCGCTCGCCTCCGTCGGCCTCGACCTCACCGCGCTCACCGTATTCTCCGGCGCGATCGGCGTCGGCCTCGGCTTCGGGCTGCAGAAGGTCGTCTCGAACTTCATTTCCGGGATCATCATCCTGCTCGACCGCTCGATCAAACCGGGCGACACGATCTCGCTCGGCGAGACCTTCGGCTGGATCCGCGACCTTCGCGCCCGCTTCGTCTCCGTGGTGACGCGGGACGGGAAGGAATATCTGATCCCCAACGAGGACTTCATCACCAACCAGGTGATCAACTGGTCCTTCTCCAACGACCTCGTCCGGATCGACGTCAAGTTCGGCGTGTCCTACGACGCCGATCCGCACGAGGTGATGCGGATCTCCAAGGAGGCAGCCTCTGCCGTGCCGCGGGTGGTCGAGAGCAAGCCCGTGGTCTGCTGGCTGACCGGGTTCGGCGACTCCTCGCTGGACTTCATCCTGCGCTTCTGGATTTCCGACCCGCCGGCTGGCATCGCCAACGTCAAGGGACAGGTGCTCCTGGCGCTGTGGGATGCCTTCAAGGCGAACGGGATCGGCATTCCGTTCCCGCATCGCGAGGTGATCTTCCGCACGCCGATGGTGGTGGAGCGAGGAGCGACCGGCTCCGCTCAAGCCGCGACCGCTAACACGGCGACGTTCGGCAAGAGCGACGTCGCCGAATGAAACAACGCTAGGCCGGTGCCGTCCGGGGCCGGCAGTCGGTCGCCGAGGGGGCGGTCGGGGCGCCGCAATCGCCGGGGGAGGCCAGCCTGTTTTTCTATCTCGCCAAGCCCGGCTGGTTTCTCCTGCAGCCGCTGGTCGCGATCATCCTCCTGACGGCAGCCGGCATTCTCGCACGATGGTGGCGCTTGCAGCGCTTCGGCACGTTGCTCCTCGCGCTCGCCGGGCTGTATCTCATCGTCTGCAGCCTGACCCCGCTCGGCCTCGCCATGACCGCGGCGCTGGAGAATCGCTTTCCGCAGCCGGTCCTTCCGGACAAGGTCGCGGGTATCGTCGTCCTCGGCGGCTCCTTCGACACGAGGGTTTCGCGGACCCGGCACGCGCCGGAGGTGAACGAGGCGGCCGATCGGGTGACGGCAGCCATGGCGCTCGCGCGGCAATATCCCGAAGCCAAGGTCCTGTTCAGCGGCGGCGACGCGTCGGTCTTTGCCCGCGACATTCCCGAGACGCAGGTCGCCAGGGCGTTCTTCCTCTCGCTCGGCCTCGATCCGCAGCGCCTGATCCTCGACGGCCGCTCGCGCGACACCTACGAGAACGCGCGCTATTCCAAGCAGCTGGCGGACCCGAAGCCGGGGGAGACCTGGCTGCTCGTCACCTCCGCCTATCACATGCCGCGCGCCGTCGGCTGCTTCCGGAAGGTGGGCTTCGCCGTCGTGCCGGTTCCGGTCGATTACCGCACGCCGGCGGGCGCCGACCTCTGGCGCCCGTCGAACGACACGACCCGCAATCTGGAAAAGGTCCACTTCGCGCTGCGCGAATATCTCGGCCTGCTGGCATACTGGATCGCCGGCCGTACCAGCGCGCTGTTTCCCGGCCCGAACCCGTAAGGGCTGTGCGCGGCCGCCGAAACGACAAGAGCCGGGGCGGCGATACGCCCCGGCTCTTGAAACTGGTCCGGAATGGTCCGCCGGCAGCGCTCCGATCAGTAGACCGTGACGTCGAAGCCGAACCACTTCTCCGACAGCTTCTTGATCGTGCCGTCTTCCTTGGCGGCGGCGATCGCCTTGTTGAACATCGCCTTCAGCTCGTCGTCGCCCTTGCGAAGGCCGATCGAGGAGCCCTTGCCGAGCATGCCGCCCTGGAAGCGCGGCCCGGCGGCGATCATGCCCTGGTTGCCCGGCTCCTTGGCGGCGGTGCCGACATAGGCCATCGAGGCCATGATCGCGTCGACGCGGCCGGACATCAGGTCGAGGTCGTGCTCCTGCGTCTTGCCGTATTCGCGGATGGTCGCGACGTCGGAGAAGTACTTCTGCAGGAAGCCTTCGGCGATCGAGGAGGACTGGACGCCGATCACCTTGCCCTTGAAGAACGGCTTGATCTCGTCGATCGCCTTCTGCGCCTTGTCGGGCTGGGAGGCCAGCGAGAACACGTCACCGGTCAGCGGCAGCTTGGCGAGGTCGCTGTCCTTCAGGACGGCGAAGGTCTGGCCGGTGGAGCCGTAGGGCTGGGTGAAGTCGATCACCTCCTCGCGCTTCTTGGTCGCCGACATGCCGGACATGATGGCGTCGAACTTGCCGGCCTGCAGCGCCGGGATGATACCTTCCCAGGACTGGACGACGAAGTTGCACTTCACGTTCATGCGCTTGCAGAGATCCTGGCCGAGGTCGATCTCGAAGCCCTCGAGCGTGCCGTCCGGCTTGGTCGAGTTCCACGGCGGGAAGGCGCCCTCGGTGCCGATGTTGACGACCTTCCAGTCCTTCGCCGCCGCCTGGCCGGCGAGCAGCGTGACGGCCGTCAGCGCGATGCCGACGGCCTTGGCCCATGTCTTCATGTCTCAGTTCCCCTTGGTTGAGCCACCCGGCCAGAGGCCGGCTGCGGCGTGTGGAGCCGGCGGATCAGCCGGCGATGAATTTCTGGAAGCGTTCCGAGCCGCCGCCGGAGAACAGCGCCTCCGGCGCGCCTTCCGCATCGATCAGCCCCTGGTGCAGGAAGACGACGCGACTCGAGACATCCCGGGCGAAGCCCATCTCGTGGGTGACGACGAGCATCGTGCGGCCTTCCTCGGCAAGAGAGCGCATGACCCGCAGCACCTCGCCGACGAGTTCCGGGTCGAGCGCCGAGGTCGGCTCGTCGAACAGCATCACCTCCGGCCGCTGCGCCAGCGCCCGGGCGATCGCGGCGCGTTGCTGCTGACCCCCGGAGAGATGCGCCGGATAGTGGTCGCGCTTGTCGGCGATGCCGACCTTTTCCAAAAGGCTTTCCGCCTCCGCGACGCACTCCCTGCGCGGCCGGCCCTGGACGTGGATCGGCGCCTCGATGACATTTTCGAGGACCGTCATATGGGACCAGAGATTGAAGGTCTGGAACACCATGCCGACCCTGGTGCGGACGCGGTCGACCTGGCGCCGGTCCGCCGGGCGCGCTTGGCCCCGCCGGTCACGCGTCAGCCGGATCGTCTCCTCGCCGACGGTGACAGTGCCCGACGTCGGCACCTCCAGCATGTTGATGCAGCGCAGCATGGTGGACTTGCCGGAGCCCGACGCACCGAGGATCGAGACGACCTCGCCCTCGCGGGCTTCGAGCGAGATGCCCTTCAGCACCTCCAGAGTGCCGAACGACTTGTGCAGGTCGTCCAGGCGGACGGCGACCCTGGCGCCGGCGGGTCGGGTCTGGCTCATGCGCGTTCTCCGACCGTCCCGGTCGTCGGCAGCACGGTGCCCTCCGGCCGCGCGCGCAGATGCGGCGTCAGCCAGTGTTCGAGGGCGAGGACGAGGCGCGTCAGGACGAAGTTGATGACGAGGTAGATGGCTCCGGCGACGAGGAACACCTCGATCACCCGGTAGGTGTCGGAGATCAGCTTGGCGGCGCGGCCGGTGATCTCCATCAGCGTGATGATCGAGGCGAGCGAGGTCGCCTTCACCATCAGGATCAGCTCCGTGCCGTAGGCCGGCAGCGCCTGGCGGATCGCCAGCGGCAGCACGATGCGGCGGAAGAGCAGGAGGCGCGACATGCCGGCCGCCCGGGCGGCCTCGATCTGGCCGTGCGGCACCGAGAGCAGGCCGCCGCGGATGACCTCGCTGGCATAGGCCCCGGTATTCAGCGACAGCGCGATGATCGCGCACCAGAACGGCTCGCGCAGGATGGGCCAGAGGAACGAATGCCGCACCGCCGGGAACTGGCTGAGGCCGTAGTAGATCAGGAATATCTGCACGAGCAGCGGGGTGCCGCGGAAGGCGAAGAGATAGGCCCGGGCGAAGAGGTCGAGCGGCAGCACGCCGGAGAGACGCATCGACGCCAGCGCGAGTGCCAGCACGGCGCCGATCGCGGTGGAGAGAAAGGCGAGCTCCAGCGTCAGCGGGACGCCGGGCAGCAGGGTCAGCAGCGTCTCCTGGAAGAAGGCGAAGCTCATCAGGCCCGCCTCACGCCGCGATTGGCGCGGCTTTCGGCGGAGCGGAAGGTCAGGCTGGAGACGCTGGTGATGACGAGATAGAGCACGGCCGCGGCAAAATAGAAGGTGAAGGGCTGGCGCTCGGAGCCGGCGCCGACCTGCGCCTGGCGCAGGAGTTCGGCGACGCCCGTCACCGAGACCAGCGCCGACTCCTTCAGGACGATCTGCCAGACATTGCCGAGGCCGGGCAGCGCATGGCGCAGCACCAGCGGCGCGACGATGCGGCGGAATCGGAGCATCCGGTGCATGCCGGCGGCGACCGCCGCCTCGATTTCGCCGGGATGCACCGCGCGATAGGCGCCGCGGAAGACTTCGGCATGCTGGGCGCCCGAGACGACGCCGATCGCCATCGCGCCGGCGGCAAAGCCCGGAAGGCCGATGAAGCCGTCGCGGCCGAACAGGTGCCCGACCGCGGTCAGCACCGAACTGCCGCCGAAATAGAAGAGGTAGATGACGAGGAGGTCCGGAATGCCGCGCAGCACGGTGGTGTAGACGTCGGCGACGATGCGCGCGATGCGCCCGCCGGAGATCTTGGCGAAGGCGGCGAGCGAGCCGAAGACCGCGCCGATCGCAAAGCCGCAGACGGCGAGGGCGAGCGTCGTCGCCGCGCCCATCAGCATGAGCTGGCCCCACCCGCCGGGGCCGAAGCTCATCAGTTCGAAGAAGCCGGGTTGTTGCATCAGCGTCCGTGGCCAGGGGGTCTCGTCGATCCGGCACCGCTGCTAGGCGGCGCCGGAAGCAGGCGGCTCACTCCGCCGCCTGCGGCAGCTCTGCCGGCAGCTCCGGCTGCGTGTCGTCCGGGATCGGGTTGACGAAGGGCCGGCCGGCCCGGCGCTTGGCGAAATCGGCCTTCGCCGCCGCGATCTCGGCGGGATCGGAGAACAGCGCCGTCGCCGTCGCCGCCATCACCTTGGCCGCGTGCTCCATACCCCTGTGCGCCGCCGGCATCTTGCCCTGCGCGACCAGCTGCCAGGAATGGCCGGGCGTGCCGATCGCGTAGGTCGCGCCGCGCATCTGAACGGTCGGCACCACCCAGCTGACGGTCCCGACGTCGGTGGAGCCGACATGCGTGCCGTC
The DNA here is from genome assembly GCF_041027365.1 of Jiella sp. M17.18. Lineage (NCBI taxonomy): Bacteria > Pseudomonadati > Pseudomonadota > Alphaproteobacteria > Hyphomicrobiales > Aurantimonadaceae > Jiella > Jiella sp. M17.18. The sequence goes on along the minus strand of NZ_JBFTEH010000007.1, from coordinate 33,793 downwards.
GCCGGCGCCGAGCGGCGTGATCGTATCGCAGAGCGGCACGTCGAGCTGCGGCGTGAGCCCGAAGCGCGCATAGGCAGCCTCGATGTCCTCGCGGCTCAGCGTCTTCTGGATCTCCCGCGCGAAGGCCCGGTCTGCCTCATCGAACTGTGGCGGGCCCAGCCGTTCCAGCTGGCGGTGCATCAGCGCCTCCAGCGGGTCGTTGCCGATGAGGTTGGCGTCGCCGCTGACGATCTTTCCCTCGACCTTCGTCTCCGTCATCAGCGCCGCGCCCTCGGCGATCTTCTCGACCCGCTTCACCAGCGCCTGCATGGCCGGCAGCTCGCGGTCGCGCACGAGGTAGCGCACTACCGCCTTCGGCTGCACGACGTTCGGCGCGACGCCACCCGTATCGATCACGGCATAGTGGACGCGCGCCGTCGACGGCATGTGCTCGCGCATGTAGTTGACGCCGACGCTCATCAGCTCGACCGCGTCGAGGGCGGAGCGCCCGAGTTCTGGCGAGGCCGCAGCGTGGCTGGCGCGGCCGGTGAAGGTGAAGACGATCTCGTTGCAGGCGAGCGAGATCGGCTTGTTGACGCCGGCGAACGGGGCAGGGTGCCAGGAGATCGCGATGTCGACGTCGTCGAAGACGCCTTCGCGGACCATGAAGCCCTTCGCCGACCCGCCTTCCTCTGCCGGGCAGCCATAGTAGCGCACGCGGCCGGCGATGCCCCGTTCGGCCAGCCAGTCCTTCACCGCCGCCGCGGCGAGCAGCGAGGCCGAGCCGAGGAGATTGTGGCCGCAGCCGTGGCCGGCGCCGTTCGCCTCGACCGGCCGCTCCTCGGCGACGCCCGCCTGCTGGCTGAGGCCGGGCAGGGCGTCGTACTCGCCCAGGATGGCGATCACCGGGCCGCCGTCGCCGGCTTCGCCCATCACCGCCGTCGGCAGCCCGGCGACGCCGGACTGCGTGCGGAAACCCTGCCGCTCCAGCATCGCCAGATGCTCGGCCGCGGACCGTGTCTCGTGGAAGTTCAGCTCCGGCATCCCCCAGATCCGGTCTGCGAGGCCGAAGAAGTCCTCCGACAGCGCCTCGACATGAGACCAGATCGCTTCGCCGTTGTTCATGGGGCCGTCCGCCTTCCGTCTTGGGTGAGTAGCGCCGGCTGGCGCAGCGCCCAGCCGCCTTGCTGGTCGCGCTGCCGCACCGGCCCGGCGCGAGCGTGGCATTGCGCCACGATTGGTGCCAATATCATGCACGCTTTACAAGTCTGCGCAATCGGCGGTCCCGTCCAATTTTCAGGCAGTGCGACCACCACCGGTGCGGCAGGCGGCGGTATGCGCGGCTGGTCGGCCGGCGATCCCGCTGCGGGGGACATGCGGACAAATGGCCGATTTGCGGGACAACGGTTCGAGAACCCGAGCAGCAGGTGAGGGCGGCCCGGGCGTCGCCGATCGCCTGGCGAGCGACATTCAGGCGGGGTGCTTCTCCCCGGGCTCTTGGCTGAAGCAGATCGACCTGCAGGAGCGCTACCGCACCAACCGGTCGGAGATCCGCAAGGCGCTGGAGCATCTGGCAGCAAAGCGGCTGATCGAGTACCTGCCGAACCGTGGCTACTATGTCCACCGCGAAGACGATGCGGCCGCCGACGAGATCCGCGACATCCGCATCATGCTGGAGACGGCGGCCGCAGAATTCATGGTGGCGCATGCTGCCGAGGCGGAGATCGCCGCGCTCCAGCGCCTGGCGGAGCGCTTCGTGGCGCTGCTCGACCAGGGCACGATCGTCGAGATCTACGAGACCAACCTCGCCTTCCATCGCGCGCTGCTCGCCACCGCCGGAAACCGCGCGCTCGTCGACCTCGTCGACGAACTCCGGCTGCGAACCTCACCGGCCCCGGCCTCGCAATGGTCGACCCGGCAACGGATCGCGCAGTCGGGCCGGGAGCATTTCGAGATGGTCGAAGCGCTGCGGGCCCGCGACGCGCCCCGCCTCGGCGCAGTCATCCGCCGGCATATCGGACAGGACGGCTCGGGCGATGGCCCACGGTGAGACCGGGCGGCGTTCCGCTGATCGCCGGCCGGATAACCGCCGAGGCGAATCGGGAAGACGCTACAACAGGTCCTCGATCCGGATCGGCAGCTGGCGCACGCGCCGGCCGGTGGCGTGGAAGACGGCGTTGGCGATGGCGGCGTTGACGCCCACGATGCCGATCTCGCCGATACCCTTGACGCCGAGCGGGTTCACCTCGGAATCCTCTTCGGGCACCATGATCACGTCGACCTGCCGGACGTCGGCATTCACCGCGACGTGGTATTCCGCGATGTTGGCGTTCACGTAGCGGGCGTGGACCGGGTCCACTTCCGTCTTCTCCAGGAGCGCCGAGCCGAGGCCCCAGATCATCCCGCCCATGTACTGGCTGTGCGCCGTCAGCGGGTTGACGATCCGGCCGCAGGCGAAGGCGCCGACCATGCGCGGCACGCGGATCTCGCAGGTCCGGCGGTGGACGTGGACCTCGACGAACTGCGCGCCGAAGGCATAGGCGGTGACGTCCTCACGGCTGTGGCCGCGCACCATCGGCATAGCGCCGTTGTAGAGCATGTTCACGCCGTCGGACGGCGCCCCCTTGGGGATGTTCTCGGCATAGCCTTCGAGCGCCCCGACGGACAGCCGCTTCAGGACCTCGGTCAGTGCCTCCGTCGCTCCGTTCTCGGCGGTGAGGCTGCCGTCCGAAAGAACCACCTGCGCCGGCGCCTGGCCGGCGAGCGGCCCCTCGTTGCTGGTGGTCGCCGCCCGGACGATCCGCTCGCGCAGCTCGCGGCAGGCCTTGGCGACGGCATGGGTGATCGTCGCGGTATGGCTGGAGCCGGCGGCGAGCGAGGCGGGGGGCAGGGTGGTGTCGCCCATCTCGACGGTGACGGCCTCCGGCGACACGCCGAGTTCGTCCGCCGCCGTGATCGCGACGACCGTGTAGGCGCCGGTGCCGATGTCGTGGCCGGCGATCTGCACCCGGACCGAGCCGTCCGGGCGGATGGTCGCCCGGGCGGAGGAGGCCGCGATGTTGGTGGGGTAGGAGGCGCTTGCGACGCCCCAGCCGACCAGCCACTCGCCGTCCCGCATCGACCCCGGCGTCGGGTCGCGGTCCTTCCAGCCGAAGCGCTCGGCGCCCTGGTCGAGGCACTGCATCAGGCTGCGGCTGGAGAACGGGCGCCCGCTCACCGGGTCGGTCGCCGTGTCGTTGATCCGACGCAGCTCGATCGGGTCGATGCCGAGTTCCAGCGCCAGCTCGTCCATCGCGCATTCCAGCGGGAACATGTACGGCGTTTCCGGCGGTGCCCGCATGAAGCCGGGCGTGTTCCGGTCGGCGTGGACGAGGTTCACCTTGGTCAGGATGTTCGGGCAGGCATACATGCGCGCCGTCGTATCCGTGCCGGAGACGTTGTAGTCCATCGGCCGGCTGGTGAGTTCCCAGCCCTCGTGGCGGAGCGCGGTGAGCTTGCCCTCCCGGGTCGCGCCGAGCTGGACGTGGTGGCGGGTCTCGGCGCGATAGGTCGCGATGGTGAAGCCCTGGTCGCGGGTGGCGACGAGCTTCACCGGCCGGCTCACCCGGCGCGCGGCGACCGCAATCCATGCGGTGCGCGGCGTCGCGCCGCCCTTCGAGCCGAAGGCGCCGCCGATGAATTTCGAGACGACGCGGATGTCGCCGGGATCCATGCCGAGCTGCTGGGCGACGTTGGCGCGGAGGCCGTAGACGAACTGGCTCGGCTCGAAGATCGTGAGCTTGCCGTTTTCCCAGACGCAGGTCGTGGTGAACAGTTCGATTGCGTTGTGGTGCTGCGTCGGCGTGCCGTAGAACTGGTCGAGCTTTACCTCGGCCGCAGCGAATGCGCCCTCCGCATCGTCGACCGCGTAATCCTGATGCTCGCCGGGGTCGCGGACCTCCTCCTCGGCCCCCTCGCTGCCAAAGCTCGCCGCCGGCTTCTCCTGATCGTAATGCACGTGCACGCGGGAGGCCGCCTCGCGGGCGATCTCGTAGCTGGTGGCGACGACGACGCCGATGATCTGGCCGTCGTGCCAGATTCGGTCGCTCTGGAGCGTCGTCGTGGGCTCGCCCGCCGCCATCTGCTTCGGCGGCTTGGCTTCAGACCCGACATTCTCGTGCGTCAGAATGTCGAGAACCCCCTCCATCGAGAGCGCGTCCTCGAGGTCGAAGCGCTTGATCCGTCCGCGCGCGATCGCGCTGGTGAGGAGAAACGCCCAGGCCGGCGCCGGAACCGCCTCGTCGGACGGGTAGAGCGCGCGGCCCGTCACCTTCGCACGGCCGTCGATTCGCACCTGCGGCTTGCCGAAGACGGAGCCGGTGCGGCGCTGTTCCATGGTCTCAGACATCGTCGATCTCCATGCGTCCGGCGTCGAGTAGAGCGCGTACCAGGGTGCGGCGGCCGAGCTCCGGCTTGAAGTCCGTCTGCGAATGCGTCACGGCACCGGCGAACGCCGCCTCGGCGGCGTCCGCAGCGCTCGCCTCGTCGAGAACCCGGCCGGCCAATGCGTCTTCGGCCTCGCGGGAGCGCCAGGGCTTGGCGACCATGCCGCCGATGCCAATGCGGGCGGTGCGGACCGTGCCGTCCGGGCCGAGATCCAGCGCGACCGCGGCCGAGGCGAGGGCGAAGTCGTAGGAGGTACGGTCGCGGATCTTCAGGTAGAGCGAGCGCCTGGTCCACGGGCCGGACGGTACGGTGAAACCGGTGATGAGGTCTCCCGGCACAAGATTTGTCTCGATGTGCGGCGTGTCGTCCGGCAGCCGGTGGAGGTCCTCGAACGGCATCGTCCGAGTGTCGCCATCCGGGTTCACGATCATGACCTCGGCCCCGAGCGCCACGAGGGCATTGGCGAAGTCGCCGGGATAGTTGGCGATGCAGTGCCGGCTGACGCCGAGGACCGCGAGGCGGCGGTTGACGCCTTCGATTGCGGCGCAGCCGGAGCCGGGATTGCGCTTGTTGCAGCCCGCCCACTTCCGGTCGCGGAAATAGTTGCATCGCGTCCTCTGCAGGACGTTGCCGGCAAGGCTCGCCATGTTCCTGAGCTGCGGGCTGGCCGCCTGCCAGAGCGCGTCGGAGATCACGGGGTAGTCGCGGCGGATGACGGGGTGGTCGGCAGCCTCGGACATGCGGGCGAGCGCCCCGAGCCGCAAGCCATCCGCGGCTGCCTCGATCGCGCCGAACTCGCGCTCGAGGCCGTTGATGTTGACCAGCGTGCGCGGCTGCATGACGTCGAGCTTCATCAGGTCGAAGAGCTGCGTTCCGCCGGCGAGGTACTGCGTCGGGGCGGTGATGTGGGCTTCGGCGCCGCCGGTATCGCGGCCGAACCTCAGCGCCGCCGAGCGGTCGTTTGCGGTTTCGAGGGCGAAGGGACGCATCAGGCCGGCTCCTTCCGCTCGGCGCGGATCGCGGGCGCCGCCTGCTCCACCGCCTTCACGATGTTCGGATAGGCGGCACAGCGGCAGAGATTGCCGCTCATATACTCGCGGATCTCGTCGGCGTTGGTCGTATGGCCCTCGGTGACGCAGGCAATCGCGCTCATGATCTGGCCGGGCGTGCAGTAGCCGCACTGGTAGGCGTCCTGTTCGAGAAAGGCCTGCTGCATCGGATGCAGAGGCTCGCCCTCGCCGGAGAGGCCCTCGACCGTGGTGACCTCGCCGTCGACCGTTGCGGCGAGGGTGAAGCAGGAGAGCACCCGTCGGCCGTCGATCAGCACCGTGCAGGCGCCGCACTGGCCCTGGTCGCAGCCCTTCTTCGAGCCGGTCAGGCCGAGGTGCTCGCGCAGCGCGTCGAGAAGCGTCACGCGGATGTCGAGGCCGAGGCGGTGCTCCTGGCCGTTCACTTTCAGAGTCAGGTCCATCGCGGCGCGTCCCTTCGCTGTCCGGTCGTCAGTTCATGTGCAGGATGGGCTTCACCACGTCGCCGCTGTCGCTGTCGGCGATGGCGGTGTTGACGTCGGCGAAGGCGTAGGGGCGCACGAGCTTCTCGAGCGGGAAGCGTCCGGCGGCCTGCAGTTCCATGAGGGCGAGGTGGTAGGCCGGGGTCTGGCCGCCGCCGCCCATGATGCCGATCAGCCGCTTGCCGTGCTGGAGCATGTCGGGATGGGTGAGCTTCACTTCCGCCGTCGGTGCGGCGCCGCCGACCATCGCGCAGATGCCCAGCATGTCGAGGGAGGCGCATGCCTCGGCGACGAGGTTGGAGCCGTTGGTGGATTCGATGGCGTAGTCGACGCCGCCATGCGTCGCGTCCTTCACCTGCTCGGCCAGCCGGTCGCTGCCGGAGATCGTGTGGGTGGCGCCGAGTTCGCGGGCGAGCGACAGTCGCCGCTCGTCCTTGTCGATCGCGATGATCGTCGTCGCGCCGGTCAGCCGCGCCGCCATGACTGCGGAGAGGCCGACGGCCCCGGCGCCGAAGATGGCGATCGAGGAGCCGGGATGCGGCTTGAGCTCGTTCAGCACCGTGCCGGAGCCGGTGCTGATCGAGCAGCCGAGCGGGCCCATCAGATCGTGGTCGACATGGTCCGGCACCTTGGCGAGCTGGCGCTCCAGCGCGACGGTATGGGTCGACCAGGAAGACTGCTGGAAGAAGCGGCCGGCGAGCGCTCCGCCGTCCCGGCGCTTGATCGGGCTCGATCCGTCGGCGCGGTAGCCGCTGAACAGGAGCGTGCCGAGGCTCTCGCAATAGCGCGGCTGGCCGCCGCGGCAGTTGCGGCAGACGCCGCAATAGGGAAAGCCCATGATCACCCGGTCGCCGGGCTTGACCAGTGTGACGCTCCGGCCGACGTCCTCGACGATGCCGGCGCCCTCGTGTCCGAGGACACCCGGCGCTGGGTAGGGTTCGATGCCGTGGATGCAGCCGCGGTCGGTGCCGCAGACGCCGCAGCTCGTCACCCGCACCAGCACTTCGTCGTCGCGCGGGCCTTCGAGCTCCAGGGTCTCGATGCTGATCTTGTAGCTGCTGAGCGTGCCTTCCGGGCGCTCCAGCACGGCAGCCTGTATGTCCATGAACCCATCCACAGTCGTTTCACTCGCCGAGCGGCGATCCGTGTCGGCAAGTCGTGCGGATCGGCGGAAGTTCCTTTTCCGGTCTGCGCGATTCATCCGCCGCCTATGGTCTCGCGAAGTATTCCCTTCGCCTGAAACGGCTTCGCCTTACGGCTTGCCGGTGCAGCCGCAGTCGCCGGCCTGGGCGAGCCATGCGGGTACGAGCGGGGTTGGTGCTCCGGTCGATGCAGCAAGCGGCTCGAAGATTCCAATCCGGAAAGGCGGTCCACCGCCTGCGCATGAAAGTGCGGTTATGAAATACACAGTTCATGAGTTCAGTGAAACAATCCGAAAGGTCCTTAAACGCATCCATTTTCAGCAGGTTAACTTCGATAGTATTTGCGTTAACAGAAAATAAAACACGATAAACTGGATAATACATGCGTTAATACATCACATGCATGATGGGTTTCGTCGGGTACAAGTTGAACCCTGCAACCTGAGGAGGCGCACGTGCTGATCTCCCTCGTGGGAGTCCTGCTGATCGCGGCCGTGCTGCTCGACGCGTTCCTGACCGTGCTGGACGCGAACGGTCGCAGCCTGTTCTCCGCCTGGGCCTATCGCTGGTTCTGGTGGTTCTGGCGGCATCTTGCGCGGCTCGTGCCGCCGGATCGCACGCATCGGATGCTGAGCTTCGGCGCTCCGCTGATGATCCCGATGATGATCGGTCTGTGGACCGGCGGCCTCGTCGTCGGCTTCGCCCTGCTCTACTTCGGCGGGCTGGAGCCGCAGGACGCGCTCGCCGGCAGCCAGTCGGAGGCGGATTTCGCCAACGCCTTCCGGCTGTCCTTCGTCACCCTCTCGACCATCGGCTTCGTCGAGATCAGCCCGTCCAACATGGCCTATTCGGTCACCGTCGCGCTCGAGGCCATCCTCGGCAGCATCCTGATCACGCTGTCCGTCACATACTATCTCAGCGTCCACGACGCTGTCGCTGCCTACGGCCGGCTGGTAACGGGGATGCAGCATCGCATGCCGGACGCGGACCGGCCGCTGTCGGCCGCCGCAGCCTTCCTGAAGCATGGCAGCGCCAGCGACCTCTCCGCCTGGCTCGGCACGCTGCACGACGGCACCGCGGACCTGCACGAGGGCCTGCGGCGCTATCCCATCGTCTACTACTTCCGCCCGCTCGCGCGCCGGCGCGGCCTGCCGCAGACGCTGGCCGCCCTGCGCGAAACGGCGGCCGGCCTCCTGTGGCACTTGCCCCGCCGGCACCCGCTCGCCAGCAGCCCGGCGCTCGCGGCGCTCCAGGCCGCGCTGCAGGACCTCACCGGCGATCTTGCCGACCGCCACGTGCCTGTCCGTCGCCGCACCATCGCCCGTCCGGTCGATCCCGGCGCCTTCGCAGCCGCGTTCCACGGGCGGCTCTATGCCCCGGACGCGTGGGTTGAGCGTTTCCTGAGGGAGCGCGCTGCGGCGCGGGAGCTGCTCGATGCCGTGATACCGGAAGACGCGACGAGCGCCTACGAGGACTATCGCGGCTGGCTCGGCTTCGTGGTGCCGCTTCACGACTTCGAGCGGGCGATGCGCGCCGATCTCAGCTATGCCGAGCGGTTCCGGCCGGGCCGCTCCTCCTCGATCCTCTCGGTGATCGCGCGCGGGCCGAAGGACCGGCCGCAGCCGCTCGAACGCGTGCGCGAGATACAGCCGTGACGCGCCGCCTGCATCTGAAGACCCTCGCGGCACGGCTCGAGATCGCGCTCGCCAACGCGGTGTGGCTCGTCCCGGTCCTCGCTGCCGTGTCCGGGCTGATCATCGCGAAGGGCCTGACGGAGGCGAAGATCAGCTTGCCGAAGGCGTTCGGCATTCTGCTCAGCACCGGCGGCGCGGTGGGCGCGCGCGACCTCGTGCGCACCGTCGCGACGACGTCGCTCACCGTGGCGACGCTGGTCTTCTCCATCGCCATGGTCGTCCTGCAGCTGGCGAGCTCGCAATACTCGCCGCGCCTGCCGGGCCAGTTCCTGCGCAACCGCGGCACGCAGGTCATCATCGGCACCTTCATCTTCACCTTTGTCTACAGCCTGGCGATCGTCCGGGCGATCCGGGCGAGCCAGGAGTTCGTGCCGAGCTTCGCGGTCACCGTCGCGTTCCTCCTAATCCTGTGCTGCGTCGTGGCGCTGATCATCTTCATCCATCACGTGGTCCAGTCGATCCGGGTGGAGAGCATCCTCGCCTACATCGAGGGCAAGACCGGCAAGGCGATCGAGCGGACCTTCGAGAAACTGGAAGAGAACGACCGGGACAACGAGGAGAAGGGGCACGCGGACGCGGCGATTCCGGAACACGCCGCGCCGATCTTGATCGAGGAGTCGGGCATCGTCCGGCGCATCGACGGCAATGACCTCGTCCGCTTCGCGCGCCGCCGCGGCCTCGTGCTGCGCCTCGTCAAGAAGCTCGGCCAGCACGTCGCGGCCGGAACCGCGATCGGCTGGGCCTGGTCCGAGGACCCGGATTCACGCGCGCCGCCAGCCGAAGACGTGCGCGACGAGCTCTCCGTCGCCGTCCAGCTCAGCGGCGACCGCACGCTGAAGGACGATGTCGAGTTCGGCTTCGTGCAGCTCGTCGACATCGCGCTGCGGGCGCTTTCTCCGGCGATCAACGATCCGACCACTGCCTGCAATGCGATCCGGTCGCTGGAAATCCTGCTCGTCAAGCTGACCGGCTTCCGGCTCGGCGACCGCTTCTTCTTCGACGAGGACGAGCGACTTCGGGTGATCGTGCCGCAGCCGACCTTCGCCGATCTCCTCGACCGCGTGATCACGCCGATCCGGCAGGCGGCTCCGGACGATACCTCCGTCGCCCTGTGCCTGTGCGAACTCCTGACCGACCTTGCCCGCGCCGCCCGCAACGAGGGGCAGTGCGAGACGCTTCGCGAGCAGCTTCAGCGCGTGCGCCAGGCCTACGGGGAGGGGGCCCAGCAGGACGTCGACGCCGAGCGCCTCGAAGCGTCGCTCGTCGAGGTGGAGCTGGCGCTTTCGGGCCGGAAGCCGAGGTCGCCATGACGCTGCGAAGCTGGATCGCCATCCGGGCGCTGATCTTCTTCCTCGTCGGGCAGGTCACGACGCATGTGCTGCTGACGGTCATCGCCATCGCCGCCGGGTTCCTGATCCTGCTCGCCTCCGCCTGGGCCTATACGGAGGTGCTCTGGTACGAGGCGATCGGCTATCTCGACGTCCTCCTGACGCTGGTCGAGGTCCAGTTCTGGATGGCCGTCTGCCCGTTCGCGGCGATGAGCCTTGCCGTCGTCGTCAACATGAACCTCGCGCGCAAGCTCGCGCCCCTGGACCGGGTGATCTCGGCCGACGAGACCCGGATCGACCGCTGGCGCCGGGCCGTCGCCCCGTTCGCGCGTCCGCTCATCACGACGATCGGGCTCCTCTGCGGCCTGATCGTCGCGCTTCAGACCTACGTCCACTGGGACACGTTCCTGCTGTGGTGGTACGGCGGCGACTGGGGGCGCAACGATCCGCAGTTCGGCCGCGACCTTAGCTACTTCATGTTCCGGCTGGCCTTCTACACGCTGGTGCAGCGCTGGGTGTTCGTCGGCCTGCTCGTCACGCTCGTCCTGACGGTGGCGACGAGCTACCTCTTCGGGGGTATCCGGCCGCAGGCGCCGGACGCCAAGATCCCCTTCCACGTCAACCTCCACATCTCGGCGCTGATGCTGGCGCTCATGGTCATCCTCGGCTGGGGGATGATCCTCGAACTCCATCTGCTCAGCTATTCCGAGCGTGGCGTCATCACCGGGCTCGGCTTCACCGACGCCAATGCCAGCCTCGTCGCCTACAAGTTCGTGGCGACGGCGGTGGTCACCGGCTTCATCCTGTTCCAGGTCAACATCCGCCGGCCCGGCTGGATCATCCCGACCCTGGCGCTGGTCTGGCTGTTCCTGATCGGCCTGTCGGTCGCGCGCTTCTACCCGAACATCTACCAGTTCCTGGTGGTCGAGCCGCAGGAGCTTGAGCGCGAATATCCCTATATCGCCGATCACCTCGCCTTCACCCGCTACGGCTTCGGCCTCGACACGGTCGAGCGCCGCCGGACGCCGGGCACGAGCCGCCTCTCGCCCGAAGATCTCGCGGCCTATCGGCCCGCGCTGGAGCAGGTCCGGCTGTGGGACCCGGACACGATGCTCATCAACTTCCGCGAGCTGCAGGCGCTGCGGACCTATTTCGACTTCGAGGACGTCGACGTCGACCGCTACCCCGTCGGCGGCAAGGAGACGCTCGCTCTCGTCGGGGCGCGCGAGGTGAACGACGAGCATCTGCCGGAATTCGCCCATCGCTGGGAAAACCGGCGCATGATCTACAGCCACGGCCACGGCCTCGCCGCAGCGTCCGGCACGCTGTCGACGCCGTCCGGCATGCCGGTCTTCCTGACCCGCGACCTGCCGACGACGGGAACGCCGTCGATCGAGGCGGCGAACCCGCAGATCTATTACGGCGAGACCTCGCCGCCCTATTCCGTCGTCCGCACCGACACGATCGAGCTGGACCGTCCCATCGACGCGCCCAGCCGGCCACCGCCCAATGCGTCATCCTCGGGCTCGTCCGCCTCCACCAGCCTTCCCCCGGCGGGCAGCAAGGAGCGCGACTGTCCCCGGACCGGAGAGCCCGGCGCAGGCGAAGGGGCGGCTGGTGCGACCGGAACCGGCGCGGCCGCCGCCTCCGGCTGCCGGCCGCCGGAGATCGGCTTCGCGGTCAGCAACTACGGCGGCACCGGCGGGGTGCAGATCGACGACATCCTCAGGCGACTGGCCTTCGCGGTGCGCTTCTGGGACGCGCGGCTCGCTCTCACCTGGCTGCTCGACCGCCACACCAAGGCGCTGTTCCACCGCCGCATCCGCGACCGGATCCACCGCGTCGCGCCGTTCCTGAAGCTCGACCGCAACCCCTATCCGGTCGCGGTGGACGGGCGGATCAAGTGGATCGTCGACGCCTACACGGTCTCCGACATGATGCCCTATTCGCGCCGGGTGAACCTGTCGGACCTGACGCAGGTCACCCAGCCGAAGCAGGACGCGGCCGCCCTGATCGTCGACGCGTTCACCAGCAGCGAGGCGGGCCTCGCCGGCACGGCCAACTACATCCGCGGCAGCGTCAAGGCGGTCGTCGACGCCTATGACGGGTCGGTCACGCTCTACGTCGTCGATCCCACCGACAGGGTCCTGCAGGCCTGGGAGCGCGTCTTTCCGCACATCTTCGTGCCGCAGGCCGAGGCGAGCCCGGCGCTGCGCGCGCATTTCCGCTACCCGCAGGACCTCTTCCGCATCCAGGCGGCGATGTGGTCGGACTACCATATGGAGACGCCGGAGGCCTACTACACCAAGGAGGCCGCCTGGCGCATTCCGCCCGATGCGGCGTTCATCTCGCACCGGCGCGAGCGCAAGGAGCCGGGCGACGAGCAGCGGCGGAAGGATCTGCGGCCCTACTGGCTGATGGCCCGCTTCCCCGGCGAAGGCTCCAACCAGTTCGCCATCGTGCAGCCGTTCAGCCCGGCGAGGCGCAATCTCCTCAGCGGCTATCTCGTCGGCCTCAGCGACGGCGCGAATTACGGCCGGCTCGTCTCCTACGCCTTTCCGCCGACGACCACGATCCTCGGTCCGGCGCAGGCGCAGGCGCGCATCGACCAGGACGCCCGCATCTCGGCGTGGATGACGCTACGCATGCAGTCCGGATCGCGCGTCTCGCGCGGCCGGCTGATCGCCCTGCCGGTCGCCGATGCGCTCCTCTATGTCGAGCCGCTCTTCGTCCAGGCAGACAAGTCGTCCGTCTCGCACCTCCTCGGCGCGCAGCTGTCCAGCATCCCCGAACTGAAGAAGGTGATCGTCCTCTTCGGCGACGAGGTGGTCATGCGCGACACGCTGAAGCAGGCGCTGGCGGCGGTCTTCGACGGAGCGGCGGAGGAGCATCCGGACCGCAGCACCGTCGCGATCGACGGAGCGGCACCGGCCCGCCTCTCCATCACCGTCGGGCATCAGGCGGTGGCGCCGGGCGAACTCCCGGACGCCGAAACGACCACTCCCGCGGACGCGCGCTAGCGGCCGCCGCGCCGGCCGATCCGAGAAAGGTGACGAGCATGCTGACCCTCATCCTCATCGTCGCACTGCTGATCCTGATCGTGACGGTCCTCGTCGCCGCGATGCGGCGCTACGACGCCAACAACTATTTCGACCAGGACCGCCAGCCCTTCTATGCGGAGCCGGACGCCCTCGTCGCCGCCGGACTGCTCTATTCGCAGACCGACCGGGAGCAGCGGGAGCAGCACACCTATACCGTCACGCCGGCCGGCGAGGCGGGGCTGCGAGCCTGGCTGCGCGAGCCGTCGAACGATCCCGGCTTCCTCGAGCACCACTTCGCCGGCCTCGTCGTCCCCTTCGACCGGGGCCGGATCGTCGCCCGGTGCAGCGCCCTGCATCGCGGGCGGCTCGCCGAATACGAGCGGCTGGAACTGCTTCTCGTGAACCGGCCGGAGTGGCGATACGCGCTCGCCGCCGCGCGCGTCGGCATCCGCTTCGAGCGGCGCTGCCTGGACTTCTGGAAGACCGTCGAGAGCGAGGGCGAGGCCGAGGAACCGAAGCGCCGCGCCCGTGCCCATGGAGACGACGAGCGCGACGGTGATGCCGCCCCGTCCCAGGCCGACCGGGCGGAGGCCGCCGCAGCCTCCGGCGAGGCGCCGCGCCCGGCGGACGAGGCGGAGGAAGCCGGCCGGGACGAGGATGGCAAGCCGTCACGCACCGCCGGTCTTCGCAGCGACTGGCGCGGCGGCGCGGCATCGGACGACCGGGAAGGCTGAGGCGGGCGCGATGGTGGCGAGGCGACAGAGGCCGCGAGACGGAGGACCGGCATGAGGCTCGATGTCTTCCGAGGGAAGCGTCCCCGCGACAAGCACAGCCGCTTCAAGATCAAGCGGCGGTTGTTCATCGCGCTCCTGTTCCTGTCGCTGCTGGCCGGCTGGATCGCGATCGGCCTGCTGCTGCCCTGGTTCGACACGACCTTCTCCACCCCGTCGCTCAGCCTTTTCGAGACGCGTTCGCCCCCGCGCTTCGCCGCCCTGCCGGCGCCTTTCCCGTCCCTTCGCGCGCTTTGAGAGGAGATCTTCGCCTTGCTCGTCATCATTCTGATCGTCGCCTTCATCCTCCTCCTGATCATCTACCTCGTCGCGGCCTTCAGGCGGCACGACCCCGACAGTGCCGTCGACCAGGAGCGCGACCCCTTCTTCGGCGAGATGGCGCGGCTCGCCGCCGCCGGACTCCTCTACGAGCAGGAGGAGCGGTCGTTCGGGCGGCCGCGCAAGTCCTACACGGTGACCCCAGCCGGCGAGGCGGCACTGCGCACCTGGCTGCGCGAGCCGATGAACGATCCCGGCATGGTCCGGCTGTACTTCGCCGGCATCGTCGGGCCGGCCGACGTCGTCTCCCTCACGCGCCAACAGCGCCAGCGGCACGAACAGCGCGTCGAGCATTATCGGCGCATCGAGGCGCTCCTGTCCGGCGGCGACGCCGACTGGGACTCTGCGCGCAGAACCGTGGAGCTTGGGCGGCGCTTCGAAGAGGCCTGCCTCAGCTTCTGGGCAAACGAGATCGATCTGCCGATGAACGCGGTCCCGGACCCTGACCGTCACCGCGCGGCTTGAGATGCCGCGCCCGCCGCTCGTGCTCCTTCCCCCCACAGTCGAAAGGAAGACCCCGATGCGCATCCCACCGAGCCTTTGGCTGTGCGGCCTTCTCCTCGCATCCGCCACGTCGCGGGCGGCGGCCGAGGACAACCATGTCCGGATCATTCAGGCGGACGAGGAAACCCGGCGCGCGAGCACCGCCACCGCCGATCAGACCGGCAGCGGCAACCACGCGGACGGCGAGCTGAAGGACGCGGCCGGCTTCACCTTCTTCGACGGCACCAAGCTGTCCGTCGCGCCGGCCGAGGCCGGCATCTACCAGGACGGCGCCGGGTCGACCTCGGTCATCAAGCAGGTCGGAGACGACAATGCCGCGGCGATCCGCCAGGCCGATGCCGTCGGCGGCAGCGCCGATGGATCGACCGTCCGCATCCTGCAGGGCGAGAGCGGCTACGAGGCCGACAACAGCATCGCCGCCGTGCGGCAGGCGGGCGACGCGATGAGCGTCACGATCGAGCAGAACGGCGGGAACAACCGCTCGTTCTCGCTCCAGCGCGGCAATCGGGGCGCCAGCCAGGCGGGGCCGTCCGGATCCTCGCAGTCGACTGCCGGCGCGTCGTCGTCCGACGAAGGCGGGAAGACGCCCCGTGCGACCAGCGGCAACAAGCAGACCCAGACGCTCTACGGCGAAGGCAACGAAAGCCAGGTCGTCCAGGACGGCGGCGGACTGACGGCCGAGGTGACTCTCTCCCACGGCCGCAACGATGTCGGCCGCGTCAGCCAGACCGGCGAGCGCCACAAGGCGTCCTACTCGGCCAAGGCCGGCAGCGGACGCTTCGGCGAGGTGGTGCAGTCGGGTGCCGCAGCCGACAGTGCGGACATCGACGTCACCGGCAACGACCACCGGGCGAGCGTCCGCCAGAGCGGTCCCGGCGGCCACCACCAGGCGCGCATCACCCAGGCCGGCCGCAGCCACGACGCCAGCGCGCGGCAGGCGGGCGGCACGAGCGGCGGCGAAGGCGACGTCGCCTCGATCGGCCAGAAGGGCGCCGACGGCAGCGCCGATGTCGACCAGTCCGGCTCCGGGGGCGGCAACAAGGCGCAGATCGGCCAGGAGGGCGCGAACTCCTCCGGCCTGTCGGCGACGGTCCGGCAGAGCGGGGCGGGTGGCGGCAGCAAGGCCGACATCGACCAGACGGGCACCGACCAGGCGGCCACGATCGCGCAGTCCGGCGCGGGCGGCGGCAGCGTCGGCGCGGTCGACCAGTCAAATGACGGCAGCCACGGCGACTCCGCGACGATCGTCCAGCGGATCGACGCTCCCTCGGGCACCGACAAGGTCGACATCGACCAGGGCGGCGACGACAACGAGGCCCGGGCGCGGCAGGTGCGAAGCGAAGGCGGCACCGGCCATTCCGCAACGCTCGCCCAGCCGGGCACGCGCAACAGCGTCGAGACCCGTCAGTCCGGCGTCGCGCAGCTCGCCAACGTCGCGCAAGGCGGCAGCCGCAACACGGCAAGGCTCGACCAGGCAGGGGTAGGCGGGCACAAGAGCGACGTCGACCAGAACGGCAGCCGCAACCGCGCCGACATCGGCCAGGACGGCGACGGCGGCACCAACACTGCCTCCATCGACCAGTCCGCGTCGGGCGCCGAGCGCAACGTTGGCCGCATTCGCCAGACGGGCGCCCGCGGCCTCAACACCGCCGACATCGACCAGGCCGAGGCGAACAACCGCGCGACCGTCCGCCAGGACGGGGACGAGGGCGGCACCGGCCACAAGGCGTCGATCGCCCAGCCCGGCAGCGACAATGGCGCGGACATCGTCCAGTCCGGGGCGGCGCTCGAGGCCTCGGTGTCGCAGAACGGCAAGGACAATTCCGGCGAGATCGCGCAGTCCGGGACGAAGGCCAGCGGCAAGGCGCAGATCACCACCGGCAGCGGCACCTCTGACAACCGGGCGCGGATCGAGCAGACGAGCGGCGGCAACACCGCCTCGATCGACCAGACGAGCTCGCGCAACGTCGCGACCGTGACCCAGGCGAACCCGGCGCCGCAGCGGGCCACCGACAAGGCCGACATCGATCAGGGGGGAGGGCCGGACAACCGGGCCGAGATCGCGATCGGCGGGGAGGGAACCGGCCGGACGGCGAAGATCGCGCAGGACGGCGAGGCAGGGACGGCCAAGCTCGACCTGTCCGGCGACGGCGACACGATCAAGGCGCAGATCCAGCAGACCGGCCACGGCAACCGCGCCTCGGCCAGGGCAAAAGCCACGGGCGGCAACGGCCTGACGGTCGACCTCCAGCAGGACGGGAAGGAGAACCGCATCCATGCCGGCGAAGACGGGCATGGCTTGAAGCTGAAGGTCTCCCAGGACGGCGACGGCAACCGCGTCGACGTGACGCTGCAGGGCAGCGGCTATTCCGTCACCATCACCCAGAAGGGCTCGGGACACCGTCTGCAGAGGAGCTTCACCGGCCCGGCACCCGGCGGCGGCGACTACACGATCGTGCAGGGACGCTGAACGAAGCAGCGCGTCCGGGCGTGCTGCGCTTCGGGGGGGGGGACGATCGGGACCGTCTCCGAGGTCCGAAAATGGCGGATGGGGTGTCTGTTTCTCCGCCCACCCTTACCAACCATATCGCCAAAAACCCTTGCTCCGATTGATTTTTGGACGCCATAGACCTTATGTTCACTATGGCGGTTAGGATAACAGGTAGGGCGAATGGCACGCTTCAAATTGTCGGAAACCAACCTCAAGACGCTCGAAAAGCCGGGGATGCATAGCGACGGCGACGGCCTCTATCTCCGGGTTCAAAAGAGCGGCTCGAAGAACTGGGTCTTCGTGTACCGGCGCGGATCGAAGCGCACCGAACTTGGGCTGGGCGGGTATGGTCGGGGAACGGCTCCGGTTTCGTTGAAGCTTGCTCGCGAGAAGGCGGAATTGATACGGCAACAATTGGCGAATGGCGAAGACCCGCGGGCCGAACGTAAGGCTCCAAAGATCGTTACATTTGCGGATTGTATGGCTGGATTGATCGAAGCCAGAAAGAACGACTGGGGCAATCCGAAACACCGCGATCAATTTGTAATGACGCTTCAGAAGTACGCCGCGCCGCTGCACGACATGCCGATCGCCGACATCAAAGTCGGTGATGTGAAGGCAACCCTCATGCCCCATTGGTCAGCGCGACCAGAGACGGCTGACCGCTTGAGATCCCGCATCGGAATGGTGATCGACTACGGCATCGCCCACCAATGGCGAGACACTGCCAACCCGGCGAAATGGACCGGCCTTCTCGATAAAGTAATGCCTGCCCGACAGAAGCTGACGCGCGGCCACCACGCGGCATTGCCCTACAAGGACGCGCCAGCCATGTGCGCGCGCCTACGGGGATCCAGCGGCACGGCCGCGCGCTTGGTTGAATTTCTGACGCTCACCGCCGTTCGGACAAGCGAGGCGCGGAAAGCGGTGTGGGGCGAATTTGACTTTGATGAAGCCGTCTGGACGATCCCGGCTGACCGGATGAAGGCAGGGAAACAGCATCGCGTCCCGCTGACGCCCCGAATGGTTCAGATCTTGGAGGCGCGTCGACAACGCTCAACCGGCGAGTACGTCTTCGCCGATACCGGGAAGCCGGTAAGCGGAACCGCAATGACAAAAGCGCTGAAGCTCGCGGTCCCAAAGGATGTTCACGTCACTCTGCACGGTCTTCGAAGCATGTTCCGCGACTGGGCGGGGGAAGAGACTGATCACCCGCGCGAGATTGCTGAAGCGGCTTTGGCGCACGCGGTCGGCGATGCCGTTGAACGGGCTTACCGCCGATCGGATGCTCTGGATAAGCGCCGCGCATTGATGACAGATTGGGAAACGTATTGTAGCCGAGGGGGTCGACTTTTAACAACCATATCAACTAGTGTCGCTGCGCTCGATTGGAGGGCAGACGTATCCATGATGCGGAGCATGTAAACACCCTCCAAAACACGTGTCAATCCCTTGGGAGAAAAAATGCAGGCCGAGAACGACAACTACCCCCGCCTCCTTTCGCTGAACGAAGCTGCAAAGATGACCTCGATGTCGCGGTCGATGCTGAACAGGTACCGAATGGAGGGTAAGTTTCCGCAGGCGGTGCCGCTGGGCGAACGGCGCTTGGCCTTCGTGCGGGACGAGGTGCTGGAATGGATCAAGGAACGCATCGCAGCGCGGGCGGCCGCATAACTGGTCGGCCATCACACAAAAATAACCCGACACCGCGGGCACGGCGCCGGGTTAAAATCCGCATAGCATTAGGAAGATAATTGACCAATTTAGCAAAGTCAACGATTAAAGACAATAATTCCGTCGATGATGCGTGTATTCGCGGTGGGTCGGCGAAATATCTCGCGCACGATATCATTTCGCAGGGGTGGCCGGTCTTCCCCTGCGACCATGACCCGGAAAGCAAAAAGCCGCTGATCGCGAACGGGCTTCGCGGCGCGTTCAAAAGCACGCGGCTTGTCGAGGAATGGTGGAAACGCCACCCGGACGCGATGGTAGGCGTCCCGACCGGCGGAGCGACGGGCGTCTTCGTCCTCGATATCGATATCCCCGGTCAGGTGCATGGCGATGACGACGGCCGGATCTGGTTTGCGGAAATGGAGGCCGAGCACGGCGCCCTTCCGGAGACCCGATCGGTCAAGACGGCTTCCGGCGGGCGGCACCTCTATTTTCAGCATGTCGAAGGCGTCCGTAATCGGCGGATCGCCAAGGGCGTCGATGTGCGCGGTCAGGGCGGCTATGTGATCGCGCCTGGCAGCGTCACCGAAACCGGCGAATTCTACGAGTGGGAAAACCCCGAGGCGCCGATCGCCGATGCGCCGCGTTGGCTTCTCGACTGCATCCTGCCGCGCGAGCCGCAGGCTGCGCCTACCCCGGCGACGCCCTACGAGCACACCCGAGGCGATAACACCGCCTATGTCGAAGGCGCGGTGGAAGCGGAAATGCGGGAGCTTGCGAGCACGCCGCAAGGATCGCGCGGCTACCAGCTGAACGCCTCCGCTTTCAGCATGGGGCAGCTTGTAGCGTCGGGCGTTCTGTCGCGATCCGAAGCCGAACGTCGCCTGATGGAAGCCGCCGCCGCGAATGGCGTCCTGGCTGCCGATGGCGAACGCGAGGTGCAAGCTAAGATCAGGCGCGGTCTTGAAGCGGGATTGAAGCGGCCACGGGAAATTCCCGAAAGGATCGACCCGCATGATGACGGAACGCCGCCGATCAATGTGACGCGATTGTTCGCTAACGGGCTGAAGAAGGGCGAGTCGAAGACAGCGCCACCGGCCGCGAACGACGACGACCCGCTGCCGATCGTCAATCCCGCCGAATGGCAGGGCAAGGAAGTTCCCGCGCGCCAGTGGTTCATCGACGGATTGGTGCCTGATCGGCAGGTGACTCTCACGAGCGGTGATGGCGGCGTAGGCAAATCTCTGTTTTGGCTACAGCTTGCCGCCGCAAGCGCACTGTCCTGCGAAACCATGGGTATGCGGCCTGCCGCAGGTCGTGTCGTCTATCTAGGCGCCGAGGACGAAGCAGAGGAGTTCCCGCGGCGCCTGCGGGATATTGCGCACGCGCATCATCGGCAGTTCGAGGATCTAGACAGTTTCCGCTTGATCGCCTTAGCCGATCGGGACGCGCTTCTGACCATGCCAGACACGAAGACCGGCGCTATGCGGCCGACCGCGCTATGGCACCGAGTCCGCGCGTTCATTATGGAATTCCGGCCGCGCTTGATCGTGTTGGACACTGCCGCCGATCTGTTTGGCGGTGACGAGGTAAAGCGCTCCCAAGTCCGTCAGTTTGTTTCCATGCTTCGGGCGTTGGCTATCGAGATCGACGGTGCTGTCGTGCTGCTTTCGCATCCATCAGTCTCGGGCATGCAATCCGGCACCGGCCTGTCGGGATCGACGGCTTGGGGCAATTCGGTGCGGAGCCGGTTGTATCTGACGAAGCCGAAGGGCGACGACGCGGACGATGCCCAGCGCGTGCTCGAAACCATGAAGAACAACTATGGCAAGACCGGCGACAAGCTGAAGCTGCGGTGGCAGGAAGGCGTGTTCGTCGTTGACGATGGCACGGCATCGCCCGAGCGCGGGTTGCTTCAAAAGCAGCACGAGAAGGTGTTCTTCAAGCTGCTGGCGGCGGCCAATCTGCAGGGTGAAACATGGTCGCCGGCAAAGGGCAGGAACTACGCGCCAAAGATGATGACTGAGAAACCGGGTTCGGAGGGGATCAAGCAGAAGCAATTCGAGGGCGCGATGCACCGGCTGATGGACGCGGGCCGCATCCGCGTGGAAATGGACGGATCCCCATCACGGCAGAGAAAGAGCCTGATCGTAGTGCAGGAATGATGTGGCGGATGGCGGTTCCATCACCTTCGATCACCCCTACGAACCGCCTTCCATCACCTTCGAACCGGCTTCGTTCCGGGGTTCGAACCGGCTGCGAACCGCCTTCGTTCCGCTTCGAACCGCCTTCCTTCCATCCCCCCACACCCCCCTGCCGGGTGGAACACCCCCGGCCGGCTTCGGGGCCGGCCAGTGTTCAACCCGTTTAAGAGAAAAAGAGGAGTGGCCCGCACCATTTTGAAGGTACCGGCAATCGTGCGTCCCGTCGACGCGCTGCGGCGGATCGCGGCGAACGACAACAGCCGGGACGGCCGACCGATTACAATGCGGCGGCGCTGAAGGCCAAGAAGGCGTTCCCCGGCACATCGGGCCATCTGGGTTCGCCGCGGCGATTTGGTAAAAACCTGAAGTAACCGCGGAGCCGCTTCGGTGACAATTTTGCGGCCTTGTGAAGGCACATTCTGATATTCGAATGGATCATTGTCTTGTTCCGAACATTAGCGCCTTGGAACAGCAAGGAAAAATCGATGTCGGACGAGTTTGCGCCATCCGCCATCGTCGCCGACGACGATGCCATAATTCGAATGGATGCGGTCGATATCTTGGAGGATGCGGGCTTCCGCGCTCACGAAGCCTGCCACACCGAGGATGCGATCAAACTGCTTGAAGCCATTGGTGAGAGCGTCTGCCTGCTATTCTCCGATGTGCACATGCCGCCGAGCAAGCGGACCGGCTTCGATTTAGCGCGGGAGTGTGCCGAGCGCTGGCCGCATGTGGGGATCATCGTTGCATCAGGGCAGGCTAAGCCGGGGCCGGACGATCTGCCGGAAGGCGCCCGCTTCATCAGCAAGCCGTTCTCTGCCGACGTTGTGCATGAGCATCTGCATGAGATCCTGCCGGAAGGCCAAAAGCCCGAACCGCTCAAGAAGCGGGTCGTCTAAGGCCCCCCGGGGTAAAACCTGAGATTTTGTCGATGTCCGTGGTTGCACGGCCACCTATTGATTTCGGCCGTGACCAGAAAGCCGTACCCGTTCAACATGCGTGCTCGTCTCGCTTAGGATCGAACACGGGAAAATCAATGGCAAGCTTCTACTTCCACTTCCGCGACGGCGGACCGGAGGAGCTCGACGAAGAAGGTTGCGAGTTCGACACGGTTCGATTGGCGTCCGAAGCGGCGTGGGACGCACTGGCCGTGATGGCTCGGGAGATGGGGCCACCACCTTCCTCGCACGAGATCGCGGTCTCCGTCTGCGACCATACCGGCAGCGAAGTCTGGCGGGCCGCCATGTCACTCGCTATCGCGCAAGCGACCGGGCGGCTTCCGCATTAGCGCGAAAGCCACCCATGCCCAAGCCGTATTCCGCCGCACAAGGATGCCCGGATGTCAATTCTTGGAGCAAGATCGACTTCTGATGCTCCAGGCACCCGTGGGGGCGGACAGCCTTGTCGGTCAGCGACCGCGAATGGCGTTAAGCGCCTTTGGGGACAGATGTTCTGTCTGCGCAGCGCGATAATCAGAGTAGGTGAGCTTCCCCGACGCCTGCGCTTCTACAGTGTTTTTGCACATAGTGGGAATGGGGTCGCGGCCCATCTTCATGTATTTGAGCTTTCCCTCCATTCCTCTCTCCCGAACCTTGCGACGCGTATCGATGATGCAGCGGTGGATCTCAGCGCGTCGTAGATCTGGATTATTTTTCAGCGCCTGCGCATTTGCATCGAATTTATTTGAGCTAACGCAGCCGCTGAAGGCTGAGAGACCGGCGGCAACCGATACGCACACGGTAATATTTCGCACCCGCATTTCTGACTCCAATTTCTTCTTCTCAATTTCCATTAACGTAGCCGAAGGTAGTCAGCTTTGGGTTGCGGGGAAAGCTAATATTCGCTTATCGAGTCGCTTATTAGTTGTTTGGTAAATCGGCCGGTGTCTTCGGCGGCTCTCACCTGGGAATGCGCAGGTGAAGCTGAGCGTCCAAGCCGCCTTCTTTGTCGTTGGTGAGCTGAAAATCAGCCTCCCGAGCGGGACAGTCGAGGGGTAGCGAAAGCGCCTCACGAAGCTTGCCATCGCAAGCTCACCATTATCATCACTTCGAGGCCGCTTCGGCGGCCGGCTTAGCGGCGCGATGCTGCCGCGACGCGAGCGCCCGGGCGGTTCTCCTTCTTCCCCGGCCGGGCCGATCTTTACCCGCCGCCGTCCTTCTCCGGAAGCGCGGCTTCTTTGTTTGGCCGAAGGCGGTCTTGAAATCGATCAAGGATCGGAAATCAAAATGAACGACCCGCTGACCGGCGCGGCGACCCCCGACGACTGGCATCATGCGGAATTCAGTTTCGCGGAAGCCGGCGAGGTCGCCAATGTTCCATTCGACACACTCTATTCTTGGCATCGCCTGATGCGCGCCATGGACTTCAAGATCGGCGACAAGCGTCGCGGACAGTGGTGGTTTTCCGGCCACGAAATGTACGTGCTATCGCTTCTCGGCGCGCTGTACTGCCTGGACTTCCCCATCGGTGCGAAGCAAATCCGTGGCGCCTTGAATTTTGCCGACGAAGACGCCGGTCCCGACGGCGTGTGGTACATGATGTCCGACACCGATCTCGCCGCAACGATGGTCGACGCGCCCAAGATTTTTTGGGCGGTCTGCCGGATTGTCCGGCGGGCGCAGGCGGCGCTTGACCTCGAATACGCAGAACGAAAGGAGGCGGAGAATGCTTGAGCGCCTCCGAAACCTGTTCCGCGGATCGGCCCGCTCCTTCGACGGCGCAACCGGCGGACGCAGATGGCCGCGGAAGGCGACCACGCCGTCGCTGTTGCACGCTCAGCACGCCGCGCGGTTCACCATCGCCGCACGCGCCCGCTATCTAGCTTCGAACAATGCGCTTGCAGCGTCGGCTGTCGAGGCTTGGGTTTCATCGCTTGTCGGGACCGGGATCAAGCCGCAGGCGGCGCACGGCGACAAGGACACGCGGGAAGCGCTGAACGTCGCGTTCGAGCGGTGGACCGATGAAGCGGACGCGGACGGCCTCGGCGACTTCTATGCTTTGCAGGCTTTGCTAGTGCGCCGACTGGTGATCGATGGCGAGGCGTTCGCGGTCATGGCGAATGACGCCACAGGGCTCTCTGTCCGGCTTCTCGATCCCGAGCAGGTTGACGCATCGTTGACGCGAGAGTTGGAAGGCGGCGCGCGGATTGTTTCCGGCGTCGAATTCGACACAGCGGGCAGGCGGGTCGCCTACCACATCCGCGACCAAAACGCCTTCGTAAACTTGAGCTACAGGGTGCGGCGCGTCCCAGCCGAAGACGTCTTGCACCTGTTCCGCATCGACACGCCGGGGCAGGTTCGGGGTATTTCGTGGTTCGCGCCGGTGATGCTGCGGATGGCCAATCTCGACACCTGGGCCGACGCGCAACTGGAGCGGCAGAAGATTGGCGCAATGCTGGCCGGCTTCATCCGATCCAATGATGCTGGCGGTTCGCCGATGGATGGCGTCGACAACGGCGACGGAACACTTGAAGGCGGGCTTGAACCGGCGACGCTGAAATACCTTCGGCCAGGCGAGGAGATCGCCTTTTCTGACCCACCTGCAATCGGTGCCGAGGTTATTGGCTTCGCCAAGCGGCTGGAGCGCGAGATCGCCGTGGGCCTTGGCCTGCCGGGCTGGCTGCTTCACGGCGACATCAGCGACGCGAACTATGGTTCGCAGCGCGGTTCGCTGGTCGAATTCCGGCGGCGGGTCGAAGCCCTTCAACACGGCGTCGTCGTATTTCAGGCGCTGCGGCCGATCTGGAAGCGATGGGCCGCCACCGAAGTGCTGGCCGGCCGGATCGACACCACGATTGATGCCGCGATGCCGGCCCGATGGATCGTCCCGAAGACCGCTTGGATCGACCCGAAGAAAGATGTCGAAGCCGAGCTTATGGCGATCGAAGGCGGGATTATGTCGCGCCGCGAAGCCGTGACTTCACGCGGTCTCGATATCGAAGAGGTCGACCGCGAGATTGCGGACGACAAGGCGCGGGCTGACGGCCTTGGCCTGACGTTCAGCAACCCAGCGAATGACAATAAGACCACCGCTGCAGATGGCGTAGCGGCCTAATTCGAAGGAACATTGATGGCAGACAAACCCGGCGTGCGCACGCGCGCCGCCCCCCTTCGTGCGTCCAGTTGGGATGCCGAAGCGTGGACCGTCGAAGCGGTCCTTTCCACCGGCGCAGCGGTCGAACGCTACGACGCACGCGGCGCCTTCGACGAAACCCTGTCGCTCGATCAGCCGTGGCCGGACTCGATCCCGCTGCTCGACAGCCACAGCCGCGCAAGCGTCGACGATCGGCTTGGCGAAGTCTTCCATCTTCAAACCGAAGGCGGCGCCCTGCGCGGCACCGTGAAGCTCTCCCGACACAACGATCGGGCGAAGCGGATCGCGGCCGAAATCTCAGACGGCGCCGATTTTGGCGTGTCGATCGGCTACGTCACCGGCAAGGTGACCGAGGCTACGCGAAGCGGCCGGCGCGTGAAGATCGGCAGCGACCTGACCCTCCTGGAAGCATCCCTCACAACCGTCCCTGCCGATGCCGGCACGGGCTTGCGGAGCAATGAAAACATGTCCGAGACCAATACCGAAGCCGCCGAGACCCGCGACGCGCCGCCAGTAAAGACCCGCGCGCAGACGAACGCGGAAATCCGATCCATCGCCAAGGCGGCCGGCCTGCCTCAGGATTTCATCGACGCCCACGTCGACGCGGAGGCCGATCTGCCGGCGGTTCGCGAAGCCGCTTTCGCCGCGATGGCCGAGCGTTCCGCCGCCGCTGCCTCGGTTCGCGCGCCGCACAATGACAACAGCAACGACAACCCGGAAGCGCGCGCCCGCGCTGCGGGCGAGGCAATGTATGTTCGCGCGAACCCCGCGCACAAGCCGAGTGAACAGGCCCGGCAGTTCATGGGTATGTCAACCGTCGACATCGCCCGCGAAAGCCTGCGGCACGCGAACGTCTCGACCACCGGCCTCAGCGGTTCGACGGTCATCGAGCGCGCGCTGCATACGACCTCCGATTTCCCGCTTGTGTTCGCCGACACGGTGAGCCGCACGGTTCGGCAAGCTTATGAGTCAGCGCCTTCCGGCATTCGCCAGATCGCCCGGCAGTCGACGGTTCGCGATTTCCGCGCCAAGTCGGCGATCGGCCTTTCCAGCGATATCAGCCTGGAGAAGGTGAACGAGCACGGCGAGTTCAAGAGCGGCACGCTGGTTGAAAGTGCCGAGTCCTATTCCGCCGATACCTACGGCGCGATCATCGGCATTACGCGGAAGATGCTCATCAACGACGACATCTCGGCGTTCACCGACGTTTCTTCGCGGCTTGGCCGCGCCGCCGCGGATTTTGAAGCGGATTTCCTTGCGAGCAAGCTTTCTGACAATCCCAGGATGGCGGATGGCAAGTCGGTCTTTCACGCCGGGCACGGCAACCTTGCCGCGACCGGATCGGCGATTACCGAGGACGCGCTGTCGGCGGCTCGCCTTGCCATGCGGTCTCAGACGGACGAGGGCGGCAACTTCATCCGGGTAACGCCTACCTATCTGGTGGTCGGCCCGGCGCAGGAGACGGCAGCCGAGAAGATCCTCGCAGCCATCACGCCGGCGAACAGCAGCGATGCGAACCCATTCAGCCAGCGGCTCACGCTGATCGTTGACGCGCGGATCATCGGCAATGCCTGGTACCTCACCGCCTCGCCGGCCGATGTCGTCTCGCTCGAATACAGCTACCTCGAAGGCGCGCCCGGCCCGCAGATCGAACAACAGGTCGGCTTCGACGTCGACGGCCTGCGGTTCAAGGTCCGCGAAGATTTCGGCGCCGGTTGGCTTGACTTCCGCGGCGTGTACCGAAACGCCGGTCAGTAATGGCGGCCGACGAACTTAACGCGAAGCGGGCTGCCCTTGTGGCGGCCCGTTCATCGGGCGAGACCCGCGTAATCTTCCACAGCGGGGGGACGCGGCGCGAGATCGAATATCGATCCGTTGCCGAGATCGAGCGCGCGATCGGCGCCATCGACCGCGACCTCGCCGCCGCTGCTGGCCGGCGACCGATCCGAACCTTCCTGCCTGTATTTTCTAGAGGACTTTGAAATGCGTAACTTCATCCAGTCCGGCGACGTTATGACCGTCACCGTCAATGCCGACACCGTCTCCGGCGACGTGGTGGCGACCGGCAAGCTCGTCGGCGTTGCAGCTATCTCGGCGAATGCCGGTGAGGAAGCCGAGGTCGCCCTGACTGGCGTCTTCGACGTTCCGAAGGCGACCGGCAGCGCTTGGTCGCAGGGCGCGCCCGTGTATTGGGATGGTGCCGCAGCCACGGCGACGGCAAGCGGTAATGATCTGATGGGCCATGCCTTTGTCGAAGCCGCCAGCGCCGCCACCATCGGCCGCGTTCGCCTGGCGCGGTAAGATGACCGACTGGCGGAGATTGGAAGCGGCGGTCGACGAGGCCGCCGCCAATGCCTTCGGCGAGAAACTCGAGCTTCGGTTTTATCGCGACTTCAAAATCGATCCTGATCGTCTGCCCTGCGAGATCCGGGCTGTCCTACACTTCGGCGGCGGGATCGAGAGCTATCGACCCGGCAAGGGCTTCCACATTCAACTGCCGGCGAACCAAGGCGAGCTGATTCTAATGCGGTCGGCGTATGAAGGGCCGATGCCGGCGGAAGGCGATTACGTGGTCGCGATGGACCGTGCAGGCGCGCCGGAATACAAGATCAAATCGGTAAGCGCGGCGTACTCGGACATGATCGTCGCCACGGTGACACTTTAGAATAAATTTCTAGTAATGCGCGCGGCGCGAAAAAGCCGCCGAGCGATTTTGTTGCCATCTATCCGCGTAAACCATTGATCTTGAAGGTACTTCCGGCGTTCGGTGGTTCTGCGGGCGCCATCCGCGAAAGCGCGATCGCTGCAAATTTTTCCTAACGCGTTTCCTTCCCAAGAGGTGATTTATGGAATTGAAGACCGCCGAGCTGGCCAAGCTACTCGGCTTGTCCGTTCGGCGCGTCAATCAGTTGGCGAAGGATGGCATCGCAATCAAAACGGCGCCGGGCCGCTTCGACGGACCGAAGTCGATCGCGAACTTTATCGAGTCGAAGACGATCGGAGATGACGCCAAGGCCGCGGCGCTCGACCTGAACGCCGAAAAGGCTCGCCTGGCCAAGCTCCAGGCGGACGGACACGAGATCAAGAACGCGGCGCTTCGCGGCGATCTGGTCGAAGCCGAAGCCGTCGCCCGCGAATGGGCCGACATTCTTCGCCGCGTGCGCGCCGGCATCATGGCCGTGCCCAGCCGCGTTCGCAGCCGCAACCCAGCACTATCCGCCACCGACATCGAAACGATGTACCGCGAATTGCGCGACGCCCTGGAGGCGCTATCCAATGAACATACAACAGATGACGGCGAGGGCGATGAAAGCCCTCCGGCCGCCGCCGAGGATGCGGCTTAGCGAATGGATCGAGAAGGACGTTCGCCTTCCTGAAGGCGTGTCTGCGCTGCCGGGTCGCGTCCGCCTGTACCCCTACCAAACGGAGATCGCTGACGCGATCGGCGACCCGAAGATCGAGCGCGTCACCTTGGTGAAGGCGGTTCGCGTCGGCTTCACCACGCTCCTTACAAGCGCGATCGGCAGCTTCGTCGCGAACGATCCGGCCGCCATCATCGCCTTGCTGCCGACCGACGACGACGCCCGCGACTATGTAGTTTCCGACGTGGAGCCGATCTTTTCGGCGTCGCCTGTTCTGGCGGGACTGCTCGACGGCGACACCGACGAGGCCGGCCGCAACACGATGATGTCCCGCCGCTTCCCGGGTGGGTCGCTTAAGGTGCTGTCCGCGAAGGCGCCGCGAAACCTGCGCCGGCACAATGCCCGCGTCCTGTTCATCGACGAAGCGGACGCAATGGCGCCGACGCCTGAAGGCTCGCCGCTGGTTCTTGCCGAACGCAGGACGCTTTCATATCCCGACCGGAAGATCGTGATCGGTTCCACGCCGGTGGACACCGACACGTCGAACGTCCTTCGCACCTATGCGCAGTCAGATCAGCGCGTCTTCGAGGTGCCGTGCCCGGATTGCGGCGAGTTCAGCGAGATCCGTTGGAAGGACATTCGCTGGCCGGAGGGCAAGCCCGCCGCCGCTTACTATGCTTGCCCGCACTGCGGCTCTTGCGTCGAGGAGCGGCACAAGGCCGACATGGTGGCGAAGGGCCGCTGGCGGGCTACAGCGCCGCACGTCGAAGGGCACGCGGGTTTCCGCGTCAATGCGCTGGTCTCGCCTTTGGCGAACGCGGCGTGGGGCAAGCTCGCGACGGAATTCCTTGCCGCGAAGGATGATCCGGACACGCTGCGGACCTTCATCAATACCATCCTCGCGGAGGGCACCGGCGACGAAGCAGATACCGGTCTTGATGAAGTCGAGCTTCTGGAACGGGTCGAGCCGTTCGGAATCGGCGCCATACCGGCCGACGTCCTTTATCTAACGGTCGGCTGCGACGTGCAGGACGATCGGCTCGAAGCCACCGTCGTGGGGTGGGATCGCGAAGGCGGCGCGTATGTGCTCGACCATCAGCTCCTGTTCGGATCGCCCGGCGAAGACGCGACATGGCGGCAGCTTGACGAGCTGCTGACCGCCCGATGGAAACACCCCCTTGGCGGCATGATCGGCATCGATGCCGCGTGCGTCGACTCCGGCGATGGCGACTGGACGCAGGCCGTCTACCGGTTCGCGTTTCCGCGCGCCCGGCGCCGCGTGATGGCGATCAAGGGCATGGCGGGAAGCCGCGCCGTCATCGAACGGTCGAAGTCGAAGGTTGCCGGCGGGGCGCTTTGGATTGTCGGAGTGGATGGCGTGAAGCGGACGATCGTTGATCGCCTGTCCCGCGCGGTAAAGATGCGCTTCTCGGACAGCCTCGACCTGTCGTTCTTTGAGCAGCTGGCATCGGAGCGTCGCATCGTCCGCTACACCCGCGGCCAGCCGGTCGCCCGGTGGGAGCGCAAGCCCGGTCGCGCCGCCGAGGCGCTTGACTGCACCGTCTACGCCTTCGCGGCCCGGCAGGTGGTCCCTTCGAATTTCGACAACCGCGCCGCCGAACTGGCGGAAGAACCCCGGGCACCGACACGGCCGCGGGTAATCAAGAGCAGATGGATGGAAGGCAACTAACGGCACTGTCGCCAAATAGGAATATCACGCAGAGATCGTCTGCCGCAATCAAATGGGATAGGAACCGAGATAATACTCAGGCCATGTCAAGCGAATTTCCAGTGTATATATCGCCGAACAAGTCGTAAACTTCAATAACAGTGACGCACATCGTATAGATTATCCTATCCCATTCTTCTGCCGAAATTAGCGGCGCCGATAAGGCTGGCCGAAAGTGAACATGAGCGTTTCTTAACTGGTAGATCTTCTCAGCACAATTATGGCCAGTAGCAGTGGGAACCGTGTCCGCCGACAAAGAGAAGGAGGATAATATCGACGCCCGTCTTCCTTCCGAAATCTTACTTAGTATAGCCGAAAGAGACTCCTGTTCACGCGGGCGCCAAGAGATTATTGACTCGAGCGTGGATGCCAACTCAGCGATCGGGCCGGCGTGTGCCAGTCTCTTCCTTAGAACCTGCAATCTTGGAACACTGTATAGCTGCTCGATACATCGATAAAGTTCGAGGTAGAAGGCGGGCCAAGTGTAAGATAAAAGACCCTGAAGCGGAAGATGATATGGGAGCGTGTCGTGGCCGGACTCGAACAATTCCGTAATTGACGATAGAGTCATAGAACTAAGGCCAAGAGGATATCCTGGATAGCCGCGCGCACAATATGAACCACACACGCGCTCAAGACTTTCCAGAAAGATGCTGTCGGCACCGCTTGCCACACGAAAAAAATCTACTTCTTGAAACAGGTCCAGAACGGTTTGTAAATCATGACCTTGGTAGCCTTCAACACCCCGATGCTGTTCCTCAATTGCATCCCGAATTTCGGCCGCCGTCGCCGTCACGGGTAGATCGGCGTTCACGAACACCGCGCCGAACAGCCCGGGAGTAGCCGAAATCTGCTCAAAGCCGTCTGGAAGAAAATCTGGAACCGGCAGCCCCGAGAAACAGAAATACCGTTCACCATCAAAGGAAATTCTCGATGCGAATGACCTCATTCCCAGAGGCAAGATAGTAACCTCTGCATCCGCCATTAGTGATGCGTCTTTATCATCCTTCCGTGCAATCCACCTCGCATTATCATCAACTAGAAAGCCCGGCTCGTCTTTTGCACCGGCAGATTTGAGCCTTCCAAAAATTTCGTTCGACATTCGTATGCGGTTCCGAGACATCTCACGCGCGCCAACAGGGCTCCATAGTAGGAACCTCGAAGCTTTCCTCCACTAGCACTTTGAACGACTTCTCGAAAAATGCTCTTTCCCACCGCCCCACCGCTGAACTCGGCCTATGTCCCAGCTTCTCCATCAGAACATCCAGCGCTAGAAAATTCCCCAGCTCCTCCGAACTTGCCTTCTGAAGACGATCAACGAGCCTGGCGCAATCGACCTCCAATGTGGCGCATCGCAAGTCGCTGAAAGCCTCTTCCTTGTCCATCCCGACTCTGCCCAAAATCGCTACAGCACATGCGACAACGAAACCCACTCGCGCGGCCTGTGTGTCGAAAATGTTTCTTCCTCGCGTGATGACACGGACTTTCGACTGACCTCCACTCAAATCATCGTTGAATCCGTCGTCCAAATCTGAGTCGTCCGTAGAGGCATTGAATGCCGACAAAGCAGTGTCTATGTTTACTAACATCTGAATAATGCGATAAAAATAGCGATCATACTTCTTATTGGTCAACGCTTCAGCGACATCAAGCCGCGAAAATTCGTCGGCGAGACTTTCCTGAGTATCAACTTCAGTCCGCCGTAAGCCGAAAGCAATGTAGCATTCGATCAGTGCATCAGATTTAAACTCGCCACCATTTCTTCTTCGCTCCCGCCCAGTAAGGAGGCGAGTAAAAGTTACCTTTTGGGAGATCGTCTTTATTAGGGGGGCATAAATGACTTCGAGCTGTTGCTTAAGGTTCCAAGGCACTTGGCCTGTGTTCAGGACTAGCATACGGTAAATTAAGCTTTCAGCGCTTCGAGCTACCCAGGCCTCCACGCGTACCATATGAGCACCCACGGAAGCGTCAAGTTCAAGTGCTTCCGTCAGCGCAGTGGTCCGTTGCATGCCGTCGATAATTGACAGCTCGCTTTGATGCAGCACAAAAAGGTTATCTACTTCAGAAGCATCGGATATTTTGCTGAGTCCTTCCCACTCGCCCTCTTCAACAACTAGACCGATTACGAGCGGTGGAATTACAGCCCCCCGCCGTAGGTCCTCAACTAAGCGAGCGCGGATCCGACGAGCTGAGGTGGTTTTCAGTGCAACTCGTTGGTGCTTAATGCCGCCGCGATTTGAATACGCAGTGTCGATTAGCGAAAGATAGTCAGATACCGACTTTTCCACCAAGAACGACCAACAGTCGACCCGGCGATCTTGGATTTTGCTGATGAAGGTAGACGGCGTCATGATAACCTCTCTTTATGTCCTATGATGCCGATTTATCGACAGGAGACAAGCGATGGTGGAGTAGGCGCAGCCGGCCTTCCGGTCGTCGGCGATGCTGAGTCGTTAGAGATCGAGGCTGCCGTCTGCCTCCCGCGACATCTTCCCTTATTGGCTGCAAGGCTGCGGCTTCGACTAGATCGCGGACAGCAGCGGCGGACTGAGGTAGGTCGAAACCCATCGAGATCGCGCCGCCGTTGCGCCCCGTCATCGCCTTGCGCGGTGGCGGGGTTGGTTCAAGAGCCTGCGCGTCAGAAGGCCGTAGGGACGATGAAGAAATCGCCGTTCGTCCCATACCCAACGCGAAACTTCGACTCCTTAGATGGATTAGGAGTGACGGTCGTCTCGTAGGTGCCGCCGCCGCAGACGCCCTCCGGCTTCACACTGAGGATCGTGCTCGTCACGGGCAGATGAAGGGTGACCGCCTCGCCTGGCCAAAGATCGGCAACAACGGAGCCGTCAACGAAGAGGCGCGAGGCGCATGCAGCGCCCATCAGTCCGGCGTCCCGCTTCACAATGACCGTTGCAGTGCCCGGCTTGGCGGTCGCGTACTTGGCAAGTTCCGATGAGGTCGATGCCGCGGGGGTCGCTTCACTATCGGAGATTGGTGAAGTCGCGCATGCGCCAAGCAATACGGGGAAGGCGACGATCATGCTGCGCGCACCAATTCGTCTCACATAATATCCCCGGCCGGCATTTCGTTCAATTCGTTGGATGGATCGACAACAGGTGAATGTCAATCGCTGGCCGGCAGCGGGAAAGGAATGACGAGAACGGCCAAGGGCACGCGGCTTTAACTGGACGATCGGGGAGTAATCGTCGCGCTCGATCGCCTGGAGCGGGCGAACCTGCGCAAGCCGATGAGCGAAATCGGCGTCGCCCTCGTCACCTCGACGCAACAGCGCTTCGAATCCGAAAACGGGATTGCTGCGGTTCAGGATTTGCGGGGACGAGCTTCGGAATGCTCAATGGTCTCTTCACCCGTGCTGTCGGCTGGCGATTTACGAGTGAAGTGTCCTCTTAAGCTTCTTGACTAACGAATGACATGACGGTTTCGACCGGCCTGCGGCCCATGTTGCGGTAGCCGAGGTGCGGGCGTTCGGTGTTGTAGTGGACGAGCCAGGC
>NZ_JBFTEH010000006.1:0-301631 GCF_041027365.1 Jiella sp. M17.18 | reverse complement strand
CCGACGAGCTGGCAGCGGCGATGGGCCGGTTCAAGGTGAAGGCCGGCAGCAGCGCCGCGAAGGCCGCCCACGCGACCGAGCCCGCGCCGGCCCCGGCGCATCGCCCCGCCGCTCCGCGTCCGGTCCAGCAGCTGCGCGCCACCGGCGCCGGCGGCGCCGCCCGCAAGCCCGCCGCCGCAGCCGCCGAGGAGAGCTGGGAAGAGTTCTGAGCCTTCTCCAGAGGTGACCGTCCGGCCGGCGAAACGCGCCGTCCGCCGGAAGCCGCTTCCCGATCGCGGAACCCGTAGCAGACGTCCGGCCGCCGACCCGTTCGGCGGCCGCTTTCGTTCGCGTGGGCGGGAGCGAGGCAACGGCTTCGACGACATCCGAATGAAACTTCCTCCATCCGTCCGCACCCGCCTTGCTGTTCGCGCAGCGGCGTCCATTTGCTGCGTCAGCTAACGACAGGGGTCGGAACCATGAAGCTTGAAGGCAATGTCGCCGTCGTCACCGGCGCGAGTTCCGGCATCGGCAAGACCATCGCACAGACCTTCGCGCGCGAAGGCGCCAGGGTCGCGATCTGCGACATCAACATGGACGGGNCGCCGTCGTCACCGGCGCGAGTTCCGGCATCGGCAAGACCATCGCACAGACCTTCGCGCGCGAAGGCGCCAGGGTCGCGATCTGCGACATCAACATGGACGGGGCGCAGGCCGTCGTCTCCGAACTCAAGGCGGCCGGCGCCGAGGCGATGGCCGTCGAGATGGACGTCACCAGCGAGGCCGCGGTCAACGCCGGCGTCGACGCGGTCGCGGCGAAGTTCGGCCGGATCGACACCATGGTCTCCAATGCCGGCATCCAGACCGTCCATCCGATCGAGGAATTTCCCTATGAGGCGTTCCGCAAGCTGGTGACGATCCATCTCGACGGCTCGTTCCTGCTCACCAAGGCCTGCGTGAAATACATGTATCCGCAGAAGTCGGGCTCGCTGATCTACATGGGCTCGGTGCACAGCCACGAGGCCTCGGCGCTGAAGTCGGCCTATGTCGCGGCCAAGCACGGCATTCTCGGCCTTGCCCGCGTCATGGCGAAGGAGGGCGCCAAGCACGGCGTGCGGTCGAACACGATCTGCCCGGGCTTCGTCAGGACGCCGCTGGTCGACAAGCAGATCCCCGAGCAGGCGCAGAGCCTCGGCATCTCCGAGGAGGACGTCGTCAACAAGGTGATGCTCGGCGAGACCGTCGACACCGAGTTCACCACCATGCAGGACGTCGCCGACGTCGCGCTGTTCCTCGCGAGCTTCCAGACCAACGCGCTGACCGGCCAGTCGATCGTGCCGAGCCACGGCTGGTACATGGCCTGACCGTTGCCGGGCGCTATCTCGTCCGACAGAACAGCAAGACCGGAGAGCGGGCTTCCCGATGCATTTCGTGACCATTCAGCCGATCGTCGCACTCGTTGCCGGAATCCTGATCCTGGTCGTTCCGGGCCTGCTGCGGGTGATCATCGCGCTCTACCTGATCGTCATCGGCCTGATGGGCCTGTTCCCGCATCTGTTCGACCGCATCGCCGCGGGAGGCTGAGGGATGATCGCGCCGACGCGGATCGTGGTCCTCGGCGGCGGGGCGGGCGGGCTCGAACTCGTCTGCCGGCTCGCCGGGCGCGAGGACTGCGCCGTCAAGCTCGTCGACAAGGTCTCCACCCATCTGTGGAAGCCGCGGCTGCACGAGTTCGCCGCCGGCACGGTGAACTCGACGCTGTCGGAGATGAGCTTCTACATGCTCGCGGAGATGCGCGGCTTCCACTTCGAGCAGGGGGCCGTGGTGGCGGTCGACCGGACGCAGAAGTCCGTCACGCTCGCCGCCCCTCCCGCGTTCGAGAAGGGTGCCGGGCGGCCCGAGCGCTCGCACCGGACGATCCCTTACGACATCCTCGTCGTCGCGCTCGGCGGCGTGACGCCCGACTTCGGCACGCCGGGTGTCGCCGGGCACGCCATCCGGCTCGACGAGCGGCGCGACGCCGATCGTTTCCGCGACCTGTTTATCGACGCGATGATCGCCGCGCGCGAGACCGACCGTCCGGCCGGCATCGTCATCGTCGGCTCGGGCGCCACCGGCACGGAACTCGCCGCGCATCTGCGCCAGGCGGAGCGCGCCTTCTTCGAGAAGAGCCATGCGGAAGGGCAGAAGCGGCTGCTCGACCTGACGATCCTGGAGGCGGGGCCGGTGCTGATGCCGGGCGCGTCGGAGAGCCTTCGCAAGACCGTCCGGGAGCGGCTGGACGCACTCGACATCCAGGTCGCGACCGGCGCCAAGATCGATGCGGTGACCGGAACCGAGGTCCGCTCCGCCGACGGCGGCAGCTGGCCGGCCGACATCGCGGTCTGGGCGGCCGGGCTCGTCGGCAATCCGGTCCTGAAGGACCTCGCCGATTTCGAGATGGACCGGAAAGGCCGCATCGTCGTCGACGACCGGCTGCGCTCTACCGTCGATCCGGAGGTGTTCGTCATGGGCGACGCAGCGTCGTTCACCCCGGCGGGGGCCGACCAGCCGCTGCCGCCTACGGCGCAATGTGCCAGCCAGCAGGCCGACTATCTCGGAGACGCGCTGCCGCAGGTGATCGCCGGCGATGAGCCGGAGCCGTTCGTCTACGACGACCGCGGGCGGCTCCTCTCGCTCGCCAGCGGCGGCTCGGTCGGCCTCGTCGGCCTGTTCCGCCAGAGCGACATCCTGGTCAAGGGCCGGTTTGCGGCGGCGGCCTACAACGCCCTGCAGCGCCAGCATCAATGGGCGGTGCTGGGGCCGCTGCGGGGCTCGGTCGCGATCGCCGCCGACATGATCTCGCCGACCGGCGGCCCGGCGCTGAAGCTGCACGGGTGAGGCCCGTCCCGGAGGGTGCTGCCGCTGCTGGCGCGTCGCTCTCCGGACGATTATGATCCGCGGCCGGGGGCCCCGATGCCGCCGGTCCGGTCGATCGGTGGAAGAGCGAGGATTGCCGCGCGATGACCGCCTTCGTCCCCGTCAGCCTCGATGCCCTGCCGGCCGGTGCCGGGCGGCTCGCCTTCGTGCGCCGCATCCTGCGCAATCCCGCCTCCGCGGTTCCGAGCGAGATCGCCGAAAGCCGCGTCTACGCGCCGTCCTTCGCCAAGGGCGCCTTCGCTTACGTCGCCGATGCGGACGTTCTGGAGACCGTGCTGGTGGAGCGGCCGGGCGACTTTCCGAAGGCCACCATCGACGAGCGCATCCTGCGGCCGATCTTCCGCGACGGGCTGCTTCTCGCCGAGGGCGAGGACTGGCGCTGGAAGCGCCGGCTGGCGGCGCCGGTGTTCTCGCCGGCGGCCATGCGCGGCTTCCTGCCGGAGATCGTCGCACCGTTCGCGGCGCTCACCGGCCGCTGGACGCCGAGCGGCGCGACCGTCACCGCCGACATCTCCGACGCGATGAAGACGGCGACGCTCGCCGTCATCGACCGGCTGCTGTTTGCCGGGCGCAGCGACATCGATCCCGAGCGGATCAAGCGGCATGTCGACGACTATCTCGATCCGGTCACCTGGGTCGTCGCCTATGCGATGCTGCGGCTGCCGGACTGGACGCCCTTCCCGGGGCGCGGCAAGCTGCTGCGGGCGCGTGACGCGGTGCGTGCCCTGCTCGCCGATTTCGTGCGCCGCCGCCGGGCCGGCCCTGCCGATGTCGACGACGTCTGCAACCGGCTGCTGGCGGCGGCCGACCCGCAGAGCGGCCGCACGCTCACCGATGCCGACATGGTCGACATGCTGCTGACGCTGATCTCGGCTGGCCACGAGACGTCGGCGAACGCCCTGACCTGGGCGGTCTACTGCCTCGCCGAAATGCCGCAGACGCAGGAGCGGCTGATCGCCGAGATCGACCGCGAGGTTGGTTCGGACCCGATCGATCAGCCGGCGGTCTCGCGGCTCGTCGCCGTGCGCGCCTTCCTCCTGGAGACGATGCGGCTGTTCCCGCCGGCCCCCGGCCTGTCGCGGCGCACGCTGCGCCCCGAAACGCTCGGCGGCATCGACCTGCCGGCGGGCGCGGCGGTGATGATCCCGGTCTATGCCGTGCATCGCCATCCGCATTATTGGGAGCGGCCGCAGGTCTTCGATCTCGACCGTTTCACCGAGGGCCGTGAGGCGGCGATCCGGCGCACGGTCTACCTGCCGTTCGGGGCGGGACCGCGCATCTGCGTCGGCGGAACGCTCGCCATGCTGGAGATGACGGCGGGTCTGGCGACGCTTCTGCAGCGCGTCCGCTTCCTCACGGTGCCGGGCGCGGCCGAACCGCAGCTGCAGCACCGGGTGACGCTCCGGCCGCGCCACCGGCTGGCCGCCCGCGTCGAGCCGCGGCGGGACCGGCCGGCGGCCGGGCACCCTCTGCGCGTCAACGCGCCCGCGAACGACGTCGCGGCTGCCGGGCGGCGGGTGCCGGAGTAGGAGCGGAGCCTGCCGGCGGTCCGGCCGGGAGGAACTTCCCTTGCCGGATCGGCCGCCGTGCCAATGTAAGGCGCTCGCGGCGGCGCGGGCCGCGCGGACACCAGGCTGAACCATCCGGCAGAAGGGATTTTGCCATGACCCATCCCGTCATCGCAGACGGCCATGTCGCCGTCGTCACCGGCGGCGC
Source organism: Jiella sp. M17.18 (assembly GCF_041027365.1). Taxonomy (NCBI): domain Bacteria; kingdom Pseudomonadati; phylum Pseudomonadota; class Alphaproteobacteria; order Hyphomicrobiales; family Aurantimonadaceae; genus Jiella; species Jiella sp. M17.18. The sequence continues at coordinate 297,018 of NZ_JBFTEH010000006.1, read as the reverse complement.
GTCCGGCATCGGGCTCGCCGCCGCCAAGCGCTTCGCCAGCGCCGGCATGACCGTCGTGCTCGTCGACCGGGTCGAGGACCGGCTCGCGGCGGCGAAGGAGGAGGTCGCCCGGATCAGCCCCGACGGCACCGTGATCACCTCGAAGACCGACGTCTCCGACCGCGCCGCCGTCGAGGCGCTGGCGAAGAACCTCTTCGGCCGCTTCGGCTCGGTGCATCTCCTGTTCGACAATGCCGGCATCCAGCCGGGCAGCGAGATCTTCGGCCCTGTCGCCAACTGGGACGCGGTGCTGAAGGTCAACCTGCACGGCATCATCCATGTCGCCCAGCTGTTCGGCGAGCGCATGGTGCAGTCGGGCGAGCCGGGGCTGATCATCGTCACCGGCTCGAAACAGGGCATCACGACGCCGCCGGGCGACCCCGCCTACAATGTCGCGAAGGCCGGCGTGAAGGCGTTTGCCGAGGCGCTGCAGCACGATCTGAGGAACCGCGAGGGCTGCCGCGTCGAGGCGCGGCTGATGATCCCGGGCTTCGTCTTCACCCCCCTCACCCAGAAGGGCCGCACCGAGAAGCCGGACGGCGCCTGGACACCCGACCAGACGGTCGACTTCATGCTGGAGAAGCTCGGCACCGACGACTTCTACATCCTCTGCCCGGACGGCGAGGTGACGCGCGAGATGGACGAGAAGCGCATCGCCTGGGCCGCCGGCGACATCGTCGAGAACCGCCCGCCGCTGTCGCGCTGGCACAAGGACTGGGCGGAGAAGTTCAAGGCGCACGCCGCCCGCTGAGGGTCGCAGACGAGGCTGGTCGCCGGCGGCGGCGGCGGTCGCACCGGCCATCGCTTCCGCCGTCAGTCCCGGCCGGCGAGGTGCTTGGCCTTGCGCAGGTCGGGGAACAGCACCGACCAGAGGCCGGCGACGCCCATCGTCGCGACGCCGCCGACGACGACGGCCGGCACCGCGCCGATCAGCGCCGCCATGCCGCCGGCGCGGAACTCGCCGAGCTCGTTCGACGCGCCGATGAACACCTGGTTCACCGCGTTCACCCGCCCGCGCACGTCGTCGGGCGTCCACAGCTGCATCAGCGTCTCGCGGACATAGACGCTGATCATGTCCGAGGCGCCCATCGCCGCCAGCGCCAGGATCGACAGCCAGGGCACCGTCGAGAGGCCGAAGACGACGGTGAAGGCACCGAAAGAGGCGACGAAGCCGAACATGATCAGCCCGGCATGGTTGCGGATCGGGTGGGCGGCGAGAAACAGCGCCATCGGGATCGCCCCGAAGGCCGGCGCGGCGCGCAGGAGGCCGAGGCCCCAGGGCCCGACCGACAGGATGTCGCGGGCATAGACCGGCATCAGCGCGACGGCGCCGCCGAGAAGCACGGCGAAGAGGTCGAGCGAGATCGCGCCCAGCACCACCTTTTCCGACCAGATGAAGCGGAAGCCGGCGACGATCGTCTCCAGGCTGGCCGGCTCGTGGGCGCGCTTGCGCTGCGCCGGCTGCTTGATCGAAAAGACGAGGACGGAGCTCGTCACCAGCAGCACGGCGCCGCAGGCATAGGAGGCGAGCGGGCTGACGCCGTAGAGCAGGCCGCCGCCGACCGGGCCGGCGATCGCCGCGATCTGCCAGGAGGAGGAGTTCCAGGCGATGGCGTTGGCGAGTTCCTGACGGGTGACGAGGTTGACGACCAGCGACTGCTGCGCCGGGCCGAAAAAGGCCCGGGTGATGCCGAAGGCGGTCATCACCACGAAGATCGGCAGCGGCGAGGCGAGGCCGTGGAAGGTGAGGGCGAAGAGCGTCACCGCACCGGCACCCTCGACGAGATTGGCGATGCCCATGATCATCCGCCGGGGGTAGCGGTCCGCCGCGGCGCCGGTGACGAGCACCAGCAGCAGCGCCGGCAGGAACTGGCAGAGGCCGACGAAGCCGAGATCCAGCGGATCGCCGGTGATCGCATAGATCTGCCAGCCGACCGAGACGACGACGATCTGGATGGCGAAGGAGGAGAAGAAGCGCGCCAGCCAGTAGAGCAGGAAGCGGCGGTTGCGGAAGGCGGCGAAGCGGTCGTCGGCGGGAATGTCGCTCGTCTCCGGGCCGGGCTTGGCTCCAGTCTCGGCGTCGATCTCGTCTGTCACGGGGGAAGTACCTGGCCTTGCGGAATGCGCGCCGGTCGGCGGGAAAGCCGGAACCGGCGGCAGGCGGCGCGGCGCGGGCGGCGGCGCGTCAGATGGTGCGGCGGAGCCATCGCCTCCGGTTCGTCATCCGGCGGAAGACGGACTCCCTTACGAACATGTAATCGCCGCTCCGTAGCAGCCGCGCCGGACGGCGTCCATCGCGATGTTTCCGGAGGAACCGAGGGGGCGGGCCTGCCGGGCGGCGATTTGCCTCGGCTGGAAGACGCGCTATCGATGATGGCGAACGGGAGGACGACAACGCATGGAACGACCCTGGCTCGCCCAATATCCGGAGGGAGTTCCGCCGGAACTTCCGGACTATGACTATCGCTCGCTGTCCGACCTGATGGCGGAGGCGTTCCGTCTCTACGGCGAACGCATCGCCTATCACTTCATGGGCCGGGCGATGACCTTCGCCGAGCTCGATCGCCGCTCGCGCGATTTCGCCGCCTTCCTGCAGGCGCGCGGGCTGAAGAAGGGCGACCGCGTCGCGCTGATGATGCCGAACGTGCTGCAGTATCCGGTGGCGGTGGCCGGGGTGCTGCGGGCCGGCTGCGTCGTCGTCAACGTCAATCCGCTCTATACGCCCCGCGAGCTGTCGCATCAGCTGACGGACGCGGGCGCCACCGCGATCCTCGTGCTCGAGAACATGGCCGCGACGGTCGCCGCCTGCGCCGGGGAGGCGGGGCTGACAACGATCGTCACGACCTCGGTCGGCGATCTCCTGCCGCGGCCGAAGGGCTGGATCGTCGACTTCGTCCTGCGGCGGGTGAAGAAGGCGGTGCCCGCCTACGACCTGCCGGACGCGATCCCGTTCCGCCAGGCGATGGCCACCGGGCGCCGCGCGCGCTTCTCCGAGGCGGCGCTGGATCTTTCCGACGTCGCGGTGCTGCAATATACCGGCGGGACGACCGGCATCTCCAAGGGCGCGACGCTCACCCACGGGAACATCGTCGCCAATGCGCTGCAGTCGGAACTGTGGTGGCAGCCGGCCCTGAAGGGTGTGCCGGAGGGCACGCAGATGCTGACGGTCGCGGCGCTGCCGCTCTACCACATCTTCGGTTTCACGGTGAACATGATGCTGTCGATGCGCACCGGCGGCGCCAACATCCTGATCCCCAATCCGCGCGACATCCCGGCGCTCCTGAAGGCGATCCGGCGCTTCCGCTTCCAGTGCTTTCCCGCCGTCAATACGCTGTTTGCGGCGATCGCCCGCCACCCCGACGCCAAGAGTCTCGACTGGTCGAGCCTCAAGCTCTCGGTCGGCGGCGGCATGGCGGTGCAGAAGGGCACCGCCGAACTGTGGAAGAAGGTCACCGGCTGCGGCATTTGCGAGGGCTACGGCCTGTCGGAAACCTCGCCGGTCGCGAGCTGCAACCGCACCGACCGCAGCGACTATACCGGCACGATCGGCCTGCCTCTGCCCTCCACCGACATGGCCGCCCTCGATCCGGACGGCAAGCCGCTTGCGGCCGGCGAGACCGGCGAGATCGCGATCCGCGGGCCGCAGGTGATGGCCGGCTACTGGAACCGGCCGCAGGAGACGGCCGAGGCGATGACCGCCGACGGCTTCTTCCGCACCGGCGACATCGGCCTGATGGAGGAGACCGGCTTCTTCCGGATCGTCGACCGCAAGAAGGACATGATCAACGTCTCCGGCTTCAACGTCTATCCGAGCGAGGTCGAGGACGTCGTCCTGCGCATGCCGGGCATCGTCGAGGCGGCCGCGATCGGCGTGCCGAACGAAAGCTCGGGCGAGGTGGTGAAGCTGTTCCTGGTCCGCAAGGACGAGACGGTGAGCGCCGAGGCGGTGCAGAGCTTCTGCCGCGACAACCTCACCGGCTACAAGCGGCCGAAGGAGATCGCCTTCTGCGACGAGCTGCCGAAGAGCGGCGTCGGCAAGGTGCTGCGGCGCAAGCTGCGGGAATAGAGCGGCGAGGCGGCGCGCGGCCTTCGCGTTGAAGCGGCTGGGCCGCCGGCGACACGCCGCCGTGCGCCCGCGGGGGCCGGCGCATGTCCGGATCGGGAGCACAGAGATCGGCCGGCCTGGCTCCTCGGCTCATCCCGGCGCGGACCGCCGCATCCCTGCGTCGACAGGGCCGCCGCGCGGTCGGCGGCAGCTGATTCGGATTCGGCTTTCCACGGCTCCAAGCGGCTGTTAGGCTGCGCGGCAGCCATGAAGGACGGTCCGTCGCATGTGTGATGGGGCGGCGGTTTCGTGCTTGTCGATTTTCCGCCTGACCCCCCTTCACATTCACCGAACTGTCGCATATATCGCTGTCACCGCAGGCGCTGACGAAGCGCCTCGGACTTGGCGCGGGGTGGAGCAGCCCGGTAGCTCGTCAGGCTCATAACCTGAAGGTCAGAGGTTCAAATCCTCTCCCCGCAACCAATGTCCGTTTTGCCCAACCCCGCCCGACCGGCGGGGTTTTTGCGTCTTGGCCCGCTTTCGGTCGTCAGAGGCTTCCCGTCATCGCGGCATGGCCGCGCGGCGGCGGCCATCGGCCGGCGACACGCCGCCGCGACGCCTCATCCCGCAGCCTGGCCGGCCCGCTTCCCGTCATCCTCGAAATACTCCGCATACTCCACCTTCACCCGTTCGAGATGCGCGATGATGCGGGTCAGGTGGACCCGCATCGCCGCCTCCGCGGCGTCCGCGTCGCGCGCCTTCAGTGCCTCGAAGATCGCGTGGTGGTCGTCGTAGACCGCCGGCTGCCCGAACGAGAGCGTCAGGAAGCGCATGCGGTCGAGCTGCGCCTTCTGCTCGTCGATCAGCGCCCAGGCGAAGCCGCAGCCGGCGCCCTCCGCGATCAGCCGGTGGAACATGTCGTCCAGCCGGTGGAATTCGCGCCGGTCGTCGAAATCCTGCGACTCGTGCTGTCGCGCGAGGTTCTCCGTCAGCCGCTCGATGAGATCGGTCCCGTCGCCCTCGCAGGCGCGCCGCACCACCGCGACTTCCAGCGCCTCGCGAATGAAGCGGGCGTTCAGCACCTCCTGGACCGAGATCTTGACGATCTCGGTGCGCCGCTGCGGCTGGACGTTCAGATAGCCGATGCGGGCGAGGCGGATGAAGGCTTCGCGCACCGGCTGGCGCGAGACGCCCATCTGCCGGGCAATCTCCGCCTCCGAAATCCGCATGCCCGGCTTCAGGCGAAGTTCCAGGATCGCCCGGCGCAGATCCTGGTACACGGCATCCGCCATGGTGGAGCGAAGCGGGGCAGGGGGCGGTGAAAGGGCCAGCTCGACGGTCATTCCAAGTCCTCTTGACAGCTTTCGGATACTACCATACCAGAATTTTCGCAATGACGTCGGAGGCGGCCGTCGCAAGACCGCCGGATGCCGCCGGACGGGGAGGATTTCCATGGCGCTTCTGGACGACGACCGGCTGTTTCCCGCCGAGACGAGCACCCGCAGGATGGCGCGCGCGCTCTACGACAGCATTAGGTCGCTGCCGATCATCTCGCCGCACGGACATACCGAGCCGCGCTGGTTCGCCGAGAACGAGCCCTTCCCGGATCCGGCGCATCTCATCGTCGTGCCCGACCACTACATATTCCGCATGCTGGTCTCGCAGGGCGTCGGCCTTGCCGAACTCGGCGTGCCCTCGGCCGACGGATCACCGGTCGAGACCGACGGGCGCAAGATCTGGCGGCGCTTCGCCGAGAACTCCTATCTGTTCCGTGGCACGCCGACCCGGCTCTGGCTGGACGACACCTTCCAGAACCTCTTCGGCCTCGACGTCCGGCTCTCGGCCGAGACGGCGGACCGCTACTACGACCACATCGCCGAAAAGCTGAAGACCGACGCCTTCCGGCCGCGCGCGCTCTACGAACGCTTCGGCGTCGAGGCGATCGCCACCACCGAAAGCGCGCTCGACGATCTTCGCTATCACCGCCAGATCCGCGAGAGCGGCTGGACGGGCAAGGTCGTCACCACCTACAGGCCGGACGCGGTGGTCGATCCGGATTTCGCCGGCTTTGCCGACAACCTCAAGACGCTCGGGGAAATCTCCGGCTGCGACACCGGCACCTTCGCCGGCTATATCGAGGCGCACCGCAACCGGCGGGCCTTCTTCCGCGACCACGGCGCGACGGCGACCGACCACGGCCATCCGACCGCGCGCACGGCGAACCTGTCGTCCGCCGAGGCCTCGGCGCTCTACGACCGGATCAAGGGCGGCACCGGCTCGGCCGAGGATCGGGAACTGTTCCGCGCGCAGATGCTGACCGAGATGGCGAAGCTCTCGGTCGAGGACGGCATGGTCATGCAGATCCACGCCGGCTCCTTCCGCAACCATTCGGACAAGGTGTTCAAGGGTTTCGGCCGCGACAAGGGCTTCGACATCCCGCAGCCGACGAACTACGTCGCCGCGCTGAAGCCGCTGCTCGACGTCTGCGGCATGGAGAAGGACTTCACCCTGATCCTCTTCACGCTGGACGAGACGGTCTATTCGCGCGAGCTCGCGCCGCTGGCCGGCGTCTATCCCTGCCTGCGGCTCGGGCCGCCCTGGTGGTTCTTCGACTCCGCGGAAGGGATGATGCGGTTCCGCGAGGCGGTGACCGAGACCGCCGGCTTCTACAACACCGTCGGCTTCAACGACGATACGCGCGCCTTCACCTCGATCCCCGCCCGGCATGATGTCGCCCGGCGGGTGGACTGCGCCTATCTCGCCGGCCTCGTGACCTCGGGGCGTCTCGCGGAGGACGAGGCCTTCGAGGTCGCCGGCGATCTCACCTACCGCCTGGCCAAACAGGCCTACAGGCTCTGACCGCGGCGCTGCCGCTCACATCCGGGAGGAAAGACATGGGCATGATGAAGACCTTCGGTGCGGCGCTCGCCGTCGCCACGACGCTCGCCGGCAGCCTCGCCGCCGCGCACGCGCAGTCGATCACGCTGCGCGCGGCCGACACCCAGCCGGCCGACTATCCGACGGTCCAGGCACTGAAATACATGGGCCAGCTCCTGAAGGAGCGGACCAACGGCCGCATCAACATGCAGGTCTTCGACTCGCACCAGCTCGGCGAGGAGAAGGAGACGATCGAGCAGACCAAGTTCGGCGTCATCGACATCGACCGCGTCAACTTCGCGCCGCTGAACGGCATCGTGCCCGAGACGCTGGTGCCGTGCATGCCCTACATCTTCACCTCGAAGCAGAACATGCACGACGTGATGTGGGGCAAGATCGGCCAGGACATCCTCGACTCCTTCAAGTCGCACGGCTTCATCGGCCTCGCCGTCTACGATTCCGGCGCGCGCTCCTTCTACGACACCAAGCACCCGATCAAGACGCTCGACGACATGAAGGGCCTGAAGATCCGCGTGCAGCAGTCGGACCTGTTCCTCGACATGGTCAAGGCGCTCGGCGCCAACCCGACGCCGATGGCCTATGGCGAGGTCTATTCCGGCCTGCAGACCGGCCTGATCGACGGCGCCGAGAACAACTGGCCGAGCTACGAGTCCTCGCAGCACTACAAGGTCGCGCCCTACTACTCGCTCGACCAGCACTCGATGTGCCCCGAGGTCGTGATGATGTCGAAGGTCTCCTGGGACAAGCTGTCGCCGGACGACCAGAAGGCGGTCCGCCAGGCAGCGCAGGATTCCCAGAAGAAGATGTCCGAACTCTGGGACGCCCGGGAAGAGCAGTCGAAGAAGGTCATCAAGGCCGCAAACGTCAAGGTCAACGAGGTCGACGTCAAGCCGTTCATCAAGGCGGTGCAGCCGGTCTATGACAAGTTCATCACGACGCAGGCCCTGAAGGATCTGGTCAGCCGGATCCGCGATACGCAGAAGTAAGGCTCACGCCACGATCCAGCGGCTCCGCACACCCGCGGAGCCGCCGACTTTTCCGCCGAAAGGGCAGACGCCTTGCGAGCGCTAGCGAAGTTTCTCGGTGTCGTATCGACGGCCGCGCTGTGGCTGTCCGGTATCGGTCTCGTCCTGATGACCGTCTTCACGGCATGGCAGGTCTGGGCGCGCTACGTGCTCGACGCCTCGCCGTCCTGGACCGAGCCCCTGTCGGTCATCCTGATGGGCTGGTTCATCTTCCTCGGTGCGGCGATCGGCGTGCGCGAAGGCTACCACCTCGGCTTCGACGTGCTTCTGGTGGTGCTTCCGACGTCGGTCCAGAAGGTCTTCATGACGATCAGCGACCTGGCGACCGTGTTCTTCGGCTGCGCCATGGCCTGGTACGGCGACGCGCTCGTCGTGGGGACCTGGGCGGACCAGCTGCCCGCGTTGAACATTCCGACCGGTATCACCTACCTGCCGCTGATGGTCGGCGGCATCCTGATCGCCGTCTTCTCGCTGGAGCGCATCGCCCGCCGTTTTGCCGGGCTCGAGGGCGCCGGCGACGAATATCCCGATTTCCAGCACATGGACACGGCGTCCTGAGATGACCAGCTTCATCCTGTTCGGAAGCTTCGTCTTCCTCCTGATCATCGGCACGCCGATCGCCTTCTGCCTCGGCATCGCCTCGCTGCTGACCGTTCTCTACATCGGCATTCCGCCGCTGATCGTCTTCCAGAGCATGAGCGCCGGCGTCTCGGTCTTCGTGCTGATGGCGATCCCGTTCTTCATCTATGCCGGCGACCTGATGGTGCGCGGCGAGATCGCCAGCCGCCTCGTCGGGCTCGCGGCGAGCCTCGTCGGGCATTTCCGCGGCGGCCTCGGCCAGGTGAACATCGCCGCATCCGTGCTCTTCGGCGGCATCTCCGGATCGGCCGTCGCCGACGCCTCGGCGATCGGCGGCCTGATGATCCCGCAGATGAAGGAGAAGGGCTACGACATCGAATACGCCGTCGACGTCACCTGCCTCTCGGCGCTGATCGCGCTGATGATCCCGCCGTCGCAGAACATGATCATCTATTCGATCTCGGGCGGCGGCAAGATCTCGATCGCCGACCTCTTCACCGCCGGCATCCTTCCCGGCCTGCTGCTCGCCGTCGCGCTGATCACCGTCGCCTGGTACGTCGCCAAGAAGCGGAACTATCCGACCTTCCCCTTCGCCGGCTGGGGCAATATCGGCCGCACGGCGCTCAACGCCATTCCCGGCATCATGCTGATCGGCATCATCTTCGGCGGCGTGCGCTCGGGCGTCTTCACCGCCACCGAGAGCTCCTGCATCGCCATCGTCTACGCCGTCCTGGTGACGGTATTCGTCTACCGCTCGATGGGCTGGCGCGAGTTCGTCGAGGCGACGCTCGGCGCGGTGCGCACCACCGCGATGGTGCTCCTGATCATCGGCTCGGCCGCCGCCTTCGGATGGCTGCTCGCCTATCTGCGCATCCCGGCGCAGCTGATCGACTACATGCAGTCGCTGACGCACTCGCCGGTGCTGATCTTCCTGCTCCTGAACATCCTGATGCTGTTCCTCGGCACCTTCATGGACATGGCGCCGCTGATCATCATCACGACGCCGATCTTCCTGCCGGTGGTGCAGTCCTACGGCATGGACCCGGTCCATTTCGGCGTCATCCTGATCCTCAACCTTGGCATCGGCCTCTGCACGCCGCCGGTCGGCACGGTGCTCTTCGTCGGCTGCGCGGTCGGCAAGATCTCGCTGGGCCGGGCGATGAAGATGATCTGGCCGTTCTACTTCGCGGCCTTCGCCGTGCTCATGCTGGTGACCTACGTCCCGGCGATCTCCCTCTGGCTGCCGAGCGTGTTCCGATGAGTGCATCCGAGCGACTGTCGCTTCAGACCCTCTCCCGTCTGCCGGACGCGGTGCAGCGGCCGGCCTACGATCCGCGCGCCGTGACGGCGGGCATCGTCCATCTCGGCGTCGGCGCCTTCCACCGGGCGCATCAGGCGGTCTATGTCGACGACCTGCTGGCATCGGATCCGCAGTGGGGCATCGTCGGGGCATCGCTCCGGCGCGCCGACATGCGCGACGCGCTGAAGCCGCAGGACGATCTCTACACGGTCGCAGTCCGTTCCGGCGAAGGCACCGCCTTGCGCGTCGTCGGCTCGATCCAGAAAATCCACGTCGCGCCGGAGGACCCGGAGGCGCTGCTCGAGGCGATGTGCGACCCGGCGATCCGCATCGTCTCGCTGACCGTGACGGAGAAGGGTTACTGCCACGATCCGGCGACCGGCGATCTCAATCCGGAGCATCCGGACGTGAAGGCGGACCTCGCCAATCCCCGGGCGCCGACCTCCGCCCCCGGCCTGCTCGTCGAGGCGCTGCGGCGCCGGCGCGCGGCGAACATCGTCCCGTTCACCGTGATGCCCTGCGACAACCTGCCGGCCAACGGTCCGACGGTCCACCGCATCATGTCCCAGTATGCGGCGCTGCTGGATGACGGTCTCGCCCGCTTCGTCGAGACCGACGTCGCGGTCGCCGGCACCATGGTCGACCGGATCGTGCCGGCGACGACCGAGGCCGAGACGGCGGAGATCTGCGCGGCGCTCGGGCTTCAGGACGCCTGGCCGGTCGTCACCGAGCCGTTCACCCAATGGGTGATCGAGGACCGCTTCCCCACCGGCCGGCCCGACTTTTCCGCCGTCGGCGCCGAGATGGTCGCCGATGTCGAGCCCTACGAGCGCATGAAGCTGCGCATGCTCAACGGCTCGCATTCGACGCTCGCCTATCTCGGCTATCTCGCGGGCTACGAGACGGTGTCGCAGGCGATGGCCGATCCGGCGATCGAGCGCCTGGTGCGCCAGCTGATGACCGAGGAGGTGATGCCGACGCTCGATATGCCAGGCACCGATCTCGGCGGCTATCGCGACGCCCTCGTCCAGCGCTTCCACAATCCGGCGCTGAAGCACCGGACCTGGCAGATCGCCATGGACGGCTCGCAGAAGCTGCCGCAGCGCTTCCTCGGCACGGTCCGCGACCGGCTGGCGGCGGGCGCCTCCCTCGACCGCCTGGCGCTCGGCGTCGCCGCCTGGATGCGCTACGTGACGGCGGTGGACGAGACCGGCGCGCCGATCGAGGTGAAGGACCCGCTCGCCGCACGGCTGAAGGCGATCGCCGACGAGACGGGGCGCGATGCGGAGCGGCTGGCCGCGGCCTATCTCGGCGTCGAGGCGGTGTTCGGCCGCGACCTCAGGGACGATCCGGCGTTCGCCCGTCCGGTCACCCGGGCGCTCGCCATGCTCCTCGAGCGCGGCGCCGCCGCGACGGCGAAGGCCTATGCCGACGGACAGGAGACCAGCTGACATGACCGGGACGGCATCGACGGCGCCCGGCGGGTGGGTCCAGGTCGACGCGCTGACCCGCCGCCGCATTCTCTCGCACACGCCTGAGATGATGGTGGTGGAAGTGGCGTTCGAGCCGGGCGGAGCGGGCGCCGAGCATGCGCACCCGCATCTCCAGTCGTCCTACGTGATGTCCGGCACCTTCGCCTACACGATCGCGGGCGAAACGCGCACGATCCGGGCGGGTGATGCGGTCATCGTGCCGTCGAACGCGCGTCATTCGACGACGACCGAGACCGGCGGCGTGCTGATCGACGTGTTCACGCCGGCCCGCGAGGACTTCCTCGCCGGCTGAGGGCGGACGGGCTCGGCCGTGCTCTTGCGGCAGACATGCGGCTTCTGGCGGCCATAGGCCGGCATCGGGACGGGCTTCTGGCTCTGGCGTGATCTCAGCCAGAAAACGGGTGGCGGCGACCGCGGGCCGGGCGCATTCTTCGGCAACAAGGGAGATCCGCCATGTTGTCCTTCATGCCGCAAAGCTTCGAAACCGCCCGCCCGCTGCCCGAGGTCGTCGGCTCGCACGACGCGCTCTCCGACTACGAGACGGTGCGCCGGACGATCGAGTTCATCTCGACGGAGTACCATCGCCAGCCGAGCCTCAGCGAGATCGCCCACGCGCTCGGCCGGTCCGAGGAGGCGCTGACGGCGGTGTTCCGCCGCTGGTCCGGCCTGACGCCGAAGGCCTTCCTGCAGGCGGTCACCATCGACCATGCCCGAAGGCTCCTGTCGGACGGCGCCTCGCTGCTCGACGCCGCCTTCGAGGTCGGCCTCTCCGGCCCGTCGCGCCTGCACGACCTCTTCGTCAAGCACGAGGCGGTCTCGCCCGGCAGCTACAAGGCGAAGGGCGAGGGGATCGACCTCGCCTACGGCTTCCACCCGACGCCCTTCGGCCTGACGCTGGTCGTCGCGACCGATCGCGGGCTCGCCGGCATCGGCTTTGCCGAGCCCGGGGAGGGCGGCGAGCGGGCGGCGCTTTCCGACATGCGCCGGCGCTGGCCGAAGGCGACCTTCACGCCCGACCCCGACCGCACGCGCGACTATGCCGGGCGCATCTTCGACCCCGTCAACTGGCGTTCCGAGCGTCCGCTGCGCGTCGTCCTCATCGGCACCGACTTCGAGATCCGGGTCTGGGAGGCGCTGCTGTCGATTCCGGTCGGGCAGGCAACGACCTATTCCGACATCGCCGGCCGGATCGGCGCGCCGAAGGCGGCGCGGGCGGTGGGGGCGGCGGTCGGGCGAAACCCGGTCTCCTTCGTCGTCCCCTGCCACCGCGTCCTCGGCAAGTCCGGCGCGCTCACCGGCTATCACTGGGGCATCACCCGCAAGCGCGCGATGCTCGGCTGGGAATGCGGCCTGCTCGCGCGGGAGTGAGGGGCGTATCGTCCCGTCTTCTCAGAAGGACTTCGGCAGGCCTGCGTCTTTCAGCGACTGATTCGCGGTGTGACGCGACTTGATCTTGCCGTCTACGGTGAAGTAGCGGTCGGTGATCGGGCTGTACCAGATCTCGTGGTCGCCCTTTCCCTGCCGATGGAAGCGACAGCCGGCCGCAAGAAGCAGTTCCTTCAACGGCTTCGTGAAGTCCACCATCTCTAATAGGCCGGGTTCGGCACCCGGGCGATCTGCTCCGCGATGAAATGCACCGGGATTTCCGGCGTTTCAAATTGCAGACCGTTGAATTCGATCAGGTCTTCCAGCGCGCCCAGAACGCGATTCTGCAGCGCTTCGAGACTTTCGCTCTCGAGGGCGAGCCCCGGAACATCGTCGCTGCTCGCAACCCAGACCTTTGCCTCGTCATCCCACTCCGCTCGCACGATGATGGTCGAGTGCTGCATGGGGCGACGCCTCAGGAACGACTGGTGCTCGCGACTATGTGGGATCGGCAGGGGCGGGTCAATTCGCGCCGGCGCTGTTGGTTGGCTATCCGCACGACCGAACCATCTCCAGCCATCCGTGGAATGGAGAATGCTCGTGACCCCCGCCGAGACCGAAGAGACCTTCCGCCGTCTTCGCGACCACATGCCCGGCCGCACCGCGACGGCGAAGGGGCCGAAGGACCAGCCGGACCCGTTCCGCTCGGTCGTCTCCTGCCTGCTCTCGGCGCAGAGCCGCGACGTCAACACCGCCGCCGCGACGAGGGCGCTGTTTTCTCTGGCGACGACGCCGGAGGCGATGGCCGCGCTTTCCGAGGAGACGATCGCCCAGGCGATCAAGCCCTGCGGCCTCTACAACATGAAGGCGAAGAGCATCGTGCGGCTCTGCCGGGTTCTGCTCGACGAGCATGAGGGCGTCGTGCCGCGAACGCGCGCGGGGCTGATGCAGCTGCCGGGCATCGGCCGCAAATGCGCCGACATCGTCCTCAGCTTCACCTTCGACGAGGCCGTCATCGCCGTCGACACGCATGTCCATCGCGTCTGCAACCGGCTCGGCCTGACCGAAGCCCGGACCGCCGACGAGACCGCGCGCCAGCTGGAGGAGCGGGCGCCGGACTGGGCGAAGCGCGACGGGCATTTCTGGCTGATCCAGTTCGGCAAGGCGGTGTGCGTCTCGCGGCGGCCGCGATGCGAGACCTGCTTCCTCGCCGACCTCTGCCGGTGGTGCGCGGCGATGCGCGCGGGTGGGCCACCCGGTCCGGCGAACCCGAAGCACTGAGAGCCGCTACCTCGACCTGGAAGGGGCGCGGCCCAGGCCCGCCGATTGTCGTTCCGATCCATTCGTGGCACTTCGGCCGGTCGTCGCCGGTCCGTCGCAGGCTGGTATCCTAGAAGCCCGACAATTCTGCCGCAGTGCAAACCAAGCATCGAAACGATTAGATCATCCATCAACTCGCCTAAATCGATTAATACCCTGTTTTCGTTAAGATTATTCGTCTGATGCACTTGTCTGCACCGCCGCTTCTCAATATCTAAGACGGCGATGAGACAGTGGCGGGCGCCGCGGCCTTGCTTCAGGGAGACGGACAGGTGGACGAGATCGGGACGAGAAATCCGCAGAGCGGCATCGAGACGACGGGGCTCTCGGACCTCGCCTCGCTGCGCTGGAACCTTTCGGAAGCGGAGCTGGTCGAAACCGCGGTGCGCCGCGGCGAGGGGCAGCTGACCGCGCACGGCGCGCTGACGGTGACGACCGGCAAGCACACCGGCCGCTCGCCGAAGGACAAGTATATCGTCCGGGACGAGGCCACCGAGGACGCCGTCTGGTGGGACAACAACAACGCCATGGCGCCGGAAGACTTCGAGCGCCTCTACGACGACTTCAAGGCGCACGCCCGCGGCCGCGATCTCTTCGTGCAGGATCTGATCGGCGGCGCCGACCCGAAGAACGCCATCAGGGTGCGCGTCGTCACCGAATATGCCTGGCACGCGCTGTTCATCCGCAACCTCCTCATCCGGCCGAGCGAGGCGGAACTCGCGTCCTTCGTGCCGGACATGACGATCATCGACCTTGCGACGTTCCGGGCCGATCCGGAGCGCTACCATTGCCGTTCGGAGACCGTGATCGGCGTCGACCTGACCCGCAAGATCGTGCTGATCGGCGGCACGACCTATGCCGGCGAGATGAAGAAATCCGTCTTCACCGCGCTCAACTGGGCGCTGCCGGAGGCGGGCGTCATGCCGATGCACTGCTCGGCGAATGTCGGGCCGGGCGGCGATGCCGCGATCTTCTTCGGCCTGTCCGGCACCGGCAAGACGACGCTGTCGGCCGATCCCAAACGCACGCTGATCGGCGACGACGAGCATGGCTGGGGCGAGGACGGCATCTTCAACTTCGAGGGCGGCTGCTACGCCAAGACGATCCGCCTGTCGGCCGAGGCCGAGCCTGAGATCTACGCCACCACGCGCCGCTTCGGCACGGTGCTGGAGAACGTTCCGCTGGACAAGGCGCGGACCCCCGATCTCGACGACGGCTCGCTGACCGAGAACACCCGCGCCGCCTATCCGCTGCACTTCATCCCGAACGCCAGCGAGAACGGGCGCACCGGCCATCCTCGCAACATCATCATGCTGACGGCGGATGCGTTCGGCGTGATGCCGCCGATCGCCAAGCTGACCCCGGCCGAGGCGATGTACCACTTCCTGTCCGGCTATACCGCCAAGGTGGCCGGCACCGAGAAGGGCGTCACCGAGCCCGAGGCGACCTTCTCCACCTGCTTCGGCGCGCCCTTCATGCCGCGCCACCCGACGGCCTACGGCAACCTTCTGCGCGACCTCATCGCCCAGCACGGCACCGACTGCTGGCTGGTCAACACCGGCTGGACCGGCGGCGCCTACGGCACCGGCAAGCGCATGCCGATCAAGGTGACGCGCACGCTGCTCGCCGCCGCGCTCGACGGGTCGCTGAAGGACGCCGAGTTCCGCACCGATCCGAACTTCGGCTTCCAGGTGCCGGTGGCGGTGGAGGGCGTCGACAGCGGCATCCTCGATCCGCGGTCTACCTGGGCGGATCCGGCCGCCTACGACCGCCAGGCGCGCAAGCTGGTCGAGATGTTCAGCAAGAACTTCGAGAAGTTCGCCGATGCGGTGGATGCCGAGGTGATGCAGGCGGCGCCTGCCTTGCCGATGGCAGCAGAGTAGTCATTTTTTCGGCGACTGGTTTTCGGAAGGCCCGCGGCTCCCGCCGCGGGCCTTTCGCGTTGTGGCCGGCGTTGCGATCCGGCGCCGCGGCGTGGATGATGGCGGGGCGCGTGCCTCCACAAGGATGCGCGGGCGCGACGCGGCAGGGGATGCGGGACATGGCCGACGACAACGACCTGAGGATCTCCAATCGCATCGCCATCCCGGCCGGCGATCTGGAGGAGCAGTTCATTCGGGCCGGCGGGCCAGGCGGCCAGAACGTCAACAAGGTCTCCTCGGCCGTGCAACTGCGCTTCCGGGCGGCGACCTGCGAGGCGCTGTCGCCGGAGGCCCGCCACCGGCTGCTGCGGCTCGCCGGCCGCAGGGCCACCAAGGAGGGCGAGATCCTCATCGAGGCCTCGCGCTTCCGCACGCAGGAGCGCAACCGCGAGGATGCGCGCGAGCGCCTCGCCGAGCTGGTGCGCGAAGCGCTGAAGCCGCCACCGCCGCCGCGCAAGAAGACCAAGCCGTCCAAGGGCGCGGTGGAGCGCCGGCTGAAGGCGAAGAAGGGCCGCTCGCAGATCAAGCGGATGCGCGGCTCGGTCGCCGATTGACAGCGGCGCGGCTGGCGGTCGGGAAAGCCCTGCAGGCACGAGGGCGGCCTGCCGCCCCGAACCGGCCGGCGCCGCTGCGGGCGATGGCGAAGGACACCGCGCCCGGCGCGGATCGGTTGGCCGAGGAGTTGCGCCCGGCCGGCACGGCGTGCGACGGTCACGCCGCCGCCACGCGCCGCGGACGACGCTGCCGGCAGGCAGCCATCGTCGCCGGGCCGCCTCGATCCCCGATGGGGTCGGGTGGTGCCGCGCGCGCAGGCAGGTTCGACGTATTTCCTTTGGAGCCCCGCTTCTTGACCACCCTGACGATCAGACGCCCGGACGACTGGCATGTGCATTTTCGCGACGGCGCGGTGCTCGAGGCCGTCCTTCCCCACACATCGAAGGATTTCGGCCGGGCGATCGTAATGCCCAATCTCGTGCCCCCGGTCGTCACCACGGCCGACGCCGAGGCCTATCGCCGGCGCATCCTCTCGGCGCTGCCGGACGGCCACGACTTCCGGCCCCTGATGACGCTGTACCTCACCGAGACGACCGATGCGGACGACGTGGAGAAGGGGTTCCGCGACGGGCTGATCTCCGCGGTGAAGCTCTATCCCGCCGGCGCGACGACCAACTCGCAGAGCGGCGTGCGCGACGTCGCCCGCGTCTATCCGGTGCTGGAGCGGATGGCGGAGATCGGCCTGCCGCTCTGCGTCCACGGCGAGGTGACGGATCCCGACATCGACATCTTCGACCGCGAGGCCGTGTTCATCGAGCGGGTGCTCGCGCCGGTCCGGCAGCGCTTCCCCGCCTTGCGGATCGTCATGGAGCATGTGACGACCAAGGACGGCGTCGACTACGTCCGGTCGCAGGCCGAGAACACCGCCGCGACGATCACCGTCCACCACCTGATCATCAACCGCAACGCCATCCTCGCCGGCGGCATCCGGCCGCATTACTACTGCCTGCCGGTCGCCAAGCGCGAGAGCCATCGCCTGGCGCTGGTCGAGGCGGCGACGTCCGGCGACGCCCGCTTCTTCCTCGGCACCGATTCGGCGCCGCATCCGACGCATCTGAAGGAGGCGGCCTGCGGCTGCGCCGGCGTGTTCTCGTCGATCAACGCGATGGCCTGCCTCGCCGAGGTCTTCGAGGCGGCGGGCGCGATGGACAGGTTGGAGGGCTTTACGTCGCTCAACGGCCCGGCCTTCTACCGGATGGAGCCGAACACGGCAGAGGTGACGCTGGTGCGCCGGCCGGAGCCGGTGGCCTATCCCGCGACGGTCCCCTTCGACGGCGGCGCGATCACCGTCTTCGACCCGATCTTCCCCATCCACTGGGAATGTGTGCCGGCGCGCTAGCCAGTCCGGCGCGATCTTGCTAGCGGGACGCCATCCCAACCCGTGAGGCCAGCCGATGTTCTCGAATACCTTTCCGGACCGGGCGGTGATCGCCGAGATCGTCGCGAAGATGCTGCTCGAGATCGAGGCGGTGCATTTCCGCCCCGAGGAGCCGTACACGTTCACCTCGGGGCTCGCGAGCCCGGTCTACATCGACTGCCGCAAGCTGATCTCCTATCCGCGCGTGCGCTCGGCGGTGATGGATTTCGCCGCCTCGGTGGTCGTGCGCGACTGCGGCTTCGAGCAGTTCGACAGCGTCGTCGGCGGCGAGACGGCGGGCATCCCCTTCGCCGCCTGGCTGTCCGACAAGCTCGGCCTGCCGATGCAGTACGTCCGCAAGAAGCCGAAGGGCTTCGGCCGCGACGCGCAGATCGAGGGCCTGCTGAAGGAGGGCGCCCGCGTCCTCCTCGTCGAGGACCTGACGACCGACGGCGGCAGCAAGATCAAGTTCGCCGAGGCGATCGAGAAGGCGGGATCGCGCGTCACCGACACCTTCGCGATCTTCTACTACGACATCTTCCCCGATACGCCCGACCGGCTGAAGGCGGCCGGCATGCGGCTGCACTATCTCGCGACCTGGTGGGACATCCTCGCTGTCTGCCGCGCCGAGGGCCGGTTCCCCGAGACCGTCCTCCAGGAAGTCGAAGCCTTCCTGAAGGCTCCGCTCGCATGGTCCGCCGCCCACGGCGGCATCTCCGAGCTCAAGCGCTGAGGGCAGAGGACGGCGTCAGCTTCGCCCGCGCAGCGCCGGTGACAGGCGGGCGAGGCTGAGGAGTTCGAACAGCATCTGCGCGCCGGCATGGGCGGTGTTGGTGGTCGCGTCGTATTGCGGGGCGACCTCCACGACATCGCCGCCGATCATGTTGATGCCGGCAAGGCCCCGCAGGAGGGCCTGCGCCTCCCGCGTCGTCAGACCGCCGATTTCCGGCGTGCCGGTGCCGGGGGCGAAGGCCGGGTCGAGGCTGTCGATGTCGAAGGAGACGTAGACCGGGCCGTCACCCGCGACTGTGCGGGCGCGCTCCACGATCGCGGGGATGCCGAGGCCGGCGATCTCTTCGGCGTGGATGACGCTCATGCCGCTCTCGAAGGAGAACTCCCAGAGATATTCGGACGAGCCGCGGATGCCGATCTGGATCGTGCGGTCGGGGTCGAGGACGCCGTCGAGCACCGCCTGGCGGAACGGACCGCCATGGTGGAACTTGCACCCGTCGAACGGGCCGGACGTGTCGCAATGGGCGTCGATGTGGATCATGCCGACCGGCCGCTGCGCGCCGAGCGCCCTGAGGATCGGCAGCGAGATGGAGTGGTCGCCGCCGACGAAGAGCGGCAGGACGCCGACGCCCGCGATCTTCGCCGCGGTTGCCTCGATGTCCTGATGCGACGTCGAAAGGTCGAAGCGCGAGCGGAAGGGCACGTCGCCGATGTCGGCGACGGCGATCTCGTGCGTCGGCATGGTCTTCAGGACGTGGTTGTAGGGCCCGATCCGCTCCATCGCCCGCAGCGCCCGCGGCCCGAAGCGCGAGCCGTTGCGGTTGGTGACGCCGAGATCCATCGGCACGCCGATCATCGCGACGTCGAGGCCGGCGAAATCGGGCGCCGCCCAGTCGATCGCGCGGTAGGGCACGTCGAGCAGCGTCGGCAGGCCCGCATAGGGCGCGACGCGCGTCCCCTTCGGATCGAAGAGGCGGCCGGCGACCGCGGCGAAGCCCTCGTCGTAGATCCGCCGCTCGTTGTCGCCGGCAAAGCGCCGGCGCAGCGCGTCGAGTTTTGCCTCGTCCATCGTCGCATCCTCTCTCCGGGCGGCCGGCGCACTCCCTCGTCCGGGGCGAGGCGCTCCGTGCGCTTCTTCATAGCGCAGCGCAGCGGCTTTGTGACCGGACCCGAAACGTCTTGCCGCCTCGACCGGCACCACGATCCAGCGCTCGCCGCACCTGTCGTTTGACCCGGCGCGAAATCCCATCTAGGCCTTGCCTCTCACTGACGGTGCCCGCGCGACGGGCTGCGAGCCATTCCGGTGCGGCCGACCCAAACAGGGGGCCAAGACGGAAGCTGTCGGACAGACTCGCCGGCCGGTCTTCCCATCGGCGGCGGCTCCTCCGGCGTCGAAGGAAAGAGACGGAGGCGATCTCATGAAGGCATTGATGCTGTGCGGCCATGGCAGCCGCGACAAGGGAGCTGTGACCGAGTTCGCCGGTCTGGCGGAGAAGCTGAAGGCCCGGCTGCCGGACTGGACGACCGACTATGGCTACCTGGAATTCGCCAAGCCGATCATCCGCGACGGGCTGGACCGGCTGCGCGAGCAGGGCGCGACCCGGATCCAGGCGCTGCCCGGCATGCTGTTCGCCGCCGGCCACGCCAAGAACGACATTCCCTCGGTGCTGAACACCTATGCCGCGCAGACCGGCGTCACCATCGAATACGGCCGCGAGCTCGGCATCGACCCGAAGATGGTCCGCGCCGCCGGCGAGCGCATCCGCGAGTGCCTCAGGGCGAACGGCTGGCGCGACGGCGAGCCGCTGCACGACACGATGCTCGTGGTCGTCGGCCGCGGCGCTTCCGATCCCGACGCCAATTCCAACGTCGCCAAGGTGATGCGCATGCTCTGGGAGGGCCTCGGCTTCGGCTGGGGCGAGACGGCCTATTCCGGCGTCACCTTCCCGCTGGTCGAGCCGGGCCTCGAACATGCGAGCCGCCTCGGCTACAGACGCATCGTCGTCTTTCCCTATTTCCTCTTCACCGGCGTTCTCGTGCGGCGGATCTACGAGCACACCGACATCGTCGCGGCGCGCCATCCTGAGATCACATTCCTCAAGGCCTCCTATCTCGGCGCGCACGACCTCGTCGTCGAGACCTTCGTCGACCGGCTCGCCGAGATCATCGAGGGCACCGGCAACATGAACTGCCAGATGTGCAAGTACCGTGAGCAGGTGCTGGGCTTCGAGGCGGAGGTCGGGCTCGCGCAGGAGAGCCACCACCACCACGTCGAGGGCATCGGCTCGGCCGCCGACTGCGCGCTCTGCGACGACGTGTGCACCGGAGCCTGCCGGGCGGCCGACGTCGCCGCCCGCGAGGGGCACCAGCATTCGCACGCGCACGGCGACGGTCACGCCCATTCGCATGGCGCCGGTGCCCACGCGCACGACCATCTCCACAACGCGCACGACCACGACCACAGCCATGATCACGCGCACGATCATGCCCACACCCATGAGCACGGCCACGATCACGAGCATGGTCACGGGCATGGTCACGGCGCGCACGGTCATCACCATCACCCCTATCCCCATGCCGCGCACCCGCTCGGCCCTCGTTCGATGAGCCGCTGATGACAGCCCTGTTCGACCGTTACGCGATCGTTGATTGGTCGGCTTCCAACACGCCGACCACCGGCAAGGACTCGATCTGGATCTCCCTGGTCGAGCGGAACGGCCGCGACCTGACGCTGGTGGAGACGGTCAACCCGCCGACGCGCGCGGCGGCGATGGCAAAGCTGCGGCAGCTCTTCCGCGACGCCCTCGCCGAGGACAAGCGCGTCATCGCCGGCTTCGACTTCCCGATGGGCTATCCCGGCGGCGCCGCCGCGGCGATCACCGGAGAAGCGAACTGGCAGGCGCTCTGGGCCTATTTCGCCGAGGCGATGCAGGACCGCGACGACAACTTCTCCAACCGCTTCGAGGTCACGGGCCGCCTCAACCGCGAGAAGCTCGCCTTTGCGCCGATGTACTGGGGCCGGCCGATGCACCAGGAGATCCCGGGCCTGTCGGTGGCCAAGCCCGATCCCTATCCCGACGCCATGCCGGAGTTCCGGCTGGCGGAGCAGCGCACGGCGAAGGCACAGCCGGTCTGGAAGCTGAACTTCGCGGGCTCGGTCGGCAGCCAGGCGATCACCGGCATCGCGCGGCTGGAGCATCTGCGCCGCGATCCGGAATTCGCCGGCAAGGTCGCGATCTGGCCGTTCGAGACGAATTTCGCCGACAACCTCGACGCGCCGATCGTGCTCGCCGAGATCTATCCCGGCCTGTTGCCGATCGAGAAGGGCGACAAGTCCTGCCTCGACGAGGCACAGGTCGAGTTCTTCGCCGAACTCTTCGCGAGGGTCGATGCCGACGGCCGCCTCGCCATGCTGCTCGAAGCGCCGCACGACCTGTCCGAGGACGAGCGCCGCGCCGTGCTTCTGGAGGAAGGCTGGATCGCCGGCCTCGGCCAGCTGGTGGTGGACGACAGCCTGGACGAGCCGGCCGTCGCCGTGGCGCCCACGCGAGGGTATCTGCGCGACCCCGCGGCGATCTACGAGGAGAGCTTCCGGATCATCCGCGAGGAAGCCGATCTCTCCGGCGTGCCGGAGGAGGCGCACGATCTCGCGATCCGCATGATCCACGCCTGCGGCATGACCGACATCGTCGGCGACCTCGTCGTCTCGGAAGGCGCGGTGGAAGCGGGGCGGGCGGCGCTCGCCGCCGGTGCGCCGATCCTGTGCGATGCCGAAATGGTCTCGCACGGCATCATCTCCGCCAACCTGCCGCAGCAGAACAAGATCGTCTGCCGGCTCACCGATCCGCGCACCCGGCGCCTTGCCGAGCGCGAGGAGACGACCCGTTCGGCGGCGCAGGTGGATCTCTGGACCGATCTGATGGAAGGGGCGGTGGTCGCGATCGGCAATGCGCCGACGGCGCTGTTCCGCCTCCTGGAACGGCTCGACGAGGGGGCGCCGAAGCCGGCGCTGATCATCGGCCTGCCGGTCGGCTTCGTCGGTGCGGCGGAAGCCAAGGCGGCGCTGGCAGCCGATTCCCGCGGCATCCCCTTCGTCACCCTGTCCGGCCGGCGCGGCGGCAGCGCGCTCGCGGCGGCGGCGGTCAACGCGCTGGCGAAGGGCCTGGGATGACCGATCCCGTCCGCCCCTGGCTCGCCGGCCGATCCGAACCGGACGATGACGCGGCGCCGTGCCCGGCGGCCGACGCGCCCTGGCTGACGGTGATCGGCATCGGCGACAGCGGCCTTTCGAGCCTCACCGCCGAGGCGCTGGCGGCGCTCGACCGGGCGACCCTCGTCTTCGGCGGGGAACGGCACCTCGCCATGCTCGGCGAGACCGAGGCCGAGACGGTTCTCTGGGACAAGCCCTTCGCGGACGGACTTGAAAAGCTCCTGTCGCATGCGGGCACGCCGACCGTGGTGCTCGCCACCGGCGATCCCATGTGGTTCGGCGTCGGCGCGACGCTCGCCCGGCATCTGACGCCGGACGAGATGACGGTGATCCCGACGCCTTCCGCCTTTTCGCTGGCGGCCGCACGGCTCGGCTGGGGTCTCGCCGACTGTGCCTGCCTGACGGTGCACGGACGGCCGGTCGAGGCCGTCGCCCGGCATCTGGCGCCCGGCGCCCGCCTCTTGATCCTCTCGGAGGACGCGGCCTCGCCGCGCGAGATCGCGCGCGTCTTGACCGCCCGCGGCTTCGGGCCGAGCCGGCTCACCGTCTGCGAGCATCTCGGCGGCGCCCGCGAGGCTATCCGCGAGACGACGGCCGCCGGCTTCGATCTCGACCATGGCGCGGCGCTGAACACGGTCGCGGTCGAATGCGTCGCCGGCCGGGCCGCGACGCCGCGCCCGACCGTGCCGGGCCTGCCGGACGACGCCTTCGTTCACGACGGCAAGATGACCAAGCGCGTGCTGCGCGCGCTCGCCGTCGCCGCGCTGGAGCCGCTGCCGGGCGCAATGCTCTGGGACGTCGGCGCGGGCTCCGGCTCGATCGCCGTGGAATGGCTGCGCGCCGCCCCGCGCACCCGCGCGATCGCGATCGAGCATCAGGCGGAGCGGCTCGACATGATCGCCGAGAACGCCACTACGCTCGGCGTGCCGGACCTCGTCATCGTCGAGGGGCGGGCGCCGGAGGCGTTCGCGGAGCTGCCGGCGCCGGATGCGATCTTCATCGGCGGCGGCCTCACCGACGGCGTCTTCGACGCGGCCTTTGCGGCGCTGAAGCCCGGCGGGCGCATCGTCGCCCATGCCGTGACGCTGGAATCCGAGGCGATCCTCCTCGACCTCCAGGCGCGGCTCGGCGGCGAACTGATGCGGATCGGCGTCGAAAAGGCCGAGAAGGTCGGACCCTATCGCGGCTTCAGGCCGGCGATGCCCGTCCTCCACTGGCACCTCACCAAGCGGGGCTGACGCGTGGGCAAGACCGGCACGCTCACCGGGCTCGGCGTCGGCCCCGGCGACCCCGAGCTCCTGACGCTGAAGGCGCTGCGCCTCTTGAAGGCGGCGCCGGTCGTCGCCTATCCGGCGCCCGAGGGCGGCGACAGCTTCGCGCGGGCGATCGTCGCCGACTTCCTCTCGCCGGAGCAGGAGGAGATCGCGATCGAAATGCCGATGCGGGTCGAGCGCTTCCCCGCCGCCGAGGTGTACGACGCGGCAGCGGCGAAGATCGCGGCGCGGCTCGACGCCGGCCGGGACGTCGCGGTGCTCTGCGAGGGTGACCCCTTCTTCTACGGCTCCTTCATGTATCTCTTCGATCGTCTGGCGGACCGCTATCCCGCGGAGATCGTCCCCGGGGTCGCCTCGGTGACGGCCGCGGCCGCGGCGGCAAAGCGCCCGCTGACGGCCCGCAACGACGTTTTGACCGTGATCCCCGGGCCGCTGGATGACAACGAACTCGCCGAGCGGATCACGGCGGCGCAGAGCTTTGCCATCATGAAGCTCGGCCGGCATTTCGGCCGGGTGAAGGCGCTGCTGGAACGGCTGGGCTTGTCCGACGCCTGCGCCTATTGCGAGCGCGTCTCGCTGCCGGAGGAGCGGGTGTTGCCGCTTGCGGCGGTCTCCGGCGACGCGCCGTATTTCTCGATGATCCTCGGCTATCGCGGCGACGAGCCGGCGATCGCGAACCGGAGGATCGGTACCGCCGATCGCGCCGCCGCCGGGGAGGGCGTCTGATGGGCGCCGCCGATCCGCGCACCGCCGCACCCCGGCCGGCGGTCGTCATCCTCAGCGAGTCCGCCCTGCCGATGGCGCGCGGCATCGCGCAAGGCATCCGCGGCGACGTGCACGGCGCAGCAAGGCGGGTCGCCGGTGCCGCGATCACCTTCGACAGCGCCGCCGACCACCTGCGCGGCCTCTTTGCCGCCCGTCGGCCGGTCGTCGCGGTCATGGCGACGGGCGCGCTGATCCGCATCCTCGCGCCGCTCCTGTCCGACAAGCGCCGCGAACCGCCGGTGGTCGCCGTCGCCGAGGACGGCTCGGCCGTGGTGCCGCTCCTCGGCGGCCATCACGGCGCCAACGACCTCGCGCGAAGGATCGCCGGGATCGTCGACGGCTTCGCCGCGGTGACGACGGCGGGCGACCTGGCACTGGGTGTCGCGCTGGATGCTCCGCCGCTCGGCTTCGTGCTGGAGAATCCCGAGGATGCCAAGCAGGCGATGGCCGATCTCCTCGCCGGCGCAAGCGCCCGCTCCGCCGGCCCGGCGCCCTGGCTGCAGGCCGGCCGCATCCCCTTTTCCGCCGACGGCTCGGTGCGCCTCACCGTCTCGACAGAGGCGCGCCCGCCGCAGGAGGCAGAACTCCTCTACCGGCCGAAGACGCTGGTGCTCGGGATCGGCGCCGAGCGCCATGCGCCGTCGGAGGCGGCGATCGAACTCGCCGAAGCGGTGCTGACGGAGGCGAAGGTCAGCGCGTTGTCGCTCGCTGCCGTCGTCTCGGTCGATCTGAAAGCCGACGAGGCGGCGGTGCAGGCGGTCGCGGCGCATTTCGGCGTGCCGGCGCGGGTCTTCCCGGTGGAGCGGCTGGAGGCGGAGACGCCGCGGCTGCAAACGCCTTCCGACGTCGTCTTCGCCGAGATCGGCTGTCACGGCGTCGCCGAGGGCGCGGCGCTGGCGGCGGTCGGAGCAGACGGTCGACTGGCGGTCGCCAAGCGCAAGGGGCGGCGCGTCACCGCCGCGCTCGGCGAGGCGCCCGCGCCGCTCGATCCGGAAAGCATCGGCCGGGCGCGCGGAACGCTCTTCGTCGTCGGCATCGGCCCCGGCTCCGAGGCCTGGCGTTCGCCCGAGGCCAGCCGGATGGTCGCCGCGGCGAGCGACCTCGTCGGCTATTCCCTTTACCTCGACCTCCTCGGCCCGCTCGCCGACGGCAAGACGCGGCACGACTTTGCGCTCGGCAAGGAAGAGGCGCGGGTGCGCCATGCGATGGAGCTTGCCGGCGAGGGCAAGACCGTGGCGCTCGTCTGCTCGGGCGATGCCGGCATCTACGCCATGGCGACGCTGGTCTTCGAGCTGATCGACAAGGCCGGCGTCTCGGATGCCGCGCGGCGCATCGCGATCGAATGCGCTCCGGGCATCTCCGCCCTGCAGGCCGCCGGCTCGCGGGCCGGCGCCCCGCTCGGCCACGACTTCTGCACCATCTCGCTCTCCGATCTCCTGACCCCCTGGGGGGACATCCAGCGCCGCGTGCGGGCGGCGGCGGAGGGAGACTTCGTCATCGCCTTCTACAACCCGGTCTCGCAGCGGCGGCGCACCCAGCTCGCCTTTGCCCGCGACGAACTCCTGAAGCACCGGCCGGCAACGACGCCGGTGATCCTCGCGACCAATCTCGGGCGGGAGGGGGAGGCGGTGCGGATCGTGCCGCTCGCGGAGCTTCAGGTCGACGACGGCGACATGCTGACGGTGGTGATCGTCGGCTCATCCGAGACGCGCGTCGTCGAGACGGGCGACGGCCGGCGCTGGGCCTACACGCCGCGGGGATATGCCGGGAAGGCGGGGACGGGTATGGTTGGGGCCAACAGAACGGACGAGGCTTCGGAGGATATGTGACGCGGGCCGTGCTTCTGGTTTCGTGGAAGGAGGTGCGGCCGGGCGGCTTCATCAGCGAGGCCAGGATCTGGCGTTTGCCCTTCCCGACGCCGGAACGGCCGCACGGCCTCAAATATTCATTGTTCTTCGGCCGCCCCGGCGAGCGGATTATCGGCTATGATAACGAGACCGGGAAAGGCGACCACAGGCATTATCGCGATCGGGAGGAACCGTACCGGTTCGTGTCGCTCGACCGCCTGATTTCAGACTTCGCCGCGGATGTGGAACGGGAGATCGGCCATGAATGAAATCATTCTCTCCGTCGCGACCCATGAGGCCTTCTTCGACGACCTGCGCGCCGCCGCAAGACGCATCGACGCAGGCGATTTCACCCCCAACACGCCGCGGCTTTCCTTTGAGACCATCGACGACCTGTGGCGCACCATGACGCCGGAGCGCTGGGCCCTGCTCGGAGCCCTGCAGCATCGGGGTGCCACGAAGCCGGAGGCGCTGTCCGATCTTCTCGGCCGCGACCGGGATGCTGTTGCGGCGGACGTCGAGAAGCTCACCTATCTCGGCCTGATCGAGGCGGACGAGGCGGGCCGCGTCTTCGTCCCCTGGTCGAAGATCACCGCCGAAGTCTCGATCGCCAACGCCGCCTGACGCCAGACCCTTCGGAGTAGCATGACCGTCCATTTCATCGGCGCCGGGCCGGGCGCGCCCGACCTCATCACCGTGCGCGGCCTGAAGCTGATCGAGCGCTGTCCCGTCTGCCTCTATGCCGGCTCGCTGGTGCCGGAGGAGATCGTCAAGGCGGCGCCCGAAGGCGCTCGTGTTCTCGACACTGCGCCGATGACCCTCGACGAGATCGTCGCGGAGATGGAGGCCGCGCATGCGGCAGGGCAGGATGTCGCCCGCGTGCACTCCGGCGATCCCTCGCTCTACGGCGCGATCGCCGAGCAGATGCGCCGGCTGGACGCGCTCGGCATCCCCTACGAGATCACCCCGGGCGTGCCGGCCTTCGCGGCGGCCGCGGCGGCGCTGAAGACCGAGCTGACGGTGCCCGAGGTCTGCCAGACGGTGATCCTGACGCGGACGGCGATGAAGTCCTCGAAGATGCCGGACGGCGAGGAACTCGCGACGCTCGGGAAAAGCGGCGCGACGCTGGCGATCCACCTCTCCGTGCGCAATATCGCCCACATCCAGCGCGAACTGACGCCGCTCGAAGCCTACGGGCCGGACTGCCCGGCGATCGTCGCCTACCGCGTCGGCTGGCCCGATGAGGCCTTCATCAAGGGTACGTTGTCGGACATCCACCAGAAGATCCGCGCCGCCAAGCTGACGCGCACGGCGCTGATCTTCGTCGGCCGCGGGCTGGGGGCGACGGGGTTCATCGACTCCAAGCTCTACGACGCCGCCCACGTCCATGTGCTGCGGCCGAAGCGGAAGGCTGCGGCGTCCTGAGCCGGGTCAGGCGGCGCTTGCGGCGCCGAGCACGGCCAGCGCTTCGTCGAGGGTCCGCACCACCGGCCCCGGCGGCTCCGGCGCGCGCGCGATCATGACGACCGGCAGCGACAGGTGCCGCGCCGCCGCGATCTTGGCGTAGGAGGCAGTGCCGCCCGAGTTGCGGCAGACGAGATGGGTGATGGCGAGGCGGGCGAACAGCGTCGCTTCGGCCGCCGCGTCGACCTCCGGCCGGCCGAGCACGACCTCGGCCGGAAAGGGCAGGGGCGGGTCCGGCGGCTCGATCATCCGCACGACGAAGGCGATGTCCGGCCGGAGGCGGAACGGTGCCAGATGCTGGCGGCCGAGCGCCAGGAACGCCTTTGCGCCAGCCGGCAAGGCATCGCGCGCGGTGCCGAGGCAGTCTGCTGCCGTCCAGCGGTCGCCCTCCACCGGCTCCCAGGGCGGCCGCACGAGCGCGATGCGCTGGACGTCTGCAATCTCCGCCGCTTCCGCCGCATTGCGGCTGATGCCGGCGGCGAACGGGTGCGTGGCGTCGACGAGCCAGACGACATGCTCTGCCCCGAGGTATTCGGCCAGCCCCGCCGCGCCGCCGAAGCCGCCGATCCGCACCTCGACGCCCGCCGGCAGCGCCGGCGCATGCGTGCGTCCTGCCAGCGACAGGACGATGCGCGCCTCCGGCCGCGCCTGCCGCAGCCGCTCGGTCAACAGGTTCGCCTCGGCCGTGCCGCCGAGGATCAGGATCGTCTCAGCCGGCGCGGGCAAGGACGGTGCCCTCCCGGTCGGTGACGACGATCTCCACCGCGACCGGCGCATCCCGCAGGATCGTCTGGGCCGCCACCCGCGCACGGCCGCCGACGGCCGCGGCGATGTCGATGCCCTCGGCGCAGCAGAGGTCGAGCACCTGCTTCGCCGTGTTGGCGCTAAGGATGGCGGGCTCCAGTGCCACGGCCCTCTCCGGCGCGACCGCCCGCACGAGGCCGGCGAGGAAGGCGAAGTCCACCTGGCTGCGGCCGGAATGGAGGTCCATTGCCCCCTGCGCCAGCTTGGTGAGCTTGGCGAAGCCGCCCGCGATGGTCAGGCGCTCGACCGGACGGGCGCGCAGATATTTGAGCAGCCCGCCGGCGAAATCGCCCATGTCGAGATAGGCGATCTCGGGCAGTTCGGGGTAGAGAGCGCGGGCGGCGGATTCGCTCGCCGAGCCGGTGGCGCCGACGACATGGGCGAGGCCTGCGGCCCGGGCGACGTCGATGCCGCGATGGATGGAATGGATCCAGGCCGAGCAGGAGAAGGGATGGACGACACCGGTTGTGCCGAGGATCGACAGGCCGCCGACGATGCCGAGCCGCGGGTTCCACGTCTTCTCGGCGAGTTCCGCGCCCCCGGTGACGCCGATCGTCACCGTCACGTCGGCCGGCCGGCCGTGTTCGGCGCAGAGCGCTTCGACGACGCCGCGCATCATCTGCCGCGGCACCGGGTTGATCGCCGGCTCGCCCGGCGGGATCGGCAGGCCGGCGCGCGTCACCGTGCCGACGCCGTCGCCCGCCGCGAAGACGATGCCGCTGCCCGGCGCTTCGAAGCGCACCTTTGCGACGATCTCGGCGAGATGCGTCACGTCCGGATCGTCGCCGGCGTCCTTGACGATGGCGGCCATCGCCTGGCCGTCCTGGAGTTCGTGCCGGTTGAGAGCGAAGCGCGGCGTTTCGCCCTTCGGCAGGACGATTTCGACCGGGTCGGGAAATTCGCCTGTCAGGAGCGCCGTCAGCGCCGCCTTGGTCGCGGCCGTCGCGCAGGCGCCGGTCGTCCAGCCGCGCCTGAGCGGCCGGCGATCCGTCGGCCCGTCGGTCCCGTCGTCGCTGCGGTTGAAGCCCATGGTCGGCTTATAGCCGAGATGGGGACGGAGGAAACGATTGGCTCGCTCCGCATGCTGGTCCGTTGCGGAATGGGGCGCCCTTCTTCGCCCCGAAGGGGAGAAGGTGGCGAGCGCAGCGAACCGGATGAGGGGGTGCCGCGGAGCGGCCAGCCGCATATCTGCGCGCCGAGCCCCCCTCATCGCCCTGCCGGCCACTTCTCCCCGTGGGGGAGAAGAACGCAGGGGAACCGCTCTGCCCCCTGGAGCCTCTCGCCATGACAGGTCTCCTCGTCGCCGCGCCGTCGTCGGGCGCCGGCAAGACCACGGTAACGCTGGCGCTGCTCCGCGCGCTCAGCCGCGCCGGCGTCGCCGTCCGCTCGGCCAAGGCCGGCCCGGACTATATCGACCCGGCCTTCCACGCCGCGGCCTCGGGCGCGCCGTGTGTCAATCTCGACCCCTGGGCCATGCGGCCGGCACTCGTCGCGGAGCTGGCCGGCGAGGCGCGAGCGGCCGGTGAGGCCTTCGTCGTCGAGGCGATGATGGGGTTGTTCGACGGTGCGGCGGACGGCAGCGGCTCGGCGGCCGATCTCGCGGCACAGCTCGGCCTCGCCGTCGTGCTCGTCGTCGACTGCGCGAAGCAGTCGCATTCGGTCGCGGCGCTGGTCAGGGGCTTTGCGACGCATCGGCCGGACGTCTCCCTCGCCGGCCTGATCCTCAACCGCGTCGGCTCGGACCGGCATGCGGCTCTCCTCGAGGATGCGCTGGCGCCGCTCGGCATCCCCGTCCTCGCCGTCCTGCCGCGCCGGGCGGATCTCGTCCTGCCGGAGCGCCATCTCGGCCTCGTCCAGGCGGGCGAGCATGCGGAGCTCGAAGGCTTCCTCGACCGGGCGGCGGATTGGATGGCCGCTGGGGCCGATCTTTCTGCGCTTGCAGATCTGGCGAAAGGCTCGCGCGGGCCGGAAGTAACCGGCGAAAGACGCGAGCTAAGCGAAGGCGACGGGTGCGGGGCGCAGGCACCGCGTGCTGCGCCTCGATCGTCGGCGGGCGCTTCGGCGGCCCCGACGCCGACCGGCATTGCCCTTGCCCCGCTCGGCCAGCGCATCGCGGTCGCGAGCGACGGCGCCTTCGCCTTCGCCTATCCGCATCTTCTCGACGGCTGGCGGCGGCTCGGTGCCGAGCTCTCCTTCTTCTCGCCGCTCGCCGACGAGGCGCCTTCGACCGAGGCCAACGCGGTGTACCTGCCCGGCGGTTACCCCGAGCTTCACGGCGCCCGGCTCGCCGCCGCAACCCGTTTCAAGGCCGGCATGCGGAACGCCGCGGTGCGGGGCGCGGCCATCTATGGCGAGTGCGGCGGCTATATGGTGCTCGGCGAGGCGCTGGAGGATGCGGAAGGCGCGACGCACGGCATGCTCGGCCTCCTCCCGCTGCGGACCAGCTTCGCCCGCCGGCGGCTGCATCTCGGCTATCGTCGGCTTGAGCCGCTCGCGGGTCTGCCCTGGCCGCAGCGGCTGCGGGCGCACGAGTTCCATTATGCGTCGATCGTCTCGGAAGGGCCGGGCGAGCCGCTGTTTCGGGCGTGCGACGCCCGCGGCGACGACCTCGGCGCGTTCGGCCTGGTCGCCGGCCGGATCTGCGGCTCCTTCCTGCACGTGATCGACCGGGAGGCGGCATGAAGCCCGTTGCCCCGATCATCCCTCCGAGCGCGGCGGACGGCACATGACGCTGCGCCTCGCGATCCTTCTCGCCGGCACGGTGCTCGACCGGCTCGTCGGCGATCCCGACTGGCTGTGGCGCCGCATGCCGCATCCGATCGTGCTGATCGGCCGCGCGATCGCCGTCCTCGACGCCGTGCTCAACCGCGAGAGCCTGTCCGAGCCGGCGCGGCGTCGCAACGGCTTCGTCGCTATTTCTGTTCTCGTCGGCGCGGCGCTCGTCGGCGGCGTGATCCTCTCGGCGCTGCTGCGCGCGCTCGGCCCCCTCGGCTGGTGCGTGGAGGCCGGGATCGTCGGGGTCTTCCTCGCGCAGAAGGGCCTGATCGACCATGTCCGGGCGGTCGAGACGGCGCTGGAGACGGACGGTCTCGCTGGCGGCCGACGTGCGGTCTCGATGATCGTCGGGCGCGATCCGGACCAGCTCGATACGGCCGGCGTCTGCCGGGCAGCGATCGAGAGCCTTGCCGAGAATGCCTCGGACGGCTTCGTCGCGCCCTTCCTCTGGTATCTCCTCCTCGGCCTGCCGGGCCTTTTCGCCTACAAGGTCGTCAACACGGCGGATTCGATGATCGGCCACATGAGCGAGCGCCACCGCGCCTTCGGCTTTGCGGCGGCGCGGCTCGACGATTTCGTCAACTGGCCGGCGGCGCGCCTCTCGGCGCTGCTGATCGCAGTCGCGGGCGCCATCGGCCGGCTCGATCCCGGCGCGCTCCCCC
The DNA here is from genome assembly GCF_041027365.1 of Jiella sp. M17.18. Taxonomy (NCBI): domain Bacteria; kingdom Pseudomonadati; phylum Pseudomonadota; class Alphaproteobacteria; order Hyphomicrobiales; family Aurantimonadaceae; genus Jiella; species Jiella sp. M17.18. Next base: position 264,587 of record NZ_JBFTEH010000006.1, on the reverse strand, counting down.
GCATTCTCGCCGTCACCCGTCGCGACGCGCCGAGCCACCGGTCGCCGAATGCCGGCTGGCCGGAAGCGGCGATGGCGGCGGCGATCGGCGTCGCGCTCGGCGGCCCGCGGCGCTACGGCACGCTCGTCGTCGACGCGCCGCGTATCCACCCCGAAGGCCGCTACGAGGCGACGCCCGACGACATCCGGCATGCCATCGCCATCTTCGACCGGGCGTCGCTCCTCGCCACGGCGCTGACGGCGCTGGCGATCGTCCTGTCGCTGCCCTGAACGGTCACATCCCCAGTGCCAGGCCGATCAGCGCGGCGATCTCGGTGAGCTGCTGCGCCGCGCCGAGGCAGTCGCCGGTCTGGCCGCCGAGACGCCGGCGGATGAAGGCGCGGAACCAGAGGAGGGCGAGGCCGCCGAGCGCAAGGCCTGCGAGGCTGCGCCAGAGGCCGAAGGATGCGGTGCCGAGGCCGAGATGAAGCGCGTCGCCGAGGAGGAGGGCGACGAGCCCGGCCCGGCGCGACGGCCGGCCGGACCGCCCGGCGACGCCGTCCGGATTGGCCGAAGCGAGCGAGGCCCAGAGCCAGGCCATCGCGCCGCGGCTGACGCTTGCCGCCGCGATCAGGCCGAGCGCGGCTGCGCCCCGGCCGCCGGTCTCGAGTAACTCCGCGAGGAGCCCGACCCTCAGGCCCACCGACAGGACCAGCGCCAGCGTGCCATAGGCGCCGATGCGGCTGTCCTTCATGATGGTGAGCGCCCGCTCCGCCGCATGATGCCCGCCGAGACCGTCCGCGACGTCGGCAAGCCCGTCCTCGTGCAGTGCGCCGGTGGTGGCGATCAGCGCGGCGAGCGACAGGAGCGCGGCGACGACCGGCGACAGGCCCGCGCCGTCGGCGGCGATGAGCACGAGCGCGGCCGGGAGCGCGGCGACAAGGCCCGCGAGGGGAAAGGCGAAGGCGTCCTTGCCGAGCGCCGGCCGGCCGGCGAAGGTGCGGTCGGGCGCCGGAAGCCGCGTCAGGAAGGCGAGGGATCGCAGCGTCGCCCCGGCGATGGTCGGCATGTCCTCTCCTCCTCAACCCTTGCCCGACTCGTCCGGCCGGCGCATGACGTCGCTGCAGCGCTACAAGCGCGCGCCAGAACGACTAAAAGCCCCGGAGCCTCCTCCATGTCCATCACCGGCCTGCCCTTCGACGACATCCGCGAGCTCGTTCGCACCATGCCGGGGCCGGACCGGGCCGCGATGATGGCCAAGCGCGAGCGCGAGGCGCAGCTGACGAAGCCCCCGGGCGCGCTCGGCCGGCTGGAGGAGATCTCCGAATGGCTGGCGGCCTGGCAGGGGCGGGCACCCGCCGTGCGCCGGCCGCTGGTCGCGGTCTTTGCCGGCAATCACGGCGTCACCAGGCAGGGCATCTCGCCCTATCCCGCCGAGGTGACGGCGCAGATGGTGGCGAACTTCGCCGCCGGCGGCGCGGCGATCAACCAGATCTGCGCGGTCTATGATCTCGGCCTGAAGGTGTTCGACCTCGCGCTGGAACTGCCGACCGGGGATATCACCGAGGAGCCGGCGATGGACGAGCGCACCTGCGCGGCGACCATGGCCTTCGGCATGGAGGTTCTGGCCGGCGAGCCGGATCTTCTGTGCATTGGCGAGATGGGCATCGGCAACACGACGGTCGCCGCGGCGGTCTTCGCCGGCCTCTTCGGCGGCACGGGCGCCGACTGGGTGGGCCCTGGCGCCGGGGCCGATGCGGCCGGTGTGGAGCACAAGGCGGAGGTCGTCGATGCGGCGCTCAAGCTGAACGAGGGGCAGCTGTCCGACCCGCTGGAGGCCCTGCGCCGGCTCGGCGGCCGCGAGATCGCGGCGATGGCCGGTGCCATCCTCGCCGCGCGCATGCGGCAGGTCCCGGTGATCGTCGACGGCTTCGTGACGACCGCGGCGGCCGCGGTCCTCTACGCGATGGACAAGACTGCGCTGGACCATTGCCTGTTCGGTCATGTCTCGGCCGAGCCGGCGCATATCCGGGCGCTGGAGACGATGGGCAAGGTGCCGCTGCTGGCGCTCGGCATGCGGCTCGGCGAGGGCACCGGCGCGGCGCTCGCCGCCGGCATCGTCAAGGCGGCGGCCGAATGCCACGCCGGCATGGCGACCTTCGAACAGGCGGCGGTGTCGAACCGCAGCTGATGTCCGCACTGCCCGCGGCCGCCGCGGCGCCTGGTTTGGCCGGAGTCCAGCACAACATCTGGCGGCGGAGCCGCCTTGAAGAAGGAAGGGGCGATTCATGGTGGCGGTGATCGGATCAGGGGCGATCGGCGGCTACTTCGCGGCCATGCTGGCCGATGCCAGCCATGACGTGACGCTGTGCGTGCGCACGCCCTTCGAGAGGCTGGTGCTCGAAGACGGCGGCACGACGCGCGACATCCCCGTCACGATCGCGACGGATCCGGCAGAGGTCGCCGAAACCGATTTCGTCGTGCTGGCGACGAAGGCGCAGGACACCGGGAGCGCCGCGCCGTGGTTCGAGCGGCTCGCCGGCCAGAATACCAGCGTCCTCGTCGCGCAGAACGGCGTCGAGCATGCCCAGCGCGTGCAGCCGCTGGCGCCCGGCGCCACCATCGTGCCGGCGATCGTCTATGTCGCGGCCGAGCGCACGCGGCCCGGCCGTGTCGTGCATCATTCGAACAGCCGCATGGTGCTGCCGGACGATCCGACGGGGCGGGGCGCGAAGGCGCGCTTTGCCGGCAGCGCGCTTCAGGTCGATCTGGCGGAGGATTTCCTCACCACCGCATGGCGCAAGCTCCTGTCGAACATCTGCGCCAACCCGATCACGGCGCTGACCCTGCGCCGGATGGAGGTCTTCTCCGAACCCGCGATCCGCGATCTCGCGCTCGGCCTGATGCGGGAGGGCGTCGCGGCGGCGCGGGCGGCGGGGGCGCGGCTGGCCGACGGCGAGGCCGAGGCGGTCCTTTCCTCCTATGGCGGCGTCAATTCGCAGAGCGGCTCCTCCATGCTCTACGACCGGCTCTCGGGGCGTTCGCTGGAATACGACCATCTGACCGGGGCGGTGCTGCGCGCGGCCGCGCGCGGCGGGGTCGACGTGCCGCTCAACCGCGCGATCCATGCGCTGCTCGCCGCCCTCGATCGCTCTGGGGAGTGGCGCGGCTGATCTCACCGGTCAGCGCACGACGAGGACGCTGACATCCGCGTGCTGGGCGACCGTGCTCGCATGCGAGGCGAAGAAGTGGTCGGGAAAGCCCAGCCGGTGCGAGGCCATGACGACGAGGTCGGCTTCGATGTCCTCGACCGCGTGGAGCAGGGCATGGTTGAGGTCGACCGCGGCATCGTGGACGACGATGGACTTCGCCGCCGCCTCGATCCCGTGCCGGCTCGCCTCTTCGCCCGCGAAATGCCGCAGCTGGCGATCGAACTCCTCCGGCGTCTTCGCCACGGGGCCCGGCGTCGACATCGTCACGCCGACATAGGTGACGGACGCGCCGTAGAGGCGGGCGAGATCGGCGGCGGTCTTCAGCGCCTTGCCGAGCGTGTCGGTATGGGCGAGATCGACCGGCACCATGATCTTCCTGTACATCGTCATCCCCGTTTCGCTGACCATCCGTAAGATGATCGCGGCCGGCGCCTCTGGTCATTGATCCGCATCAACCATCCACGGAGCCGGCTCTGGCTGCAGGATCGTCCCGCGCGGGACCGGAAACCGTCTCGGCCGGAACTTTCCGCCGAAGCCGTGGTTCCGATCCCGCGGCGCCAAGGCGCCGGAGCGCCCGCTTCGGGTGGCCGTTCGACGCATCCGAATGCCAGCCGACCTGCCTCGCCTGTTCCCCACGAAGGAGACCCGCCGTGAAGCCGATCCTCGCAGCCGCAGCCCTTGTCCTCCTCGCCGGCCCGGCGCTCGCGCAGGGCACGCAGCCGGGGATTGCCACCGGCAATGCCACCTCGTCCTCGGCCGATCAGTCCGGCACGGCCGGCCAGTCCGGCCAAGCGGGAAGCGGCGCCGGCGGGTCGGCCTCCTCGGCGGCTCCCCGGGCCGACGTGCTGGTGCCGATCGGCAAGGACGACGTTCCGGTGCAGAGCCTCAACCTGATGGTCGGGCAGGTCGACAAGCTGCAGGTGATCGGCGCCGACGGGTCCGACCTCGGCGAGGTCCACAGCGTGCTCGGGGACCAGAACGGCCAGCCGAAGGCGATCACCATCGACGTCGGCGGCTTCCTCGGCATGGGCCAGAAGAACATCATCCTGATGCTGCCGGACGTGAAGCTCGACATGGGCAAGCTGCGCACGAACCTCACCAAGGAACAGGTCGAGAAGCTGCCCGACTTCAACGGCTGACGCGGGCGCACCGTCCCGCCGACCCGGCGCCGCCACCAGCCGCGCCGTCCCTCGGCGTCACCCGAACAACCCCCGCTCCGCCTCCACCAGTTCCCGGATAAAGTCCGCGGCGACCGCGATGCGGCGCACGTCGCGGGCGCTCTCGTGGTAGACCAGCCAGTAGGTCCGGCGGATCGTCGCCTCGGGCAGCAGGCGGACGAGGTCCGGGCGGCGGCTCGCCATGAAGGAATGCAGGATGCCGATGCCGGCGCCGGCGGCGACAGCCTCGGTCTGGCCGGTGGCGCTGGAGATCTCGGTCCCCGAGGGCCAGTCGGGGACGAGGTCGACGTAATAGGCGAGGCGCGGGCTGTAGAGAAGGTCGTCCACCGCGCCGACGAGGCGATGGCGCGCGAGGTCTCCGAGGCTTTCCGGGGCGCCGCGCTCGGCCACATAGCCGCGTGAGGCGTAGAGGCCGAGGGCGTAGTCGACGAGCTTGGCGGCGACGAGCCGGCCGGCCTCCGGCCGCTCCACGGTGATCGCGATATCGGCCTCGCGCCGCGAGATCGAGAATGCGCGCGGCACCGGCACCAGCTGCACCGTCAGCTGCGGATGGCGCTCCTGCAGGCGCCAGAGCCGCGGTGCGAGGAAGGCGGTGCCGAATCCGTCCGGCGCGCCGATCCGCACCGTCCCCGAGAGCGCGACGTCCGCGCCGCCGATCGCGGCGCGCGCGGCAAGCTGCGCCGCCTCCATCCGCTCGGCATGTTCCAGGAAGCTGCGGCCGGTCTCGGTCAGCTCGCAGCCGTTCGGCCGGCGGTGCAGGAGATGCGCGCCGAGCGCCGTCTCGAGCGCCGTCAGCCGCCGCCCGACCGTCGCATGGTTCAGTTCCAGCCGCCGTGCCGCCGCAAGAATCTGGCCGGCCCGGGCGACGGCGAGAAAAATCCGGATGTCGTCCCAGTTCATCAGATACGGCCAATCGAGCGTAGGAACGTCGATTTTCGCACAACGGATGCGCGTCGCAAGCCATTGGCATCTTTATTTCTGCGTAGCACAACGGACCGTCGGATCATTCGCGGAGGAGCGATCATGCAGGACATCGGTCATTTTATCGGCGGCAAGCGCGTTGCCGGCACCAGCGGGCGCTTCGCCGACGTCTTCAATCCGGCGACCGGCGAGGTGCAGGCGCGCGTCGCGCTGGCCTCGGGCGAGGAGCTGCGCGCGGCGGTCGAGAACGCCAGGGACGCGCAGCCGGCCTGGGCCGCGACCAATCCGCAGCGCCGCGCCCGCGTGATGATGAAGTTCGTCGAGCTTCTCAACCGCGACATGGACAAGCTCGCCGAAGCCCTGTCGAAGGAGCACGGCAAGACCTTCCCCGACGCCAAGGGCGACGTGCAGCGCGGCCTCGAGGTCGCCGAGTTCTGCATCGGCGCGCCGCAGATGATGAAGGGCGAATTCTCGGAAGGGGCCGGCCCCGGCATCGACATCTATTCGATCCGCCAGCCCCTCGGCGTCGTCGCGGGCATCACGCCGTTCAACTTCCCGGCGATGATCCCGATGTGGAAGTTCTGCCCGGCAATCGCCGCCGGCAACGCCTTCATCCTCAAGCCGTCCGAGCGCGACCCGACCGTGCCGCTGATGCTCGCCGAGCTGATGCTGGAGGCGGGCGCGCCGGCCGGCATCCTCAACGTCGTCAACGGCGACAAGGGCGCAGTGGACGCGATCCTCGACGATCCGGACATCCAGGCCATCGGCTTCGTCGGCTCGACGGCGATCGCGAAGTACATCTACGGCCGCGGCTGTTCCAACGGCAAGCGCGTCCAGTGCTTCGGCGGCGCCAAGAACCACATGATCATCATGCCGGACGCCGATATGGACAAGGCGGTCGACGCGCTGATCGGCGCCGGCTACGGCGCGGCGGGCGAGCGCTGCATGGCGGTCTCGGTGGCGGTTCCCGTCGGCGAGGAGACGGCGGACCGGCTGGTCGAGAAGCTGATCCCCAAGGTCGAGGCGCTGAAGATCGGCCCCTATACGGCCGGCGACGATGTCGACTTCGGCCCGCTGGTCACCCGCGAGGCGCAGAAGCGCGTCCTCAGCCTCGTCGACCGCGGCATCGAGGAGGGTGCGAAGCTCGTCGTCGACGGGCGCGGCTTCAAGATGCAGGGCTATGAGGACGGCTTCTTTGTCGGCGCCTGCCTGTTCGACCACGTGACCAAGGAGATGGACATCTACAAGACCGAGATCTTCGGACCGGTCCTCTCGGTCGCGCGGGCGAAGGATTACGAGACGGCGCTCGACCTGCCGATGAGCCACGAATACGGCAACGGCGTCGCGATCTTCACGAGAGACGGCGACGCCGCGCGCGACTTCGCGTCCCGCATCAACATCGGCATGGTCGGCGTCAACGTGCCGATCCCGGTGCCGCTCAGCTACTACACCTTCGGCGGCTGGAAGGCGTCGGGCTTCGGCGACCTCAACCAGCACGGCGCCGACGGCTTCCGCTTCTATACGCGCACGAAGACCGTCACCAGCCGCTGGCCCTCGGGCATCAAGGACGGGGCGGAGTTCTCGATCCCGACGATGAAGTAGGCCGGCTCAGGCGACGTGCCCCGCCCCGGCCAGCTGCTCCATGCGTGAGGTATCGGCGGCGAGCGCCGCGGCGGAGCCGTCATAGACCACTTCGCCATCCGACAGGGCATAGGCCCTGTCGGCCAGCCGCAGCGCCAGCTTGGCGTTCTGCTCCACGAGCAGGATCGACATGCCCTCGGCCTTCATCCGGCCGATCGTGCGCATCACCTCCTGCACGATCACCGGCGCGAGGCCCTGCGACGGCTCGTCGAGGATCAGGAGCTTGGGGTTGAGGAGCAGGGCGCGGGCGATCGCCAGCATCTCCTGCTCGCCGCCGGACAGCCGGCCGCCCTTGCTGTTGCGCCGTTCCGCCAGGCGGGGGAACAGGCCGTAGATGCTCTGGACCGTCCAGGGCCCGCTCGTCTCGCTCGGGACGAGCAGGTTCTCGTGGACGCTCATATGCCCGAAGATCTTGCGCCCCTCCGGCACGTAGCCCACCCCCGCTCCGGCGATGCGGAAGGAGGGCGCACGGACCATCTCCTTGCCGAAGAGCCGGATCGAGCCCTCGCGCGGACGGGTCAGCCCCATGATCGAGCGCATGGTCGTCGTCTTGCCGGCGCCGTTGCGGCCGAGCAGCGCGACGAGTTCTCCCTCGCCCACCTTCAGCGACACCCCGTGCAGGATGTGGCTCTTGCCGTAATAGGTCTGCAGGTTCTCGGCTTCGAGGACGAGGCTCATGCCGCGGTCTCCTCCAGCTCGGAGCCGAGATAGGCCGCCTGGACCCGAGGATTGGCGGCGATCTCGTCCGCAGTGCCCTCGGCCAGCATCGTGCCGTTGTCGAGCACCGTGATCCGGTCGGCGATGCCGAAGACGATCGCCATGTCGTGTTCGACGAACACGATGGTGATGCCCTGGTCCCCGTTCAGCCGGCGGATCAGGTCCGTCATGTGGTGGGTCTCCTCCTCGCCCATGCCGGCGGTCGGCTCGTCGAGGAGCAGGAGCCGCGGATGGCGCGACAGCGCGATGCCGATCTCGACGACGCGCTGGTCGCCATGGGACATCTCGCCGACGATCCGGTCGAGCTTGTTGCCGAGCCGCGTCACCGCGACGAGCTCCTCGACCTTCGCCTCCACCTCGGCGCGCGTGCGGCGCGAGATCCAGGGGCGCAGCTGCAGCCCCATAGCGGTTTCCACCGCCACGCGCAGGTTCTGATAGACGCTGAGGGAGAGGAACACCTGGGTGATCTGGAAGGTGCGGATGATGCCTCGCCGCACCAGCGTGTCGGGATTGACCGCGGTGATCGGCTGGCCGTCGAAGCGGATCTGGCCCTCGCTCGGAGGGAAGGAGCCGCTGATCAGGTTGAAGAGCGTCGTCTTGCCCGCACCGTTCGGGCCGATGATGGCGCGCAGCTCGCCTTCCTCGACCGTCAGCGAGATGTCGTCGAGCGCCTGGATCGCGCCGAATCTGCGTCCGACCTTGGTCAGTTCCAAGAGGCTCATGACCGCGTCCTCCCCTTCAGGAAGCCGAGCAGGCCGTCGGGGAAGAACAGGACGGCGAGCACGAAGATGAGGCCGATGAAGGTCATCCAGTTCTGCGTGGCCGAGGACAGGTAGTCCTGCGCGGCGACATAGATGATGGCGCCGAGGAACGGCCCCCAGAAGCTGCGCATGCCCCCGAGCACGCAGATCACCACGAAGGAGCCGGAGAGCTGCCAGCCGAGATTGTCCGGCGAGGCGAAGCTGGTCAGCAGCGCGTTGAGGCTGCCCGCCAGCGCCGCGATGAAGGTGGAGATCGCGAAGGCGGCCCAGATCTGCCGGTCCACCGCGACGCCCAGGAAGCGCAGCCGCATGGGGTTCTCGCGCGTCGCGACGAAGGTATGGCCCATCGGCGAGCGCAGGATCTGCCATACGATGAGCATCACCAGCGCGAAGAGGCCGAGGACGAGGTAGTAGAAGTTGGTCGCGCCGAGGTCGACCGTGGTCGAGCCGAAATGCAGCGGCACGCGCGAAAAGCCGGTCAGCCCGTCCTCGCCGCCGGTCAGCGAATTCCAGCGCACCGCGATGAAGTAGAACATCTGGCCGAAGGCGATGGTGATCATCGAGAAGTAGATGCCCTTGCGGCGCATCACCATCGGTCCGACGAGGATTCCGGCGAGGCCGCCGAGGAGCGTGCCGGCGAGGATCGCCAGCGGCAGCGAGTTGCTGACATGGATCAGGAACAGGCCGGTGCCGTAGGCGCCGAGGCCGAAATAGGCCGCGTGCCCGAAGGACAATCCGCCGGTATAGCCGAGGAGGAGGTTCAGCCCGGTCGCGACCATGGCATAGATCAGCACCCGCGAGGCGAGGTTCATGTAGCCGCCGAGCGCCGGCAGCCAGAGCGGCGCGAGCAGCAGCCCCAGCCAGATCAGCACCGCGGCGATCTCGCGCCCGCCGATCGTGCGGCGTGCGGGCATCGAGACGGCGGTCGTGTCGGTTGCGGTGTTCATTCGAAGAGCCCCTCCTGGCCGAGCAGCCCGCGCGGCCGGACGATCAGCACGATGGCCATGATGACGTAGATCACCACCTCCTGCGCGGCGGGGAAGAAGGCGGCGGTGACGCCGGAGGCGATGCCGATGATGAGGCCACCCAGCACCGATCCTGCCAGGCTCCCGACCCCGCCGACGATGATCGCGACGAAGGCCGGCATGATCAGCGAGGCGCCGATCGAGGGCGAGAGACCGAGCTGGCCGGCGGCGAGGATCCCGGCGATGCCGGCGAGGTAGATGCCGATGCCGAAGTTCGCCGCGCGCAGGAACAGGATGTTGACGCCGAGCGAGGAGATCGTCTCGAGATCGGCGTTGCCGGCGCGGATGCGGATGCCGATCCGGCTGTAGCGCAGCGCCGCGAACAGCGCGCCGGCGACCAGCACGGTGATCAGGATCAGCGCGATGCGGTAGCCGGTGAGGAAGAACATCGAGTTGCTGAGCGGCGCGTTCAGATAGCCGGGGATCGCGAAGGGCACGCCCACCGCGCCCCAGATCGTGCGGATCAGATCCTCCATGATCATCGCCAAACCGAAGGTCAGGAGCAGCGAGAACAGGGGATCGCGCCCGTAGAGAGGCCGGATGAGCAGGCGCTCGGTCGCGATGCCGAAGACGACGGCGAGGAGCGGCGCGAGAAACAGGCTGCCCCAGAAGCCGACATAGGGCTCGATGGTGAAGGCGAGATAGCCGCCCAGCGCCATGAAAGTGCCGTGGGCGAAGTTGATCACCCCGTTGAGGCCCAGGATGAGCGAGAGGCCGAGCGCCATCATCGCGTAGAAGATGCCGATGATTACCCCGTTGAAGAGGCTGTAGAAAAGCAGGAGTTCCACGGTGTCACGTCACGTCGTTCGCCGAAGCGCCAGGGGGAGGGGAACGGCGCGCGACAGGGAACCGGCGGGTCGGCCGGTTCCTTGCACGCGCCGTTCCAGCGTCTGCTCAGCTGGGATAGCTCATCTTGCAGCCGGCTTCGGCAGGCGACAGGGCGATCTTCTCGCCCGGCACCACGTCGGCGACCTGGAACATGTCGGGGTATTTGGCGTCCTTCTTGACGTAGCCGGGGAACATGTTGGCGATCATCTGATGATCGTCGGCCCGGTAGGTCGCCTTGCCCGGCTGCAGCGCCACCTCGGGCGGCAGTTCGAGTCCGGCGAGCGCCTTCGACACCTTCATCGCGTCGAGGGACTTCGCCTCGTTCGCCGCGAGGGCGATGGCATGGGCCGAGGCATAGCCGAACCAGGAGCGGGCGGTCGGCACCTTGCCGCCGGCGCGCTGCTTGTAGGCCTCGACGAACTCCTTCACGTGCGGGACGTTCGGCTGGTCCCAGTACCACTCGAAGGTCCACCAGCCCATCAGCGCCGACGGCGGCAGCGCCTCGAGCACCTCCAGCTCCTGCATCGCGCCGCCGACCGTCATCTTCTTGTCGAGACCGAACTGGACCGCCTGCTTGAGGAGGTTCACCAGGTCGTTGCCCGCCTGCAGGCAGATCAGCACGTCCGGATTGGCGGCCTGGGCGCGGATCAGGTAGGACGAGAAGTCGGTCGTGCCGAGCGGCGCCAGCGCGTTGCCCACGGACTGCCCGCCCGCCTTCTTCAGCTGCGCCTCGTAGTCGGTCTGCAGCGCGTGGCCGAAGGAGTAGTCCGGCGTGATGAAGAACCACTTCTTGCCGAACTTGTCGAACAGCGTCTGGAAGTCGCCGGCGGTCAGCATCCAGGTCGTCGAACAGGTGCGGAAGGTCGGCCAGCGGCACTTGGAACCGGTGACGTCGTCGGCATGTCCGCCGGAATCGATGAACAGCTTGTTGTTCTGCTCGGCGAACTGGCTGAGCGATTCCGACACCGCCGAACTGACCGAGCCGATCAGGAAGTCGACCTTCTGCTGGTCGACGAGCTTCTGCGCCTTGCTGACGGCGGGGCCGGGCAGGCCCTGGCTGTCCTCCGCGATCAGCTGGACGGGACGGCCGAGGATGCCACCCTTCTTGTTGATCTCGTCGACGGCCATGCTGGCGCCGCGCAGCTGGTTGCCGCCGAGCGCGGCATAGGTGCCGGTCTGCGGGTCGATCGCGCCGATCTTCACCGGCGTCTCGTCCGCGCCCCAGCTGATCTCGGGCATGATGATGGTCGACAAGCCGACGGCCGCGCCTGTCTTCAAAACCGACCGACGGCTGATCGGGCTGGTCATGTACCGGTTCATTGAGCATTCCTCCCTAACGATGTTGGGGGGATGTCTCCCAGTCAGTCGAGCCTCGGCGGCTGGCTGCCGGCGAAGCGGCAGTCGGTCTCTGAGGTTCCTCGCGGCCCATTTCGGCGCCGCACATCCCCCAACGGCACGTCACATGGATCGCGCCTGAATTCCGGCAAGAGGCTTCATCCCCAGCGTCAACCGGAGCGGGAAGCCGATCCTCCCGCCGCTGCCGGATGCGGCCGAAGAAGGAAAGGGGCGCCGCTCGGCGTCCCTCTCCGCTGGCGATTGCTCAGGCCCAGCGTCACAGCAGGGCCGCACCCTTGGCAAGGGCGATCCAGACGCCGATCAGGAAGGGCACGCCGATCGCGATCCAGAAGATGATCCCGACGATGCCGAACTTGCCCCGGGCCGCGGCCTGGGCCCCGGCCTCCGGCGTGTCTTCCTTCTGCAGAGCCCGTTCGCGCGCCAGCTCCTCGTCGGTCATGTAGTGCTTCTCGGCGACCGGCCGCACCAGCGCGTTGCAGATCAGGCCGAGGAAGAGAAGGCCGGCCATGATGTAGAGCGTGCGGTCGTAGACCAGCGCGTGCGGAACGCCGCTGTCCAGCTGGTACTGCCGGATGCTGGCGATGATCACCGGGCCGAGGACGCCGGCGACCGACCAGGCGGTGAGCAGGCGGCCGTGGATCGCGCCGACCATCTGGGTGCCGAAGATGTCGGCGAGATAGGCCGGCACCGTCGAGAAGCCGCCGCCATACATCGACAGGATGATGCAGATCGACAGGACGAACAGCGCCGGGATCAGGAGGTGGCCCCAGGTCGGCAGCAGCACGTAGAGGATGATGCCGAGGATGAAGAAGCAGAAATAGGTGTTCTTGCGCCCGATCTTGTCCGACAGCGAGGCCCAGAAGATACGGCCGAGGCTGTTGAACAGGCTGATCAGGCCGACCAGGCCCGCGGCGGCCGCGACGATCGCCGCCTTCTGCGCCTCGGGTGAGAGCCCGGCGCCGTCACCCCGGATCAGATGCGTGCCGAACACGTCCTGCAGCATCGGGCTGGCCATCGAGATGACGCCGATGCCGGCGGTCACGTTGAGGCAGAGGACCAGCCAGATCAGCCAGAACTGCGGCGTCTTCGTCGCTTCGTTCAGATGGACGTGGCGGTGGGTGATCATCGCCTTGCCGGTTTGCCGGGGCGGCGTGTAGCCCTCCGGATACCAGCCCACCGGCGGAACGCGGAAGCTGAAGGCGCCGATCGACATGACGACGAAGTAGATGATGCCGAGGATGATGAGCGCGGCGGCGGCATTCGGCTGTCCGGCGCTGCCGAAACGGCTCATCAGCCAAACGGCGAGCGGCGCGCCGATCATCGCACCGCCGCCATAGCCCATGATGGCGAAGCCGGTGGCGAGGCCGCGCCGGTCCGGGAACCACTTGATCAGCGTCGAGACCGGCGTGATGTAGCCGAGGCCCTGGCCGACGCCGCCGATGAGGCCGCAGCCGAGATAGAACAGCCAGAGCTGGTGGATCGACACGCCGATGCCGCCGATGACGAGGCCGCCGCCCCAGCAGAGCGCGGCGATGAAGCCGGCCTTGCGCGGGCCGGCATGTTCCAGCCAGCCGCCCCAGATCGCCGCCGCGATGCCCAGCACCGCGATGAAGGTCTCGAAGACATGCGTCTCGGCCGGGACGCTCCAGTTGCAGCTCGTCGTCGTCAGCTCGGCGAGAAAGCCGATGTTCTGGCACGCTGCCGGGTCCGCATTGGCCACCATGTGGCTCATCGGCAGCCAGAAAACCGAGAAGCCGTAGGCCATACCGATGCACAGATGGATGCACAGCGCCGCCGGTGGCACCATCCAGCGGTTGAAGCTCGGCTTGGCCACGGTCTGGCTGCGCGACAGCCAGCCGCCCCCCGAGCCAGAGCCTGATAATGTCGCAGTCGTCATGGCTTCCCCCCCATTCGACTCGCCTTGGCGAGTGACTCACCAAATTTAGAAGGTGAATCGGAGGTCTGCGCAAGAGGGAAATGCGTCAGGAGCGTGGCAGCGCCGCCTGTGTTCGTGCTGCGGCGCAATAGAACACTGTCTTCTGCCGCCGCAGCGCCTGAGGTCTTCGGCTACACTTCCCGAGACTGCGAAGTGCTGCAAATCGCCGCGCCTCGCGTCCCGTCTCTCGTCAAAGGCGCCGGATCGTCCGCCCGGCGAATGCCGGCGCGTGCGCGCCATAGGTCGCGGGAACCGGGCTCGTGCGTCCGGCTGTCGGCTGGATCTTCGCCTGCTTGGCCTTGTTCCACCATTCGAGATAGCGCGCGAGGGCGAACTGCAGCACGAGGCCCGAGCCGATCAGCAGCGTGTCCTCGAGGAAGTTCTGCGGCTTGCCGAACTTCAGCACCTGGCCGAACAGCGCCAGGATCGTGCCCATCGCGAAGACCGGCAGCGAATGGCGGCCGAGCATGGCGAAGAGATTGTCCTTCGAGATGTTGGAGAAGACCGAGGTCGGCGCGGCATTGGCGAAGATGTAGACGACCGCCAAGAGATGCAGGAGGCGCGGCAGGCTGACATAGGTCTTGTCGAAGCCGGCGATCATGACGGGCAGGTCGAGGCTACCCCACCAGGACCACAGATTGCAGCGGATCGTCAGGAACGCGAGGAAGGCATAGCCGATCGCGAGCGCCATCAGCCAGGGACGATAGGGCACCGCCCGGCCGAGTTTGATGCGGCGGAAGCCGCAGGTGAGGCCGATCGCGAACACCAGCTGCCAAGAGAAGGGATTGAAGAACCAGCCACCCGGCAGCGGATAGGCCGGCATGTCGATGTCGAAGCCTGCGGCGAGAAGCCACAGCGTCACCGAAGCGCCGAGCATCAGCCTGAGGTCGATGCGCGCGAGGAACAGGAGCGCCGGCAGCATCAGCAGCATCATCGTGTACATCGGCAGGATGTTCACATAGCCGAGCTGGTGCCCGAGCGTCGCGAGGCCGACCATCATCTGGACGGGCGTGTCGACGAAGGCGTCGAGGCCGATGGTGTGCAGGAGGTCGCCGCGGCCGAAGGCGAGCACGCCCCAGCAGAAGATCCCGAGCGCCACCAGCGTCAGCATCATCTGGACGAGATAGAGCGAGCCGGCGCGCCGCCAGGCCTTCAGGCTGGCAACGAGCCGCTGCCCGGCGACGAACTGCCGGCCGTAGGCATAGGCCGAGGCGAATCCGGCGAGAAAGACGAACAGCTCCGCCGCGTCGGAGAACCCGAAATTGCGCGAGGTGAAGTTCTCCCAGAGATTCCCGGGGATGTGGTTGATGAAGATCATCGACAGGGCGACGCCGCGCCAGAAATCGACGCGGTGATCGCGGCCTGTGGCCACGGGAGAATGTGCGACGGAGGACATGAGCGACTCGCGGCCTTAAGCAGGATCCGGCACGACGCTTGCATCCGAAATCGTGGCATTCTGAGGACCGGGCGTGCGATCCAGGGCTGCAAGACGCTGGCGCCAGACCGCGGCGTCCCGGATTACAAGCTCCGGGTCAGTCTCGAACGGCGTCGCGAACAGGCCGATCCGGCGGAACCAGTCGCCGAGCGCAGGACTGCCGCTCATGGTGATCAGCAGCGGCGCCGCCACCAGCGGGATCGCGATCGGCAGCGTCCAGGCGATGAGGTCCGGGGCGTATTCTTCCGTGGCGAACAGGACGATCGCGCCGGCGAGCACCATCCACCAGCTGGCGCGCCAGGCCGTCCCGAGCGGCAGGCTGCCGTCCTCGCGGTCGGTCGCCGGCCAGCCGGCATCGGCGCCGATCAGGATCTCGCCCACCGCCTTCGACTGGAACATCATCATCACCGGGGCGAGGATGCTCGTCATCACGAGTTCGGCCAGCGCTCCGGCGATCACGCGGCCGGAGCCGCCGAACTTGCCGCTGCGCCGCGTCAGTGCGCTGCCGAGCGTGATCAGCGTCTTCGGCAGGAGAAGCAGCACGAAGATGCCGAACAGGAGCAGCAGCGCCTTGTTGGTCTCCGGCCGCGGAAACACCGGGAATAGCGACCCGGCGGGGAAGTAGTTCGGTTCCGGCGCGAGTACCGGGTCGAGCAGGCTGACGATCAGGAACATCAGCCAGATCGGCGAGGCGACATAGGCCATGATGCCGGCGAGCAGCGAGATCCGGCTCCACAGCTTCAGGCCGGGCGCGACCACCAGGCGGCTGTGCTGCAGGTTCCCCTGGCACCAGCGCCGATCGCGCTTGGCATATTCGATGAGATTGGAGGGCGCTTCCTCGTAGGAGCCGCCGAGATCCGGGTCGACGCGCACCTTGTAGCCGGCCCGCGACAGAAGCGCCGCCTCGACGGAGTCGTGGCTGAGAATGTGGCCGCCGAAGGGCGGCTTTCCCTTGAGGTTCGGCAGTCCGCAGCAGGCGGCGAAGGCGCGCACGCGGATGATCGCGTTATGGCCCCAGAACGGTCCCTCGCGGCCCTGCAGCGCGGCGATGCCGCGCGAGAAGATCGGCGAGAACAAAGCGGCCGAAAACTGCAGCGCACGGCCGAACAGCGTGCGGCGCCCGATGATCAGCGGCTGCGTCTGGAGCAGGGCGAGTTCCGGGTCGGCGTCCATCCGGGCGACCATCTCGGACATCGTCTCCGGCCGCATCAGGCTGTCGGCGTCGAGGATCAGCATGTAGTCGTAGGCGCCGCCGCTCGTGGTGACGAAGTCGGCGATGTTGCCGGCCTTGCGGCCGACGTTCTTTTCGCGGTGGCGATAGTAGAGATGGCCGGCGACGCCGAGTTCCGACAACAGGATGTCGAAGGCCCGCCGTTCCTGCTCGACATTGGCCGGATTGGTCGAGTCGCTGAGGACGTGGAAATCGAACGGGGCGAGGCGGCCGGTCTTGCGCAGCCCCTCGATCATGGCCCCGACCCGCGCGATGACGGCGTGCGCGTCCTCGTTATAGACCGGGACGAGGACGGCGGTACGGCTGTCGCCCCGCCAGGAGGTCGGCATGCTGCGGGGCGCCCGGCTCCGCAGCACGATCCCGGCCAGCGCGGTGTTAAAGCCCCACGCAAGCCAGAAGCAGCACAACAGCAGCAGCGAGATCTGCAGGATGTGAAGATAGGTGACGCCGTTGACCGTCACGACGACGAAGAACAGCGCCGCCGCGATCACCGCCAGTACGATTGACGCCAAAGCGAAGACCAGTCGTTTGACCGCGATCACTCTTTGTCACACCTCACGTTCATCGCTCCGCACAGCAAGTGCTCTGCGGGATCAGCCGCGGCTCCACGACACGTTGATCGCGGGCAGCGTCAGCCAGCGGCGCTGCGAGCGGCCGGTCAGGCGCTGGGTCGGCATGGAAAGATGCGCGACCGGTGCCGGAACCGACAGGGTCTGCATCAGCGCCAAAGCCGCCTCGTCCCGCATGGTCGCCGCGGCGAGAATGCCTTCGGCCTCCGTCTCGGGACGCTGGCGCGCCCGCAGCCGCTGACGCAGCGCGTCGAGCAGCACGTCGTCGGAAAGATCCGGTCGCCCGATCAGGGCACCGGCGTTGATCTGGTCGCCGTCATGCGACATCGTGTTAGCCGTGTTCATCACTTCGTGCCTGTCCACTGATAAAGCCAAGTCTCGCTGACAATGCGCTGCAGCATGGAAAGTTTCACGCGCAGTTCAACGGCCTGGGAATCCTCACGCTCAAGTTCCAGCGACAGCCGCCAGCCTTTGTTCGGCAGGCGCGAGACCGCGCTGTTGACGAGCCTTGCATTCTTGGGAACGTCGATCAGGGGCTCGATGGTTGCATCGTCCGGCAAATTACTGATCGTGCCGCCTTCGAAATCGATCGCGAAGCGCCGGGTCTTGGTGGCGGCCGTCGCGTCCGCGGCGTTCCCGCCGACCCCGATATAAGTGCCGGAGACCTCCGCGAGAAGGTCGGGCAGGCTCGCGTCCAGGCCCCAGCGCATGCGGTAGCTGTGCTCCAGCGAACTGCCGGCGGCCGGCTTCGCGTCGGGCACCCAGAAGGCGACGATGTTGTCGTTCGCCTCGGAATCCGACGGGATCTCGACCAGCTCCACGACGCCCTTGCCCCAGTCGCCGATCGGCTCGATCAGCAGCGACGGGCGCAGGTCGTAGCGCGCCTCGGTGTCCTCGTAGTGCGAGAACATCCGGTCGCGCTGCAAGAGGCCGAAGGCGCGGGGATTGACCTCCTCGAAGTAGGACAGCGCCAGCGTCTTCGGATTGCGCAAGGGGCGCCAGAGCCGCTCGCCGTTGTCGCGATAGACGCACAGGCCGTCGCTGTCATGGACTTCCGGGCGGAAGTCGTCATGGGCGGGGCGGTCGTTCTCGCCGAAGAAATACATGCTCGTCAGAGGCGCGATGCCGAGCCGGGTGACCTCGCTGCGGAAGAACAGCCGGGTCTTCACCTCCATCACGGTCTCGTGGCCGGGCGTGATGGTGAAGAGATAGGCGCCGGTCAGGCTCTGGCTGTCGAGCTCGGCCATGATCCTGATCGTCTCGTCGCCCGGATCCGGCTGCTGGATGTAGAACGCGCTGAAACGCGGGAATTCTTCCGTGTCGGAGGTGGCCGTGTTGATCGCCAGGCCGCGCGCCGACAGACCATAGCGCGTGCCGGCGCCGAGCGCGCGGAAGTAGCTCGCGCCGAGGAAGGTCACCAGCTCGTCGAAATAGTCCGGCCGGTTCATCGGCGCGTGGATGCGGAATCCCGCCACGCCCGGCAGCTTCAGGCTCTGGAACTTGCTCGGATCGAGCGGCGGGCGGTACTCGAAGTCGGACGGGTCGAAATCGTGCCGGCTGTAGACGCCGTTCTGCCCGATGTAGATCGTCGTCGTGTCCTTGAAGATCCAGCCGGGATAGAACGCCTGCAGATGGAACTCGACGGGCTCGGCACGCCACAGCGCATGCTCCGGGCGGAAGCGGATGGCCCGGTGCTCGTCGTAGGAGAGGTTGAGGACCGCGTCGGGCAGCGTGGTGCCCGGCGCCTGGTAGGGCTTGCCGGCCCGATCCTTCATCAGGGCCGACAGCGCCTCGAAGTCGAACTTCTTGTCGGGCGAGCCGACCGTCGGTGTCTGTTGCGGCGGCTTGGAATCCTGCGCGGCGGCCGGCGAAACGCCGAATCCCCTGTCGGACAGGACTGTGGCGAGAGCGGTCGCCAGTCCAAGCTTCAGTGCAGTGCGGCGAGACGCGGAACGCTTGTCGGTCACGGGGAGATACAGTCGGGTTCGAGAAAGAGCCGGCCCTTATTTTATGCAGGATTCCGACATTTAAATAGCGGCCCGTGGGCTTTTAGGTGAAATTTAGCTCATGCCGGCCCGCGCTCCGCCGTGACTGCATCATGCCGCCCGGGCGAGCGGCTGTTGCAGTGCAATAATCCGGTTCAGAGGCGCGAGAAGCGATAGAGGCTGCGATGCCGGTAGGTCTCCCCGGGCCTCAGCACCGCTGAGGGGAAGTTCGCCCGGTTGGGCGCGTCCGGCCAGCCCTGGGGCTCCAGCGCGAGACCCCAGAAGGCCTCGATCGGCCGGCCGGCGAGGTCGCGGAACGTCCCGTCGAGCTTGGCGCCGTCATAGACCTGCAACCCCGGCTCCGTCGTCAGCAGTTCCATGGCGATGCGGCTTTGCCCGCTGGCGAGCCGGGCGGCCAGCCGCGGCTCTCCCGCCTTGGTATCCGCCAGGCAGAAATTGTGGTCGAGCGGCTGCGGGCGCTCGTCGAGCGAGCGTCCGGCGCGGTAGTCGAACAGCGTGTCGTCGACCGACAGGATGCGCCCGTCCGGCAGCGTGCCATCGTCGATCGGCAGGTAATGGTTCGCGGCGAGACCGAGCTGGTGCGACGTCACCGGGCCGGCGCCGGCGAGGTTGAAGTAGAGATGCGAGGAGAGGTTCACCACCGTCTCCCGGTCGCTCTCCGCCTGATAGCTGATCGCCAGCTCGTTGGCGTCGCCCGACAGCTGGAAATCGGCGGTGACGCGCAGGGTGCCGGGATAGTGCTCCTCGCCGTCGGCGGAGGTATAGGACAGGGTCACGCCGTCCGGCCGGCGCTCATCGACGCTCCAGAGCCGGGTCGAGAAGCCGCCGGGGCCGCCGTGGAGATGGTTGGGCGGGTCGTTGACGGCGAGATCGTAGGTCTGGCCGTCGACCACGAGATGGCCCTTGCCGATCCGGTTGGCGAAGCGGCCGACCGTCGCGCCGAAGTAGTCGCTGTTGCCCGGCCCGTAGAGCCCGAGGTCCTCGAGGCCGAGGACGACCGAATGCTCGACTCCCACCGGACGCAGCGCGCGGATCGACGCGCCCATCGGAAGGATCTCGGCCGACATGCCGCCGCTTTCGATCAGGATGGTCTCGGTCATGGCCGGAAAACTCCAAGGAGGCGAGGGAGTTCGTGGCGGCGGGGGCGGCCTGCGGCTGCGGAACTCGCGGAGGGCGAGCGACCTTCCCGGCCATCCCGCCCTATCCCTCTGTTCAAGCGGGACTTTCGCGAAGACTCTGCAAGGACGTCAGTCGACGGACCTCTATGAAGCCGGCAAACCGGAGTCAATTGCCGCAAGCGTCGATCGGCATCGGCGTGGTTAATCCGCGATATCCGCCGCGTTTCCGCCCCGCCGGATCGCCGTTCCTTCGCGGTGACCGGCGATCGATTCCGCCGCAAGTCCCGGCCGGACGTGCCCGGTCATGCTCCCGTTCGGCGTCCGCGCGCCGTGCGTCAGCGAAGGCGGCGCAGCCGCTGGGTCAGGAGGTCACCGGCCCGCACGAGCGAGCGGTCGAGCACCTCGACCTCTTCGTCGGACAGCGTGCTGGTCAGGTCGGTCTCGAGCCGGCGCCAGATCGACCGGACTTCCGCCTGCGCCTGCTCGCCGGCGGCGGTCAGCTGGACCATGGTGCGGCGCGCATCGCTGTTGCTCGCCGTGCGCCTGACCAGTCCCTTGTCGATCAGCCGGTCGAGCATCTTGGAGACGGTGGAGGGCCGGACCGCGAGCTGGTCGGCGAGGGTGGAGACGTTGACGGGGTTGTGGATGTCCAGCCGGTCGAGCAGCTGGTCCTGGCCTGGATGGAGGCCGGCCTCTGCAAGAAGCAGCGACAGAAAAGCCCGGGTGGATTTCGAGATCGACAGCAGGGACGGAACGATCAGCGGCGACTCCACGACGATGCTTGTTCTGCTGAGGGGTTCGATCGAGTTCGTATCCATGGCTGACTTATGAACTGTTCCCGCGAACGAATCTTTTAAGCAGTTTATCAATGCAACGGCCCCGGGCGGGTTCCTGCACCCGCAGGGGACGGCCGAGGACGCGGCGAAAGCGGGGTTTCGTGGGGCCTGAGCGGCCGGTCCGCTCCGCCGGTCCCTTGCCGACCCGCCCCCGTACGGCGCATGTACGCCCCCAGCGTCAGGGCCGGCCGCGGCGGCGGGTCGACATCGGATGAAGGAGTATCGGCATGGCGGATGTGCGGGTGATCTGCGCGATCGGACGGAGCGGACAGCTCGGACTCGATGGCGGCATGCCCTGGGAGGGACGGCCGGAGCGGGTCTTCACCGAGGATGTCGAGCGCTTCTTCGAGATCACCCGCGGCCACGTCCTCATCGCCGGGCCGAAGACGATCGCCTCCTTTCCCGACTTCGTCCGCAGCGACCGCACGCTCGTCGAGATCCATTCCTCGGACGATCCGGAGGAGGTGCTCGGCCGCTTTCCCGATCGCGTCGTCTATATCGGCGGCGGCCCGGCCGTGTGGGACGTCTATGCCAAATATGTCCGGCACTGGGACATCAACACCTTGCCCTATGACGGCGAGGCGGACACGTGGTTCGATCCGGCCTGGCTTCTCGCCGGCGGAACGTTCCGCCGCGGCTGAGGTGCGCGGAGGGCGGCGTCCGCCCTCCGCTACGCTGGAAGCCGTGCGCCGTGCTCGCGTGGATCGGTTCCGCACTCCGCAGCGAGGGCGGCGCAGAGGCCCTGCATCAGCGCGGCGACGCGGCGATCATCCGCGGGGCGGGGTCGGCCGACCAGGCATGCCGGCGCGATCAGCCTGAGGCTGTTGGTGACGAACAGCGGTCCCGCCGCCAGCCTTTCGCGCGAGACGGGTTCCTCGCGCGCGGACAATCCGAACAGGCCGGCATGGCCGAGGATCCAGCCGCGGATGATCCCGTCGAGCACGCCCTCTTCGAGCGGCGGCGTGATCAAGGCGTCGCCGTCGAGCAGGAACAGGTTGCCGAGCGCCGTGCAGACGGGCCGCCCGGCGCCATTGGCGAAGAGCGCTTCGTCGGCTCCCGCCTTTCGCGCGTCCCGATTGGCGAGAACAGCGTCGAGGTAGGCAAGTGATTTCAGCCGCGACAGCGGCGAGGTCTCGTTGCGGCGGATCGCGGTCTCGAAAAGCGTCAGCGGGGCGAACATCGCGGCCGGGGCAAGGGGCGCGGACGAGCCGAGGATCGTCGGCTGCGGCTGCGGCGGGCAGGAAAGGCCGCGCGGACCCGGACCGCGGGTGACGGTGAGGCGGATCGAGCCGCTGCCATGGCGCCCGGCGAGCGCGGCCACCGCAGCGTCGAGGTCCGCGCGCGCGACCGGGATCTCGAGCGTCCGGCAGGCCGCTACGAGGCGGTCGACATGCGCCTCTAGGCGGAAGACCCGGCCCCCGAGCACCAGGGCCGTGTCGAAGACGCCGTCGGCGAGCAGCAGGCCGCGGTCGTTCGCCGCGATCGCGCCCGCCGCGTCGACGAAGCGGCCGTTATGCCAGACGTCGGTCATGCCAGCGCCGCGCGAGCGTGAGGAAGTTCTCGAAGATCCTGGCGCCGTTCTCGGTCAGCACGGATTCGGGATGGAACTGCACGCCGAATGTCGGGTGCGCCCGGTGCGACAGCGCCATGATCTCGCCTTCGGCCGAGCGCGCATCGACCGCCAGCGCCTGCAGCATCTGCGGCGTCTCCTCGACGATCAGCGAGTGGTAGCGCCCGACGGCCGTTTCTTCCCGCAGTCCTTCGAACAGGCCGGTGCCGGTGTGTCGTACCCGGGAGGCGCGCCCGTGCATCGGCTTCAGCGCCCGCATGACGGTGCCGCCGAAGACCGCGCCGATCACCTGGTGGCCGAGGCAGACGCCGAGGATCGGCACCCGGCCGGACAGCGTTTGCACGAGGTCCAGCGAGATGCCGGCATCCTTGGGCGCGCAGGGGCCCGGCGAGACGACGATCGCCTCCGGCGACAGCGCCTCGACCTCCGCCAGGGTGATCCGGTCGTTGCGCGCGACCTTCGTCTCCGCTCCCAGCCGCTCGAGATAGCGCGCGACGTTGAAGACGAAGCTGTCGTAGTTGTCGAGGACGAGGATCGTCACGGCCGGTCGCCCTCGAAGGCGGCGAAGACCCGCATCGCCTTGGTGAAGGTCTCCTCGTATTCCGCCGCCGGATCGGAGAGGACGGTGATGCCGCCGCCGGCGGACAGCCGCGCCCGGCCCCTGGAAAAGCTGACGGTGCGGATGGCGATGTTGAGGTCCATCGACCCGTCGAAGCCGAAATAGCCGATCGACCCGCAATAGGCTCCGCGCGCGGTCCTCTCGATCTCGGTGATGATGTCCATCGCCCGGATTTTCGGTGCGCCGGTGATCGAGCCGCCGGGAAAGCTCGCCGCGACGAGATCCGTCGCCGTCATGCCACCGCGCAGCCGGCCGGTGACGACGGAGGTGAGGTGGTGGACCGCGGCATAGCTTTCGAGGCCGCAGAGCACCGGCACCTCGACGGAATCCGGCTCGCAGACGCGCGAGAGGTCGTTCCGCAGGAGATCGACGATCATCACGTTCTCGGCGCGGTCCTTGTCCGAGGCGAGGAGGGCCGCGGCGAGCGCCCGGTCCTGCGCCGAGTCGGCCGAACGTTTGGCGGTGCCCTTGATCGGGCGTGCCTCGACGGCGCGGCCCGCGAGCTTCAGGAAGCGCTCCGGCGAGGAGGAGGCGATCTGCAGGCCGGGATAGTCGAGATAGGCGCCGAAGGGTGCGGCGTTGGTCCGCCGGAGTTTCAGGTAGAGCGCGAACGGGTCGAAGCCTTCCGGCAGCGCGGCCGAGAAGGTCTGGGCGATGTTCGCCTGGAAGATGTCGCCGTCGAGGATGTATTCGCGCACCCGCTCGATCGCGGCGCGATAGTCGGCGGCGAGGAAGTTGGAGCGCCAGTCGAGTCCGGGCGAGGGAAGACCCGCATCCGCCTCGTGACGGGACGGTCGCGACAAGGCCTGCCGGAAGGCGCCGAGCCGCTCGCGGGCCCGGGCGAGCCGATCCGGCCCCTCCGCCGGATGGCCGGAGGCGATCAGGAAGGCGCGACGCTCCTGAAGGTCGAGCGCCAGCACCGTGTCGTAGAGGTTCAGCCGCAGGCTCGGCTCGGCCGGATCGAGATCCCCAGGCGATGCCAGCCGCTCCAGATGGTGGGCGAAATCGTAGCCGATGACGCCGATCGCACCGCCCTGGAACGGCGGCAGGCCGGGGAGGGTGTCGCAGCGGAAGCGATCGAGGACGGAGCCGAGCGCCGTCAGCGGCGGGCCCGGCAGGCGGTTGCCGTCCAGCAGGGCGCCGTCCGCGTTCACCGTGAAGGTGGCAAACGGGTCGGCCGCGACGAAGGCGTAGCGGCCGAGCGTCTCGTGGCGCATGGCGCTGTCGAGGAGGGCGAGGCCGCCGAGCGGCCGCAGCCGCGCCGCCGCGACCTCCGGCGCCAGGAAGGGAATCTCGTCGCTGAGCATGGATGGCAGATGGGCAGAAACCGCTCCCGCCGTCAAACCCGTCGAAGTCGCCTTCGCCGGCTATGCGATCGCCGCCCGCGCAGCGGGAACGGCCGTGCCAGGCGGATGGTTATAGGCCTCGAACGATTGCGCTTTCGCCACCGGAAAGGACGCGGTTCGAACAAGCCTCGGTGATCGCCGATGGCCGCCTGGTCCATCCGTCTATCTCAGCGTCAGCCCGGTTCATCCGATCGATGGAGACTTTCCCGATGCGTTCCATGGTTCTCGCCGCCTGTGGGCTGCTTCTGGCCGGCCTTGCCGGCTGCCAGAGCGACGCGCCCTATGCCAACGGCTCGCCCTTCTACGATGCGACCATTTCCGCCAATCCCTATCCCCGGGGGTCGGAAGCGTTCTGCCAGCAATATGCCCGCCAGACGGCCGCCAACTACTATGACGGCCAGTCCGACCCCGGCGACAGCTTCGGCGCCCAGGTCTTCACCGAGCAGCGCGCGCGGACGCAGGGCGATGCCGCCTATCGGCGCTGCCGCGCCCGCCGCTGATCACGGGCGCGGCTGATCACTGGCTAAGAAGCGGCGGCCTCTGCTAACGGTCGGGCGAATCGTCCGTTTGCGTCAGCCGAGGATCCGACCGCATGAACGAAGCCCAGAGAAGCGCGATCGTCTCGATCGGCGAGTGCATGGTCGAATTGTCCTCGGTCGGCGACGGGCTCTACCGGCGCGGCTTCGCCGGCGACACGTTCAACACCGCCTGGTATCTCGCCAAGGCCCTGCCGGCCGACTGGCGCGTCGCCTACCTCTCCGCGCTCGGCACCGATCCGATCTCCGACGAGATGCTGGCCTTCTTCGAGCGGTCGAACATCGGGACGGAGCCGGTGCGGCGCCTGCCCGGCGCGATGCCCGGCCTCTACATGATCCATCTCGACAATGGCGAGCGCAGCTTCTCCTACTGGCGCGACACGTCGGCGGCAAAGCGCCTCGCCGCGGACGAGGACCATCTCTCGGCCGTCTTCGCCGCCGGCAACGCCTTCTACTTCTCCGGCATCACGCTCGCCATCCTGCCCGAGGCCGACCGGGCACGGCTCCTGCGGCATCTGGCTGCCGCCAAGGCGGCCGGCCGGCCGGTCGCCTTCGATCCGAACCTGCGACCGCGCCTGTGGCCGGATACCGCGGCCATGTGCGCCGCGGTCGAGGCGGCGGCGGCGGTCGCGACGATCTGCCTGCCGAGCTTTGCCGACGAGGCGGCGGCTTTCGGCGATGCGTCCGCCGATCGCACGGCGGCGCGCTACCACGGGCTCGGCGTGCGCGAGGTGGTGGTCAAGGACGCCGCGGGCCCGGCGCATGTCTCGGACGTCGACGGCGAGGTCACCGTCGCCGCGAGCCCGGTCGAAACGGTCGTCGATTCCACTGGCGCGGGCGACAGCTTCAACGCGGCCTATCTCGCCGCCCGTCTGGCGGGCGAGAGTCCGAAGGCGGCGGCGGCGAAGGGCCATGCGCTCGCCGCCCGCGTCGTCTGCGCCTATGGTGCGCTGGTGCCGTAGCGGATCGAATGGCGGCGCGTCCTGCTTCGGGCGGACCTGAACCGGCGAGCCCTGCCAGCGGCTCCTGCAGCTTTCCCACATGCCCCCTGCGAGGACATGGATCGAGCGGCACCCGAGCCCGCTCGGGCCTCGTCACTTCGGGCTTTCCGCTTGGCGTGCCCGTCTCGGAAGGGGCACGATAGCCCGGTCGCGTCTCAGCCTGCCTCCTCGGCTGTGATCGAGACGATCTCCGCCTCGTTCGGACCCGCGCGCACGATATCGCCTTCTTCCTTGCCGACGAGCTGCCGCGCCAGGGGCGAGAGGTAGGAGATCAGGCCGCGGGTCGGGTCGGCTTCGTCGATCCCGACGATCCGATAGCTCTGCACCTGTCCGTCGGGTCGCCTGACCGCCACGCGATGGCCGAACTGGACGACGTCGGTGCCGGCCTGTGGCACCGTCAGCTGAGCCGTCGAGCGGCGCGCCCGCCAGTAGCGCAGGTCGCGGTTGATCATCGCGACGGCGATCTTGTCGTTTGCGGAACGCGCCGTCTCGAGCGCCGCCTCGTTGGCCGCAATCTCCGCGTCGAGCCGGGCCAGGCCGCTTGGGGTGACGAAGTTCGGATCGGTTCCCAGATCGCGTTCCGGCAGGGCCTCGACCTGGTCCTCGTTCGGCTCCTTGACGAATGCGACGCTCATCGCTCGTTCCGCTCCTCCTGCAGGCTCGTGGGGCGCGCAGCCCACAACCGTTCATATAGGGAGAGCAGCCGGCAGCCAAAACCGGGCGTGGCTCCGGTCGATCGGAAGGCCGGCTCGGGACCGGATGCCGCCGCGCGTGGAATGACCGCAGAGGCGGCGGCATCCGACAAGGCTTGGCTACGGGGTCCACCCCAGGAAGTTCGCCAGCAGCTTGAGCCCCAGCGTCTGGCTCTTTTCCGGGTGGAACTGCGTGCCGGCCTTGTTGCCGTTCGCGACGATCGCCGTGACGCTGCCACCATAGTCGACGGTCGCGACGACATCCTCCGGATTCGTCGCGACGAGGTGGTAGGAGTGGACGAAATAGGCGTGCAGGCCGGTCTCGCCGGTCGGGATCCCGGCGAGCAGCGGGTGCTCGCGCCGCACCTCGATCGTGTTCCAGCCGATCTGCGGCACCTTCAGTGCCGGGTCCGAGGGAACGATCTTCGTCACGTCGCCGGGGATCCAGCCGAAGCCCGGCGTCACCGTCTTTTCCAGCCCGCGCGAGGACATCAGCTGCATGCCGACGCAGATGCCGAGGAAGGGCCGGCCGGCGGTCTCCACCGCCTCGCGCAATGCCTCTTCCAGACCGGGCACGGCGCCGAGGCCGGCGCGGCAGTCGGCATAGGCGCCGACGCCGGGGAGGATCACCCGGTCGGCGCGGCGCACGGTCTCCGGATCGCCGGTCAGCCTCACCGAAGCGTCGGCGCCGCTCTCGCGGATCGCGCGCTCGACCGCCTTCAGCGCCGAGTGGAGATTGCCGGACCCGTAGTCGATGATGGCAATGGTCTGCATCGTCACTCGGCCGGGCTGATGCCGAGGAACTGGTCGTTCCCCGCGCGCGGTTCGGTTCGGCTCGGCGAGTACCACGGCGCCGGCTTCTGCTGCGGCGGCAGACGCGGCGGCTCGGCCGGGCGGTTGTAGTAGAGCAGTTCGGCCTCGGTGCGCCCCGAGGCCTGGAACGCCGCGGCGACGCGCCAGCCGCGCCGCCTCAGGTGCCGGGCCCGCAGCATCGGCCCTTCCAGCGCAACATAGATGCCGAGGAGCAGCGACAGGATCGCGGCGGTGACGCCGAGGCCGTCGATCTCGGCGAAGATGCCGATGCAGAGCGCCAGCGCCAGCACGATCAGCCCGGCATTCCACAGACCGTAGCGGAACAGCCAGAGGAAGGTGAAGAAAAACGCCCAGATCGAGAAGCGGTCGCGCACGAACAGCGCCCGCGAACTCCGGCCCGGCTCTTCCGGAGGCTCCAGGACGACGTGGCGGACGAGGCTCATCAGGCCAGCATCCCCTTGGTCGAGGGAACGAGGTCGGCCTGGCGCGGATCGATCGCCACGGCGTCCCCGAGAACCCGCGCCACCGCCTTGAAGCAGGTCTCGGCGATATGGTGCGAGTTGGAGCCGTAGAGATTCGTCACATGCAGCGTCAGCCCCGCGTTCTGGGCGAGCGCCTGGAAGAATTCCTGCACCAGTTCGGTGTCGAAGCTGCCGATCTTGTGCCGGGCGAACTCGACCTGGAAGACCAGGAACGGCCGGCCCGAGACGTCGATCGCCGCGCGGGTCAGGCACTCGTCCATGGCGAGGTCGAGGGAAGCGTAGCGGCGGATGCCGCGCCGCTCGCCCAGCGCCTGGCGGATCGCCTGGCCGAGCGCGATGCCGGTGTCCTCGACCGTGTGGTGGTCGTCGATGTGGAGATCGCCGTTCGTCTTGATCTCCATATCGATCAAGGAATGGCGCGAGAGCTGTTCGAGCATGTGGTCGAAGAAGCCGACGCCGGTCTCGATCGTCGACCGCCCGGTGCCGTCGAGGTCGACGCGCACCCGGATCTCGGTCTCCTTGGTCTTTCTCTCGACGACGCCGTCGCGCCGACCGGCAGTCACCGCCATGATTGCCCAAGCTCCCTCATCTTCTGCGGCTTCTAGCATCCGAGTCTGGCCCGGACCATACCAGAGGAGCGGCCCCGTCGCCTTCCGCGTTCCGGCTGCCATCGGCGCTGTTTCGACACGCCCGGACCCGCCCCTGTGGAGACTGCGCCGCCGGATTGGACGTAGCGGGTTCGGCCGGTGATCCGATTTCCTCTTTCCGGCCACCGCGTCGGCCGAAAGGAGGATCGTCCGCCGGGACGGCCGCACTTGGCCTCGGGCCGACGATCCGGCATCCTGCCGCCGCTGCAGGATGATGCGCGTCGTCGGTCGGCGCGGGGAGGAACAGTCGATGAGCAACGGTCACGAGCATGGCGAGCCGCGCTGGAAGCACGACGGCGTCCGGGTCATCAAGGGCGACCAGCTCGACGACCGCACGGCGCAGACGCCGGGCATGTACCGCCAGGCGGCGATCAACCATGCCCGGGTCGGGGCGCAGAAGATCTGGGCCGGGACCGTGAGCATCGCGCCCGACGCCAAGACCGGCGTCCACCACCACGGCGAACTCGAAAGCGTCATCTACGTGCTGCGCGGCCGGGCCCGCATGCGCTGGGGCGAGCGGCTCGAATATGTCGCCGAGGCGGGGCCGGGCGACTTCATCTTCGTGCCGCCTTTCGTGCCGCATCAGGAGATCAACGCCGATCCCGGCGAGACGCTGGAATGCGTCCTGATGCGCTCCGACAACGAGGCGGTGGTGGTCAACATCACCGACGTCGAGCCGGTCGAGAAGCCGGAAGAGGTGTACTGGGTGGACCCGATCCACAAGCACCCCTGAACCGCCCGGCGGGCCGTCCGCATCCGACGCGCCTGCCGGCCCCGGCGCCGAGCGCCACGAGCTCGACGTTCGCGAGCTCGCACGCGTCTGCGCTGCGGGGACGCGCCCGCGGGCGTCGGGCTTTGCCGGGCCAGGAGCGAACATAGCCGGCTAACCATAAGGCCGGCTGGTCGGTTCCTGAGACCGAAAAATTAGCTCCGGACTTTCCACGCTTTGTCCTATGGAGCGACTCGCATCCGCCGCACGGGTCCCCTGGCGGCCAGCCCCCCAGCATCCCCTGCAGCAGGAAAGACTTCTCGATTGACAGCAGACGAGCGCGGACCGCTGGACGTGCTGATCCGGCGATTGAAACGGGCGAGCCGGCTGGACGAGACCGAGGCCGAGGCGCTGCTGTCGCTGCCGGCCATCGTGCGCGATGTCGGGTCGGGCTACATGATCGGGCGGTCCGGGGAGCGGCCCGGCCAGTGCTGCCTGCTGGCCGACGGCTTCATCCGCCGCGACCAGACGACCAGCGACGGCAAGCGCCAGATCCTCTCCTTCTACGTCCCCGGCGACATCCCCGACCTGCAGACGATCCATCTGAAGACACTGGATCACGACGTCGTCACCGTCACCGAGGCGCGCCTCGTCTTCCTGCCGCACGAGCCGCTCGTCGCGCTGTGCCGGGCGCACCCGCTGATCGGCGAGGCGCTGTGGCGC
This sequence comes from Jiella sp. M17.18, assembly GCF_041027365.1. Taxonomy (NCBI): domain Bacteria; kingdom Pseudomonadati; phylum Pseudomonadota; class Alphaproteobacteria; order Hyphomicrobiales; family Aurantimonadaceae; genus Jiella; species Jiella sp. M17.18. Next base: position 234,701 of record NZ_JBFTEH010000006.1, on the reverse strand, counting down.
GAGACGCTGATCGACGCGGCGGTGACGCGGGCCTGGATCACCACCATCGGGCGGACCTCCGCGCGGGCGCGCGTGGCGCATCTCCTGTGCGAGCTCGCGACCCGTCTCGACGTCGTCGGGCTGGCCGAGGAGCGCCGCTTCCGCATGCCGCTGACGCAGCACGAGATCGGCGACGCGCTCGGCCTCAGCATCGTCTCCGTCAACCGGATCCTGCAGGACTTGCGGGGCCACAAGGTGATCTCGCTGTCGAAGCGGGTCCTGGCGATCCACGACTGGGACAAGCTGCAGCGGATCGGCCAGTTCGACCCGCTCTATCTCCATCTCCACGGCGCGCCGCCGGCGTCGGGCATGCCGGAAGGATCCTGAGGCCGCGCGGCCACGGTCGAACGCGCCTCTTGGATTGCGATGGGCCGGGATGCCAAGCACCCCGGCCCAGTCGGGACGGAAGCGGACGCCGACGCGTCCGCGCGCCGCCGTCAGGACTTCTTCTGGAGCTTCTGGACGAGCTGCTTGTGATGCTTCAGCGTCGGCAGGGTCTTGGCAGCGAACTGCCGGATCGGGCCCTTCTCGCCGTTGTTGGAGTAGGACTTGAACAGCGCGATCGCGTTGTCGTGGGCCTGCGACTGCATCTGGATGTACTTGGCGTCGAAGCCCTCGCTCGGCGCCGCCTCGAGATCGTCCAGCATCTGCTTGTGCTCCGGGTCGAGGCCGGTCGGCACGCTGACGTTCATCTTCGACTGCTTGACCGCAGCTTCGAGCTTGGTGGCGGCCTGCGAGTGGTCGTGGACCATCTTCTGCGCGAAGTCGTGGACGGCCTTGTCCTTCGATTTGCGGAGCGCGAGGTTGCTGGTTTCGATCTCGAACGTGTTGGAGACCGCCGCCATCGGGACGAAGTTCTGCGCGGTCTTGACGTTCTGCGGGGCCGGCATCGGCGCCTTGGACGCCGCCATGGCGGAGGTGCCCTTCGCGGTGCCGTTGGTGCCGTTGCTCGTCGACTGGGCGAGCGCCGGCGCGGTGAGGCAGAGGGAAAGGGCCGCTGCGAGCGGAAGAAGACGTGGTGTCATGAAGTTGGCTCCGTGGGTTTCCGCCGGTCGACAGCGTCCGTCGGCGATGCGGAGATCAAGCTGGGCCCTGGATTTATTGTTCCCGATCCGATGCTTAGCCCCGACCGGAATGGTGCGGCGAACCGCCGCGGGACGCGCGGAACAGCTTTCGCGCCTATCCCGGCAGTGGCAGCACGATGCGGCAGCGCAAGCCGTCCGGCTCGTAGGCGAGGCTCGCCTCCGCCTGGATCTGGTAGCGCAGGGTCCGCTCGAGGAGTTCGCGTCCGAAGCCAAGGCGCTGCGGTTCCTCGCCCAGAGTGACGCCCGTCTCCTTCCAGTCGAAGACCAGCCTGCCGGGCTCCTCGGTCTCCTCGACATGCCAGGCGATGTCGATCCGGCCGGCATCCGAGGCGAGAGCGCCGAACTTGATCGCGTTCGTCGCGAGTTCGTGGACGGCGAGCCCGAAGGTCTCGGCGATCCGCGACGGCAGCCGCAGGTCCGGCCCGGCGATGAAGACGGTTTCGCCTTCGCGGGCCGTCGCCGCGATCATCTCGTCCGCGACGAGGTCGAGCAGCGAGACCCGTCCGCCGGGGTCGCGGGTGACGGCGGACTGGACGCGGGCGAAGGCGTCGATGCGCCCCTCCAGATGCATGGCGTAGTCCTCGACGGTGTCCGCCGTTTCGGCGGTGCGCCGGACGATCGACCGGACCACCGCGAGCGAGTTGCGCACGCGGTGCTGCAGTTCCGCCAGGAGGACGCGCTGATGCTCCTCCAGCCGCCGCCGGTCGTCGATGTCCGTCGACGTGCCGAACCATTCCAGGGCGTCGCCCGCCTCGTCCGGGGACGGCAGCGCCCGGATCTCGAACCAGCGATAGCGGCCGCTGGCGGCTTCGCGGAAGCGGCAGTCCGCGGAGAATTCGCCGCGATCCTCCGCCGTCGTCCAGGCGGCCTCGATGCCGGGCCGATCATCCGGGTGGACGGCATCCAGCCAGCCGGTGCCGCGGCTCGCCTCGAGGGAAAGTCCCGTGAATGCCTCCCACCGCTGGCTCGCCCAGATGCAGTGCCCGTTCCTGTCGGCCCGCCAGACGAGCTGCGGAATGCCGGCGATCAGGCTGCGCAGCTGCTGGCGACTCTGCCGCAGTTCCAACTCCGCTGCCCGCCGCGCCGTCACGTCCCGGCCGATCTTCAGGAAGCCGCGAAGCTCGCCTCCGGGCGTCCGCAGGGCGGTCACGCTGCCCTCGATGAAGACCAGCGTGCCGTCCCGGCGCTGGTGCCAGCGTATGTTCGGCGCATGGCCGGTCTCCGCCGCCATCGCCAGTTCCTTCGCGACCTCGCCGCCCGCCCGGTCCTGCGGCGTGTAGAGAATTTCGGAGTGGCGGCCGACGATGCTGCCCGCATCATAGCCGAAGACGGCCTCGGCGCCGGGCAGCCAGTCGGTGACCGTGCCCTCGGTGTCGGTGGTGAAGATGGCGTAGTCGCGGGCCTGCTCGACGATCAGGCGGAAGCGCTGTTCGCTCTCGCTCAGCCGCACGCCCGTCTCGAACCGGTCCGTCGCATCGACGACCGTCGCGAGGATGCCGGCAGGCTTGCCGGCGTCATCGGTCAGCGGGCTGAGATTGTAGTCGAGCCTGACGGTGCCCCGCCCGTCGCCCCGGGCCAGTTCCTGGTCCCTCAGCGACAGACTCTCGCCGCGCAGTGCGGCCGCGAACGTCGGTTCGAGGGCCTCCCAAACCCGTGGCCAGCATTCGCGGGTGGGTCGCCCGAGATCCGCCGCATGCTCGTTTCCGACGAGCGCGCTGTAGCCGTCGTTGTAGATCTGCACGAAGTCCGGACCCCAGCGCACGATCATCGCCATCGGCGAGGCCAGAATGAGGTCCACGACCGCCTTGAGGCTCTGCGGCCAGCGGTCGCGCGGCCCGAGCGACGTGCGACCCCAGTCGAAGGCGCGGACCCGTTCGCTCATCTCGCCGAGGGCACCCGCTCGCCGCTGCGGGTGATTTGCGCCGGCGTCGCTCAATTGCCTGTCTCCCGGAATGGTCATCCCGGCCGAAATAGCGGGGAGCCGCCAACCTTCGAAGCCTCAGCCCGGAATTTCGCGTACCGGCTAAGAATTCGCCGCAAGATGATCGCCGTCGCGATCGAGGTGCAGGTAGTTCGGATTGAACATCGCGCGCCGCTTCAGGCCGTCGAAGTCCAGTATCGTCAAGGTGCGCTGGCGAAGCGCGATCAGGTTCGCCTTGCGCAGGTCCTGGAGAACGCGGTTGACGCTGACCGTGGTCAGGCCGCTCGCTTCGCCGATCTCCGCCTGCGACATCGGCAGCGGGCAGGTGTTGCCGACCGTCAGACCGACGCAGTCGAGCCGCGTGAAGATCTCGCAGAAGAGGTGGCTGATGCGCTCGGCCGCGTCGCGCTGGCCGAGGCTGGTCGTCCACTCGCGCTGGATCGACGCGCTGACGAGCGTCTCCCACCACAGCGCCTGGGTCACGCGGGGATGGTTGATGATCAGCTCTTCGAACACCGAACGGCTGACTTCCGCGACCGTGACCGAGGTCAGCGCGGCGATCGAGTGGTCCATCTCCTTGAGGATGAAGACGTTGACGTCGCACAGGTCGCCGGGGACGAACAGCGACATGATCTGGCGCTTGCCGTTCTCCAGATCCTTGAAGCGGCAGGCCCAGCCGTCGAGAAACAGGTTGATGAATTCCGGCCGGTCGCCCTCGCGCATGATCAACTCGCGCGGACGGTACAGCCGCAGCTGCGAGCCGCTCAGTCGGCTGATGGCCTGGACATCGCCGGTCGAAAGGCACGTGAAATAGCCCAACTTGCGAATGAGGCGGGTGGCCATGAAGAGCGCCTTCCGTGCGGGGATCTCTGGTAAAGCCCGACCAAGCGGAAACGTTTCATCCTATCTTTTTTGACGGAACCGATCGGCGGCACATCTTCAGGGTGTCTGCCGGAACGCACGAGACCCCGGGGGTGGGCGCGCAATGAGCTTGATCGGACACGTCGTCCTCGTGGTCGAGGACGAATACTACCTCGCGGACGACGTCGCAGTCGCGCTGAATCGGCTGGGCGCAACCGTGATCGGACCGGTGCCGACGGTTGCCGAAGCGCGCGAAAGGCTGGCGCGGGCCGATCGCATCGACCTCGCCGTGCTCGACATCAACCTGCAGGGCGAGGCGATCTATCCCTTCGCCGACGATCTCTCCGACCGGGGGATTCGCTTCGTCTTCGCGACGGGATACGACACCGCGGTGCTGCCGGAGCGTTTCCGCGACACGCCGCGCTGGCAGAAGCCCTTCGATCCGCAGGGCCTGGCGGCGGCGCTGGCCGAGCCGCCGCGCTGACGTCCCGCAATACGGGGCAGCCGGAAAGTATCCGGCCGCCGGATCGGCCCTTCGCACTTGCACAATCGCCGCCCTCGCAGCAAAGTCGATTTTCGTGCCGACAGGGCATCGGTCGTGCGCCTAGTTCGAAGGGGGAGCGTTCCTTGGCCATCCGCAAGATTCTCGTCGCCAACCGATCGGAGATCGCCATCCGCGTCTTCCGTGCGGCCAACGAACTCGGGCTGAAGACGGTCGCGATCTGGGCGGAAGAGGACAAGCTGGCGCTGCACCGCTTCAAGGCGGACGAGAGCTATCAGGTCGGCCGCGGCTCGCATCTGGAGCGCGATCTCGGGCCGATCGAGAGCTATCTGTCGATCGAGGAGATCCTGCGCGTCGCCAAGCTCTCCGGCGCCGACGCCATCCATCCGGGCTACGGCCTGTTGTCGGAGAGCCCGGAATTCGTCGACGCCTGCGACGCCGCCGGCATCACCTTCATCGGCCCCGCGGGCGACACCATGCGCCGGCTCGGCAACAAGGTCGCCGCCCGCAACCTCGCGGTCGAGGTCGGGGTGCCGGTGGTGCCGGCCACCGAGCCGCTTCCCGAGGACATGGGACGCATCCGCGCGATGGCGGCGAAGGTCGGCTTCCCGGTGATGCTGAAGGCGTCCTGGGGCGGCGGCGGGCGCGGCATGCGCGTCATCCGCGCCGAAAAGGACCTCGAGCGCGAGGTGACCGAGGCCAAGCGCGAGGCGAAGGCCGCCTTCGGCAAGGACGAGGTCTATCTCGAAAAGCTGGTCGAGCGGGCCCGGCACGTCGAGGTGCAGATCCTCGGCGACACCCATGGCAACGTCGTCGACCTGTTCGAGCGCGACTGCTCCATCCAGCGGCGTAATCAGAAAGTGGTGGAGCGCGCGCCGGCGCCGTATCTCTCCCACGAGCAGCGCCGGGAACTCGCCGGCTACGCCCGCAAGCTCGCCGACGCGACGAACTATGTCGGCGCCGGCACGGTCGAATTCCTGATGGATGCCGATACCGGCGCCTTCTACTTCATCGAGGTCAATCCGCGCATCCAGGTCGAGCATACCGTCACCGAGGAGGTGACCGGCATCGACATCGTCAAGGCGCAGATCCACATCCTCGACGGCGCGGCGATCGGTACGCCGGCCTCCGGCGTGCCGAAGCAGGAGGACATCAAGCTCAACGGCCACGCCCTGCAGTGCCGGATCACGACCGAGGATCCCGAGCACAACTTCATCCCGGACTACGGCCGCATCACCGCCTATCGCGGCGCCACCGGCTTCGGCATCAGGCTCGACGGCGGCACGGCCTATTCCGGCGCGGTCATCACCCGCTACTACGATCCGCTGCTCGAAAAGGTCACCGCCTGGGCGCCGACGCCCGAAGAGGCGATCGCGCGGATGGACCGCGCCCTGCGCGAATTCCGCATCCGCGGCGTCGCGACCAATCTGACCTTCCTCGAAGCCATCATCGGCCACCCGAAATTCCGCGACAATTCCTACACCACCAAGTTCATCGACGAGACGCCGGAGCTCTTCCAGCAGGTCAAGCGCCGCGACCGCGCGACCAAGATCCTGACCTATCTCGCCGACGTGTCGATCAACGGCCATCCGGAGACCAAGAACCGGCCGCGCCCGTCCGCGGACCATGCGCCGCCGGTGCCGCCGCAGTTCCAGGCGCCGCTGGCCGACGGCACGCGCCAGAAGCTCGACCAGCTCGGCGCTGCCGGCTTTGCCGCCTGGATGCGCGAGCAGAAGTCGGTGCTCCTCACCGACACGACCATGCGCGACGGACACCAGTCGCTGCTCGCGACGCGCATGCGCACCCACGACATCGCCGCCGTTGCCGATGCCTATGCCCGGGCGCTGCCGCAGCTCCTCTCGCTCGAATGCTGGGGCGGGGCGACCTTCGACGTCGCCATGCGCTTCCTGATGGAGGATCCCTGGGAGCGCCTCGCGCTGATCCGCGAGAAGGCGCCGAACATCCTTCTCCAGATGCTGCTGCGCGGCTCGAACGGCGTCGGCTACACCAACTATCCCGACAATGTCGTGAAGTATTTCGTGCGGGAAGCCGCCAAGGGCGGCGTCGACCTCTTCCGCGTCTTCGACTGCCTGAACTGGGTCGAGAACATGCGCGTGTCGATGGACGCGGTGCTGGAGTCGGGCAAGCTCTGCGAGGGCGCGATCTGCTACACCGGCGACCTCTTCGATCCCGACCGCGCCAAGTACGACCTGAAATACTACGTCACGCTCGCCAAGGAGATGGAGGCGGCCGGCGTCCACATCCTCGGCGTCAAGGACATGGCGGGGCTCCTGAAGCCCGCCGCGGCCCGCGTCCTGTTCAAGACGCTGCGCGAGGAGGTGGGCCTGCCGATCCACTTCCACACCCACGACACCTCCGGCATCTCCGCCTCGACGGTGCTGGCGGCGATCGATGCCGGCGTCGACGCGGTGGACGCGGCGATGGACGCCTTCTCCGGCAACACCTCGCAGCCCTGCCTCGGCTCGATCGTCGAGGCGCTGAAGGGCACCGAGCGTGATCCCGGCCTCTCGGCCGATGCGATCCGGCGCATCTCCTTCTACTGGGAGGCGGTGCGCAACCAGTACGCCGCCTTCGAGAGCGACCTCAAGGGGCCGGCGTCCGAGGTCTATCTCCACGAGATGCCGGGCGGCCAGTTCACCAACCTGAAGGAACAGGCCCGCTCGCTGGGCCTCGAGACCCGCTGGCACCAGGTCGCGCAGACCTATGCCGACGTCAACAAGATGTTCGGCGACATCGTCAAGGTGACGCCGTCCTCCAAGGTCGTCGGCGACATGGCGCTGATGATGGTGAGCCAGGACCTCACCGTCGCCGACGTCATGGACCCGAAGAAGGACGTCTCCTTCCCGGATTCGGTGGTCTCGATGCTGCACGGCGACCTCGGTCAGCCGCCGGGCGGGTGGCCGGCCCAGCTGCAGAAGAAGGTGCTGAAGGACCGCCAGCCGATCACGGTGCGGCCGGGCTCGCTGATCGCCGACGCCGACCTCGCCAAGGAGCGCGAGACGATCGAGGCAAAGCTTGAGCGCAAGGTCAGCGACCAGGAGTTCGCCTCCTATCTCATGTACCCCAAGGTCTTCACCGACTTCGCCATCCTCGCCGAGACCTACGGCCCGGTCTCGATGCTGCCGACGCCGTCCTGTTTCTACGGCATTGAGCAGGAGGACGAGGTGCTGGTGGACATCGAGCGCGGCAAGACGCTGGTGATCCGCTGCCTCGGCTTCGGCGAGACCGACGAGAAGGGCATGCGCACCGTGTTCTTCGAGCTGAACGGCCAGCCGCGGCGCATCAAGGTGCCGGACCGCGCCCACGGTGCGGCGGGCGGCGGCGTCAAGCCGAAGGCCGACCCGACCAATCCGAACCACGTCGGCGCGCCGATGCCGGGCGTCGTCTCGACGCTGGCGGTTTCGGCCGGCCAGGAGGTCAAGGCGGGGGACGTGCTGCTGTCGATCGAGGCGATGAAGATGGAGACCGCGCTCCACGCCGAGCGCGACGGGACGATCGAATCGGTGCACGTCGCCGCCGGCGCGCAGATCGACGCCAAGGACCTGCTGGTCGTCTACAAGGGTTAGTGCGAGACACTCCGCCGGGGAGGGCGGAGTCCGTCCCCGCCGGAGACCGCTGACCCCGGCGGCGGGGCGCGCCGGAGCGATAAATCCGTCCGGACGGCGGCTTTGACGGGCGCGTGGCGACATTTTCCGGCGCGAAGACCGTCAGGCCGCATTCGCGTTCGCGAAATCTTATGACTTTCCGGGCTAGGCCGCGCGCAGGCCTTCCCGCACCGATCGTCGCGAGTACAATCATGCATAGCGCAAAGCCGGAAGCAGAACGGCTCAGTTATCGGATTGGGCTCATCCTCCTGACATCGGCCGCGATTCTGTCGCTCCTGGACGTTCAGCTGTCCCAGGGGGCCGGAAGTGTCATCGAAATGACATCTATTCTGGTCGCGGTCGCGATCTTCCTGGCGCTCGTGCTGTTGCTCAGGCTGCGCGAGCGGGTTCGGGCGAAGCTCGACGAATGGGAATTGCTGCGCAAGCGCGAGGCGCTCCTCCTGCGCCGGGACGAGTTGACCGGAGCGCTCAACCGGAGCGCCTTCATCGCCGACTGCGCGATGCGGCTGCGCCGGGCCGACTTCCGCCATGCGCTGCTTCTCCACATCGATCTCGACTACCTCAAGCAGATCAATGACGGGCAGGGGCACGATGCCGGCGACGCGGCGCTGCGCCAGCTCGGCCTCGTCGTGCGGCGATGCTGCCCCGGCGCGTTGTTCGGCCGCCTCGGCGGCGACGAGTTCGCGCTCCTTCTGGAGGCCGATCCGCTTCCCGACAGCGCCGTGGTCACCGCGCAGCTGTTCGGCGATCTCGCTCAGCCGGTCTGGCACAAGGGGCGCCAGCTGAAGCTTTCCGCCTCGATCGGCGTGGTTAAGGTCGCGGCCGGCGACGGCGATGTCGACGAGGCGATGAAGCGCGCGGACCTCGCGCTCTACGAGAGCAAGCGCAACGGCCGCGCCCAGGCGACAGTGTTCCGACGCGAGATGATGGTCGACTACAAGCATCTGCGGTTCATGGAACGCGAGCTGCGGGCCGCGATCCTGCTCAACGAGCTGGAGCTTGACTACCAGCCGATCTTCGAGCGGGACGCGGCGATCCGCGGCTGGGAAGCGCTGGTGCGCTGGCGCCACCCGGTGCGCGGCCGCATCCCGCCGAACGACTTCATCCCGATCGCCGAGCAGTCGCTGCTGATCGACATGCTGGGCGAATGGGTCCTGCGCCGGGCCTGCCTCGATTTCCGCGACATTCCCGAGCGGCTGGTGGGGGTCAACTTCTCCGCCAGCCAGTTCAAGCGCGACGACGTGGTCGCCATGGTCCAGCGGGTGCTCGGCGAGACCGGCATGCCCGCATCCCGCCTGGTGATCGAGGTGACCGAGAGCGTCGCGCTCAACCTTCACGAGGACATCATCCGTCGGCTGCAGGCCCTGCGGGCGATGGGTGTGCGGATCTCGCTGGACGATTTCGGCGCCGGCTTCTGCGGCTTTGCCTATCTCCGGTCCTTCCCCATCGACTCGATCAAGATCGACAGGGCCTTCGTCGCCAAGCTCGGCACGACCGAGGCGGACGACGTGATGCTGACCGCCCTGTCGAGCGTCGCCCGCGCCATGGGAGTCTCGGTTCTCGCAGAGGGAATCGAAACGGAGGAGCAGTTGGTGCTCGCCAAGGCCGCGGGATGCGACTTCTTCCAGGGCTATCACCTCGGGCGCCCGCAGCCGGTCGACGCTGCCCAGTCCGCCGCCTCGGCCATGACGGCCGACAACGATCCGGGGCAGAACCAGCTCTCGGCCTGAGCCCGGACGGGAAGGGCAGCGGCCCTCGCACCGCGTGGGGGTGGCCGTGAAGCCTTCGCCTTTGGCCGAAACGCCGGCAGGTCGGGTGACGACAGGCGGGCCAGGCGACGTCGCCTCTACTGGCGCGACGTCAGCGGTTCGCAAAGCGTCCGCTGCGGGCGTTGCCGTCGCGGCGGCAGAGTGACGCCCGGGTCCCGCATGCGCTGGCGCACGCGTGTTCCGACCGGCGTTAAATTAAACCTGGCTGAAAGTAAGTCAAATTTACTGATGGTTTGGTCGCGTGGCCCGGATTTGTATTTGATCTCCGTAACATAAGGCGCCCCCCGTGCCTGTCGCCTAAACTATTCCTTATGAAAGGCCCGGTATCGATCCGAGCTGTGGACGATCATGCGGGGAAGTCATGAACAAGCTCGGAATCCTTGGGATTGCGGCAATTGCGGCGGTCGCTGTGCCGTCACTGGCCAGCGCGAAGACCATCGGCGTCGCGATGGCGAGCCTCGACGCCTACAAGACCTTGCTGGCGAACGGCATCAAGAGCCGGGGCGAGTCCCTCGGCCTGACGGTGCGCGTCGAGAACGCCGACAAGGATTCCGACCGCCAGATCGCGGCGCTGAAGGACTTCGTCAAGTCGGGCGTTGACGCGATCATCGTCAATCCGGTCAATGGCGATCGTGGCGTGGAAATCTCCAAGATCGCCACCGATGCCGGCATCCCGCTGATCTACGTCAACAGCGAGCCGATCAATGTCGACCGGCTTCCGCCCAAGCAGGCGTTCGTCGCGTCGAAGGAGGCCGAGGCCGGCACGCTGGAGGCCAAGCAGGTCTGCCAGGATCTCGGCGGCAAGGGCAAGGTCGCGGTGATGATGGGCGAGCTCTTGCACCCCGCCGCGCGGCGCCGGACGGAATACACGCTGAAAACCCTGCAGAGCGACGGCTGCAAGGGCATTCAGGTCATCGAGCAGCAATCGGCGAACTGGTCGCGCGACGAGGGCGCCGAGCTGATGCGGGAGTGGCTTGCTGCCGGCGAGCGGCCGGACGCGATCATCTCCAACAATGACGAGATGGCCCTCGGCGCGATCCGCAGCCTCAAGGAGGCCGGCATCGACATGAGCCGCGTCAAGGTCGCGGGCGTCGACGCCACCAAGGACGCGCTGGCCGCGATGAAGCGCGGCGACATGGCTGTCACCGTCTTCCAGAATGCGGCGGGACAGGCGTCGGCGGCGGTCGACGCGGCCATGAAGTTCGCCGGCGGCGAAGACGTCCCGTCGAAGATCTACGTGCCCTTCGAGCTCGTCACCCCGGCGAACGTCGCGCAATACGCCGGCAAGAACTGAGCCGCAAACGCCCCCCATTCGACAACGGATCACCAGGCCTCGCCGCGGGAAAGGCGGCTTTGAGGCCTCGGTCGGAGAACGCAGGACATGTGGAACAAGCTTGGTATTCGCAGCAGGATCAGCCTCGGCTTCGTGCCGCTGCTGCTGCTCATGGTGTTTCTTTCGGTCAATGCCGTGCGCGGCGTGGAAGGCGTCTCGAACCTGTTCGCGTCCTATCGCCACGCGGCGGACCAGAGCCTTGCGATCGGGGACTACAGCGAAGCGCTGAACACCATCCGCGCGGCAGCCGACCACATCGGCAGCGCGCCGGGCGGGGCCGACGTGACGGCGTTCGACGCGGGCGTCAGCAAGATTCTGGCCGACAAGGGGCGGGTGGATGATCTTTTCGCCGGTGAGACGGCCGTGCTGGATCAGCTCAAGACCGTCCGTCAGGATGTCTCGACCTTCTCCGACGCCTTCCACCAGATCGTCGACCTCGACAAGGAACGCCAGAGCCTGATCTCCAAGGTCACCGATTTCGGTCCCTGGACCGAGATCGCGCTGGCCGACATCATGCGTTCGTCCTGGCGCGGCTTCGACATCGCCGCCCTTTACCAGGGCGCGCAGACTTATGCCGCGATCAGCAAGAGCCTCTACTATTCGGAGCGCTTCGTTCAGGCTGGCGATATCGACGCCTATGCCCAGGCCCAGGCCGAACTCGCCAAGGCGATCGCCGGCCAGGAAGCGCTGGCGAAGATGCTGAAGACCGACATCCAGCTCGGCCGCTCGAAGTCGGCATTGCAGCTGATGAAGAACTACAGCGCCCGCCTCGCCGACATGAAGGACGTCGTCGCCAAGAGCAACAATCTGCGCGAGAGCGTGCTGGATGTTCTCGGCCCACAACTGCAGTCGACCTTCGCCAAGCTCCAGAGCGGCATCGTCGAGCGCCAGCGCGCGCTGGGTCCGCAGGCGGAGGCTATGGCGAGCTCGACCGCGACCAGCACGCTCGTCATCTGCGGCCTCGTCGTCCTCGCCGGCCTTGTCCTTGCCTATGCGCTCGGCCGCCTCATCTCGCGCGCCGTCCAGCAGCTCGCCGAGGTGACGCAGCAGATCGCCAGCGGCAACAACGACGTGGCGGTCGAAGGCGTCGAGCACAAGCACGAACTCGGCGCGATGGCCCGTTCGCTCCGGATCTTCCAGGAGAACGGCCGCGCCAAGCTCGCGGCGGAAGCCGAGGCCGAGCGTTCGCGCCGCGCGGCGGAAGCGGATCGCACCTCGCGGGAAGCCGAGAAGGCGGCGGAAGCGCGCAAGCTGGAGGCTGCCTTCCGTCAGCTGTCGAAGGCCCTGCAGCGTCTGTCGCAGGGCGATCTGACGGTTCGCGTCGACCAACTCGATCCCGCCTATGCCGAGATCCGCGACCAGTTCAACACCTCGGTCGAATCGCTGGAGGCGACCCTCGGCTCGGTGGTGACCTCCACCTCGTCGATCCGCGGCGGCCTGAAGGAGATCAGCATCGCCTCGCACGATCTCGCCCAGCGCACGCAGCAGCAGGCGGCGAGCATCGAGGAGACCGTGGCGGCTCTCACCGAAGTGTCGAACGGCGTCAACCGGACGGCCGAAAGCGCCGGCAGCGCCCGCCAGTCCGCCGAAATGGCCCGAAAGAACGCGGCCAAGGGCGGCGAGATCGTCAGCCGGGCGGTCGCGGCGATGAGCCAGATCGAGGCTTCCTCGCAGCAGATCACCCAGATCATCTCGGTGATCGACGAGATCGCCTTCCAGACCAATCTCCTCGCCCTCAACGCGGGCGTGGAAGCCGCCCGCGCGGGCGAGGCCGGCAAGGGCTTCGCCGTGGTGGCGCAGGAGGTGCGCGCGCTCGCCCAGCGTTCGGCCGAGGCCGCCAAGGAGATCAAGGACCTGATCTCGGCCTCTTCGTCCCAGGTGCAGCGCGGCGTCGAACTCGTCACCGCCTCCGGCAAGTCGCTGGACGAGATCGTCGCGCAGGTCGGCGGCATGAGCCAGATCGTCTCGCAGATCGCGGAGAGTGCGCGCGAACAGGCGCTCAGCCTGAAGGAAGTGTCCGCTGCCGCCGATCAGATGGATCAGGTGACGCAGCAGAACGCGGCCATGGTGGAAGAGACCACGGCGGCCGCCCAGAACCTCAACAGCGAGACCGAGGATCTGGCGGCAGCCGTCGGGCGGTTCACCACCCGGGCCGCCGGCGGCGCCAGGACCGCTGCCGTGCCGGCTGCCCGTCCCGCAGCCGCGGCCAGGAAGGCGGTTCCGCAGATGCGCGCGACCGGACGCGGCGGCGCTGCGCCGAGGCCGGCGCAGGCCGAGGAGAGCTGGGAGGAGTTCTGATTCTCCGGGGTCTGTTCCCGACCCGCCAACTGACGCGAATGCGGCGGCCGGAGCGTGCGCCGGGCCCTACTGGCTCGGCGCGCTCTGGCCGCCGTCGCTCGTGACCCGCCACACCGTATTGCCGACGTCGTCGGCGATGAGGAGGGCGCCGGACTTGTCGATGGCGACGCCGACGGGACGGCCACGCGCATTGCCCTTGCCGTCGAGGAAGCCGGTCACGACATCCTCGGCCTTGCCGCTCGGCTGGCCGTTGGTGAAGGGCACATAGACCACCTTATAGCCGTTGAACCGGTCGCGGTCCCAGCTGCCGTGCTCGCCGACGAAGGCGCCGCCCTGATACTTCTGCGGCAGGCTCGTGCCGGTCGAGAAGGCGAGGCCGAGCGGTGCGACATGCGAGGACAGCGCGTAGTCCGGCGGGATCGCTTTGGCGACGAGGTCCGGGCGCTGCGGCATCACGCGCGGATCGACGTGCTGGCCGTAATAGCTGTAGGGCCAGCCGTAGAAGGCGCCGTCCTTCACCGAGGTCAGGTAATCCGGGACGAGGTCGGGGCCGAGCTCGTCGCGCTCGTTGACGACGGCCCAGAGGGCCTTGGTCTGCGGCTGGATCGAGAGGCCGTTCGGATTGCGCAGGCCGCTGGCGAAGATCCGGTGGGCGCCGGTCTGCCGGTCGACCTCCCAGATCGCCGCGCGGTTCTTTTCCGCCTCGATGCCGTTCTCGGTGATGTTGGAGTTCGAGCCGACGCCGACATAGAGCTTCGAGCCGTCGGGGCTCGCGACGAGGCTCTTCGTCCAGTGATGGTCGATCGGCCCGCCCGGCAGCGGCGTCAGCACAGTGCCCGGTCCGGTGATCTTGGTGTCGCCCGTGTGGTAGGTGTAGTGCATGATCGCGTCGGTATCGGCGACGTAGAGGTCGTTGCCGACGAGCGCGACGCCGAAGGGCGAGTTGAGATTGTCGAGGAAGAGGCTCTGCTGCGCCGGCTGCCCGTCGGCGCCCTCGCGCACCAGCGTGATGCGGTTGCTCTTGCCCTGCGATCCGCCGCTGCCGCCGCTGGAGGTCACGAAGGATTCCACCCAGCCCATGATCAGGTCCTTCGGCCGCTCGATCGGCTCGACGTTCGGACCCTTCGACTGGACGATCAGCACGTCGCCGTTCGGCAGCACGTAGACCGTGCGCGGATGCTGCAGCCCCGTGGCGAGCGCCGAGATCTTCAGCCCGGCGGGCACGCTCGGCGTCTCGCCCTTCTTCCAGCCGACCACCGGCGCGAGATGCATCGGCGGGAGCAGGTATTGGTGCGGCTCGGGCAGCTTCGGGTTCGGCCCGATCTGCGAGGAGACGTCGAACTGGCCGTCGCTGGCGCCGGTGAGCACGACCGCGGCGACGCCGGCGACGGCGAGAGCCGCGACGCGGCGCCTGACGGAGTTCGCTGCCTTTTCAGTCGGATCAGAGCGCATTGTTCGACACTCCCACCCGGTGGCGATAGACCATCGCCCAGCCCATCCAGCCTGTGAACAGGAGGACGAGGACGGTCACGGCCGACAGGATCAGCCCGGTCGGGACCACCGACGTCCAGGCGTCGCGGCTGTGGACGAAATCGTTGAAGATCGCGAGCACGAGGACGACGACATTGCCGCCGGCATGCATCCAGGCCGCGCCGAGGTCGCGCACGCGGCGGCTGCCGATGAAGTCGATCAGGCCGACGATGGCGGCGAGGACGCCGAAGCCGATGCCGACGGTCAGGAGCCAGGCGGAGAAGTTGGTCCACATCATGTCGGCCGTCTGCCAGTATGCGATATCGGTCGCGAGCGCGCCGATGAAGCAGACGATCGGGAAGGGCACCAGCATGGGATGGATGGGATGGCCGACGAGGCTCGCCGTCGACCGGGGATTGTCGTAGTAACTCATGAAGCTCTTCCGCGCGGCCTGCCACGATGGGCGGTCGTGGCTAACCCGCGGCTGCGAGCGAAGTTCCGGCAGGGGCAAGCTTTTCTGCGGCGATCCGGCGGTTCTCGGCCGGATCCGGGCGAGGACAAATCGCCGGCACGTCTGGCAGCGGTGCGGCCGGCCCTCGCGCGAAGCTTCTCGTCATGCGGCCCAGCCGCTGCGGCCAGAATGCGCAGTTTCAGCGGGACGCGGCCAATCCGCCATTCCCGCTGCGAGCGATGGGATTGCGCTCTCCTGCCGGGAGGCCCGGTTCGGCTTCTTCCCGGCAGGATTCGTGGGGTGACTGCCTTTGCGTCAGGCGGCGCGGCGATAATCCCGCCGCGCCGGGACGCTTGCCGCTTGCGCCGCAGCTTCGTCGGACACCCTGAAACGTTCGACGATCTGGCCGAGCCGCCGGGCGTCGCCGGCGAGAGCCTGCGCCGCCGCGGTCNCCCCCCCGGGACGCTTGCCGCTTGCGCCGCAGCTTCGTCGGACACCCTGAAACGTTCGACGATCTGGCCGAGCCGCCGGGCGTCGCCGGCGAGAGCCTGCGCCGCCGCGGTCGTCTCTTCCACCAGGGCGGCATTCTGCTGGGTGAGCTTGTCCATCTGGTCGGCCGCGCTCGAGACCTCGCGCAGGCTCACCGCCTGCTCGTTGGCCGAATCGGCGATCTTGGCAATCGCCGCCGTCATGGTCGAGACCTCCTCGACGATCTCCTCCAGCGACTTGCCGGACGCTGTGACGAGATCGACGCCGCTCTGCACCTCCTCGCTCGACGTCTGGATCAGCGCCTTGATCTCCTTGGCCGCTTCGGCGGAGCGCTGGGCGAGGCCGCGGACCTCCTGCGCGACGACCGCAAAGCCCTTGCCGGCCTCGCCGGCGCGCGCCGCCTCGACGCCGGCGTTCAGCGCCAAAAGGTTGGTCTGGAAGGCGATCTCGTCGATCACCGAGATGATCTGGCTGATCTTCTCCGACGAGGCCTCGATCCGGCTCATCGCGTCGACGGCACGGGCGACGATGGCGCCGCCCTTTTCCGCCTTCTGCCGCGCCGAGGTGGCGACCTTGCGGGCCTGGCCGGCGCCCTCCGCCGTCTGGTTCACCGCCCGCGTCACCTCGCCGAGCGAGGCCACCGTCTCCTCCAGGCTCGCCGCCTGGGTCTCCGTGCGGTGCGACAGGTCGTTTGCGGAACCGGCGATCTCGTCGGTCGCGCGTTCCACCGTCTGGACCGTTGCCGCGACATCCGACATCGCCTCGGCGAGCGATCCGACGGCGGTATCGAAGTCCGTTCCGATCTTCGCGAAGGCCTCGGGCAGGCGTCCCGACAGCCGGACGCCGAGATCGCCGTCGGCGATCTTCGCCAGCGCGCCTGCCAGCGTCTCCATCGCGCGGCCACGCGCCTCGGCGAGTTCGGCCTCGGCCGCCTGCGTCTTCGCCTGCTGTTCGCGCAGCTCCACCATGATCGTCATGTCGACCAGAAAGACCAGGATCGCCTGCCGGCCCTCGATCTCGGCCGAGATCATGGTGACGAAGCCGGGGAAGGTGGTTCCGTCGAGGCGCTTCACCGTCCACTCGAAGCGCTCGGTGCCGTTCTTCAGCGCGTTCTGGACGTGCCCCTTCCCCCTCTCGGCGCTTTTCGAGCCACAGGACTGGAACTCCGGCGCGATCGCGTCCGGCGACAGGCCGACGATCTGCGAACGCTCGCCGCGCAGGAAGCGCTCGGTCGCGGGGTTGCAGTCGCGGATCGTCCCGTCCTGGATGACGTAATAGGCATCCGGCGACACCCGCAGAACCTCGTCCGCGAATTGTTCCTGATAGCTGCGCTTGTGCTTGCCGAACGGTCTCATCACGGACGTCGTCTCCCCCTCGAACGATCGCAAGACGATAGATCCGCCGATTGAAGAAACTCTTACGGGTTCCGGGCAGCCGACGAGAGGTTTCGACATGCGCGCCGATTCTGCACCAGACGGGTCGGCGCTTGCCTTGAAAACCGCAGCGGAACCAGGGCGCCGCCTTCGCGGCGGGGCCGGCGGAGCCGGCCACCTCTCTTTCCGAGCGGAACATCGGGCCTGCATCAGCCGGCGGCGGCGAGGACCTCCGGCTCGTCTCGCCGGCCGCTACGTCTCCCGCCGGGCCTCAAGGAAGATCCACCGGTGCGGTATGACGGCCGTCGTCGCGGGGTCTTCACCGGCGACCCGCGAAAGCCTCTTGCTTCGACAGCCGGCCTTCTCTAGGACTTTCCCCAGTCGGAGCGTAGCGCAGCCTGGTAGCGCACCTGAATGGGGTTCAGGGGGTCGGAGGTTCGAATCCTCTCGCTCCGACCATTTCCCGGAAAATTGTCCCGCTGCCGTCGCGCTTCAGCGCGGCGCCATACCGCTGCGCTGCAGCACCTCGCCGACGAGATAGAGCGAGCCGCAGATCAGAAAGCGCGGCGCGGGATCGGCCTGCCAGTTGGTCGAGACGAGCGCGATCGCCTCCTCGACGCTGTCGCAGGGTTCGGCGTCGAGCCCGGCGGCGATCGCCGCGTCGGCGAGTTCGTCCGGATCGATGCCGGCTTCCGACATGTGCACCGGCACGGTGAAGACGCGCCGCGCGATCCCCGCAAAGGCCGAGAAGAAGCCGACCGGATCCTTGGTGTTGATCATGCCGACGATCAGGAAGAGCGGCCGCGAGACCCGCTCCTCCATATCGGCCAGGGTTTCGGCGATGACGGTCCCGGCGCCCGGATTATGGCCGCCATCGAGCCAGAGTTCGGCGCCGTCCACGGCCATGCGGTGGAGCGGACCGGCGGTGATCCGCTGCATCCGCCCCGGCCATTCGACACTGGCGATGCCCGCCTCGATCGCCTCGGCGCTCGGGTTGAAGCCGGCCTGGCGCAGCGCCCCGATCGCGGTCGCCGCATTGGCGATCTGGTGGCGCCCGGGCAGGCGCGGCATCGGCAGGTCCAGGAGGCCCGCCTCGTCCTGATAGACCAGCCGCCCATGCTCCTCGAAGGCGAAGAAGTCCTGGCCGTAGACGAGGAGCGGCGCGCCGGCGCGGTCCGCCATCGTCGTCAGCACCTCGAGCGCGACCTCCTCGGACTGCTGGCCGATCACCAGCGGGACTCCGGGCTTGATGATGCCGCCCTTTTCCGCCGCGATCAGCTCGACCCGGTCGCCGAGATAGGCCTGATGGTCGAGCGAGATCGCGGTGATGACGCTGGCGGCCGGCCGCGGGATGACGTTGGTCGCGTCGAAGCGCCCGCCGAGGCCGACCTCGACGATCGCCGCGTCCGCGGGATGTTCGGAGAAGAGGAGAAAGGTCACCGCCGTCAGG
Organism: Jiella sp. M17.18; assembly: GCF_041027365.1. Lineage (NCBI taxonomy): Bacteria > Pseudomonadati > Pseudomonadota > Alphaproteobacteria > Hyphomicrobiales > Aurantimonadaceae > Jiella > Jiella sp. M17.18. The sequence continues at coordinate 216,034 of NZ_JBFTEH010000006.1, read as the reverse complement.
ATCTCGAAGACGGTGATCGGCTGCCCCGCATTGGCATGGGCGGCGCGCCGCACGGCCTCGGCCAGCACCGCATCGTCCACCAGCGCGCCGCGGCGGCCATTTCCAGCCATGCGGTAGCGCTCGTGCCAGTTGACGAGATGCGGGGAGGTGTGGACGTGGACGCCCTTGCCGTCCGCCTCGAGGATCGCCGCGGCGAAGGCGGTGACCGAGCCCTTGCCGTTCGTCCCGGCGACATGGATCACCGGCGGCAGAACCAGATGCGGATCGCCGAGCGCCTCGAGCAGGCGGGTGATGCGTTCGAGCGAGAGGTCGAAGCCCTTGGGATGCTTCTGCATCAGGCGCTCGATCTCGGCCGCGGCCAGGGAAGTCGTGGTCATCGCCCTGCGTTACGCCAGCCGGGCGCCGGATGCAAAGCCCCTCGTCACTCGGCTGCTTGCGGCTCGGGTTCGGCCGAGAGAACGGCGTCCTCGGCCGGCACCGGCTCGGCCGCAGGAACGGCTTCGGCCGCGGGGGTCTTGGTCAGGAGTTTCAGCAGCGTCGCGATCTTCGACTTCAGCTGATGGCGATGCACGACCATGTCGACCATGCCGTGCTCCATCAGATATTCGGCGCGCTGGAAGCCGTCGGGCAGCTTCTCGCGGATCGTCTGCTCGATGACGCGGGCCCCGGCGAAACCGATCACCGCGCCGGGTTCGGCGATGTGGACGTCGCCGAGCATCGCATAGGAGGCGGAGACGCCGCCGGCGGTCGGATTGGTCAGGACGACGATGTAGGGAAGGCCCGCCTCCTTCAGCATCTCCACCGCGACGGTGGTGCGCGGCAGCTGCATCAGCGACAGGATGCCCTCCTGCATGCGCGCGCCGCCGGAGGCGGAGAACAGGACGAGCGGCCGCTTCTCGGCAATCGCCGTCTCGAAGCCGCGGATGATCGCCTCGCCGGCTGCCATGCCGAGCGAGCCGCCCATGAAGGCGAAGTCCTGCACCGTCGCGACGATCGGCAGGCCCTCGATCGCGCCCTTGGCGACCATGACCGCATCGTCCATCTCGGCCTTGGCGCGATATTCCTTCAGGCGGTCGACATAGCGCTTGGAGTCGCGGAACTTCAGCGGATCGACCGGCGCCGTCGGCAGGTCGACCAGATCGTAGGTGCCGTCGTCGAAGAAATGGTCGAGCCGGTCCTTGGCGCGGATGCGCATGTGGAAGCCGGAGGAGGGCACCACCCACTGGTTCGCCTCGAGGTCCTTGTGGAAGACCATCTCGCCGGTCTCCGGACACTTGATCCACAGGTTCTCCGGCACCTGCCGCGCGGCGAGCAGGCTGGAGAACTTCGGGCGGACGTAGTTGGTGATCCAGTTCACGGCGATTTCCTCGGCAATGCTTCAGTTCGGCCGGACATGGCCTCTCATTCAGGCCTTCGCAAGGCGCGCGGAGCGCACGCCTGCGGCAAGCTCGGCAACGACCGCGGTGACGGCGGCGACGGTCCGGTCGGTGGCGCGCCCGTCATCGAGAGAGGCCTCCACCGCGCCGACGAGGGCGGAGCCGACGACGACGCCATCCGCCGCCTTGCCAATCTCGTGCGCCTGCTCGCCGGTCCGCACGCCGAAGCCGACGCAGACCGGCAGGTCGGTGTGGCCCTTGATCCGGCCGACGGCGGCGGCGACCTTCCCGGCATCCGGTGCCGCGGCGCCGGTGATGCCGGTGATCGAGACGTAGTAGACGAAGCCGGAGGTGTTCTTCAGGACCGCCGGCAGGCGCTTGTCGTCGGTCGTCGGCGTTGCCAGGCGGATGAAGTTCAGCCCGGCGTTCAGCGCCGGCAGGCAGAGTTCCTCGTCCATCTCCGGCGGCAGGTCGACGACGATCAGCCCGTCGACGCCGGCTTCCAGCGCATCGGCCACGAAGGCTTCGACGCCGTAGATGTAGATCGGGTTGAAGTAGCCCATCAGGATGATCGGTGTCTTCTCGTCGCCGGACCGGAAGTCGCGGACGAGAGACAGCGTCTTCCGCAGCGTCTCGCCGGCCGTCAGGGCGCGCAAGCCGGCCTTCTGGATCGCCGGGCCGTCGGCCATCGGATCGGAGAAGGGCATGCCGAGCTCGATGATGTCGGCGCCGGCCGCAGGCAGCGCCTTGACGATGTCGAGCGCCGTCGCGTGGTCGGGATCGCCGGCCATGACGAATGTCACGAGCGCCGGCCGGCCCTCGGCCTGAAGGTCGCGAAAACGGTCTTCGATGCGTGTGGTCATGGTCGGGCCTTCGATGGTCGGCGCAGGCGCTGCGGGGCGGCCGCAATTTCTGCCGCGGGGATACGACAGGATGGCGCGGCTGAAAAGGGCGCGGGACGGAACTCCATCGATCGCGCGAGGGGATCGGCTCGTCTTCAGCCGACCGGATGGTCGACGCCGATCGGCCCGCGCGGACGCTCCCACGAATTGTGGGCCGCTTGCTGCCGCCGGGCCGTGCGCCTCACCCGGCAGCGCAGCACTCCGCGATCCAGGCGGCCGTCGCCGCGTCGACGAAATCGGCCTTGAACCCGAAGATCGCCGGCGTCTCGTAGGGGTGGATCTCGCGGATCCTGGCGGCGCAGGCGTCGAAGAAGTCGGCGCGCGTCTTGATCGTCAGCGGCCACTCGTCCTGCCGCTCCACCGCGCCTTTCCAGAGGTAGCGGCTGTCGACCGGCTGGCTGGCGATGTTGCAGCAGGCGGCGAGGCGGGCGTCGAGCAGAGCGCGCGCGAGCTGGCGCGCGACGTCGAGCGTCGGGCAGGTGACGTGGATTTCAACGATGTCGGTCACGAAGACGCTCCAAGTTAGGGTGGTCTACGGCCAATCGGGCGACCGCTCGGCGCGTTGATCCCATACCCGGATGATCTCGATCCGGTCGCGACGCACGACATAGACGAACAGGAACGGCGTGCGCCCGACGACGATTTCGCGTGTGTCGTCGTCTCCTGGCCGTCCGGTAAACGGATGTTGCCGGAGCGTCCGGATCGTCCTTTCGAACGCCTCGCGAGCCTTGACCGCGCCGTCCGGAAATACCTGCTCATAGTACCGCCGAAACCAGGCGAGGTCGGCGCGGGTCCGCGGCAGGAAGACGATGTTCATCGCGTCGGCAAGACATCCGGGTCCGGCGGGGGGAGTTCGCTCTCGGTCCCCCAGCTCTGCACCCATCGGGCGACGGACTCTTCGGAGATGAAGACACCGTCGTCCGCCTCTCTCAGAGCCTGGCGGACCGCTTCGCGCTTACGTTTGCGGCCGGCAAGATATTGGGCGATCGCCGCCTCGGCGATCTCGGTCGCCGGCTGATTGGACCGGCGGGCTTCCGCGTCGAGGTCCGCTCTCAGAGCCGGTCCTAAAGGCAGAGAGAAATCGGTCGATGCCATCAATGCACCTCCTTCGATGATCGCGCAGCACGCTCCTGGGTCGGCCGGCGGGCGAGGACAGCTCCTAAAGCTCCACGCCCAGATGCTTCGCCGCCGTGAACACGTCCTTGTCGCCGCGGCCGCACAGGTTCACCACGATGATCTGGTCCTTGGCCATCGTCGGCGCGCGCTTGATCACCTCGGCGAGGGCGTGGGACGGCTCCAGCGCCGGAATGATGCCTTCCGTTCGCGTCAGGAGCTGGAAGGCGGCCAGCGCCTCGTCGTCCATGATCGGCACGTATTCGACGCGGCCGGTGTCCTTCAGCCAGGAATGCTCGGGCCCGATGCCGGGATAGTCGAGGCCGGCCGAGATCGAATGGCCTTCCTTGATCTGCCCGTCCGGAGTCTGCAGGAGATAGGTGCGGTTGCCATGCAGCACGCCGGGCGATCCGGCGGTCAGCGAGGCGCAGTGCTCCTCGCCGTCGAGGCCCTTGCCGCCCGCCTCGACGCCGACGATCGAAACGTCCTTGTCGTCGAGGAAGGGGTGGAAGAGGCCGATGGCGTTGGAGCCGCCGCCGACGGCGGCGACCAGCATGTCCGGCAGGCGCCCCTCGGCGGCCAGGATCTGCTCCTTCGTCTCCTTGCCGATCACCGACTGGAATTCGCGCACCAGCTCCGGATAGGGGTGGGGGCCGGCGGCGGTGCCGATGAGGTAGTAGGTCGACTCGACGTTCGTCACCCAGTCGCGCAGCGCCTCGTTCATCGCGTCCTTCAGCGTGCCGTGGCCGGCGGTGACCGGGACCACCTCGGCGCCGAGCAGCTTCATGCGGAAGACGTTCGGCGCCTGCCGCTCGACGTCGGTCGCGCCCATGTAGACGACGCAGGGCAGGCCGAAGCGCGCCGCCACCGTCGCCGAGGCGACGCCGTGCTGGCCGGCGCCTGTCTCGGCGATGATCCGCGTCTTGCCCATCTTGCGGGCGAGCAGGATCTGGCCGAGGCAGTTGTTGATCTTGTGCGAGCCGGTGTGGTTCAGCTCGTCGCGCTTGAAATAGATCTTGGCCCCGCCGAGCTTCTCGGTCAGCCGTTCGGCGAAATAGAGCGGCGAGGGCCGGCCGGTGTAATGGGTGTTCAGATCGTCGAGCTCGGCCTTGAAGGCGGGGTCGTTGCGCGCCTCGGTCCACGCCGCCTGCAGGTCGAGGATCAGCGGCATCAGCGTCTCGGCGACGAAGCGCCCGCCGAACAGGCCGAAGCGGCCCTCTTCGTCGGGACCGGCGCGGAAGGAGTTGGGCTGGATCTGGTTCACGAGGCTCTGGCCTTTCTTGTCTTCGCGCTCGCCGCAATGGCGTCCAGCGCGTCGAAGAAGGAATGGATGCGGGCTATGTCCTTGACGCCCGGGGCGCTCTCGACGCCGGAGGAGATGTCGATGCCGGCGGGCCGGGCGATCTTGACGGCCTCGGCGACATTCGCGGCGTCGATCCCGCCGGAGAGCATGTAGGAGAGGGCCGGGTCGAGACCGGTCAGCAGCGTCCAGTCGAAGGAGACGCCGTTGCCGCCCGGCAGGACCGAGCCCTTCGGCCGCTTGGAATCGAGCAGGATCCGGTCGGCGACGTCCCGATAGGCGTCGATCCGGGCAAGGTCGGCGGCCTCGGAGACCGCGAGCGCCTTCATCACCTTGAGCCCGGTCCGCGCCCTGATCGCCGCGACCCGCTCCGGCGTCTCGCGCCCGTGCAGCTGCAGCCAATCGGGACGCACCTGTGCGACGAAACGGTCTACCAGCGCATCGTCGGGATCGACCGCGACGACCACCGTCTCGGCTTGATCACCGACGAAGGCTCGAAGGTCGGCCGTCGGCTCGATCTCCAGATGCCGCGGGCTCTTGGCGAAATGGATGAACCCGACATGCGTCGCCCCCCGCGCAAGCACGGCTCCCATGGCTTCGGGCGTCTTCAGGCCGCAGATCTTGATGTCGAGCGTCATGCCTTCGAAGTGGCATCAAAGGCGGCCGTTGTCGAGAGGAAGACGCCTCGGGCGTTGTTGCGGAGCGTTTGGCTTCCTACGCAGCCGCGCTTGCGAGGAACGCCGTTTCGGCTTCCTGGATGGCGGCGGGGGTGCCGACGGTGATCCAGACGCCGTCGAGCCTGACGCCGAAGAAGCGCGCCGCCTCGATGGCGTTGTCGAAGATGCGGTTCAGCGAGAACTTTTCCGCCGCCATGCCCGCAAACGCTTCCGGCTTCACGATCGCCGCGCCGGCATAGATGTAGGGCGAAAAGTCCCGCTCCCCGACGCGGGTGAGCCGCCCCTCCGGATCCATGACGAAGTCGCCGCGGCCCTCGTAGCCGGTCGCCTGGCGCATGTCGGCGATCAGCAGCTGGACGTCCATCCGTTCCGGGTTCCAGAATTCCGCCAGGAGGTCGAGATTGTCGCGGTAGCCGTCGATCCAGAAGGTGTCCGAATTGACGACGTAGAACGGTTCGGGGCCGAGGTCCGGCAGCGCCTTGACGATGCCGCCGCCGGAATCCAGCAGAGCACTGGTCTCGTCCGAGATGACGATCTCCATGTCCTTGCGCCGCCGCAGATGCGCCCGCATCAGGTCGGGGAGGTAGTGGACGTTGACGACGACTTTCTCGACGCCGTTGCGTGCGAGCGCGTCGAGGCCGTAGTCGATCAGGGCCTTGCCGCGGATCTCGACCAGCGGTTTCGGCATGGTCGAGGTGATCGGGCGCATGCGCTTGCCGAGGCCGGCGGCGAGCACCATCGCGGTCTTCGGCTTCTGGTGTCTGATGGGGCGGAGGGTCATAGCGTCTGACTGCCTAGAGATTCATGCGTCACCGGGATCCTCGTCGAGGACGCCCCAGTCGGCGTAAAGGGAGCGGAGCGCCGCCAGCGACGGATGGCCGAGCGTGCGCGCAAGATAGGTCTTAAGCCGCGGTATGTGACGCAGATATTGCGGCTTGCCGTCACGTTCGCAGAGCCGCACGAAGATGCCGAGGATCTTCGAGGCGCGCTGTGTCGCCATGATGGCATAGTCGCGCTCGAAGCCGAAGGCGTCGAAGTCGGCCCGGTCAGCCCTGCGCCTGTCGATATAGGTGCTCACCAGCGACGCCTCGAGCTCGGCGGGGATGTTGACGCGCGCATCCTGTGCCAGCGAGGCGAGGTCGTAGGCGGAAGGGCCGATCATCGCGTCCTGGAAGTCGATCAGGCCGACGCGGGCGCGGCCGCTCTCCTGCTGCCGCCAGATGATGTTCGGCGAATGGACGTCGCGCAGAATGAGGCTCGTCTCGGCGCTTGCCAGTTCGTCGAACAGTTCCGACCAGATCTCTTCGAACAGCGCGCGCTCGTCGCCGGTCGCCTTGCGTCCTTTGCGGGAGGGCAGGAACCAGTCGATCAGGAGGTCGATCTCGGCCTGCATGGCGCGGCGGTCGAAGCGCGGCACGGTGTGGACGATCCCGTCCGCCACCGGGATATCCTGTGGCCAGGGGAAGGCGTGGAGCTCGGCGAGGCACTCGGCGGCAGCTTCGTAGCGCGCCGCGATCGGCCGGCCCGCATCGTCCAGCACCGAGCCGGACCCGAGATGGTTGATGAGGAGAATGCCCTTCTCGATGTCGCTGCGCAGGATCGCCGGCACCGCGAAGCCGGCCGCGTGAAGCGTGCGGGCGAGCGCGACGAAGGGAACGACGTCCTCGGCGATATGGGCGATGCGCGTATAGGGCAGGCCGTCGCGGATCACCGGTCCGGCGGGTTGCCGCGGTGCGTCCATCAGCACCAGCTTGGAGTCGTCCGCATCGACGGTCTCGTAGCGGCGCGGCGAGGCGTCGCCGGTGAAGCGGTGGCGCGCAGCCGTTCCGAGGCCGGCATCGACGAGAAAGGCGCGAAGGGCAAGCGTGCGGGCGATGCGGGCGGCAGCCGGCCCGTCCGCGGTGATCGTCGCGATGCGGCCGGCACCGCCCGGCAGCGTGGCAAGCTGAATCCGCACATTCGCGGCCGCCAGCACATCTGCGGCCCGCTCCGGCCACTCGACCAGCACGACACCGCTCTCCGCGGCGTCCTCGAAGCCGAGTTCCGACAGTTCCGACGCGTCCCCGAGCCGGTAGAGGTCGAAATGGGCGACGGGCGGCGTTGTGTCGTAGCTCTGGACCAGCGTGTAGGTCGGCGAGGGGACTTCGAGCCCGGCATCGTCCGCGATGGCGCGGACCGCGGCTCTGGCGAGCGTCGACTTGCCGGCGCCGAGGTCGCCTTCCAGCGCGACGACGTCACCGGGCCGCAGGAGCAGCGCGAGGTCGGCGCCGAGCCGTTCCGTCGCCTCGGTGTCGGCCAGGATGACCTCCGCCTCGAACGTCGCGGCTTCGGGGGCGGCCCCTCCGCCCGCGCAGGTTTCCGTGTCGGCTGCCTTCATTCGGCGGCGTCCTCGTAGCGCGCCGCGCCTTCCTCGCTGTCCTCGGGGGGCAGGGGGCCGAGGGGGAAACTGCAGGCGACCGTCGTGCCGCGGCCGGGGGCCGAGACGACGTCGACCGCGCCGTGGTGCAGCTCCACGAAGCTCTTGACGATCGACAGGCCGAGGCCCGCTCCGGAATTGCGCCCGCCGCTCGGATTGGCTTCGAAGCGCTCGAAGATGCGCTCGATCTGGTCCGGCGCGATCCCCGGCCCGCGATCGGTCACCTCGAAGCGGATCATGCCCTCGCGGCGCCGCGCGATGAGGTCCACCGTGGATCCGCTCGGCGCGAAGTTCGCCGCGTTGGACAGAAGGTTGAACAGGATCTGGGTGATGCGATGGCCATCGGCGAGGAAGCTGTCGCCGGCGGCGGAGAGATCCACATTGAGCTGGACGCCCGCCGTCTCCAGCCGGTCGCGCACGCCGTCCACCGCCTGTTCGACGCTTCTGGCGATGTCCACCTCCGACAGGTCCAGCTCCATGATGCCGGCGTCTACCGTGGCGAGGTCCAGGATGTCGTTGACGATGGTCAAGAGGGTCGAGGTCGAGGAGGAGATGTAGTCGAGATATTCGCTCTGGCGCTCGGTGAGCGGCCCGGTCTCCGGCGAGCGCAGCAGGGCCGAGAAGCCGATGATGTTGGTCAGCGGCGAGCGCAGCTCGTAGTTCACGTGCTGGACGAAGTCGTTCTTGACCTGGTTCGCCTGCTCCAGCGCCTCGTTCCTCTCGCGCAGCATGCGCTCGGCGGCGCGCGCATCGGAGACGTCCGAGAAGGTCAGCATCGTCTGCCCATTCGGCAGCGGCACGATGCCGTAGACGAAGGTCCGCCCGCCGGAGAGGGCGATCTCGCCGATCTCGGTCTGCCGGCCGGTCTCGTCGAAGGCGGTGACGGCTTCGGAAAACAGCTTCCACCCCGTTGCCCGGCCGGCTTCGGGCGCTGGATTGGACAGGACGGTGACGGCGGTCATCTCGGGCAGCGTCTGGATGCGCGGCTTGCTCTGCAGGTAGGCGGGATCGAAGCCCCACATCTCGGCAAAGGCCGGGTTCGACAGCCGCAGGCGCCCGTCGCTGCCGAACACGGCGACCGCCTCGGTCAGGTAGTCGATGGTCTCGCGCTGGAGGCGCACCGTCGACTTCACCTGGCTTTCCAGTTCCAGCTTCTCGGTGATGTCCTCGAACACCCAGGTCGCGCCGCCGCGCGGCTGCGGCGCGGCGATCACCCGCAGCGTGCGCCCGTCGGACAGGTGCCACATCGCTTCCGTCGGCTCGGTGGCGCGATAGGCCGCGAGGTCCTGTTCCTGCATTTCCGAGCGGAACAGCTTCTCGGTCGGCAGGATGCCCTCGGTGCGCAGGTGGTCGAGCAGCGACAGGTGGTCCGGCTCGGTCTCGAGGTACGCGCTGGTGAGGTCGAAGAGCTTCTGGAAGGCGGCGTTGTAATAGGTCAGCCGGGTCTTTTCGTCGAAGCGGGCGACGGCGGTCGTCAGCTGGTCCAGCGTCTCGGACTGGCTGTCGATCGTCTGGCGCAGTTCCATGCGCACCTGCTCGGTCTCCGACACGTCGATGGCGAGGCCCGCCGAGCCGAGCGGGCCGGCGGCCTCGACCACCGCGAAGTTGCGCCGGTCCGCCTCGACGACGGTCGACAGCTTGGCCGAGAACAGCCCGCCCGCGGCAAGGTCGGCCGCGATGCGCATGCGGTCGTGCTCGCCGAGGAATTCGATCTGCCGGTCGAGCGCGTCGGCGGCGGACTTGGCGTCGACGGACCGCACATAGGCCTCGTTCATCCAGGCGAGCTTGCCGGCGCGATCGCGCAGCCAGATCGGGATCGGCGCATGGTCGAAGAGGTTCTGCATGGTGCTGATCGTCGCGCGCGACAGTTCCTCGGCGCGCTGCAGATCGTGCACCGTCTCGCGCAGGCCCTCGAGCACCACGAAGCGGACCATGGCATAGCCGCCGACCGTGCGGCCGCTCGCCTCGACGGTCGCCCCGTTCGCCCGCTCAAAGCTCAGCCGGAAGGTCTCGGCGTCGCGGCGCAGGCGCTCGATCGCCGCCTGAAGCCGCGCCGCCTCGTCCGCGGCCATCCAGTCGCCGAAGGCGAGGAAGCGCGTCTCGTCGGCCGGGGCGGCGATGCTCGCCGGCAGCTGGCCGAGGACTTCCGGCCGCCCCGGTCCGGCGTAGACGAGCAGGCGCTCGTCTACGGACGACAGGAGCGCCATCCGGACCTCCGCCTCGGTGCGGACCTGGAAGAGGCTGGCACGCAGGCTCTCGTTCTCCGCGGCGAGCGCCGCGCGCTGGCGAATGAGGAAGGTGGTGGCGAACATCGCCGCACCGACGAGCAAAGCGAGAATCGTGAGGTAGAGCACCTCGATCTGGCCGTCGCCGATGCCGAGGGGGCCGAGCGGGGCGCGAAGGCTCTGGGCCATCGCCACCTGGGGCATGAGCACCAGCGGGAAGGCGCCCGCCGCGCGCAGTCCCATTCCGGCCGGGGAGCCGTCGATGCACGTCCAGACTGTGGTGGAATCCCTCATCGTTCCGCTAGCGCTCGCGCGCCCGGATCCGCCGACCTCCGACATCCGCGTATGTCCTCGTCCTTGCCGCCGCTTCGTGAGACTGAACTCAACGCATTCTTCGTGGCAGTCCGAAGACCCCTCATGAGCCACGATTCGGCCATATTAGCGCAGGGCGAGTCACGCGCAATGCACAAGATTTACCACTTCGCAAGAAAGAAAGGCCGCCGACCCCTTGCGGATCGGCGGCCTTTCTGAATCGTGGTTAACGGTGCTGCGTTGTCAGTAGCGGTAATGCTCTGGTTTGTAAGGGCCCTGCGGCGTGACGCCGATATACGAGGCCTGCTCTTCCGAGAGTTCGGTCAGCCTTGCGCCGAGCTTGCCGAGATGCAGACGGGCAACTTTCTCGTCGAGATGCTTCGGCAGGACATAGACCTGGTTCTGGTACTGCTCGCCCTTGGTGAACAGCTCGATCTGCGCCAGCGTCTGGTTGGTGAACGAGGCCGACATCACAAAGCTCGGATGGCCGGTGGCGTTGCCGAGGTTGAGCAGGCGTCCTTCCGACAGGAGGATCATGCGGTTCCCCTTCGGGAATTCGATCATGTCGACCTGCGGCTTGATGTTCGTCCACTTCAGATTGCGCAGCGCCCCGACCTGAATCTCGTTGTCGAAATGGCCGATATTGCCGACGATCGCCATGTCCTTCATCTCGCGCATGTGCTCGATGCGGATGACGTCCTTGTTGCCGGTGGTGGTGATGAAGATGTCGGCCGACGACACGACGTCCTCGAGCTGCACCACCTCGAAGCCGTCCATCGCCGCCTGCAGGGCGCAGATCGGATCGACCTCGGTGACCTTGACGCGGGCGCCGGCGCCCTGAAGCGAGGCGGCCGAGCCCTTGCCGACGTCGCCATAGCCGCAGACGACGGCGACCTTGCCGGCCATCATCACGTCGGTGCCCCGCCGGATGCCGTCGACCAGCGATTCCTTGCAGCCGTACTTGTTGTCGAACTTCGACTTGGTGACACTGTCGTTGACGTTGATCGCCGGGAAGGGGAGCAGGCCCTTCTTCTGCAGCTGGTAGAGCCGGTTGACGCCGGTCGTCGTCTCCTCGGTGACGCCCTTGATGGCGTCGCGCTGCCTGGTGAAGAAGCCCGGGGTCTCCGACATGCGCTTCTTGATCTGCGCGAAGAGGATCTCCTCCTCCTCATTGCCGGGGTTGGACAGGACGTCCTCGCCGGCCTCGGCTCTGGCGCCGGTGAGGATGTACATCGTGGCGTCGCCGCCGTCGTCGAGGATCATGTTCGACGGCTGGCCGTCCGGCCACTGGAAGATCCGGTCGGTGTAGGACCAGTAGTCCGTCAGGCTCTCGCCCTTGATGGCGAAGACCGGGATGCCGGCGGCGGCGATCGCGGCGGCGGCATGGTCCTGCGTCGAGAAGATGTTGCAGGAGGCCCAGCGGACCTCGGCGCCGAGCGCGACGAGCGTCTCGATCAGCACGGCGGTCTGAATGGTCATGTGCAGGGAGCCGGTGATCCGGGCGCCCTTCAGCGGCTTCGAGGAGCCGAATTCCTCGCGGCAGGCCATCAGGCCCGGCATCTCGGTCTCGGCGATGTCCAGTTCCTTGCGGCCGTAGTCGGCGAGGGAGATGTCCCTGACGACGTAGTCGTGCGTGTCCGTCATGTCTGAGGCGTCCGTTCGATGGTGAGCGTTCTGCCGGGAAGCGACCCGGCGATCCGAGCCCGGCTTTATCAGTTGCCGGTGCACCGGGCAAGGGGACATAAAGACTTGCTTATGTCTTGATCGGATGTCGGAGGCTCGCGCCGGCATTGGAGCGGGGCGGGATTCGCGCTAGCGTGGCGGTGCAAGGGCGCGTTCGGGAGGTCCGGGTATGACATCGAGTTTGGCGGCAGGGGCGTTGAGCGCCGCCCTGGCACTTGCCGTTGTGGGGCCGTCGGCCGCCGCCCAGCCGGCGAGCGTCGCGGTGGGCGTTGCCGCGCCTTCGATGCCGTCCGACGGCAACCGGAGCCTGTCCGACCTTCTGCTGCCCTACAGCCCCTATCTGTTCGACGCGGTCGTGACGGCCGGCCGCAGCCTTGCCGAGATCACCTATGGCTCGCGTCGCTACGACCCGATCACCCGCATGCTCGTGGTCGACGACCTGACGATCAAGCGTGCCGGCTTCGCCATGCGCGTCGGCGAGGCGCGGATCGGCGCAGACGCGGCGATCTACGACGATGTGGCGGTGGACACGCGGGCGCTGCCGCTCGATCCGACGGTGCGCCAGGTGCTGCAGCGCCTGGGGCGCGAGACGGTGACCGGCGACATGACGATCAGTGCGGCCGTGAACACGGCGCAGGCCGATTACGACCTCCACGCGTCCCTGCGCCTCGACGGGATCGGCACGCTCGACCTGTCGACCGACCTTCTCGGCTTCCATGTGATGGTGCCGCTGGGGGAGATCGAAGGGCGCGGCGGCAATAGCCCGCCGGAGATCGCCGGCCGCCTCAAGTCGGCCAGGGCGCGCTTCACCGACGCCGGGCTCGCGGCCGCGCTCTACGACGTCGTCGGCAAGGGCCGCGGACTGACCGCCGAGCAGGCGCGCGCCACCGCCTCGATGATCGCGGGCATTGCCGTCGCCTCGCTGTTCAACGACATTCCCGGCGGCGACAAGCCTCAGCTGCGCCAGCGCGAGCATCAGTGGTCGGCGGCCGTCCAGGCGTTCCTCGTCGAGCCGAGCGAGATCGCCGTCGCGCTCGATCCGGCCGAGCCGTTCGACCTGTCGCGCATCGGCCCGCAGAAGCCGCTGGATGCCGACGCGCTGCTCGCCCTGAACCCGACGGTCGCGAGCGGCCCGGCGCCGAAGCTCGCTTTACGCGATCCCGCCGGCCTGACGCTGCCGCCGAACGCGCCGCTGCAGGACGTCCTTGCCACCGCCCAGATCCTGGTGGAAGGGCGCGGCGTGCCGCAGGACATCGAGCGCGCGGTGGGCCTGCTGCTGCCGCCGGCCCGTGCCGACAACAGGGCGGCGATTGCGCTGCTCGCCCGTGCGCTGACGCTCGACCCCGGCGTGAAGATCCCGCAGGACCAGCTCGTCGGCACCTATGTGGCGCTGATCCTCGCCAAGGCGGACGGGCTCGATCCGGCCGAAAAGAGCCTGGCGGCCATCCGGTCCCGCCTCAGCCCCGCCGAAATCGCGGCGGCCGAGGACGATGCCGCGCAGAGATGGCGTCAGACACCGGTCGGCATGCAGCAGCGCAAGGCCGAGGTCGCCGCCTTCCAGAGCCACGACTGGCCGGCCGTGCGCCGCCTCGCCTTTTCCTACTACGAGGGCGTCGCCATGCCGCGAAACGTCATGCGCGCCTATGGCTGGGCCTCGATCGCCGCGGCAGGCGGCGACCGCATCGCCGCGACGTTTCGCGACGAACTCACGCAGGCGGTCAATTCCGGCCGGCTGGTCCTGCCGCTCGACAAGGCGCGCGAGGCGACCGACGATCTCTGGCGGCTGATCATCGCCGAGCCGAAGCCCGTGGAAAAGTCGGCGGCGCCGGCCGCCACGGACACGGCGCCGTCGCCGGCCGCCGGCTCAGATTCAAAGCCGGGAACGACGGCCCCCGAGCCGACCGCGAATGCTCCTGAAGCCGGCTCGTCCGTGCCCGGGCCGTCGGCCCCGGGACCGAAGTCGGAGCAGAGCCCTGCGCCCCCTGCTTCTCCGGCGGTGCCGCCGGAAGGCGCGCGGCAGCGCTCGTAACCGGCGCGGCCCGGCAGCGGCTTTCGGCGCCGATGCCTATAATTCGTTCGGCTCCGGTCCGGAGCTCAGCCCTCGCGAGGCGTCCGGAGGGTGCGCGGTCGGCGTCGTCGTCGGCCGCATAGCGTGGCTCCCGAAACGCAAGAAGCGCCGGACTGGCCGGCGCTTTCTCTAGTTCCGTGAGATGACGGCGGACCGGCCGGCGGCGGCCGGTCCTCGCCTCGTCACTTGCAGGTCTTGATCGAGTTGAGCGCGGCGGTCACGCCCGAGAGGGAGTAGGTGTAGCTGGTATTGGTGCCGCGGTCGGAGACGGCGTCGAGCGACAGCATCTTGCCGGCCTTCATCGCCGCGACCAGCTGCGGCTCCTCGGCGGCGTTCTCCATCCAGGCGGAATCGCCCTTGGTGAACATCGTCCAGTTCTTGCCGTCGACGCCGACCTTCACCTTCGAGCCCGGCTTCAGCTGATAGCCCATCACCGCCTGCGGCTCGTAGGTGACGCCCTGGCCGGGCTTCTGCGAGACCAGGAAGAAGATGTCGCCATGATCGACATTGGTCGGCTTCATCGTGGTCGGGGTCGAGAGGATGTAGCAGACCTTTCCGCTCGAGCCCTGATAGGCATAGGTGCCCCAGGCGTCGAACTGGTTCATGCGGGTCGGGGTCTGAGCCGCATTCGCTGCGCTCGAGATGATCAGGATGGCCGCCGTAGCCGTCAGGACGTGTTTGAGGTTCATGGTTTCCTGCTCTCTTGTGTCGCGTACGTCTGGCTGCCCCCGTGGCCGTTGCCGCAAGCGACGTCGGGCCCGGAAGCGATGATCCTCGGCCACACTAGGGCCTGCCCGTTTATCGATGGTTAACACATGGCAAAGACTGCCGGGCAACATCGAAACAACGTGATGCGCGATCGCATCGACAGAGACGGCGAGGCAGCGGGCAGGGCACCCGCCGGGCCAGTTCACGAAGGCGGAAAGAGGCAAGGAATCCGGCGACAGTTTGACGCTGGTCGGGCAGGAGCGGCGCCCGCCCACCGCGGGTCGGGCGCGGCCGGACCGGTGGCCGGCAAAGGATCGGCGGCGAAGGCCGCGCCGGGCATGATGCCGGCGCGGTCTGGCGAAGTCAGCTGCGGATGGTGCCGAGCGTCTCGCGCGCGTGCTCGTAATGGTCCGGCCGAATGTTCTGCCGGACGGCCCGGAAGGCGGTCAGGAGCACGGCGATGTCGTCGGTGAAGCCGAGGCCGACGATGAAGTCCGGGATGATGTCCGTCGGCAGCACGAAATAGGCGAGCGCCGCAAACAGGATGGCGCGGCTGGCGGCCGGCGTTTCCGGATCGATGGCGCAGTAGTAGGACGCGACCACATCCTCCATGAACGGAATGTGGCGAAGGGCCCGCCGCACCGTTCCGAAGAAGCCGGAGCGCACGCGCTCCTCCTGCCGACGCTGCTCCTCGTCGGAGCCGGGCCGCAGGATTTCGCCAATCATCGTCTTGTCGAACGCCATCGTCGTCTCCCTGCTGATGCGGGGAGGTACATGGCGAGAGAGGGGCACGGCCTCAAGGGGCAGCCCTCCTGCAGGCCACGGAAAACCGTGGAGCCGCCTCGGCTTAGCGGTGGCGGGCGATCCCGCGCAACGGCGCGGCGCGCAAGGCCGGATGCCGGGCGATCAGCCGAACTGCCAGGCGAACTGGCCGGCCGGCACATCCTCGACCGGCCGTCCCTGCGCGAGGCTTCGGCCACGCAGTCCGAAGGCCTCCTCGAGGAGGTACGGGCCGCCGCCGACCGAGTCGCGCGAGGAGAACAGGCCGAACCGCTCGACGCGGAAGGCCCTCGTGCCGAAGCCGCCGCGCAGCGCCAGGTAATGGGCCACCTCGTCGGCCTTCGGCTGGCGCAGCCGGGCGATCGTCACATGCGGGGTGAACTTCTTCTGGTCGGCCGGCAGGCCGAGCCGCTTACAGGCACGGTCGATGTCGGCCTGCAGCGCGAAGAGTTCGGGCGAGGCCTCGACGCCGGCATAGACCGAGTGCGGCTTCTTCGAGCCGAAGGCGCCGAGCCCCTTCAGCGACAGCGTGAAGCCGGAGCGCTCGATCCGGTCGAGTGCGGCGACGATCTCGTCGGCGAGGCGCGGCTCGACGTCGCCGATGAAGCGGAGGGTGAGGTGATAGTTCTCCGGATCGATCCAGCGGGCGGAAGGCAGCCCGCCGCGCAGCAGCGACAGCGACACCGAAACGTCCTGTGGGATCTCGAGGGCAGTGAACAGTCGCGGCATCGGAAATCCTCCGTGCGTCGTTGCCTTCGAGAAGGAGACTTTCATCAGCTTCGCCATCTTTCAAGGCGAGGCGGGCCGCGAAACCTGTGGGAAGCTGGCCGGTTCAGCCGCAATGCACAACAAATCCGAGGGCGCGATGCCGCCGCTCGGCCGGGCGGGCGGAGCCTGCGGGTGCCACCCGCGCGGTCGGGACTCTTCTCAGCCGGCCTTGATCTCGTCGAGGGTCTTCTCCACCAGCGGCAGCATGCGCTTGACGATCACCGCGACGCCCGCCTTGTTCGGATGCATGCCGTCGGCCTGGTCGAGATCCTTCTGCGCCGCGACCCCGTCGAGGAAGAACGGATAGAAGGCGACGTGGTACTTGTCCGCCAGCTCCGGATAGATCGCGTCGAAGGCCTTGGCGTAGTCGGCGCCCATGTTCGGCGGCGCCAGCATTCCGGCGAGGATGACCGCCTGGCCCCGGCCCGTCAGCTTGGCGAGCATCTGGTCGAGGTTCTTGCGCACGATGTCGGGCGAGACGCCGCGCAGGGCGTCGTTGGCGCCGAGTTCGAGGATCACGAGATCGGCGCTTGCCGGCACCGACCAGTCGAGACGCGCAAGGCCCCCGGTTGTCGTGTCGCCCGACACGCCGGCATTGGCCACGGTGACGTCGTAGCCGTCCTTCCTCAGCGCCGCCTGCAGCTGTTCGGGAAAGGCTTCGCCCGGGCCGACACCATAGCCTTGGGTCAGGCTGTCGCCGAAGGCGACGATCTGCAGCGCGTCGTCCGCCTTTTTCCCCGAAGCGCCGCCGGTCTGAGCCGACGCTGCGCCGCAAAAGACGAGGAATGACAAAACCGTCACCATCGCCGCGATCGGTTGGAAGCGTTGCATCGCACACCCATATTGCTCGGGCCCGAACGGGAGCCGGCCGGGCACCGAAATATAGGAGCATGCGTCTTGGCGGAAGCGGCGATCCGACTGAAAAACGTGCATCTGACGCTTGGCTCCGGACGCAGCTCCGTCCATGTGCTGAAGGGCATCGACCTGAGCGTCGACCGCGGCGAATCGGTCGGCATCGTCGGCCCGTCCGGCTCCGGCAAGTCGACGCTGCTGATGGTGCTCGCCGGGCTGGAGCGCGCCGATTCCGGCGAGGTGGAGATCGCCGGCCGCTCGCTCGTCGGACTCAGCGAAGACGCGCTCGCCGCCTTTCGCGGCCAGAACGTCGGCATCGTCTTCCAGTCCTTCCATCTCATCCCGAACATGACCGCGCTGGAGAACGTCGCGGTCCCGCTGGAGCTTGCCGGCGCCCCCGACGCGTTTGAGCGGGCCGAGCGCGAGCTCGCCAATGTCGGCCTTGCGGATCGCACCGGCCATTATCCCGGCGCCCTGTCCGGCGGCGAGCAGCAGCGCGTCGCCATGGCGCGGGCGCTCGCCCCGGAGCCCGCGATCCTGATCGCCGACGAGCCGACCGGCAATCTCGACCAGGAGACCGGGCGGCAGGTCGCCGACCTCTTGTTTGCCGAGCGCGAGCGCCGCGGCATGACCATGGTGCTGGTCACCCACGACCCCGCCCTCGCGCATCGCTGCAGCCGCGAAATCGCCGTGCGGTCGGGCACGATCCACGACGAGGGCGGCCGGCGCGGTGCATCCGGCGCCGGCGATCCGGCGGGCGAGGGCGCGTCCGGGGCGGCGGGCTCCGCCGCCGCCGGCCGTCCGCACTCCGTCGCCGAAGCGGCAGCGCCATGACCGCGATCGAGCGCGGCTCGGATTTTGCGGCGTCTGCCTCGGCGCCGGCCGGCCGGTTCCAAGGGGCGCGGCTCGCCTGGCGCTTTGCGCTCCGCGAGATGCGCGGGGGCCTCTCCGGCTTCTACATCTTCCTCGCTTGCCTCACCCTCGGCGTCGCGGCGATCGCGGCGGTGAACTCCGTCGCGATCATGATGACGACGGGAATCGCGCAGGAGGGTCGTTCGATCCTCGGCGGCGACCTGCGCTTCGCGCTGATCCAGCGCCAGGCGACACCGGCGGAGACCACTTATCTCCACAGCCTCGGCACCGTGTCGGAGGCGGCGACGCTGCGCTCGATGGTGCGCTTGCCGGACGGCCGCGACCAGTCGCTCGCCGAGGTGAAGGCGGTGGACGGCGCCTACCCGCTCTACGGCAAGGCCGAGACCGATCCAGCGCGTCCGCTCGAAAGTCTCTTGGCGCAGCGGAACGGCACCTATGGCGCAGTAGCCGCGCAGGGCCTGTTCGACCGCCTCGGCATCAAGCCGGGCGCGACGGTGAGGCTCGGCAACGCGACGCTGCAGCTGCGCGCGGTGCTGACGCGCGAGCCGGACGTCCTGTCGGACGGCTTCAACTTCGCGCCACGGCTGATGATCTCGCGCGCCGCCCTCGATGCCGCGGGGCTGATCCAGCCGGGCAGCCTCGTTCAATACGCCTATCGGATCCGCCTGCCGCAGGGGAAGAACCCGCAGGCGGTGGCCGAGGCGGCGCGCAAGAAGCTGCCGGACTCCGGCTTCCAGATCCGCACTTCGCAGCAGGCCGCGCCTGAACTCCAGCGCAACATCGAACGCTTCTCGCAATTCCTCACGCTGGTCGGGCTCACCGCGCTGATCGTCGGCGGCGTCGGCGTCGCCAATGCGGTCGGCGCCTATCTCGACTCCAAGCGGCCGGTGATCGCCACCTTCAAGTCGCTCGGCGCCAGCGGGCGCTTCGTCGTCGGCGTCTATCTCGCGCAGATCATGACGCTCGCCGGCGTCGGCGTCGTGCTCGGCCTGATCCTCGGGGCGATCGCGCCCTTCGCCGCCGCGAGCTTCCTCGAAAGCGTCATCCCGGTCGCCGCCCATGCCTCGGTCTATCCGGCGGCGCTGGCGCTGGCCGCGGCCTTCGGCGTCCTCACCGCGCTCGCCTTCGCGCTGATCCCGCTCGGGCGCACGCGGGACGTCGCGGCGACCGCGCTGTTTCGCGAGCTCGGCACCGGTCGGAGCGGGCGCATGCGGCTCGCCTATCTCGGCGGCGCCGTGGCGCTGGCGCTCGTCATCGCCGCGCTCGCCTATCTCATGGCCGGCGACAAGAAGGTGGCGCTCACCTTCCTTGCCGGCACCGCGGCGTCCTTCGTCATCCTGCGGCTCGTCGCGGTCGGCATCGCCTTCGCCGCGCGCCGCGCGCCGAAGGTTCGCTCGACGCCGCTGCGGCTCGCCATCGGCAACATCCACCGGCCGGGCGCGCTGACGCCCTCCGTCGTCCTGTCGCTCGGCCTCGGCCTGACGCTGCTCGTGACGCTCGCGATCATCGACTTCGACCTGCGCCAGGAGATCGGCACGGGCATGGCCAACCGTGCCCCCGACTTCTTCTTCGTCGACATCCAGTCCGGCCAGATCGACGCCTTCCGCCAGAAGATCGAGACCCTCGCGCCCGGCTCGCACCTCAATGCCGCGCCGATGCTGCGCGGCCGCATCGTCAAGCTGAACGGTGTCGATGCCACGAAGGTCAAAGTGCCCCCGGAGGGGCGGTGGGTGCTGAAGGGCGACCGCGGCATCACCTATTCGCCGACCGTCCCGGAGCACTCGACCGTTGTCGAAGGAAAGTGGTGGCCGAAGGACTATCACGGCGAGCCGCTCGTCTCCTTCGCCGCCGACGAGGCCCACGAACTCGGCCTGAAGATCGGCGACACGCTGACCGTCAACGTCCTCGGCCGCAACATCACGGCGAGGATCGCCAATCTGCGCACCGTCGAATGGAAGTCGCTCGGCATCAACTTCATCATGGTGTTCACGCCTGAGACCTTCGCCGGCGCGCCGAACTCCTGGCTCGCGACGCTGACGATTCCCGCCGCGACGGACAATGCGGCGGCCGAGAAGGCGATCGTCAACGGCGTCACCAATGCCTATCCGGCGGTGACGACGATCCGGGTGAAGGAGGCGCTGCAGGCGGTCAACGACCTCATCGCGCAGCTGGCGCTGGCGATCCGGGTCGCGGCGGCGGTGGCGCTGGTCGCCTCCGTGCTGGTGCTCGCGGGAGCGCTCGCGGCGGGCAGTCGCGGCCGGGTGCACGACGCCGTCGTCCTGAAGACGCTCGGCGCCACGCGGCGGACGCTGATCCGGGCGTTCGCGACGGAGTACCTGCTGCTCGGCCTCGCCACCGCGATGTTCGCGATCGGCGCCGGCGCGCTCGCCGCCTGGTTCGTGGTGTCCAAGATCATGGCGCTGCCCTACGTCTTCGACTGGACGGTGGCGCTGACGACGCTGGTCGTCTCGCTGGTGCTCACCGTCGGCTTCGGCCTCGCCGGCACCTGGCGCATCCTCGGCCAGAAGGCCGCACCGGTGCTGCGGAACCTCTAGAGCATGATCCCGAAAAGTGGGAACCGGTTTTCGGAAAAGCTTATGCGAAACCAGAGAGCTAGAGCTAGATGATGAGCGGAGCTCATCTCATCTCGCTCTAGCCGACCGTCTCAGCTGCCGGCCTTCTTCGGACGGCCTCCCTTCGCGCCATTGGCTCTGGCTGCGGAAGCCTTCGCCGGCGAACGCGACGCTCCGCCTCTCTGCGCCATGAACCGCGCCGTGCCGAAGATTCCGGCCATCAGGCCGGCGATCGACAGGTCGACATCGAGAGCCTCCCAATGAAGGCCGGTCTCACCGAGAAGCTCGACCGAGGCGAGATCGTCGTCGGATGCATCCTGAAGACCCTGCAGCAACCTGGCAGGCACCATGAACGCCGCGCCGTTCTCGAACTCGACGACAATTCGACCACTTCGGCGGTCGTAGGTGGCGGCCGCGGGAAGCGGCTGCCGTCGCCGCTCTTCTTCTCCTGCCTGGACCGCGGCGCGATAGGCACCCTCGTCGAGAAGGTCATCCATGGATCTGCTCCCACCGTGCGATGAACGAAATTCGGTTCCGGGCGACGATCTCCAGGGCCTCGCCGACGTCGCGGTGCTTCATGCCGCGGACCGAAAGGGGCACCAGCCGGAGAAGGTCGATCCGTGCCTCGCCATCGCCGAAGACATGCACATGTGCCGGTTCGTGATCGTCGGTGTAGATGACGAAGCGAAAGCCGCCTTCCCGCAGAACCGTCACCATCAAGTCCACCTTAACCCAAGCGGCTGGGATTACAATCTTCGGTGTCACGGCGCGTGCCGCCGGTCACGGAAGATAACGCAGAATTAATCCCGATTCCGTGGGATTTGCTCGGTTCGCCCAGGCCCGCTCTTGTGCTGGAAACCTGCGATCCGCATATTGTCCGCAGGACTGCTGGGGGTCCCGCCAGCGGCGCCTCCGTGCGGCGAGATCCGACAGGGTCCGGCCGACGGACACCGGACGGGACACGCAGAAAGGAATTCGATCCATGGCTGACTTTCGGAATACGGGCATGCGCTCCGTGCCCGCTGCCGGGACCAGGGCCGACATAGACCAGGGCCTCCGGTCCTATATGATCAAGGTCTACAACCTGATGGCAGGCGGCCTCGTCCTGACGGGCATCGCCGCATACGCGCTGTTCGCGGCGGCGACGACGCATGAGCCGACGGCCTATCAGGTGGGGACCGACCTCTTCCTGACCAACCTCGGCTACACCGTCTTCGTGTCGCCGCTGAAGTGGGTGCTGATGCTCGCTCCCCTCGCAATGGTGTTCTTCCTGTCGTTCCGCATCAACAGGATGAGCGTGTCGGCGGCGCAGAGCACCTTCTGGATCTACGCCGCGATGGTCGGCCTGTCGCTGTCGACGATCTTCCTCGTCTACACGCAGGAATCGATCACCCAGGTCTTCTTCATCACGGCCGCGTCCTTCGGCGCCCTGTCGCTCTACGGCTACACGACCAAGCGCGACCTGTCGGGCATGGGCTCGTTCCTGTTCATGGGCCTGATCGGCATCGTCATCGCGATGATCGTCAACATCTTCCTCGCTTCTTCGGCGCTGACCTTCGCGATCTCCGTGATCGGCGTCCTGGTCTTCGCGGGCCTGACCGCCTACGACACGCAGCAGATCAAGGAGATGTACTACGAGGGTGACGGCTCGGCCGTCATGGGCCGCAAGGCCGTCATGGGCGCCCTGCGGCTCTACCTCGACTTCATCAACATGTTCCTCTTCCTCCTGCAGCTGTTCGGCAACCGCAACTGAGCGGCAGGATCAGAGCCAGACGACGGGGCGGTCCTTCGGGACCGCCCTTTTCTTTTGGGCGGGGTTCTGCAAGATCGCGCGCCGACCCTTTGACGCCGAGCCGCTCCATGACCGCCTTCACCATCCGCCCCGCGACCCGCGCCGACGTTCCCGCCATCACGTCGATCTACGAGCATGCGGTCCTTCACGGCACGGCGACCTACGAGCTGACGCCGCCGGACGAGGCGGAGATGGCGAACCGCTTCGAGGCGACGATCGGCCAGGGCTATCCCTACATCGTCGCGGAAGGATCCGACGGCACGGTCGTCGGCTATGCCTATGCCAACGCCTTCCGCACGCGGCCGGCCTATCGCTGGTCGGTCGAGGATTCGATCTATCTGGCGCCGGAAGCGAAGGGGCAGGGGATCGGGCGGGCGTTGCTGACGCGGCTGGTCGAGGTGGCGACGGAGAGCGGCTTCCGCCAGATGGTCGCGGTGATCGGCGGTTCCGACCACGCGCCGTCCATCAAGCTGCACGAGCGCGCCGGCTTCCGCATGATCGGCATCTTCGAGAAGTCCGGCTTCAAGTTCGGCCGCTGGATCGACACCGTCCTCATGCAACTGCCGCTCGGCGAGGGCGGCGACAGCCTGCCGGACGAGGCCGCCTATCCCGGCACGCTCTACCGCCGTTAGAGCACGAGGCGCGGGCTTGGCTGCGACAGGAGCCGCGAACGGGCTCGCCGGTGCCTGATTGGACGCGCTACGCGTCGACGGAAGCGAAGACCGAGGGCTCCGGCGCTTCCGCCTCGCCGCCGGCGGGGCCGTAGAAGACCACCCAGGCGACGAAGTCGTCCGACATGCCGACGAAGCGATGGTCGTCGCCGGCCGGCACGAACAGCGCGTCGCCGGCCTTCACCTCGGTCCGCTCGCCTTCATGGACGAAGCCGCTGGTGCCGGAGGCGACGATGTAGAGTTCGTCCTGGGTGTGAGGCGTCTGGTGGTCGGTGCCGCGCGGGGCGAAGACCTGCAGGGACATCGTCCCGTGCGCCAGCGTCTCGATGTCGAAGCGCCCGTCCGGCCAGGCCGCGTCGCCGGGGAGCGGCAGGCGGGCGAGATAATCGCGCAGCGAAACTGTCATCATGGCCTTGGCGGGTCCTTTCAGGCAGGGCGGACCCGCCCCATCGCAGGCCGCCTCGAATCAGCCGCCGGCCTGCGAGACGACCAGCGGTGTGACCTTCTGCGAACGCTCCGGGCTCGCGGGGCGTTCCGCGGCGAAGTCGATGCCGATCGCGTTCCAGGTCTCGACCAGCGCCTCGGTCAGCGTCGCGATCAGCGCGTCGTCGTGCAGCGGGGTCGGCGTGATGCGCAGCCGCTCCGTGCCGCGCGGCACGGTCGGGTAGTTGATCGGCTGGATGTAGATGCCGTGGCGCTGCAGGAGGTGGTCGGAGGCCTTCTTGCAGAGGTCGGGATCGCCGACCAGCACCGGCACGATGTGGGTGTCCGACGGCATCACCGGCAGACCGGCATTGGCGAACACCGCCTTGGCGCGGGCAGCCTGGCGCTGCTGCGCATCGCGCTCGGCCTGGCTCGCCTTCAGGTGGCGGATCGAGGCGGTGGCGGCCGCGGCGAGCGCCGGGGGCAGGGCGGTGGTGAAGATGAAGCCCGGCGCATAGGAGCGCACCGCATCGATCAGGTCCTTCGACCCGGTGATATAGCCGCCGAGGACGCCGAAGGCTTTGGCGAGCGTGCCCTCGATGACGTCGATCCGGTTCGCGACGCCGTCGCGCTCGGAGATGCCGCCGCCGCGCGGGCCGTACATGCCGACGGCGTGGACCTCGTCGATATAGGTCATGGCGTTGTACTTCTCGGCGAGGTCGCAGATCGCGCCGATCGGGGCGATGTCGCCGTCCATCGAATAGACGCTCTCGAAGACGATCAGCTTCGGTCGGCCGGGCTCCGCCGCCTTCAACAGCTCTTCCAGATGCTGGAGGTCGTTGTGCCGGAAGATCTGCTTCTTGGCGCCGGACTTGCGCACGCCCTCGATCATCGAGGCGTGGTTCAGCTCGTCGGAATAGATCAGGCAGTTCGGCAGGAGCTTGGCGATGGTCGAGATCGACGCCTCGTTGGAGACGAAGCCGGAGGTGAAGACCAGCGCCGCTTCCTTGCCGTGGAGGTCGGCGAGCTCGGCTTCGAGTTCGACCAGCGGATGGTTGGTGCCGGAGATGTTGCGCGTGCCGCCGGCGCCGGAGCCCATGGCGCTGACGGTGCGCGTCATCGCGGCGATGACGTCCGGATGCTGGCCCATGCCGAGATAGTCGTTGGAACACCACACGGTGATTTCCCGCGCCGTGCCGTCGTGCCGCCAGATCGCGCGCGGAAAGGCACCTGCGATCCGCTCGAGGTCAGCGAAGACCCGGTAGCGCTTCTCGGCGTGCAAGGCTTCGATCGCGGACGCAAAGTGGCTTTGGTAGTCGATCATCTGGGGCTCCTTGTCAGAAGCGTTCTAAGTCTGGGCACCGGCCTTGTCCATGCCTGAGGAGACCACACTGGCGGCTGGTGTCAAGTAGACTTTACACTCGACGTGGCTGTGAGTGTCAGAGGATTCTGACGATGGCGGGTTCTGCAATTGCTGTTTCGCGCCGGGGGAACGCCGTTCTGCGACGACCGCTCCACCGCACGCTCCAGCTATGCACCATGCCGGTTTAGACCTGTTTGAAATATGTCAACGCCGGGCGTTCTTGTCTTCGACAAAATGTCCTAGCTGGTCGCCGGCTTCCGCGGCGGGCGCGTCGGCCTCCGCAGCCGCGCTCTCCGCGCCCCCCTCGGCAGGCTCGGCCGCCGGCCTCCGCCGCGCGCGCGCCTGCTCCTTGCGCCGCTTTAGATTTTCCCGCAAAGCCGCTTCCAGCCGCTCCTGGCGCTTCGACTTCGCGGTGTTGTCGCGGTCCTCGCTCATGAGTTCCGATCTATGCCGGCCGAGCGGCGAAGGCCAGGGCCGGGGTTCCGGGCTTGACACCGGCCCCCGCAAAGGCAGCTAGCATCGTGCCCGCATCGAAACATCTTCCCGCCGAGGAACGCAGCCCATGATCGACCGCGTCGGCTTCGCCGCCGAGCTTTCCGCCTATACCGACCGCCATGGACCGGTGACGATCGGGCTCGCCGGGGCCGGCCAGATGGGCACCGACATCGTCGTCCAGGTGGCGCTGATGGAGGGCATCCGGGTCGGCGCGGTCGCGGCGAACAGCCCGAAGCGGCCGATGGAGGCGATCGCCATGGCGGGCTATTCCGACGGGCACGGGCAGCTCGCCTCCTCGCCCGCCGACATCGACCGCACGATCGAGGCCGGCCGTATCGCCGTCACCGACGATCTCGGCGCCCTCTGCGCGGCAGGCCGCATCGACGTGGTGGTGGATGCGACCGGCAGCCCGGAGGTCGGCACGTTCCTCGCGCTGGAGGCGATCCGCAACGGCAAGCACATCGTGATGCTGAACGTCGAGGCGGACATCACGGTCGGCCGGCTGCTCGCGGCGAAGGCGCGCGAGGCCGGCATCGTCTACACGGGCTCGGCCGGCGACGAGCCGGCTTCGACGCTGGAACTCATCGGCTTCGCCCAGGCGCTCGGCATGGATGTCGTCGCCGCCGGCAAGGGGAAGAACAACCCGCTGCGCCATTCCGCCGTGCCCGAGGAGTACGAGGAGGAAGCGCGCCAGCGCAACATGAACGCCCGCATGCTGGTCGAATTCATCGACGGGTCGAAGACCATGGTGGAGATGACCGCGATCGCCAATTGCACCGGGCTGAAGCCCGACGTGCCGGGCATGCACGGGCCGGAGGTGACGCGCGACAATATCGGCCAGGTCCTCTGCACCGCCGAGGACGGCGGCATCCTGTCGAAGTCCGGCTGCGTCGACTACACGATCGGCAAGGGCGTCGCGCCCGGCGTCTTCTGCGTCGTGAAGCCGCGCCATCCCCGCGCCATCGAGCGCATCGCCGACCTGAAGGTCGGGCCGGGTCCCTGCTTCGGGCTGATCCGGCCGTTCCACCTGACCAGCCTGGAGACGCCGCTGTCCGCCGCGCGGGCGGTGATGTACCGCCGGCCGGACATGGTGCCGGTCGACCGGCCGGTCGCCGAATGCGGCGCCGTCGCCAAACGCGCACTATCGCCCGGCGAGATCCTCGGCCGCATCGGCCAGGCCGACTATCGCGGCTACGCCATGACCTGGGAGGACGCGCGGGGGAAGCGCGCCCTGCCGCTCGGCCTGGCGGAGAAGTCGCGCGTGACACGGCCGATCGCGGCAGGCGAACTCCTCACCCACGAGAACTGCACGCCGGATGCGAGCCTTCTCGTCACCCGCATGCGCGCCGAACTCGATGCCGCCGACAGCCGCTTCGCTGCCTGAACAGGACCATCTCCACGATCCGATCCGGATCGTCACCTGGAACTGCCATGGCAGCGTCGGATCGGACCGCCGCTGCCGTCCCGAGCGGATCGTCGAACATGTCCGGCGCCTCGACCCGGACGTCCTGGCGCTGCAGGAGGTCGACGGCCGGGCGCATTTCGGCCGCCGGCCGGGCGCCTTCCGGTTCTTCGCCGAAGCGTTCGGCGGCCATGTCGTCGAGGCGCGAACGACGGGAGAGGGCGATCGCGCCTATGGCCATCTCCTCTGGTCGCGGGTGCCGCTGGTCGGGGGAGAGGTGCATCGGCTGCCGGGACCGGGACTGGAGCCGCGCGCCGCGATCGCGGCGCGTCTCGCCACACCCGCCGGGCCGCTCGGCCTGATCGCTGCGCATTTCGGCCTCTCGCCGCGCGGGCGTCGCCGTCAGGCCGGCTTCATCGCGGCGCGCGTCACAGCGGCGGAAGCGGACATGCCGATGCTGATCCTCGGCGACTTCAACGAATGGGCCCGCGGCCCGGTCCATCGAACGCTCGCCGCCGTCCTGCCGGAGCATGCCGCGCCCCGGAGCTGGCCGTCGCGCTGGCCGCTCGCCCGGATGGACCGGATCTACCTGCGGGGAGAGGGGGCGTCGCTAACCGTCTGCGTCGACCGGCAGGCTGACGGCGCGTCGGACCATCTGCCGGTCGTCGTCGAACTCAGACTTCCGAAAGCGCCGGCGGCTTGACGCGCCGTGGCGCGCTGCGCTTCGGCACACCCTCGCCGCGCGTCGCACCGATGGCGGCCCTCAGCCCCTTGGCGAAGATCGCCCGCTCCTCGTCGGACAGTGACTCGAGCGATCGTCCGATGATGCGCAGCGGATCCTTCTTCAGCAGCAGAACACCGCGATCGGTGAGCTCAAGGCGCTCTGCGCGGCCGCGGCCGATCGTCCCGCCCTTGGAAAGATAGCCCTTCTCGATCAGCGTCCGCACGGTCCGCGCAACGGCGCCAGACGCGAGACCCTGATGCCGCGCCAGGTCGATCGCAGTGCGAAGATGTTGCGGTGCGGTGTGGAGGTAGCGCAGCGCCGACCATTGCGCCGGAAACAGCTGCGCGGCGTAGCCCTGCGAGTGCAGCCGCCGCGCGACCTGCTCCAGAAGGCCAGTCAGATCCGTTACGGAGGTTCCGTCGCTCGCCACGGTCATTTCGCTCTCGATGATATCCCCTCCCGTCATCACACGGTCGTGAGAAATCTACGCGGACGCGTACTGCAATGCGACAACTGAATGATTGCAAAATGTATGTGCCGCCACGACCTCCGATGCGCAGGTCAGTCGCAGGCTCACATCTTTGAATTCCGGAGGTTGAACGAGAATTCGTTTTTCGTCAACAGCTTTAAATTGCAAATAGTCCTCTTCTCTACCGGCGCGTCGCCAGCCGCCTCCACTGAGCCGCGATCGCAGGTGGAGGGCCCGTCTGACAGCGTGTTCTCGCGACTGCGCTGGGCCATCCATCGCCCGGGCGCAGCGATGTTCGCCGCGCTGTCGCCGAAATGTCGCTTGACCGAAGGGGTACTCCGGGAGTAGCGCCGTCAGTGGGACACCTCTCCCCAACGAGAGGCAACTATCTGTAAGGGTAGCTATCAGATGGCGAACATCTCCAAGCCGGACGTGCGTCCGGCCAATCCCCGATTCTCGTCCGGCCCTTGTGCCAAGCGTCCCGGCTGGACGCTGGACGCGCTCAGCGACGCCGCCCTCGGCCGCTCGCACCGCGCCAAGGTCGGCAAATCCAAGCTTCAACAGGCGATCGACGACACGCGCGACCTGCTCCGCGTGCCCGCCGACTATCGCATCGGCATCGTCCCGGCGTCCGACACCGGCGCGGTCGAGATGGCGATGTGGTCGCTGCTCGGCGCCCGCGGCACCGACGTCCTTGCCTGGGAATCGTTCGGCGCCGGCTGGGTGACCGACGCGGTCAAGCAGCTGCAGCTGAAGGACGTCAGGACCTTCGACGCACCCTATGGCGAGATCGTCGACCTTTCCCAGGTCGACTTCGACCGCGACGTCGTCTTCACCTGGAACGGCACGACCTCCGGCGTGAAGATGCCGAACGGCGACGCGATCCCCGCGAACCGCCAGGGCCTCACCATCTGCGACGCGACCTCGGCCGCCTTCGCGCAGGACCTGCCCTGGGAGAAGCTCGACGTCGTCACCTTCTCTTGGCAGAAGGTCATGGGCGGCGAGGCCGCGCACGGCATGCTGATCCTCAGTCCACGCGCCGTCGAGCGGCTGGAGAGCTACAAGCCGGCCTGGCCGCTGCCGAAGATCTTCCGCATGACCAAGGGCGGCAAGCTGATCGAGGGCATCTTCAAGGGCGAGACCATCAACACGCCCTCGATGCTGGCGACCGAGGACTATCTCGACGCGCTCGGCTGGGGCAAGCGGATCGGTGGCCTCGATGCGCTGAAGGCGCGCGCCGACGCCAATCTCGCCGCAGTCGAAGCCTATGTCGCGGCAAACGACTGGATCGGCTTCCTCGCCAAGGACGCGGCGATCCGCTCCAACACCTCGGTCTGCCTCACCTTCACCGATCCGGACCTCGTCGCCCAGTCGGAAGACGCGCAGAACGCCTTCGCCAAGGGCGTCGCTTCGCTGCTCGAGAAGGAGGGCGTCGCCCTCGACATCGGCGCCTATCGTGACGCCCCGGCCGGGCTCCGCATCTGGTGCGGCGCGACCGTCGAGACGGCCGACATCGAGGCGCTGATGCCCTGGATTGGCTGGGCCTACGGCGAGCAGAAGGCAGCGCTGAAGAAGGCGGCCTGAGCATTCGTCTTTCCCGGCAACGGGAGAGGGCCGGGCGCCTGCCCCTCTCCCGGAACGGGAGAGGGTGGACGGCGCGGAGCGCCGGCCGGGTGAGGGCCGCAGCGCCTCGCCACCGGAGTTTCTGCAAGGTCCACGCCCTGCGAAGCCGCTCATGCGGCCCTTCGGGCCACCTTCTCCCGCAGGCCGGAGAAGGGAGGGCGTCGAGCTTTACCGCTTCGTCATCCCGGCCTCGAGCCGGGACCCATTCCAAATCGGCGAACATGAACCGATCGGGTCGAGGAAGAGTGCGTTTCCTCGATCGGACTGCCTGCCGAGATGGTCAGGCATGGATCCCGGCTCGAAGCCGGGATGACGGCCGAGTTCAGCGTTCGCTTTCGTCATTCTCCGACGCCGGCTCGAAGTCGCCGCGTCGCAGTCACAAGGACCAGACCCATGGCACCTCGCGTACTCGTATCCGACAAGCTGTCGCCCACCGCCGTGCAGATCTTCACCGACCGCGGCGTCGAGGTCGACTACATGCCCGACATCGGCAAGGACAAGGACGCCCTTCTCGAGATCATCGGCCAGTATGACGGCCTCGCCATCCGCTCGGCCACCAAGGCGACGGAGAAGCTGATCGCGGCGGCGACCAAGCTGAAGGTGATCGGCCGCGCCGGCATCGGCGTCGACAATGTCGACATCCCGGCCGCCAGCCGGAAGGGCATCATCGTGATGAACACGCCCTTCGGCAATTCGATCACCACGGCCGAGCACGCCATCGCGCTGATGTTCGCCGTCGCCCGCCAGCTTCCCGCCGCCGACGCTTCGACGCAGGCCGGCAAGTGGGAGAAGAACCGCTTCATGGGCGTCGAGATCACCGGCAAGACGCTCGGCATCATCGGCTGCGGCAATATCGGCTCGATCGTCGCCTCGCGCGGCGTCGGCCTGAAGATGCGCGTCGTCGCCTTCGACCCGTTCCTGTCGGCCGAGCGCGCCGCGCAGCTCGGCATCGAGAAGGTGGAGCTGGACGAGCTCTTCAAGCGCGCCGACTTCATCACCCTGCACACGCCGATGACCGACAAGACCAAGGGCATCATCAACGCCGCCGCCATCGAGAAGATGAAGGACGGCGTGCGGATCATCAACTGCGCCAGAGGCGGCCTCGTCGTCGAGGCGGATCTCGCCGCGGCGCTGAAGTCGGGCAAGGTGGCCGGCGCCGGCGTCGACGTGTTCGAGGTGGAGCCCGCGACCGAGAGCGTCCTCTTCGGCCTCGACAACGTCGTCTGCACCCCGCATCTCGGCGCCTCGACCTCGGAAGCGCAGGAGAACGTCGCCCTGCAGGTCGCCGAGCAGATGTCGGACTACCTGATCCGTGGCGCCGTCTCGAACGCCATCAACATGCCCTCGATCACCGCCGAGGAGGCGCCGATCCTGACGCCCTTCGTCAAGCTGTCGGAATGCCTCGGCGCCTTCGTCGGCCAGGTGACGGAGGAGCCGATCAAGTCGGTCGAGATCGTCTATGACGGGACGGTGTCGACGATGAACACCAAGGCGCTCACCTCGGCCGCGCTCGCCGGCCTGATGAAGAGCCAGGTGGCCGACGTCAACATGGTCTCGGCGCCGGTGATGGCGAAGGAGCGCGGCATCCAGGTCACCGAGTCCCGCCGCGACCAGTCCGGCGTCTTCGAGACCTACATCAAGCTGACGATCACCACGGAGAAGCAGACCCGCTCGGTCGCCGGCACGGTGTTCTCGGACGGCAAGCCGCGCTTCATCCAGATCAAGGGCATCAATCTCGACGCCGAGGTCGGCCGCTACATGGTCTACACCACGAACAACGACGCGCCGGGCATCATCGGCCTGCTCGGCACCACGTTCGGGAACGCGGGCGTCAACATCGCCAACTTCCAGCTCGGCCGCGATCGCCCGGGCGGCGACGCCATCGCCCTGCTCTACGTCGATTCGCCGGTGCCGGAGGCCGTGCTCGACCAGGTCCGCGCTCACAAGACGATCGCCAGCGCCAAGCCGCTGGTGTTCGACGTCGCGGAAGTGACGGGCTGAGGACCGGACGCTCGGCGGGCGCTGCCACGGCAGCGCCCGCCGGCTTCATCCGGGCGTCGCGCCGCCGGGGCCTCGGCTCCGACGGCGCTCTTAACCTCCTGTTCATCCCGAAAATGGTTTGCGAACAGGACGTTGGAACTTCTTAGCGGCGGCGTGCGACAAGGCTCGCATGCCGAACCGCTCCTATCTTCCCGATCCCGATCGCTGGCTCACCGTCGCCGTGCCTGCCGGCCTGGCGATCCTGTTGATCGGCGGCCTCGCCTGCCTGCTTCTGGCCGTGTCGGTCCGGGAGGCGAACGACCTCGTCATCCAGCGCGACCGGCATCTTGCGGCCTCGATCCTCGATCAGGCCGTGCGGCGCATCGCCCACGACCAGGAGAGCGTGACCGACTGGGACGAGGCCGTGCGGCATCTGCACGGGCCCTTCGATCCCGACTGGATCGACGACAATATCGGCCTCTGGATGAACATGTATTTCGGGCATGAGCGGATCGTCATCCTCGATCCGCAGGATCGGCCGATCTACGCCTCCCTCGGCACCAGCCGGGCCGAGCCCGCCGTCTACGACGCCATCGCGCCGGTGGCGCGCCCGATGGTGGCGGCGGTGCGGCGGGCGCTCGCCAGCGGGACATGGCACAGCGCCGACCCGACGATCCGCAGCCCCGGCGCGAACGACATCGTCGTCGTCGACGGCCACCCCGCCATGCTGAGCGTCAAGCCGGTCGTCCCTTCCACGCAGAAGATCAAGCAGGACCCGCGGGACGCCTATGTCCATCTGGCCGTCCACTATCTCGACGGCAGCTTCCTCAAGGAATTGCAGCAGACGTATCAGTTCGAGGGGGCGCGGTTCTCCTGGCGGGACCGGCCGCGCACCGACGAGTTGTCCTTCGCGCTCCGCAACGATGCGGGGCAGGCAGTCGGCTACCTGATCTGGCGGGTGCACCTGCCGGGGCAGATTCTCGCGGGGCGCATGGTGCCTGCGCTTCTCGCCACCCTGTGCGCCATCCTGGTGGTCGTCGCGGTTCTCGTCGCCAGCCTGCGCAAGGGCGCCCGGGCCCTTCGCGCGAGCGAGGCGCTGGCGCGCCACCGCGCCTTCCACGACGTCCTGACGGAACTGCCGAACCGGGCCTGCTTCAACGAGAGGCTGGCCGCCGCCTGCAGGGCGGGTTCACGCGACACCAGCCTGCTCCTCCTCGACCTCGACCGGTTCAAGCAGGTGAACGACACGCTCGGCCATCCCGCGGGCGACGCGCTGATCCGCGCCGTCGGGACGCGGTTGAAGCAGGCGGCGCCGCAGACGGCGACCGTCGCCCGGCTCGGCGGGGACGAGTTCGCGATCCTGTTGCCGCGCACCGACGAAGCCGATGCCCTGCGATTATGTGAAGCGATCGTCGATGCGATCGAGGCGCCGTTCGCGATCGACGGCACGGCGGCCGAAGTCGGCGTCAGCATCGGCCTTGCCTCGATGCGCGAAGCCGCCGCGCCCGAGGTGTTGATCCGGCGGGCCGACCAGGCGCTCTACCGGGCGAAGCGCGCCGGCGGCGGCTTCGTCACCGCCGAAGGCGAGGGCGCAGTCGCGCCGGTGGCGCAGCCGCTCGCCGCTTGAAGCGCTCGGTCGTGCCAGACGCAGATGCCGACTGCGGGCGCTCTCGCCGGCCGTCGCGGCGTTCCAGTCCGGCAGCCGAACGCCTTGTGGTTTCAGCGATAGACCTCACGCCGATGCCCGATTCTCACGACAAGAACCAACAGTTCCGCATCCGCGATATGGGCGACGATGCGATAATCGCCGACCCGGTAGCGCCAGAACTTTCCCAGGTCGGAGCCCTTCAATGGCTTGCCGAGCGCGCGAGGGTCATCCAGCCTAGCGACCCGCTCGTGAAGGAATCGGAGCAAGCGCGAGACGGTCTGGCGGTCCAGTTTCTGCAGGTTCCTTTCGGCTTCCTCGGAAAGCTCAATCCTCCACGCCATAGGTCTTCATGACGTCGGCAAGCGGGCGCGTGCGGCTGCGACCGGCGCGAACCTCCGCGAGTTCCTGCTCTGCGAGGTAGACGTCTTCGAGATCCTCAATTTGCCGCAGGATGGCCTCTTCTGCGAAGAAGCTCTTCGAACGCCCCGTGCGCTTCGCCAGCGTTTCCAGGCGTTCGTTCACCTCGGGCGATAGCTCAAGGGTGAGCATCGGTCGATCTCCGTCGTCGCGCGTGCCACGTCGCAGGCCGAAGCTAGTGCTTGGCACCGCCTGCCACAAGCCGGGTGCGATCAGGCCGCCAGTCCTCGCCCGGTCGGCCTAAGCCTTCCCCCGCGCACTCTTCTCCGCCAGCGTGATGCCGCCGAGGACGCAGGCGAGCGCCAGGAGGTGGTAGAGGTGGAACTGTTCGCCGACGATGGCGACGGCGAGCACCGCCCCGAAGATCGGCACGAGGTTGATGAAGAGGTTGGCCCGGTTCGGGCCGATCATCTCGACGCCCTTGATGTAGAGCGCCTGGGCGAGGAGGCCGGGGAAGACGGCGGTGTAGAGCGATGCCGTGAAGCCCTGCCAGTCCGGCAGCTGCGAGTAGCCGAGCCACCACTCGGCGATGGCGAAGGCGATGGCGACGACCAGCGCCGAGGCCGACAGGACGAACAGCATCGCGCGCCAGTCGATCGCCGGCTTGAACCGGAGCCCCACCGTATAGCCGCCGTAGAGCACCACCGCGATCATCATCAGCGCGTCGCCGCGGTTGAGGTCGAGGCGGAGCAGCGAGCCGAGATCGCCGTGCCCCGCCGTCAGGAGCACGCCGACGAGCGTCAGCAGGAACCCGACGATCTGCAGCGGCATGACCGCCGTGCGGAACAGGATGAAGTTCGCGACGAACACGATCAGCGGCATCGCCGACTGCTCGATGGTGACGTTGATCGCCGTCGTGTAGGTGACGGCGAGATAGAAGATCGCGTTGAAGCAGGCGAAGCCGGCCGCCCCCAGGAGAAACAGCGTCGGCAGGTGGCGGCGGATCACCAGCCGGTCGCGCCGCACATGCGGCCAGGCGAAGGGCGCGATCAGCAGCGTCGCGAACGTCCAGCGGATCAGGACGATCAGCATCGGCGAGACATGGCCGGCGGCGAGCTTGCCGGCGACCGCATTGCCGCCCCAGAACAGGGCGACGGTCGCGAGGACGAGATAGGGGTGGGCGAATCGGCTTCTCATTTCGCCCGTTTATCGGGCAGGGGCGGACGCGCAAAGCGCCCGCTGCGAAAATAAGCCGATCTGACGGATCGACAGGAGCGGACGCCGCCGCGAGCCTTTCGGCAGGCTTGCCGTTTCTGCCGATTCAAGCCGTTGAAATGCCAACTCGCGTCTCGCGTCGCGGCATGCGCTCCACTATAGTCCGCGCGAATTTCGCGCCCGTCCGGCGACCGGACGAGAGAAGGCCGTAAGACAGGAAGGAATGCCGGATGGCCAATGTCGTCGTCGTCGGATCGCAGTGGGGTGACGAGGGGAAGGGCAAGATCGTCGACTGGCTGTCGGAGCGTGCCGACGTCGTCGTGCGCTTCCAGGGCGGCCACAATGCCGGCCATACGCTGGTCGTCGGCGGCGTCTCCTATAAGCTGTCGCTCCTGCCCTCGGGCGTCGTGCGGCCCGGCAAGCTCTCGGTCATCGGCAACGGCGTCGTCTTCGATCCGCACGCCTTCGTCGCGGAAAAGGCGCGGCTGGAAGGGCAGGGTGTCAAGATCGATCCGACCTCGCTCAGGATCGCCGACAACGCCGCGCTGATCCTGTCCCTGCACCGCGAGCTCGACGCGACGCGCGAGAACTCCAATTCCGGCACCAAGATCGGCACGACCGGCCGCGGCATCGGCCCGGCCTATGAGGACAAGGTCGGCCGGCGCGCCATCCGCGTCATGGACCTCGCCCATCCCGAAAGCCTGCCGGAGCGCGTGGAGCGGCTGCTCGCCCACCACAATCCGCTGCGCCGCGGGCTCGGCCAGGACGAGATCGACGCCTCGGCGATCCTCGACGAACTGACCTCCGTCGCCGGTGCGATCACCCCCTATATGGACCGGGTCTGGCGGCTGCTCGACGAGCGGCGCAAGGCCGGCGACCGGATCCTCTTCGAAGGCGCGCAGGGCACGCTCCTCGACATCGACCACGGCACCTATCCCTTCGTGACGTCGTCGAACACCGTCGCCGGCCAGGCGGCCGCCGGCTCCGGCCTCGGCCCCGGCAGCGTCGGCTTCGTCCTCGGCATCACCAAGGCCTACACGACCCGCGTCGGCGAGGGGCCGTTCCCGAGCGAGCAGACGAACGAGATCGGCCAGTTCCTCGGCGAGAAGGGCCATGAGTTCGGCACCGTCACCGGCCGCAAGCGCCGCTGCGGCTGGTTCGATGCGGTGCTGGTGCGCCAAGCCGTCGCCATCAACGGCATCCATGGTCTGGCCCTGACCAAGCTCGACGTCCTCGATGGACTTGAGGAGATCAAGATCGTCGTCGGCTACAGGCTAGACGGCAAGACGATCGACTATCTCCCTGCAAGTCTTGCCGAGCAACAGCGGGTCGAACCGGTCTACGAGACCTTGGAAGGCTGGCAGGAGACGACGGCGGGCGCGCGCCGCTGGAGCGAGCTTCCGGCGCAAGCCGTCAAATATGTCAGGCACATAGAGGAGCTGGTGGCGGCCCCGGTCACGCTCCTCTCCACCTCGCCCGAGCGCGACGATACAATCCTTGTTCGCGATCCGTTTCAGGATTAAGGTCGCGCCGAGCCGGGACCTCGATCGAACAGCTAGACAAGTGAGTGACTGCGATCCATGGCGGACTTGAGCGGCGTTCTCCGTAAGACCATCGACGGCCTGCCGCAAGCAACGCCGCAGATGCGCGAAAGAGTCTACGAAAAGGCTCGCGCGGCCATCCAGCGTCAGATCAGTGCCGCCAACCCGCCGCTTTCGGAGGCGGTGGTCGCCGCGCGCATGTCGGCGCTCGAGGACGCCATCGCCCGCACCGAGGCGCACTATGCCGGCGACGCAGCCGGTGGCGGCGAAGCCGAGGCGGCAGCCCGTGAGCCCGGTCCTGCACCTCAGCCGCAGCGTCCGGCTCCGGCAGCTCCGGCCGTGGAGCGGCCCGTGTCGCAGAACGGCTCCGGCAACGGTCAGCCGGCTCGTCCCGCGCAGCCGCAGCCTTCGGCCCGTGCCCCCGGCGACGGCGCAGCTGCCGCGCCGAAGGCCTCGCCCGCCGCCCCGCAACAGCCGCCGCAGGGCAGCAATGGCGGTTCGGCCGCGCAGCCACGGCCGCAGGCGCCCTCCCAGCCGAGGCCCACTGTCCGCCCGGCGGAGGGCCCGAATCCGGGAGCGCGCCAAGCCCCGGCCGTCGCCGCGGCGGACGGACGGCAAGGCCCGCCGCGCTCTCCGGCCGCCATCGCCGAGGCGGCGGAGGCTCCGGGCCGGGCCAATCCCGCGTCGGCACAGCCGGGCACTGCCAGGACCGCCCCCGCACGCCAGGCGCCGCCTCCCTTCTTTCCGGCCGAGACGGCTGAACCGGAAGCGCTGGATCGTCCGGCGATCGGCGCGCCGTTCATCGTGCCGTCGGAAGCCGGCGAGCCTCAGACGGACGAAGCGGACGCTCCGGTGGATTTCGGCCGGCTTCGCGCGGAGCCGCGGGTCCATGACGAGCGGCGCGTTCCCCGCGACATCCGCATCGACGACGATGCCGAGATCCCGGAGGCCGACCTCACCGCCCCGCGCTATGCGCCGCGGCGCCAGCCGCGCCGGGGCGGCGCCCGCACCGCGATCGTCGCCGGCGTCGCCGTCCTGCTCCTCGGCGGCCTCGGCACGCTCGGCTGGATCTACCGCGCCCAGATCCAGGCGACCCTCGTCGATTCCAACGGCCTCGGCGACCTCGCCAAGACCGCGAATACCGGCACGAGCGGCGCATCTTCGACCGCGTCGAACACCTCCAACGGTGCGGCCGCGACGACCACCGCCGCCGACAGCGAGAATCCGGCGACGGCGACGCGCCGCTTCACCCAGCGCCTGCTTCCCGATGGAACGGAGGTCGACGAAGGGCCGGCCAAGCCGACGCCGAACGCCTTCGACGAGGGGACGAATGTCGCCGCGGCCTCGCCGATCCAAGCAACGCCGGAGACATCGGGCACGCCAACGGTGAAGAGCGAGATCGGCCAGAACCCCT
Organism: Jiella sp. M17.18; assembly: GCF_041027365.1. Classification (NCBI taxonomy): domain Bacteria; kingdom Pseudomonadati; phylum Pseudomonadota; class Alphaproteobacteria; order Hyphomicrobiales; family Aurantimonadaceae; genus Jiella; species Jiella sp. M17.18. The sequence goes on along the minus strand of NZ_JBFTEH010000006.1, from coordinate 178,291 downwards.
CCGTCGTCGGCGGGACGATCCCCGATACCGGCGCCAACGCCGGCGCCGCAGCCGCGTCCGGGACGCCGGCCGGCGTCGCGACGCCGGCCGGCGTCGCGACGCCGGCCGGCGTCGCGACGCCGGCCGGCGTCGCGACGCCGCAAGGTAACGCGGCGGCGACCGCAGCCGCGGCCGACAAGGGCGCCCCGCAGGTCGCGCAGAAGGCGGTGTTCTACCAGGAAAAGACCCAGGATAAGCCGGGCACCCAGGAAACCGGCAACGTCGTCTGGTCGGTGGTCAAGGAGCCGCCCTCGGACGGTCAGCCGGCGGAAGACGCGATCCGCGCGGTCGCGGACATTCCCGACGAGAACCTCAAGCTGACGATGACGATCAAGCGGAACACCGATCCGACGCTGCCCGCGAGCCACGTCATCGAGCTCCTGTTCCAGGTGCCGAAGGACTTTTCCGGCGGCAGCATCGCCAACGTCCAGCGGCTGGCGCTGAAGGATACCGAGCAGGCCCGCGGCGAGCCGCTGATCGGCGTCGCCGGCAAGATCTCGGACAACTTCTTCATCATCGCGCTGAACAACCTGGATCAGGCCGTCCAGAACAATCTGTCGCTCCTGCAGGGGCAGCAGTGGATCGATATTCCGCTGGCCTATGCGACCGGACGCCGCGCGCTGCTCTCGATCGAGAAGGGCATCCCCGGCGATCGCGCCTTCAAGGAGGCGATCGCCGCCTGGAACGCCAAGACCTGATGGGCCGGGCGGGACGGCCGACGCCTCCCGCCCGCCTCAGCTCTGCGCCGAAGAGGGGCCGGTTCGTCATCACGGCGAGGCCGGCGAGTGGCCGACGCACGTTGCGGAACTCGGTTGCGCGGGCGAGAAGCGCCGGGGTCTCAACCGGGCGTTAACCTTAACGCGGTACGAACCGTAACGTCAGCAATCGTTTCGGACCCGTTCCCATGCGTCTTCGCTCTGTTGGTCTGGCCGTCTTGGCGGCCAGTCTCCTTGCCGGTTGCGCCAGCAATCAGGCCGGCCATCTCGCGCTGAAGCGTCCGGGCGAGGCGACGGTCACCGCCCTCGGCTATGCCAGCGAGAAGAAGGAGAGCGACATCTTCCCGCTCTTCCAGTCGTTCAAGCCGGTGTCGAACTCGGCCCTGAACGGGCGCACCATCGCCGTGTCGCGCATCTCCGACATCGCGCTCCGCCCGAAGGAGGTGGTGCTCACCTTCGACGACGGCCCGATGCCCGGGAAGACGCCGAAGATCCTGAAGACGCTCGACGAATTCGGCGTCGGGGCGACCTTCATGATGGTCGGCGAGATGGCGCATTACCATCCCGAACTCGTGCGCGAGGTCGCAGAGCATGGCCACACGATCGGCACCCACACCTATCGCCACGCCAATCTGAAGACGATGAGCCTCGACGCGGCGATGGCGGAGATCCGCAAGGGCCAGGACGCCGTCACCGACGCGCTCGCGCCGATCGGGCGGCATCCGGCGCCCTTCTTCCGCTTTCCCTATCTCGCGGACACGCAGAGCCTGCGCAGCCGCCTCGCCGGCGAGGGCGTCGCGGTGATCGACGTCGACATCGACACCAAGGACTATTTCCGCGACACGCCGGAGACGGTGGAAGGCCGCGCCATGGCCGCCGTGGAAAAGCGCGGGCACGGCATCATCCTGATGCACGACATTCAGGGGCGCACGGCGGCCATGCTGCCGCAGTTCCTCGCGGCACTGCAGTCGCACGGCTACAAGGTCGTGCGCCTCGCCCCGGCGGACGACGCTTCCGCGCCGCTGGTCGGCTCGGCGGAACCTGCGGCCGGCGATGCCGTCGCCCCGGCCGCGACGGCATCGGCGCAAAGCCTTGCCGCCGCCCTTCCGGCTCCGGCGAAGACCACGCCGGACGTGACCGACGCTCGACCCGCCGCGCAGGCCGCCGACACGCCGCTGCCGGTGAAGGCCTGACGAGAGGCGGACGCTCCGGCGGAGAGCCTCCGCCGGGGTCGTGGACCGAGAGCTTCCGGCCACCGGCCTTCCGTCCGGGTGGCGGCTTCTTCCCGCTTGTCCCGGAACATCCGCCGGCTCCGGCGATTGCCGAGGCATGAGCGCCCTCGTCCAGACGCGGCTCGTCAACGAGCCGTTTTCCGATCCCGGCCTGTTCGTCGACTTCCAGTTCGGCCGGAGAGCCTTCCTCTTCGACCTCGGTGATCTGTCGCCGCTCTCCCGGCGCGAACTCTCCCGGGTCAGCCATGTCTTCATCTCGCACCGGCATATCGACCATTTCATCGGCTTCGACCGGCTGCTGCGCGTGCAGCTCTATCGGGCGGGGACGCTGACGGTGATCGGCCCGCCGGGGCTCGTCGCCGGCATCGCAGGCAAGCTCGCCGCCTATACCTGGAACCTCCTCGGCGAGGATTTCCAGGACTACCGGATCCGCGCCGCGGCGTTCCACGACGGCCGGCTGGAGAACTGGAGCGAATTTGCCGCGCGGGATGCCTTCCGGCAACGTGCTCTGGAGCCGGCGGAGGTCGCGCCGGGCTGCGTGCTGGACGAGGCCGATCTCGTCGTCGAGGCGGTGACGCTCGATCACGCCACGCCCTGCCTCGCCTTCGCCCTGCAGGAGCGGCTGCGGGTGAATGTCTGGACGGAGGGGCTGACGGCTCTCGGGCTGGAAGTCGGTCCCTGGCTCGATGCGGCGAAGACGGCGGTGCGCGCCGGCGCCTCCGACGACTACCCGATCGACGTCGGCACGGGCGGCAGCGTGCCGCTCGGCCGCCTCAAGGAGGGCGCCCTCCATGTCGCGCCGGGCCAACGGATCGCCTATGTCGTCGACACCGCATACACGCCGGAAAACATAGACCGCATCGTCGGCCTCGCCTCGGCGGCGGACCACCTCTACATCGAGGCGGCCTTCCTCGAGGAGGATGCCGACGAGGCCCGGGCCCGCCATCACCTGACGGCGCGCCAGGCCGGCGAACTCGCCGCGAAGGCCGGGGCGAAGCGGATGACCACGCTGCACCACTCCGCCCGCTATCTCGACCGGCCGCAAAGCCTCGACGCGGAGGCGCAGGCAGCGTTCACAGCGGGTGCGGCCGACCCGGGCTCGTAGGGGCGGAGGAGTAGCGGTCCGTTCCCTGCGCGGCCGTTCCGGACGTCCCCCGGCCGCGGCTCACATCTTCTCCTTGATGCCCTTCTCGATCAGCCACCAGTTGACGGGGTAGGCCGTGGCGAAGCCGCAGAGCATGGCGATCTGCATCATGAACCAGAACTCGACGCTGTTCACCTCGAGCTTCACGTTCAGAAGGCTGGCGAAGATCCAGAAATGCGCGATCGCCATGAAGCCGTACATGCCGAGCTGCCAGGAGGTCAGCGACAGCGTGTCGGCCTTCACCGCCTGGATGATGCCCTGCATCGGCGAGAGGTTCCGCATCGGCTTGATGGTGAAGTACTGGAAGACGACGCCGAAGCCGAAGGCGACGATGAAGTCGAGGATCCAGACGGCGAAGATCTTGTCGGGGAAGATGCTCTTCCAGCCGAGCCAGACGGCGATCGTCGGGACGAAGAAGGCGAGCCATTCGGCCACGATGTCGCCGAGCGTGCAGCCGCTGCCGCAATGCGTCGCCCCCTTGGCGACCATCGCCGGGAAGGGGGTGTACTTCTTGTTCGGCATCTCCTCGTCGTTCTGCATCGCCTGATGCATGCGCTTGTGCGTCGCGAGCTTGCCGTAGGTGAGGTAGCCCCAGACGGCGAGCGGCCCGGCGAAGAGCCCGGTCAGCGGCCAGACGAGGTTCATGATGCCCATGTGTTGCGGCTCGCGCCTCTCGTCGAGCGCAATCCAGATCGCGCAGAGCGCGGCGACGCACAGTGAGACGATGGAGAGGATGTGGAGCCAGTCGGGGACCATGATGCGCCTTTCTGCCGGTAAGCGCCGGGCAGTTGAACGTGCATCTCGGCCCGGCCGTCTCGGCCTCAACCGCCTGGGGCGTTCACGGTTCCAGAAACTGGAGGGTCCGTCGCCGGGGAAAAGGCGCCCGGCCAAGCGTCACCGGCGCCATATTCCGCCCGCGGGGTCGCCGCCGGCTCCCTGCGAGGAGAGCGACGGCGAGGGGCGCTGCGACCGGCGCCGGTGGCCTCGTCATGCTTCTCCGCGGCTATCGCAGGCGGCGCAGGCGCGTCGTCAGCACGGTGTCGGTGCGCTGCAGTGCGACGCTGATCGCTTCCAGCTCGTCGCTCGGGATCGTCGTCGTCAGGTATTCTTCCATCCGGCGCCAGATGTTGCGGACGGCCTTCTGCGCCTTGACGCCTTCCGGCAGCAGCCGGACCATCGTCTGGCGAGCGTCGGAGGAATTCGCGCATCGCTCGATCAGCTGCTTGTCGACCAGTCGGTCCAGCATTTTCGAGACGGTCGACGGCCGCACGCCGAGTTCGTCCGCGACGGCGGAAACGGAGATCGGCTTGTCCACCTCGAGCCGGTCGAGCAGGCGATCCTGACCGGGATGAAGCCCGATCTCGGCGAGGGTCAGAGCGTTGAAGGCGCGGGTGGTCTTGGAGATGCAGAGCAGGGAGGGCACGATGCTCACCGCATCTTCGCCGGGGCCGGCCGCGCGCTCTGGGGTGGACTGCCACAGGTGATTCATGCTGACGTCTCCTCGGTTACGCACCGCGAGAAACAAAACGGCAGGTTGAAGGTCGTCCCGCAGTCCGAGTCTCTCTTGACCGGTGCTCATGTCCCTTCGTTTCAGCAGCCTCGCGCCAACCTCATCGGCCGCCTCAGGCCCGGCACGAGACATCGATCGGATTCGGTCGCGAACGGCATGGAACGCCGAAGATTCACGGCCGGGTGATCCGTCTGTTAACGGTAGGTCGCCATACTCCCTGCTGTCGTTAACATAGGCGAACGAATTTCGAATCTTCGGGAAATGCCTCTTCGACCCCCGGACATGCTTGCGGCACAGGGCTTTCAACGCCGCGGCGGGCTCGGCAGCGGCCTCGTCGTCCGACGAATCTCATCCCGATCGCAGTCGTCTTGCGGAGCGGCCGGGCCGATCCATCACGCAGACGAACTGGACAGTCGGCCGCCGCTGCACATTTGCTGCCCAGGAGCCGCGGGAAGCGCGACGGACGGCCTCAACGCCCGAGGCCCAGCGACGCCTGGTTCAGGAGGAACGGTTGGATACGATCGACAGGATCTGGGAAGGAATGTTCGGCGCGGCTGAAGGACTGGGCTTCATCCGGCTGCTCACCTTCATCGCCGGCTTCATCATCGTGTTCGGGCTGATCTTCGCCCTGGTCGACTGACGCCGGCAGACGCCGCCGGCCGCCGTGAGCGTCGCTGCCTTGCCGTTGCGGCGACCGAAGGCGGAACGTGCTCGCCAGCCGATACAGAAAGGCCGGCGGCCCCGCTCGGGGGACAGCCGGCCATGACTCGCCATCGGCCGACCGTATCGGCGGCCGGCGGCGAGCGGAGAGGCAGTCGCCTGCCTCGTAATTCCAGGATCAGCGCGAGGCGCGCTTCTTCGGGGCGGGGAGCAGTCCCTCGCGCTGCGCCTGCTTGCGGGCGAGCTTGCGCGAGCGGCGGATCGCCTGCTGCTTCTCTCTCGCGCGGCGCTCCGAGGGCTTCTCATAGGCGCGGCGCGCCTTCATCTCGCGAAACACGCCTTCGCGCTGCAGCTTCTTCTTCAGGGCCCGCAGGGCCTGGTCCACATTGTTGTCTCTGACGTCGACTTTCAAAGCGACTCCCTCTGCTTCCGTTGCCAATACCGACAGGCTGCGGCCGCTCCCGAAGCCGGAGCGGCGCGGCGGCTGACGAGCGTCTCGCTCGGCTCAGCCGGCAGCCTTCTTGCGGGACCGCGTGGTCTTTGCAGCGGCCCGCTTCGGGGCCGCCTCGACCGGCGGCGTCGCGGCGTCGCGTTCGAGCCGCAGCTTTCTCAGCCGAGCGGTCTTTTCCTGCGTCGCCTTGGCTTCCGCCGCGATGATCACGCCCGCCGAGCCTTTTTCGGCTCGGGCCGGCGGTCCGGGCATCAGCGCTTCGGCGCGCTCGCGCGCCATTTCGGACTTGTCCATCGACCGGACTCCTTCCTGAAGGCATCCGGACGAGGATCGTTCCGGACGCTTAGATATGGTCAAACGGCCGGCGAGGCAAATCCGCCGTAGAGGCTCGGCCGCCGCGCCCTCTAGAGACGCTGGACGTTGATCGCCTTCGGGCCCTTGCCGCGGGTGTCGGGCTCGGTGTCGAAGCTGATCTTGTCGCCCTCCTGGAGCGAGGAGATGCCGGCGCGCTCGAGCGCCGAGACGTGGACGAACACGTCCTTCGACCCACCGTCCGGCGTGACGAAGCCGAAACCCTTGGTCTCGTTGAAGAACTTGACGGTGCCTGTCTGGCTCATGGCGTGGTTACCTTTAAGTCTTGTGCCGCTTGCGTGATGGTGCGGCGATCCTGCGCCGCGATCGGCGGGCGCGCTGGTCTCGATGCGGGGGACGGCGGCGGTCGCCGGCGTCCGATGCTTCGGAGGTTCACAAAGGGCGGCGAAAGGGACGGCTCGCAAAGGCACCGGATCGATTTCTGCGATCGGCGGGCAAGAAGGCCGCAAGGATGCGACTGGGAACCGTCTGCCAGACTCCGGGTCTGCAAATGCCCGAGCCTGCATTATGCGCGGGATCGCCGGGAGACGCAAGATCAAGCTTCCAGCGCGTTTCCCAAGGCTGAACACACCATTCCCCTTCGGAAGATATGGTGTAATCTGATCCGATGTGGCGGCGGGGGCCCGGTTGCGGCCGGTCGCTGGCGGAGGTGGAGATGCCAGACCTTCAATCTGCAGCGATCGCGCTGGACTACGGCGATGCAGCCACGGATGATCTGCTGAAGAACCTGTCCGGCGTCGCGGGAGACAGCGAACGCTTGTGGACCGTGTCGGACGAGGGCCGCACCGTCGAGTGTCTGCGGGCAGCCGGAGCAGGCTTCGTGCTCGCCGAGCAGATCCCGCTCGACGACTGGTGCGACGATATCCCGGGGGCCGGCAAGAGCGCCGAATGCGACCTGGAATCGATCGATCTGGTAGGTGACAGGCTCTGGGTCTGCGGCTCGCATTGCCTCGTCAGGCGCAAGCCGAAAGCCGCCGGTCTCCTCAACGACAGCATCCGCGCCCGGCCGAGCCGGAACATCCTCGCAGCGCTCGATCTCGGACCTGACCATCAGCCCCGGTCCAACGCCGTTCTGCCGTTCGACCGCAAGGGCAGCCTGCGCCATGCTTTGAAGGACGACCCTTACCTCGCCCCGTTCCTCGACCTGCCCAGCAAGGAGAACGGCCTCGACATCGAGGGAATGGCGGTCGTTGACGGGCGCGTCTTTCTCGGCCTGCGCGGTCCGCTGCTCGACAGCTTCGCCGTCATCGTCACGCTCGACCTGTCGCCGAGGTTTCATCTTCGCGGCTACGAGCTCAGCTTCCTCGATCTGAACGGCCTCGCCGTCCGCGACCTTGCGCGATGGGGGAACGACCTCCTGATCCTGGCGGGACCGGTCAGCGACGCCCACGGGATGTTCCGCCTCTATCTCTGGTCGCCACGGTCCTGCACTTCGATCCAGACGCCGACGCGGCTCTTCTCCTGGCCCGACAGCGAGGAGAAGCCGGAAGGGATCTGCCCGCTGCTGCGGGACGGCGAGAGAGGCCTTCTGGTGCTCTACGACCGGCCGGACGTGGAGAAGAGGATCCGGGAGACCGTGTATCTGGCCGACTGGCTGACCGGGCTCTGACGGGCGATCCAGATGCTGTCGGCCAGCGGCAGGCCCGGCTGCGCCGGCCGCGCCCTCGAGCACCGGCGCTTCCGGACGGTTCCGCCCCGCATGCGCCTGTCCCTACCGCCGCTGCACCCGCATCGGCAGGCCGTTCGCCGGTTGCACCGTGATGCGCTGCACGACTTCAGGCGGGGTCTGCCGGGCGTAGTCGAAGCGCAGGTGCTTCATCAGGAGGGCGAGGGCGATCACCGCTTCTTGCAAGGCGAAGCTCGCGCCGACGCACACGCGCGGGCCGACGCCGAAGGGCAGGTACTGGTAGCGGTCGATCCTGTCGCGGTTCTCCGGCAGGAAGCGGCTGGGGATGAAGTGGTCGGGCCGGTCCCAGAGCATTTCGTGGCGGTGGATCAGCCAGGGCATGACGAGGACCGTCGAGCCGGCGGGGATGTCGACGTCGCCGGCGCGGTCCGGGGCGAGGGCGGTGCGGTTCAGCGAGGGCGCCGGCGGATAGAGCCGCATCGCCTCCTCGAAGGCGGCACGGGTATGCGGCAGCTTCTCGACCCACTCGCTGGGATGGGAGAGCGTCGGCAGGACGGCGTCGATCTCCGCCTCGACCAGCGCCCGCTCGTCCGGCGCCTGGCTGAGGAGGTAGAGCGTCCAGGCGAGCGAGCGGGCCGTCGTCTCGTGGCCGGCGCCCATGAAGGTGATGATGTTGTCCTCGATCTCGGCGCTGGAGAGCCCGTCCGCCTTGACCAGCAGGGTCAGGAGGTCGTGCGGCGCGCCCTCCGGATCGCGCGCGATCTTCGCCCGGCGCTTCTCGATCGTCTCGGCGATGAGGCTGCGGAAATAGGCCATCGACTTCCTGCCCTTCAACTGCCGGATGCGCGGCAGGAAGCTCGGCGCGCCGAGGAGGTCGAGCGGGTCGACGCGGCCCATCGAGCCGAGGAACTCCCGCGTCGACTGGGCGAAGCTCTGCGGCTCGGAGGCGATGTCGCCGGAGAACAGCGTCTCCTGCAGGATGTCGAAGGTCAGCATCGCCATCTCGTGCGCCATGTCGACCTCGCCGCCCTCGCGCGCGGCAAGGCCCTCGGCGAAGAGCGCCGCGCGCGCCTGCATCGTCTCCGTGAAGCCGGAGATGTGGCGGGGCGTGAAGACCGGGGCGATCGCCTTGCGGGTGCGCCGCCAGAGCTCGCCCTCGGCGGTCAGGAGACCGTCGCGCAGGAGCGGGCGCAGGATGCGCTGGCGCAGCGGCTGCATGACGTAATTCCTGGCGTTCTCGACGAGGCAGTGGCGCACGCCGGCGGGGTCGTTGACGACGATGTTCGGAACGCCCAGCCACTTGCCGCGGATATAGGGCTCCTTGAACGCCCGCGTGCCCCAGATCTCGATCGGGTTGCTGGTCGCGGTCCGCACGAAGGAGACGAAGCCGAGCGGCGTCGCATGCGGCACCGGCGCCGGCGCGCGGAAGGGGCGGGACGCGGTCGGCGCGGGAGCGGATGCGTGCGGCCAGCCGGCTCCAGTGGGCGACGAGAGGGTTTCGTTGTTCGTCATTGACATCAGCTAGGACAACCCGTTCGAAACAGAAATCAGTTTTGGATATGGTGACATCGATGCGCAGCGTCGACCGGCTGCGACGACGTGGAGCTTTTCGCACAGAGGTTGGTGCCATGCCTGCCGATGAGGCTGAACATTGGTTCGAAGACGAGACACCGGTCGGGATTGATCTCGACCGTCCAGGGATATTCGAGTGGCGGATCGAGAAGACCGGCACCTACATCGCGACGTCAAAGGAAACTACGATCCGTAAGCGGCTGAAGAACTACAAGAAGAGGTTCCGACAGCTCCGAAACCATGAGCCATACAGCTCCACCAATCCCGACGGATTCCGGAAGATTCACCGCCAGGTTGTCGAGGCACGCGAAAAAGGGCTCTCGGTGGTTTTTGCTGCAATCGAGAACTGTTCTCCGGAAGATGTCGCTGAACGGCGCAGGTACTGGATCGGTGTGCGCGGCACTTTGAACGTTTGACCAGCAGATGGTCGCGCGTTTGCCACCTATTCGTAATCCAGCGCTCTCGCCGACCCGCAGCGTGCTGAGTCAGTCTCCTGCATCCTCCGCCTTAACGAGATACGCCGACAGCCGCTCGCGCATCTCCGGGGGGATCTCCGCCGGGCGCCGTGTCGCAGCATCCATCAGCACGACGACCGATTCCGCCGCAGCGCAAGGCTTGCCGTTCTGGAACAGCGCCTGGGTGAGGCGGATCGAGCTGCGGCCGAGGCCGGCGACGCCGGTGCCGATCGCGATCTCGCCCGGCCAGCGCACCTCGGCGAGAAAGTCGATGGCGATGCGCGCGACGACGAAGAACGTGCCCTCCGGCAGCACAGGGCGCTGGGGGTCGTAGAGGATTTCGACGCGGCCGGTCTCGAAGAAGGTCGCAAAGACCGCGTTGTTCAGATGGCCCTGCTGGTCGGTGTCGGAATAGCGCAGCTTGTCGCGGGCGTGGAAGGGAAAGGCGTCGAGGCTCGGCGCGTGCGTCATCGGATGGCCCTTGAAGCGTGTCAGCGAGAGGAAGCGGGGCGTTTGCGGGCGGCTGCGGGACAGCATCCGGACGGGCGTCCGGCGCTTTCGCCGCACGCTGTGAGCCCCTATATAAGAAGCCGGAATACCGCCGATTCGCGGACGATCAGCGCGGCCGGCTCGAGCGAAGGAATATCATGTCAGCAGTTCCCGAGACAAACCCCGCCGCCGGCGCCGAATATGGCGCGGATTCGATCAAGGTTCTCAAGGGGTTGGACGCCGTTCGCAAGCGTCCTGGCATGTATATCGGCGACACCGACGACGGCTCGGGCCTGCACCACATGGTCTACGAGGTGGTCGACAACGCCATCGACGAGGCGCTGGCCGGCCATGCGACGCGGGTGACCGTGACGCTGAACGCCAACGGCTCCTGCACCGTGACCGACAACGGCCGCGGCATCCCGACGGAGATCCACACCGGCGAGGGCGTCTCGGCGGCCGAGGTCATCATGACCCAGCTGCATGCCGGCGGCAAGTTCGACCAGAACTCCTACAAGGTCTCCGGCGGCCTGCACGGCGTCGGCGTCTCGGTGGTCAACGCTCTGTCCTCCGAGCTGTCGATGAAGATCAAGCGCAAGGGCAAGATCCACGAGCTCTCCTTCACCCACGGCGTGCCGAACGGCTCGCTGCAGGTGACCGGCGAGGCCGGGGACGAGACCGGCACGTCGATCACCTTCCTGCCGTCCTTCGAGACCTTCAAGGGCGTGACGAGCTTCGACTATGCGACGCTGGAGCACCGGCTGCGCGAGCTCGCCTTCCTGAACTCGGGCGTCCGGATCATCCTGACGGACAAGCGGCCGGCCGACGAGAAGAAGATCGAGCTGTTCTACGAGGGCGGGCTCGAGGCCTTCGTGCGCTACATCGACCGCGCCCGCAAGCCGCTGATCGCCGAGCCGATCGTGCTCTCCGGCGAGAAGGACGGCATTACCGTCGAGGCGGCGCTGTGGTGGAACGACAGCTACAACGAGACCGTCCTCTGCTTCACCAACAACATTCCGCAGCGCGACGGCGGCACGCATCTGACGGGCTTTCGCGGCGCGCTGACGCGCCAGGTCACCGGCTATGCCGAGGCCTCCGGCTCGCTGAAGAAGGAGAAGGTGGCACTCACCTCCGACGACTGCCGCGAGGGGCTGACCTGCGTCCTCTCGGTGAAGGTGCCGGACCCGAAATTCTCCTCGCAGACCAAGGACAAGCTGGTCTCCTCCGAGGTGCGCCCGGTGGTCGAGGGTCTCGTCAACGAGACGCTGTCGACCTGGTTCGAGGAGCATCCGCAGGAGGGCAAGGTCCTCGTCGCCAAGGTCGTCGAGGCGGCGACGGCGCGCGAGGCGGCGCGCAAGGCGCGCGAGCTGACGCGGCGCAAGGGGGCGCTCGACATCACCTCGCTGCCCGGCAAGCTCGCCGACTGCCAGGAGCGGGATCCCGCGAAGTCCGAGATCTTCATCGTCGAGGGTGATTCCGCCGGCGGCTCGGCCAAGGGCGCGCGCTCGCGCCAGAACCAGGCGATCCTGCCGCTGCGCGGCAAGATCCTCAATGTCGAGCGGGCGCGCTTCGACCGCATGCTCGGCTCCGACCAGATCGGCACGCTGATCACCGCGCTCGGCACCTCGATCGGCAAGGACGAGTTCAACGCCGACAAGCTGCGCTACCACAAGATCATCATCATGACGGACGCCGACGTCGACGGCGCCCATATCCGCACGCTCCTGCTCACCTTCTTCTTCCGGCAGATGCCGGAGCTGATCGAGCGCGGCCACGTCTTCATCGCGCAGCCGCCGCTCTACAAGGTGACGCGCGGCAAGCAGAGCCAGTATCTCAAGAACGAGAAGGCGCTGGAGAACTACCTGATCGAGGGCGGGCTCGAGGACGCGGCGCTGACGCTGGCGAACGGCGAGGTTCGCACCGGCCGCGATCTTCGCGCGGTCGTCGACGACGCGCTTGCGGTGCGCCAGGTGCTGTCGGGGCTGCATTCGCGCTACGAGCGCTCGGTGGTCGAGCAGGCGGCGATCCTCGGGGCGCTGTCGGCCGAGATCGCCGACCATCCGCAGGACGGCCCGAAGATGGCCGAGCGTGTCGCCGAACGGCTCGACCTCATCGCCGAGGAGACCGAGCGCGGCTGGGAGGGCGAAGCCGTCGACGGCGGCTACCGCTTCCAGCGCACCGTGCGCGGCGTGAAGGAGGTGCGCGTCCTCGACGCCGGCCTCATCCACTCGGCCGACGCGCTGCAGCTGATGCGCCACGCGCCGCGGCTCGCCGAGGTCTATGACGGCGGCGTGCCGGTGCTGCGGCGCAAGGACACCGAGCGCCCGATCGCCGGGCCGGTGGAACTGCTGCTCGCCGTCTTCGAGGTCGGCCGCAAGGGCATTGCGACGCAGCGCTACAAGGGCCTCGGCGAGATGAACCCGGAGCAGCTCTGGGAGACGACGCTCGACCCCGAGGCGCGCACGCTGGTGCGGGTGCGCGTCGCCGACGCCACCGACGCCGACCAGCTGTTCTCGCGGCTGATGGGCGACGAGGTCGAGCCGCGCCGCGAGTTCATCCAGGACAACGCCCTGTCGGTCGCGAACCTCGACATCTGAGGCGTGGCCGCTGCGCGTCTGCCGGCTGGGCGTCAGTCCGGTTCGGGCAGCGGGAAGGTCGCCGTGCCCTTGTGATAGGGAAACCGGGCCCGCTGCAGCGGGTCCGGCCCGGTGAAGATCAGCCGCGTGCGGAACGCGACCGGGCTGACGACCAGCAGATATGGCTTCAGCTGCGGATCGCCGGGGATGAACATCGGCAGGGCGAGATAGCGCCGGGCGTCGCGCACCCAGAAGGGCATGGCGAGGCGCCAGCGCCGGGCGAGATGCTCGCCGACGCCGCCGATAAAGGCGTCGGCACGCTCCTCGCCGACAATCACTGGCTCCTCCGCGATCATCGCGGACTGCCGGCCGGTGTCGCCGTCAGAGGCATAGAAGGCGTCCATGAATTCGCGCACATGATGGTCCCATGCGCCGTCCGCGGCGGTCCGGGACGCCACCTCTGCAAGGGTCGCCGGCCGCATGGCGTCAGGGCCCCGGCAGGACCGAGCGGAAGCGGAAGGCCGCCTCCGCCGGAGGCCGCTCGCCATGGATCGCGACGTAAAGGTCGTGAAGCTCGGCCTCGCTCGTGATGCCGAGATGCGCGGCGAGGGCTCTGGCATCGTTGACATCCCACTCTCCGCGGTCGACGCTTCGCATCGCCTGCAGCTTCAGCGCGAGGAGGTAGCGCGGCGTCGCCGTGAGCACGCGGAGACCCGGGATGCCGCTGTCCGGGTAGGTCCCGGCGATCTCGAAGAGATCGTCGCTCTCGGCGAGCGGCGTGAACATTCCGACGGCATCGTTCAGCCAGCCGGGATCGAGCGCCATCTGCTCTGCGACCGCCAGCACGGACGGTGCAAGGGCCGCCTCGTCGTACCCCTCGCGCACGATCGCGTCGACATCCCGGGTCGAGCGTCGCCACTCGAACTGCATCATGATGGCGCTGCCGCCGTAGACGGCGATCTCGATGAAGAGCCCGCGCCGCGAGAGATCCTGGCCGAGTCGCCGGAAGGCTTCGATCAGTCGTGCCCGGTCGAGCATGGGGTGCGTCACCTTGCTGGCTTCCCCGCAGTGCGGCCGCATGACCAGTGCCGCCGAGCCGAAGCCGTTTGATCTCTCGCCTGCCGTTGTCGCCAAACGGCGGGCGGCTGACAAGGGCGGCTTCCCGTGCCACCGCGCCGGGCGGTCCCGAGCGTGCCAGGCGCCGGTCCCGGACACTTCGACTCAAGCTTTGCGGCACGGATTGACGAAACCTTCCATCGGAGAGGCTATCCTGGCGCTCATGAACGCGCTCTCGATCTCCGTCTCCGGCATGTCTGCGGCCATGTCGCGGCTGGCCGCCAGTGCCTCCAACGTCGCCAATGCCGGCACGCCCGGCGCCGTCCCCGCAACGCCGCCGACACAGCCCGTCGCCTCGGCCGGCCAGGCGGATGAGCCGCAGGTCTATCAGGCGGTCGACGCGAATTCCGTCAGCATCGGCAGCGGTGACGCCGGCATGGGCGTCGCGGTCGACGTGACGCCGCGTCTGCCGTCCTATTCGGAAGCCTACGACCCGCAGGCGCCTTATGCGAACGCCGAGGGCCTCGTCGCCGATCCGAATGTCGACTACCTGCAGGAAGCGGTTGACCAGGTGATGGCCGTCTTCGCCTTTCAGACGAACGCCGCGGTCTACAAGACGGCGGACGAGATGACCCGCGACATGCTCAAGCTGGCGGACAGCGGACGGACGTAGAACTACTCGGCCGTCCGTGGACGGAGCCCCTCACCCTTCAACTGCCTGAGGCCCCCTCCAGCATTGCGCGAAACCGCTGGAAGCCAGCCATCAGGTGCGCGGCGATGTATTCCGCCGCGGCGAGCGCCTTTGCAGCCTCTTCGATCCTGAACATGTTGTAGTTCTTTCGCGCCACGTGCCGCAAGCGCCGCGTCTCGTCGACCGCCTTCGCAAGCTCGACGTCCAGAATGGCAGGGCGGGAGGCGGGGACAGCGCGGCTGACACGGCGCACCAGATCGGCATGGTAGCTGCCACCGACGGGCTTTTCCTCTCCAAGGATCTCGAGAATGCGCTCCAAAGCGCTTTCATAGACGTATATCCCGACTGCATCGCCTGCATCAGCGCCATCCGAGACTTGTAGGCTTCGAGGGACTGTCCCTCGAACCGTCCCTCCCGTCTCAGTTCCCCGGTGCGACGGAAGTGCTCGACCGCCCAGCCCAAATCGTCCTCGACCTCCAGCCAGCGTGCGTCGCTCATGGGATGATCCGTGCCTGCGGGAGGATCTTTCCAAGGAAGGTCGGATCGCACCACTTGAGTGGCTGGATGTCGGCGTCCAGCGAGAACTCTGCGGCCAGATCTTCCGCCACGCGCCAGGCATCGGCTTCATCGGTTGCAGGAAAATCAACGAGGAGATCGATGTCGCTGTCGTGCCGCATGTCGCCGCGAGCGGCCGAGCCGTAGAGGACATATTTGCCGCCGCGCTCGCGGGCGAAGCGGCCGAGCTGTTCCGCGATCAGGCCGACGGCCCGGCGCCGACGTTCGGCTTCGCGCCGCTTGCGGTCTTCGATCGTGACATACACGGGGCTCGGGCTCCGGCGAGGTGCTCCACCACGAGGCCTGCTGGCCTCACTCGCCGGTATATAGCACCACGGGCGTGAATAGCCGATTCATCACAGCAGCGGATCCGAAGGGGCGGGTGGGACGCCACACTTGCAGACTCGGGACGCCCTGCGGGCAGCCTGTCGGACGACCCGAGAGAGCGGGGCCGGAAGGGCCCCGCCGGTTCGGTGCGGCGCCGCTACTCCCGCATCGCGCCGGGGCCGGGCGTTGCGCCCGGGGGGCATTTGCCAAGGATGATCATGCCGAGAACCTCGTCCTTGGTGACGTCCTCGGTGAGGGCGCTGCCGACGACCTGGCCGTTCTTCATCACGACGACGCGGTCGGCGAGGTCGAACACGTCGTGGATGTCGTGGCTGATCAGGAAGATGCCGATCTGCTCCTTCTTCAGCTCCTTGATCAGCTCGCCGACCTGTGCGGTCTCCTGCGGCCCGAGCGCTGCGGTCGGCTCGTCCATGATCAGGATCTTGGCGTTGAAGAGGATCGCGCGGGCGATCGCGACCGACTGCCGCTGGCCGCCGGAAAGCGCCTTCACCGGCTCCTTAAAGCGGCGGAAGTTGGGGTTGAGACGGCCCATCACCTTGCGCGCCTCGGCCTCCATCGCCGCATCGTCGAGCGTGCCCCAGGCGGTCAGGATCTCGCGGCCGAGGAAGAGGTTCGACGCCGCGTCGACATTGTCCGCCAGAGCCAGCGTCTGGTAGATCGTCTCGATGCCGTAGGTCTTGGCGTCGCGCGGATTGGCGATCGTCGCCGCCTCGCCGCGCACGCGGATCTCGCCCGCGTCGCGCTTGTAGGCGCCCGACAGGATCTTGATCAGCGTCGACTTGCCGGCGCCGTTGTGGCCGAGCAGGGCGACGACTTCGCCGGGATAGAGGTCGAGCGAGGCGCGGTCGACGGCGTGGATGCCGCCGAAGGCGATCGAGATGTCCTGCATCTCGACCAGCGGCGGCCCGGAGCGATCGACGCCCGCATGGTGGTGACCACGACCGTGGTCGGCGATATCGGCCATCGTGGTGCTCATGCGGCCCTCCTGCGATAGACGGAGTCGATCCAAACGGCGATGACGAGGACGATGCCGACGACGATCGACTGCAGGGGCGAGTCGACGCCGAGGAGCACCATGCCCGACTGCAGCGATTGCATGACCAGCGCGCCGATCAGCGCCCCGGCGATCGTGCCGGCACCGCCGGCGAGCGAGGTGCCGCCAATGACCGCGGCGGCGATGGTGTAGAGCTCGTCGAGCGTGCCGAGCGCATTGGTGGCGGCGTTCAGGCGTGCAGTGGCGATGGCGCCGGCGATGGCGGCGAGGCCCCCCATCAGCATGAACACCTTCATCAGCACCCAGCGCGTGTTGATGCCGGCCAGTTCGGCCGCCTCCGGATTGCCGCCGATGGCGAAGACATAGCGGCCGAAGCGGGTGCGCCGCGAGACGAAGGTCATGACGATGCCGGTGACGATGGCCATCAGGACCGGGATCGCGACGCCATAGCCGATGTGCAGGCCGCCTTCCGGCACGGTCATCCCATGCGCCTTGGCATAACGGGCGGCGATCATCGAGGGCCACTCATAGGCGTTGAAAACCGCGGCGGCGCCGGCGAGCACCACGAAGGCGAAGACGGCGATCGCAAGTTCGGCCCAGACGGGGCGCAGCGGGAAGCCGAACTTCGTGCGCCGCTTGCGGGCCATGACCATGGAGGCGGCGACGAGGACGCAGGCGACGAGCGCGATGATCCAGGTCCAGGTCGTGCCGAGCGAGCCCTCCGCTCCGCCGCCCATCAGCCGGAAGGTGTCGTCGAGCGGCGCGACCGTGCGGCCGGACGTCAGCCACCAGGCGCCGCCGCGCCAGACCAGGAGGCCGCCGAGCGTGACGATGAAGGAGGGAACGCCGAGAAAGGCGATGACATAGCCCTGCAGGCCGCCGATGACGACGCCGAGGGCGATGCCGAGGATCAGCGCGACGACCCAGGTGAACGGGTTGTCGAGGCCCAGATATTGCGGCAGCACGTCGGTCTGCAGCGCGGCCATGGCCATGCCGGTGAAGCCGAGCAGGGAGCCGACCGACAGGTCGATGTTGCGGGTGACGATCACCAGCACCATGCCGGTCGCCATGACGGCGATCGACGAGGTCTGGACCGTCAGGTTCCAGAGGTTGCGGGGGCTCAGGAAGATGCCGCCCGAAAGAAAGTGGAACAGCACCCAGATGACGACGAGAGCCCCGATCATGCCGAGCATGCGGGTGTCGATCTCGGTCGAGCGGATGATGCCTTTCACGCCCGAATTGGCCTTGAGCGCCGGCATACCGGTCGTTGCCTGGCTCATCTGCGCCTCCCTGACAGCAAGGCGTCCCGCGATCGCACGCGCCATGCCTTGAGCTTTTCGCTGATACTATACCCGGAGGCGTCGCCCGTCCTGCCGGTCACCCGGACCGGATGCCGCGGATCGAAGGCGCGCTTGCGTCGGGTGAAAAAGAACGGCCGCCCGCCCCGGAGGCGGGCGGCCGTCTGTGTCATGGCCTTAGCTGCAGGCCGGAACGCTGCCCGGCTTCACGCCCTGGCAGACTTCGTCCTTCGTGATCCAGCCCGCGTCGATCACCTTCTGAAGGTTGTCCTTGGTGATCGCGACCGGCTTGAGGAAGACCGATTCCATCTTGACGTGCTTCGGACCGCCGTCGAACGTCTGGGCGCCCTCGATCTCCGACATCTTCTTGCCGTCGGCGAGTTCGAGAGCGATCTCGGCGGCGCGCTTGCCGAGCTCGCGGGAGTCCTTCCACACGCTCACGGTCTGGGTGCCGCGGGCGATGCGGTTCAGCGCCGCGTGGTCGGCGTCCTGGCCGGAGACCGGCACCGAGCCGGCCATGCCCTGCGCCTGCAGCGCCGCGATCGCCCCGCCGGCGGTGCCGTCGTTGGAGGCGACCACCGCGTCGACCTTGTTGTTGTTGGCGGTCAGGATCTGTTCCATGTTCCGCTGGGCGTTGGCCGGCAGCCAGCCGTCGGTATAGGCCTCGCCGACATTCTTGATCTTGCCGGCCTTGATGGCGGGCTCCAGCACTTCCATCTGGCCCGAGAACAGGAAGTCGGCATTCGGATCGGCCGCCGAGCCCTTGATGAAGGCGTAGTTGCCGGTCGGCTGGACCTTCTCGACCGCGCGGGCCTGCATGCGGCCCACTTCCTTGTTGTCGAAGGTGATGTAGAAGGCGTTCGGGTTCTCGATCAGGCGGTCATAGCCGACCACCGGGATGCCGTTGTTGACGGCCTCTTCGACCGCCGGGCCGATGGCGTCGGAGTCCTGCGCCAGGATGATCAGCGCGTTGGCGCCCTGGCTGATCAGGGACTCGACGTCGGTCAGCTGCTTGGAAGCCGAGGACTGCGCGTCGGCCGAAATGTACTTGGCGCCCTGGGCTTCCAGCGCCTTCTTGATCGCGGCTTCGTCGGTCTTCCAGCGCTCTTCCTGGAAGTTCGACCAGGACACGCCGACGATCTTGCCCTTGCTGCTGTTGTCCTGGGCGTAGGCCGAACCGGCCACGGCCATCGAGAACACCGCGCCGGCGAGCGCGAGCTTCAACATCTTCATCGATTTCCTCCCATGCGCAAAGATGCGCGCGAAATGTCACGGAACCGGCTCGTCTCCCGACCGGCCGAGACTTTTTCCAAGTCTCGGAAAAAATGGTGACAGCAAATCCGATCCGTGTCAACGTCGTGACGGAGGCGCCTGCGGACCGACCGGGAGAGCGGTAGTGGGCGAATGGGAGGAATACCAGTGCGAGTGCTGGCCAAAACAGACGCGGACGCGGTGCGCGCACACAACCGGCGTGCCGTGCTCGACCATCTGCGACGATCCGGAACCGCCAGTCGCAAAGCGATCAGCGCGGCGACCGGCCTGTCGGTCTCGGCCGCTTCCGCAATCGCCAACAGCCTCATCCGTGCCGGTCTCCTGACGGAGATCGAGGAGGACGACCGGCTGGAGGCGCGCCGCGGGCGTCCCGGCAAGGGCCTGAAACTGTCCGGTGAGGCGGCGACCGTCGCCGCCGCCAAGCTCGGCGTCGGCGAAGTGGCGGTGCGCGTCAGCGACTATGCCGGGACGGTGCGCGGCGAAATGCGCCGGGAGGCCAACATCGCCGGCTGGGGGCAGGGCGAGATCGTCGCCGCGATCGTCGACCTCCTGCGCGACCTCGGCTTTCACGGCCCCGGGCAGCCGGTGCCGCGCAAGATCGTCGTCGCCGTCCAGGGCAAGACCGACAGCGGCCTGACGCGGCTCCTGTGGTCGCCGGCGCTGAAGACGCGCGACATCGAGCTCGCCAGCCCTCTGGCCGCGCTGACGGGAGCCGAGGTCGACGTCTTCAACGACTGCTCGATGATGCCGGAAGCCTTTCGCTGGAACGCCGATTTCGAGGCGCTGGACTTTGCGACGCTGTTCATGGGCTTCGGCGTCGGCATGGGGCTGCGGCTCGGCGGCGCGACCTTCCAGGGCAAGCGCTCGTCGGCGGTCGAGTTCGGCCACATCAACCACATTCCCGGCGGGGCGCTCTGCCGCTGCGGCAATCGGGGCTGCGTCGAAGCCTATGCGGGCGACTACGCCATCTGGCGGCGGGTGAACGGGCGGCCGGAAGACGTGCCGACGCGGCGCATCAGCGACGAGGAGATGCGGTGCCTCGCCGCCGCCGCCCGGGCCGGGGAACAGGCAGCCTGCCTCGCCTTCGAGGAGGCGGGCACCGCGATCGGCTATGGTCTCGGGCGGATCTTCACGCTGATCGATCCGCTGCCGATCGTCTTCACCGGCTCCGGGGCGGAGGCGATGGACCTGCTCGAGCCGGCGATCCGCGTCGGCATCAAGGAGAGTTCGATCGACGGCTTCGGGGCGGACACGCCGTTCTCGCTCGCCGAAGACGTCGATGCCTTGATCTTCGATGCGGCGACGGCGCATGCGCTGGCCGGGCTGGACGAGACCTTCGCCCGCTCCGGCGGGGGCGAAAATTGGGAGGCTGCCTGATGCAGACGATCTTTGCGGCCGCGATGCTCGCGGCGGCGGCAATAGCGGCGGTCGGATCGGCCACTGCCGGCGAGCCGCCATGGAGCGAGCATGCGATCAAGGAGACGATCCCGCCAGCCGCGGGAACGCTCTCCGGGGAAACGCTGAAGGCCTTCGCGCTGAAGGGGCGGGCGCTCTTCACCGCCCGCTTCACGGTGCTCGACGGCGCCGGACGACCCGACGCGACTCAGGCGATCGTGCCGACGGCGGCGCGCCGGCCGGCCGAGCACGCCTTCCAGCGTCTGGCCGGGCCGGATTCCAATGCCTGCTCCTCCTGCCACAACGAGCCGGTGCCCGGCGGGGCGGGCGGCTTCGTCTCGAACGCCTTCGTGTCGGAGGGCTTCGAGAGCGCCGACTTCGACACGCTGGACCCGCAGTTCTCCAACGAGCGCGGCACGGTGCATCTCTTCGGCTCCGGCCTCGTCGAGCTTCTCGCCCGCGAGATGACGCAGGACCTTCAGGCGGAACGGCGCGACGCGCTGCGCGAGGCGCGCAAGGGCGGCCAGCCGGTGAAGCAGGCGCTCCAGTCGAAGGGCGTCACCTTCGGCGAGATCACCGCGCTGCCGGACGGTTCCGTCGACCTCTCCGGGGTGGACGGCGTCGATGGCGACCTCGTCGTGCGGCCGTTCTCGCAGAAGGGCGTGATGACGTCGCTGCGCCAGTTCACCGACAACGCGCTGAACCAGCATCACGGCATCGAGCCGGACGAGCGCTGGGGCGCGCGCTGGACCGGCACTGCGGACTTCGACGGCGACGGCCACCCGGACGAGCTCGGCGAGGGCGCGGTCTCGGCGCTGGTGGCCTTCCAGGCAAGCCTGCCGCCGCCGGTCGAGCAGGCGCCGGACGATCCGGCCTGGCAGGCGGCGGCAAAACGCGGCCGCAAGGTCTTTGCCGATATCGGCTGCGAGAGCTGCCACCGGCCGGCGCTGCCCCTGAAGAGCCTCGCCTTCGCCGATCCCGGTCCCCTCGACATGGCGGGAACGCTGCGCGCCGGCGACGTGAGGGCGCCGACGGTCTACGACCTCGCCTCGCTCGCCTGGGCCAAGAGCCTGCCGCGCAACGACAAGGGCGAGGTGATGGTGCCGCTATTCGGCGACATGAAGCGCCACCGCATCGCCGACACGCAGACGGCCGCGCTCGGCAACGAGACGCTGGCCCAGCGCTTCGTCGAGCGCGACGTCTTCAAGACCGCCAATCTCTGGGGCATCGCCGACACCGCGCCCTACGGCCACCGCGGCGACATCACCACCCTGGACGAGGTGATCCGCGCCCATGGCGGCGAGGCCGAAAAGGGCAGCGAGGCCTATGCCGCGCTGCCCGAATCCGACCGCTCGGCGCTCATCGCCTGGCTGAAGACGCTGAGGATCGAGCCATGAGAGAGGGGAACTGGTCGAGAAGGAGGTTGCGCCTCTTTGCACGGGACTCGCTCAGGACGCGGCCAGCCCCCTCATCGCCTGCCGGCACTTCTCCCCAGGGGGGAGAAGAAGGCGGTCGCGGCGGCCGCATCTTTTCCGGAACCGGCTTGCTCGCCTCCGGCTTCGGCTTTGCCGCTCGGGGTTCATGGTTGACGGGCGCAGGCTTCGCCGGACGGGGCGCTCTTCCTCTCCCCCGTGGGGAGAGGGTGGCTGCGCAGCAGCCGGGTGAGGGGGAGGGGCGCGACGTTTTGTGGCCGCACACCAGTGGGCGCTGCACCGAGATCGTTTCGGCGCTGATCCCGCAGGCGTCGGTTTTGCATGCGCGCGTCGATGGGCGTCGCCCTCGATCGCTGCGTGCTCTTCTTACAGCCTCGGCCGTCACGATTCTCGGTCTCGCCACCATGACCGCTCCCGCATCGGCCGCCGAGCCGAAGAAGGACGTGCACCTGCCGTTCGCCGGCGACATTCCGGTGATGCACGAGGAGGCGAAGGCTGCGGGGATCGACCACACCTATGGCGGCCCCTGGGAGTTCTTCGTCGGCGGCGGCGGCGCGGCGTTCGACTGCAACGGCGACCGCTTTCCCGACGTCTTCCTCGCCGGCGGGAAGGGCGACAGCGCGCTCTATGTCAACCGCTCGCAAGCCGGCGGCCGACTCGCCTTCGAGAAGACCGCCATCGACGTCGATCCGAAGGACCTCCAGAACGTCACCGGCGCCTATCCCCTCGACATCGACCAGGACGGCTATCAGGACCTCGTCCTGCTGCGCGTCGGGCAGAACGTCATCCTGAAGGGCGGTCCCGACTGCCGCTTCACCAAGGCGAACTTCCCCTTCCACTTCGACGGCGGCCGCGCCTGGACGACCGCCTTCTCGGCGGAGTTCGAACCGGGCAACAAGTTCCCGACGCTCGCCTTCGGCAACTATGTCGACCGCGCCGCGCCGGGCTCGCCCTGGGGCACCTGCGCCGACAACGTGCTGATCCGCCCAAAATCGGACGCGAAGGAGGTGCCGGACTATTCCGAGCCCATGGCGCTCACCCCCGGCTATTGCGCCCTGTCGATGCTGTTCACCGACTGGAACCGTTCCGGCGAGCCGGCGCTCAGGATCGCCAACGACCGGCAGTACTATCGCGGTGGCGAGGAACAGCTCTGGCGGGTCGAGCCCGGCCATGCGCCGCGGCTCTATCGCCGCTCCGACGGCTGGCAGCACCTGTCGATCTGGGGCATGGGCATCGCCGAGGGCGACGTCGACAACGACGGCTATCCCGACTACGCCATCACCTCGATGGGCGATACCAAGATGCAGTTCCTCGACCGGGAGTTCGAGGACGCGCCGACCTATCGCGACGAGGCCTATGAGCGCGGGGCGACGGCGCACCGCCCCTATGTCCACGATGCCGGCAAGCCCTCGACCGGCTGGGACGCCGGCTTTGCCGACTTCAACAACGACACCGCGCTCGACCTCTTCATCGCCAAGGGCAATGTCGAGGCGATGCCGGACTTCGCCTCCTACGACCCGGACAACCTCCTGATGGGCGGCTTCGACGGCCGCTTCACCGAGGAGGGCGAGGCGGCCGGGATCGCGCTGCCGACCAAGGGGCGCGGCGCGCTGATTTCCGACTTCAACCTCGACGGCGCGCTGGATCTCCTGGTGATCAACCGCGGCCAACCGGCGAGCCTGTTCCGCAATCTCGGCGGCAAGACGGACTACGGCACGCGCGAACTCGGCAACTTCCTGGAGATTTCGCTCTCCCAGAAGGGGGCCAATCGCGACGCCGTCGGCGCCAAGCTGGCGGTGAAGATCGGCGCGAAGACGCTGAACCGGACGATCGAGGTCGGCGGCGGGCACGCGTCCGGAACGTCCGGCTTCGTCCATGTCGGCGTCGGCACGGCCGAGCGCGCCGAAATCCGCGTCCAGTGGCCGGACGGAGAGTGGAGCCACCCCTACCGCGTCTTCGCCAACAACTTCGTGCTGATCGATCGCGGCGCTGTCGATGCGCGCTACTGGTATCCGGACGCCGACCGGCCGGCCCCGGCGGTCGCCGCCTCGACCGCGGCGCGGTAGGGTCCGGTCGATCGCCGGTCCGCGGCATCGAGAACCGCGGACCGTGCGGGACGGTGCAGATACCCGATCCGGCCTCCGCCGACGGTTGCACCAGTAACCATATCACGGCCTCATGCCGGAAAGTTCACCGCGCGTGAGCGGGTGCCGCGGATTGTCGCGCTTCTTCGGCCGGTCCACCGTCCCAATTTGCGTGGGCGAGAGAGCCCCTGCGAATCGAATGGACCGTCATGCTGCGACAACTGCCGGACCTTGCCGACGAAAACCGGTCCCTTGCGCCGGGCGGCGGCGCCCCCCGTCCCGGCGAGAGCCTCGGCGGCGCACCTGCGCCGATGGCCGGCTGGCCGGTGCGCCGGCGGCGGATGCTCGTCCTGGCGCTGAACCTGGCGACGATCGCGGCGCTCGCGCTCGCCGTCTTCGCCTTCCTCTCCGCCGGCGGCTTCGACGGGCTGGACGGCGTCATCTTCGCCGGCTTCTGCCTCGCGACGCCCTGGACGGTCCTCGGCTTCTGGAATGCGGTGATCGGCCTCCTCCTCCTGCACGGGCCGGCCGACCCGGGAAGCAGCGTCTATCCCTATTTCCCCGCCGCCGAGCGCCCGCGCCGGCTTTCGAGCCGCACGGCGATCCTGATGTGCCTGCGCAACGAGGCGCCGGAGCCGGTCTTCCGCCGCCTGGAGGCGATGCGCCAGAGTCTCGAGGCGACGGGGCGCGGCCGGCACTTCCGATTCTTCGTCCTCAGCGACACCGACGACCCCGAGATCGCCGCGGCGGAGGAGGCGGCCTTCGCCTGCTTCGCGCGGCGCCTTGCCGAGGCGGCGGACGCACCCGTTCCGGTCTATCGCCGGCGCCGCGAGAATACCGGCTTCAAGGCCGGCAACATCCGCGACTTCCTCAAGGCTCACGGCGAGGGTTGCGACTTCTTCCTGCCGCTCGATTCCGACAGCGTGATGAGCGGCGAGGCGATCGTGCGCATGGTCGCGGCGATGGAGGCGGACCCGCGGATCGGCATCCTGCAGAGCCTCGTCGTCGGCATGCCGGCGGAGAGCGGATTTGCCCGCATCTTCCAGTTCGGCATGCGGCACGGCATGCGCGCCTTCACCATGGGCTCGGCCTGGTGGAGCGCCGATTGCGGACCCTACTGGGGCCACAACGCCGTCATCCGCACCGGCGCCTTCGCGCAGCACTGCCGGCTGCCCGATCTGCCGGGGCGCCCGCCGCTCGGCGGACCGGTGCTGTCCCACGACCAGCTGGAGGCGGTGTTCATGCGCCGGGCGGGCTTCGAGGTGCGGGTCATCCCGATCGAGACCCGCAGCTTCGAGGCCAATCCGCCGACGCTGCCGGACTTCATCAAGCGGGACCTCAGGTGGTGCCAGGGCAACATGCAGTATGGGCGGTTCCTCTTGTCGCCGGGCCTGACGCCGGTCAGCCGCTTCCAGCTGCTGCAGGCGATGCTGATGTATGCCGCGCCGGCGGCCTGGATCGTCATGACGCTCGCGACTGTCGCCAAGGCGTTCCAGGGCGGCTTCGACCCGGCGATGCTGCGGCTCGGCCTCGGCCTGTTCCTGACGATCTTCGCCCTCAGCATCGCGCCGAAGCTGGCCGGCATGCTGGACGTGGTCCTCACGCCCGGCGCGCTGCGGGCCTATGGCGGAACGCTGCGCTTCGGAGCTTCGGCCGTGCTGGAGGTACTCGCGTCGATGCTGATGGCGCCGATCGTCGCGCTTTCGGTGACGCTGTTCCTCCTCGGCCTGCCCTTCGGGCGGCGCGTCGTCTGGAGCGGGCAGAACCGCGACCGCCTCGGGATCGGCTGGCCGACGGCGCTGGCGGCGATGGCGCCGCAGACGCTGCTCGGCCTCGCGCTGGCGGCGGTCCTCTGGCCGCTCGGCGCCTCGGCGTTGCTCTGGGCGGCGCCCTTCGTCGGCGGACTGTGCCTCGCGGCGCCGTTCACGGTCGCGACCGCCGCACCCCGCCTCGGGCGCCTGCTGGCCCGCGCCGGCCTGTTTGCTGTTCCGGAGGAATCGGCCCTGCCACGCGTGCTCGGCGGCATCGTGCCGCACGCGGCGCGGCGCTGGCGCCGACCGGTGCGATCGATCCGGTCTGCAGCACCGATCGCCCTCGGTCGACCCGTTACCGAGGGCGGTGCCGACGGCCGCGGCTGAGACCTCGCCGGCGGAGGCGCTTGCGCTCTCCGCCGAGGTTCGTGGCCCGGCAACCGATCCCGGGAGGACGGGCCCCCGGCGCCGGGCCTCAGGTGGCGGGGCCGGCGAGGCTCGCGACGTCGATCAGGTGGCCGGCCCGCGCGGCCTTGGTCTTCAGGTAGTTCTCGTTCTCGGCGGTCAGCGTGCCGGTCACCGGCGTGCGGTCCACCACCTCGATGCCGCAGGCCCGGAGATAGGCGATCTTGCGCGGATTGTTGGTGAGGAGGTCGATGCGGCCGATGTCGAGGCCGGAGAGCATCGCCGCCGCCGTCTCGTAGCGCCGCTCGTCGGCCCCGAAGCCGAGCTCGGCGTCGGCGTCGATCGTGTCGAGCCCCTGCGCCTGCAGGCCGTAGGCGCGCATCTTGGCGGCGATCCCGGTGCCGCGCCCTTCCTGGTCGAGATAGAGCAGCACGCCGCCGCCCTTCTTCTTCAGCGTCTTCAGCCCGTTGCGCAGCTGGTCGCCGCAGTCGCACTTCAGGGAGCCGAAGAGGTCGCCGGTGATGCAGGAGGAGTGGACGCGCACCGGCACGACCTTCGCCGGGTCCGGATTGCCGACGACGATGGCGATCTGGTCGCGCTGGGCGAGGCCGCCGCGGAAGACCACGAAGCGGGCGAAGCCGATGTCCTTCAGCGGCACATCGGTCTCGGCGACGACGGTGAAGCGGCCGCCCTGCGAGGCCTGCGCCGCCGCGACGTCGCCGAGGCGGATCGTGACGGCCTCGGCAAAGGCCGGATCCTCGGCCGCCACCTCGGCGACGACGAGCGCGGGAAGCAGCAGCGCCAGCCGCGCAAGGCCCGCGGCCTCGCGGGCGAGCGGGTTGCCGGCGCGCCAGGCCTGCGGGACGACCGCGCCGCGCAGATAGCCGGTGTGGCAGGCCTCGGCATGCGAGACGCCGGCGAGTGGCACCAGCGCCCCGTCGGGCGCGTCGAGGCCGAGGACCGCCGCACGCGGCGCCGTCAGGAACAGGCGGTGGCGCCGCCCGAGGGCTTTCGCGAAGCCGTCATAGGCATCGGCGGTCACGGTATCGAGCGCCAGGGCGACGAGCGCGCGGCCCGTCTCGCCAAGGACGCGGATCGGCCGGCCGTAGCGCAGCTCGGCCGCGGCCCGCTCGCAGCGGATGGCGGCGGCCGCGTCGTCGGAGGTCTCGGTGCCTGGCGTCTTGAAGAAGGAAAATTCGTTCACGGATCTTCGCCTTCGTTGCGTCCGGCCGCAGCAAGGCCGGCATTCTCGCGGTTGGCCTTCATCTATTGAGCGAAACGCGATTGGCCATCCTCGCGGGGCGGCGCCGGAGCGTCTTTCCGACGAAGACGGTTGGCCGGGAAGACGTTGACCGCGCCGGCCTCCAGCACAGTTTGCGCAAAGACGCATCCCCCGCCGGGCGGCCCGAGCCGCGGCTTCAGTTGGAATCTGCAAGCAATTGGAACGCCTTCTTCTTCCTGATCCCCGCAAGGCATCGCCGAGGCGGCCGCCCGCGCTGCGCCGCAGCCGTGATGCCGCGCGCTGCGGAGACCGGCGGCCATGACGACACAATGTCGCGCCCTCTGGCTCGTCGGCGAGGGCCGAGCCGAGATGAAGGCCGAGCCGCTGCCGGCCGCCGGCGACGGCGGCGATGTCACCGTCGAGAGCCGGTTCGGCGCGATCAGCCGCGGCACCGAGGCGCTGGTCGCCGCCGGCCGCGTGCCGGAGGCCGAAGCCGATCGCATGCGCGCGCCGTTGCAGGAGGGCGATTTCCCGTTCCCGGTGAAATACGGCTACGCCACCGTCGGACGGGTGACCGACGGGCCGGAGGCGCTGCAGGGGCGCGACGTCTTCTCGCTCCACCCGCACCAGGACCTGTTCCGGGTCTCCGCCGACATGGCGATCCCGCTGCCGGAGGGGGTTCCGCCGGAGCGCGCCGTCCTCGGCGCGAACATGGAGACGGCGCTCAACGTCGTCTGGGACGCCGGCATCGCGCCGGGCGACCGCGTGGCGGTGATCGGCGGCGGCCTCGTCGGTGCGCTCGTCGCAACGCTCGCGGCGCGCATCCCGGCGAGCGAAACCGTGCTCGTCGACGTCAACCCGGACCGCGCCGCGATCGCCGCGGCGCTCGGCTGCGGCTTCGCTTTGCCGGACGCGGCGCCTTGCGGCTGCGACATCGTCATCAACGCCTCGGCTAGCGAGGAAGGCCTCGCCACCGCCATCGCCGCCGCCGGCTTCGAGGCGCGCATCGTCGAACTCAGCTGGTACGGCGACCGCAGCGTCACCGTGCCGCTCGGCGGCGCCTTCCATTCGCAGCGCCTGTCGATCGTCGGCTCGCAGGTCGGCAGCATCCCGCCCGGCCGGCGCGCCCGCTGGGACAACCGGCGGCGGCTGGAGACGGCGCTGCGGCTCCTCGCCGATCCCCGCCTCGACGCGCTGATCTCCGGCGAGACCCGCTTTGCCGACCTGCCGCAGCACTATGCCGCGATCCTGTCCGATCCCGGCACCCTCTGCCACCGCATCCGCTACGACTGACCCGATCCGAGGAGAAGCCATGTTCGCCGTCGAAGTCCGCGACCACATGATGATCGCCCACAGCCTGAAGCGCGAGGTGTTCGGGCCGGCGCAGGGGCTGCACGGGGCGACCTTCGTCGTCGACGCCGCCTTCTTCACGCAGGACCTCGACGATGACGGGCTCGGCATCGACATCGGCCTCGCCACGCAGGTGCTCGGCGACGTCCTGAAGCCGCTGAACTACCAGAACCTCGACGACCTCGCGATGTTCGCCGGCAAAGTGACCACCACCGAGGTGCTGGCGAAGCATCTCTTCGACGCGATCGCCGCGAAGATCGCCGCCGGCGAACTCGGCCCCGGCAGCGGGCGGATCGAAAAGCTGCGCATCACGCTGCACGAGAGCCATGTGGCGCGCGCCTGGTACGAGGGCGCGCTGTGAGCGATGCACCTCCGAGACGGCTGACCTTCGCCATCCCCGGCCGTCTCGATACGCCGAGCGGCGGCTACGGCTACGATCGCCGGATGATCGCGGAGCTCGAAGCGCTCGGCTGGGAGGTGCGCCATCTCGGCCTGCCGCCGGGCTTTCCCGAGCCGGACGGGCGCGCCATGGCGACGGCAGCGGCGGAATTCTCCAACCTTGCCGACGGCGAGCTCGTCCTGGTCGACGGCCTCGCCTTCGGCGTCTTGCCGGAGATCGCGCGGCACGAGGCGAAGCGGCTGCGCCTCGTCGCGCTCGTCCATCACCCGCTGGCGCTGGAGACAGGCCTGTCGCCGGCCGCGCAGAAGCATTTCGCCGCCAGCGAACGCGCGGCGCTGCATGCGGCCCGCGCGGTCGTCGTGACGAGCCCGGCGACCGCCGCCACGCTGACGGCGGATTACGACGTGGCGCCGGAGAAGCTGAGCGTCGCCGTGCCGGGCGTCGATCCCGTGCCGGACGACGAGGCTGCGAAAGGGGAGGGGGATCCGCCGGTGATCCTGTCGGTCGGCAGCCTCATCCCGCGCAAGGACCATGCGACGCTGATCGAGGCGCTGGCGGCGATCCGCAACCTTCCCTGGCGCGCCCGCATCGCCGGCAGCGATGCGCTGGACGCCGCGACGGCGGCGGCGCTGAAGCGGCAGATCGCCGAGCGCGGACTGGAGGAAAGGGTGACGCTGGTCGGCGTTCTCGCCGACGTCGCGCCGGAATATCGCGGCGCCGACGTCTTCGCGCTGGCGAGCCGCTACGAAGGCTACGGCATGGTCTTCGCCGAAGCGATGGCGCATGGCCTGCCGATCGTCTCCTGCGCCGAGGGGGCGCCGGCGGATCTCGTTCCCGCAGAAGCGGGCGCCCGCTTTGCGGCAGGAGACGCGGCGGGGCTCGCGGATGCGCTGCGGGCGCTGCTCGCCGACCCCGGACGACGCAAGGCCGCCGCAGCGGCGGCGCGGGCAGCCGGCGGCCGCCTGCCGAGCTGGCCGGATTCCGCCCGCGTCCTGTCGGATGCCCTGGAGCGGGTGGCGCCATGAGCGGCTTCGAGAGCCGATGGCTGGACCTGCGCGAACCGGTGGACCGTCGGTCGCGCGACGCGGGGCTTCTCGACAAGGCCGCGGCCTTCGCCGCCGAGGCGCCGGACCCGCTGCTGGTCGATCTCGGCTGCGGCACCGGCTCGACGCTGCGGGCGATGGCGCCGCTGCTGCCGGCCGCCCGCTGGCGGCTGGTCGACAACGATCCGGCGCTGCTCGCCGAGGCGGAGAGCAGGGCGGGCGCGGCCGCGGTCGAGACCCTCCGCTGCGACCTCGCCGATCTCTCCGCCGCGCCGCTGGAGGGCGCCCGGCTGGTCACCGCCTCTGCGCTGTTCGACCTGACGTCGCGGGCCTTCGTCGAAGCGCTGGCGGACCGGCTCGCCTCGCTCGGTGCCGGGCTCTACGCCGTCCTCAGCTATGACGGCGACGTGCGCTGGAGCGCGCCGCATCCGCTGGATCTTGCGGTGGTCGCGGCCTTCAACCGTCACCAGCGCGGCGACAAGGGCTTCGGGCCGGCGCTCGGGCCGGATTCCGGGGCGGCGCTGGCCGAGGCCTTCGCGGCGCGCGGCTTTGCCGTGACGACGGCGTCGACACCCTGGCTGCTCGGTCCCGAGGATGCGGATCTGATGTGCGCCTTCGCCGACGGCATGGCCAGGGCCGCGGGCGAGATCGGCACGCTCGCCTGCGACGACCTGGAGGAGTGGCGGGCTGCGCGCCTCGACGCCGCGCCACACAGCCGCTGCACGATCGGCCACCGCGACGTGCTGGCGCTGCCGCCGCGCTGATCGGCAAAGCCGGCTGCGCGTCAGAGCATGCGCTGCAGCGTCGGGTCGCGGCGGATGACGTGGTGGTGAATCACCCCGGCGATGTGCAGCGCGAAGAGCACGAGGATCGACCAGCCGAGGAAGACGTGCACCGACATCAGGGTCGGCGCGAGAGGCGACTTGCCGATCGGGCTCGGCACGGTGACGAGGCCGAACCAGGAGAGCGGGAAGCCGAAAGCGTTGGTCGCGAGGAAGCCGAAGATCGGCTGGGCGATCAGCGCTGCGTAGAGGAGGACGTGGTTGAGCGTCGCGATCCGCTCCTGCCAGAGCGGCAGCGGCGGGCGCGGTGGCGGCGGGTTGATCAGCCGCACCGCGAGCCGTGCCAGCATCAGCCACAGGATCAGGAAGCCGAAGGACTCGTGCACGAAGTAGAAGCCGGTCTTGGCGTCGTCCTTGATGAACTTGATCACCATGCCGAACGGCCAGACGACGAGGACCAGGAGCGCGATCAGCCAGTGGAGCGCCCGCGCCGCGGCGGGGTAGCGCCAGGCCCCGGACAGATGCTCGTAGGGAACTGCCATCGGGGCCTCGCTCTCGGCTTCGATCCCGGCCGAAGCGGGATCGGCTCGATCGGCATCGGAACGGGTCGGGATGTCAAGAATTCTCGTGCGGCGCATCGGCTGAAAGCCGCGCGACGCGGATGCCGGGACCCGATCGCACGGATCCCGCCGCGATCATACACTGCTTCCTCCTGAAGGCCGACGGGCGAACTGACGCGGCGCTTTGCGACGCCGCCTGCGGCATCTCCCGACGACCCACCCCTCGCGACCAGCGTCCCGTCGCCGGCCGCCGCGATCAGGCGGGAACGCGGCCGCTTCGCTTCCGGGCTGGCTCGCCGCGCGCGACAGTCCGGTGGGCAGGCGGCCATTCCGCGTCCGGAAGGAAGCGGGGCCTGTCGAACACCCGTCGACACTTGCGATTGCGTGCCCCGCTGGCGTGCCGGCCTAAGGCTGCGTCGGACTGCCGCACTTGCTGCACAAGGCCCCGGTTCTGCGGGCGATGCCGGCGCGGATGCCGGAGCCTGACTGCCTTCTCACGGAATTTTTCTTTGCCGGAAAAGCGGACGGGCGGGGAACGGGCCGCGTGAGGCGGAGTTGCCGGAGGGATGCGCCGCTTCGCTTGTCCTGCGGGGGCTGGCGCCTGCGAAAATTCCTCCGACGAAATGAGGGTGAGATGGCGAACAACCACGAGCATGGTCCGACGACGCGCTACGGCGATGTCGAGTTTCAGCGCGGCAATGGCGGCGAGGTGCATCAGGTTGCCGGCGGCGACGTGCCGGTGCTGACGACGCAGCAGGGCGTGCCGGTCGCCGACGACCAGAATTCGCTGAAGGCCGGCCCGCGTGGGCCGGTGCTGATGGAAGACCAGATCTTCCGCGAGAAGATGTTCAAGTTCGACCACGAGCGCATTCCCGAGCGCGTGGTCCATGCCCGCGGCTACGGCGCGCACGGCTATTTCGAGACCTACGAGTCGCTGTCGGACATCACCTCGGCCGACCTCTTCCAGCGCAAGGGCGAGAAGACGCCGGTCTTCGTCCGCTTCTCGACCGTCGCCGGCAACAAGGGTTCGCCGGATCTCGCCCGCGACGTGCGCGGCTTCGCCGTCAAGTTCTACACCAAGGAGGGCAACTGGGACATCGTCGGGAACAACATCCCGATCTTCTTCATCCAGGACGCCATCAAGTTCCCCGATCTCATCCATGCCGCCAAGGCCGAGCCGGACCGGGGCTTTCCGCAGGCGCAGACGGCGCACGACAATTTCTGGGACTACATGTCGCTGACGCCGGAGGCGATGGCGATGGTGATGTGGATCATGTCCGACCGTACCATCCCGCGCTCGCTGCGCTTCATGGAAGGCTTCGGCATCCACACCTTCCGCTTCGTCAATGCCGAGGGCAAGTCGACCTACGTCAAGTTCCACTGGAAGCCCAAGCAGGGCATGCAGTCGGTGGTCTGGAACGAGGCGCTGAAGATCAACGGCGCTGATCCGGACTTCCATCGCCGCGATCTGTGGGACGCGATCCAGGCCGGCGACTATCCGGAATGGGAGCTCGGCTTCCAGCTCTTTGACGACGACTTCGCCGACAAGTTCGACTTCGACATCCTCGATGCGACGAAGATCATTCCGGAGGAGATCCTGCCGGTGAAGATCGTCGGCAAGATGGTCCTCGACCGCTGCGTAGACAACTTCTTCGCCGAGACCGAGCAGGCGGCCTTCCACACCGCCAACCTCGTCCCCGGCATCGACCACACCAACGACCCGCTGCTCCAGGGCCGCAACTTCTCCTATCTCGATACCCAGCTGAAGCGGCTCGGTTCGCCGAACTTCACCCATATCCCGATCAACGCGCCGCGCAACGCCAACGTCTGCAACTTCCAGCAGGACGGCCACATGGCGATGCACAATCCCAAGGGCCGGGCGAACTACGAGCCGAACTCCTGGGGCGGCGAGATGGGCGGTCCGCGCGAGGATCCGGCCCGCGGCTTCCGCTCCTTCCCCGCCGAGGAGGCGGGCATGAAGCGGCGGCTGCGCTCGGAGAGCTTTGCCGACCACTACAGCCAGGCCCGGCAGTTCTACATTTCGCAGACCGAGGTCGAGCAGGGCCATATGGCGCTGGCTTTGACCTTCGAACTGTCCAAGGTGGAGACCCCGGCGATCCGCGCCCGCGTCGTCTCGCACCTCCTCAACATCGACGAGGCGCTGGCGAAGAAGGTCGCGACGGGCCTGCGCCTGAAGGAGATGCCGAAGCCCGCGCCGGCCGCCATGCCGACCCGGCAGGACCTCGCGAAGTCGCCGGCCCTGTCGATCCTGCTCAACGGACCGGAGAGCTTCAAGGGCCGCAAGATCGGCGTCCTCGTCTCGGACGGCGTCGACGACGCGCTCTTGGACGGGCTGAAGGCCGCGGCCAAGGCGGAAGGCGCCATGGTCAAGATCGTCGCGCCGATGATCGGCGGCGTGACGACCGCGGGCGGCAAGACGGTCGAGGGCGACGAGAAGGTCGACGGCGGCCCGTCGGTGGTGTTCGACGCGGTGGCGGTGCTCGTTTCGGCCGAGGGCGGGGCGCTGCTCGCCAAGGAGCCGACGGCGAAGGACTTCGTTTCCGACGCCTTTGCGCACTGCAAGTTCATCGCCTATTCGCCGGAGGCCATGCCGCTGTTCGAGAAGGCCGGAATCGCCTCCGATCTGGACGAGGGCTGCGTGAAGCTCGGCTCGGGCGGGGATGCCTCCGGCTTCGTCGAGATGTGCCGGAAGCTCCGCCACTGGCCGCGCGAGGCGATGGTGAAGGCGGTCTGACCGCCATCATCGTCCATTCCCGGCTACGGCTTCAGCGAGGGCGGCGGACCGAACGGTCCGCCGCCCTCGGCGTTTCCGGAGGATCGAGGCGTGTCGATTTCGCTGACATGGCGTGCATACGACGCATAGCTGAACAATTGCATCCTATTAGGTAGGATCCTATCTTTTCGCCATGCCGACCGACACCGAGATTCATTTTGCCCTGACCACGACGCTGCACCGGCTCGGCCGGCACTGGCGCAAGCTGGTGCGCGAGGCCGTCGAGGCGCAGGGCATTTCCGAGGCCTGCGCGCATCCGCTGGTGTCGATCGGTCGGCTCGGCGACGGCGTGCGCCAGGGCGTCCTCGCCGAGGAAGTGGGAATGGAGGGGCCGTCCCTCGTCCGCCTGCTCGACCAGCTCGCCGCCTGCGGCCTCGTCGAGCGGCGCGACGACCCGACCGACCGACGGGCCAAGACGCTCTGGCTGACGGAGCGGGGGCATCAGGTGATGAAGCGCATCGAGGCGGATCTCGTCGCGCTGCGCGCCCGAATCTTCGCCGATGTGCCGCGCGAGGACCTCGAGGCGACGCTGCGCGTCTTTCACGCGTTCGAGACCTTCCAGACCCGGTCGACGGCTGCGTCCGCCGCCGATGCGGAAACGGTGGCGTCGTGAGCCTTCTGCAGAGCATGCCGACGCGCAGCGAGCTGGTGTTCGGGGCGAAGACCTTCGCGGCCTCGATGCTGGCGCTCTACATCGCGCTCGCCGCCGGCCTGCCGCGCCCCTATTGGGCGATGGCGACCGTCTTCATCGTCGCCAATCCGCTGTCCGGCGCGACCCGCTCCAAGGCGGTCTACCGTGCCGCCGGCACCTGCCTCGGCGCGGCGGCCGCGATCTTCTTCGTTCCGCTCTTCGTCGGCCGCCCTCTGATCATGAGCGCCGTCGTCGGCATCTGGACGGGCGGCCTGCTCTTCGTCTCCTTCCTCGACCGCACGCCCCGCTCCTACATGTTCATGCTGGCCGGCTACACGCTGCCGCTGATCGCGCTGCCGACGGTCGGCGACCCGACGACGATCTTCGACGTGGCGACCGCCCGGGCTGAGGAGATCACCCTCGGCATTACCTGCACCGCCCTCGTCAATGCGCTGGTCTTCCCGCAGAGCCTCGGGCCGGTCGTCGGCGCCCGCGTCTCCGGATGGCTCGCCGATGCCGGCGAATGGATCCGGCACGTGCTCTCGGGCGGCGGCTCGTCGCGCCTCGGCGAGACGCAGCGCCTCGCGCCCGACATCAAGGCGGTCGACCAGCTGATCGCGCAGCTGCGCTACGATCCGGAAATGGGTGCGGTCGTGAAGAACGCGCGCCAGCTGCGCGGCCGTCTGGTCATGCTGCCGGTGCTGCTCTCTTCGCTCGCCGACCGCCTCGGCGCGGTCTCCGGAGCGGGCGAGATGCCGGCGGACCTCGCGGCGCTGGCGCGCGATGTCGAGGCATGGATCGCCGAGGCCGGCGCCGGTTCGGGTGCGGCCGACGAGCTCGCCGCACGCGTCGCGGAGCTGCAGGCCCGCTACGCCGCCGCCCATGACTGGCACGGGCTGCTCGTCGCGAGTGCCTTTGCCCGCATCGCCGATCTCGTCGATCTCTGGAGCGACTGCCTCTCGCTCGAAGCGGAGATCCTCGCCGGCAAGCATGCGAGCTGGCGGCCGAGCCTGCGGCTGCAGAACGTCGCGGCCAACGTGCCGCATTACGACTGGGGCATGATGGCCTTCTCCGCCGGCTCCGCCATGCTGGCGATCTTCGCAGCCTGCTGCGCCTGGATCTATTCCGGCTGGGACCAGGGCGCCGGCTTCGTCATGATTGCGGGCGTCGCCTGCTCGTTCTTCGCGAGTTCCGATAATCCGATCCCGCAGATCCGCATGCTGACGATCCTGACGGCGGGCGGCGCCGCGGTGGCGGGCCTCTACCTCTTCGCCATCCTGCCGCATGTCGAGACATTCGCCGGGCTCGCGCTTGTCTTCTCGCCCTTCATCCTGTTCGGGCCGATCATCGCGCGGCCGAAGCATTCCTTCATCGGGCTGCTCCTGGCGGTGAACGCGGCAACGCTCGTCTCGCTGCAGGAGGTCTATGCCGCCGATTTCGAGCGCTTCGTCAACGGCGCGATCGCCACCGTCGCCGGCGGCCTGTTCGCGCTGGTCTGGATGATCCTGACGCGTCCCTTCGGCGCGGCGCTCGCCGCCCGCCGCCTGGTGCGGCAGGGATGGCGGGAGATCGCGGCGATCGCGGACGGCCGGCGCGGCATCGCGCCGGAGGTCTTCGCAGGCCGCGTCTTCGACCGCCTCGGCCAGGTCGCGCCGCGGCTGTCGCAGGACATCGGCGGCGAGGCCGCGAAGGCGGACGCGCTGGTGGAGATGCGGGTCGGGCTCGGCGTGCTCGATCTTCGCGAAAACGTGCGGGCGATGCCGCGTCCGGTGCGGCCGGCGCTGGAAGCGGTTCTCGCCCGCGTCTCGTCCCGCTTCGAGGCGCTCGCCGCCGGGCGCCGCCGCGTCGGCGATCCGGACGACCTCGCCCGGCGCATCGACGACGCGCTCGCCGGCTGCCTCGACGCACCCGCCGGGGCGGCGCGCGCCCGGGTGTTGCAGAGCCTCGTCGGCCTGCGTCGCGCGCTCTGCGGCAATGCCCCGTCGCCGGCCGGCGACATCCTCGCGCCGGCGTTGCCGCCGGAAGCCGGCTTCGCCATCGCGGCCGAATAGGAGAGCGCCATGACCGGTGATTTCGCATTCTTCGGCGTCTACTTGCCGCGCCTCCTGGTGCTGGCGCTCCTCGCCTATGGCTGCCTCGTCCTCCTCAAGGGCGTCATCGCGCGCCTCGGTGTCTACCGCATGGTCTGGCACCCCGCGCTGTTCGACCTCGCCCTCTTCGTCCTCGTCCTGTCGGGTCTTTCCGACGCATCCCGCTGGTATCTGTCATGACCGCCGCACTCTCCCGCATGTTGAAGGTCGCATTCACCCTCACCGTCGTCGTGCTCGCCGCCGCCGTCGGCTGGAACTTCTGGGCCGCCTACATGGACACGCCCTGGACCCGCGACGGGCATGTGCGGGCCGACGTCGTGGAGATCGCGCCCGACGTCTCCGGCCCGGTCGCCAAGGTGATGGTCTCGGACAATCAGACGGTGAAGCAAGGCGACGTGCTCCTGCAGCTCGACCCGCAGCGCTTCCAGCTGGCGCTCGACCTCGCCAAGGCGTCGGTCGCCGACAAGGCGGCGGCGCTGAAGCAGGCCCAGCGCGACGCCGCGCGCTACGACAGGCTG
The DNA here is from genome assembly GCF_041027365.1 of Jiella sp. M17.18. NCBI lineage: Bacteria > Pseudomonadati > Pseudomonadota > Alphaproteobacteria > Hyphomicrobiales > Aurantimonadaceae > Jiella > Jiella sp. M17.18. The sequence goes on along the minus strand of NZ_JBFTEH010000006.1, from coordinate 140,776 downwards.
CGCGGCTCCTCGGCGGTCTCCGAGCAGACGATCGAGCAGGCCGGCCTGACCGCCACGCAGGCGGCCGCCGCCTATCAGGAGGCGCTGTCGAACCAGGACGTCGCGGCGCTGAACCTGAAGCGGGCGACGGTGCGCGCGCCGGCGAACGGCGTCATCAGCAACCTGTCGCTCAACCCCGGCGACTACGTCGCGGCGGGCAAGGGCGTCATGGCCCTGGTCGACACCGACACCCTGCGCGTCGAGGGCTATTTCGAGGAGAACCAACTGCCGCACATCGCCGTCGGCGACCCCGCCGAGATCCGGCTGATGGGGCACGAGCAGCCGCTGAAGGGCCATGTCCAGTCGATCGCCGCCGGCATCGAGGACCGCGAGCGGGCCGATGGCTCGAACCTCCTCGCCAATGTCACGCCGACCTTCTCCTGGGTCCGCCTTGCCCAGCGCGTGCCGGTGCGCATCGCGCTCGATCACGTGCCGGGGGGCACCAAGCTCGTCGCGGGGCTGACGGCGACGGTGACGGTGCATCCGGGCGTGCGCGATGCGGACGGCGAGGCGCAGGCGGCGACACGGGAGTAGGGTCGTGACAGCCGGGCCCCCGGCGCTTTAGACTTCGACGTGTCGAACCGGCGTGAGTTCGGCCGCGGTGGGAAAAACAGACCGGGAGAGAAGCTATGGCGTCCACGAGCCCTCCCGCACCGATCCTCACGGAGGATGAACTCGCCGACTTCCGGGCGAGCGAAGAGGGCGACTGGACGGAGGTCGGTCCGCTTGCGGACCAGCGGGCCCTTTGGGAGGACGCGGCGCGGCATGTGCTCGACGGCGAGCGCCGGCGGAAAAGGGCATGCCCTACCAGACGCTGATCAATTCGATCCTGCACGAATATGTCGACGGCTGATCGTCGGTAGGAAGAGGCGCAGGCGCGCCTACCGCTCCCCCAGCACATACCCCACGAGGTGGTTGGCGTAATACGCATAGCCCTCCACCGACGCGTGGAAGCCGTCGCGGGAGAAGCCGGCGGGTTCGACACGGGGGAGGGTAGTTGAGACGATGGCGCCGCGCTCGGCGCACAGGCGCGCGCCCATCTTGCGGATGATCCGGGCGCGCAGCTCCAGCACATGGGCGAGGCCGCGCGGCAGGGCCGGCACGCGCTTCAGGTCCACCGGCGGCGACCAGACGATCCGCGCCTCCGGCCATTTCGCCTTCAGCGCATAGAGCAGGCCGCCGAAGCCCTTCTTGAAGCGCCGGGCGCTGTGGAAATTCTTGGCGTCGTTCGAGCCGATCATCAGCACGATATGGGTGAAGGCCTCGCGGGCGACATTCGGCACGACATGGTCGCGCACCTCGGCCGAGACGGCGGAGTTCGAGCCCGCCGCGCGCCAGAACACCGAGAGACCCGTCAGGGCGTAGATCCGCTCGGCGAGCTTCGGCCCGAGGGAATCCTCGATCCGGTCGACGCCGACGCCGGCGGCCGATGAGTCGCCGATGACGAGCAGCCGCACCGCCGCGTCGCGGGCGGTGTCGGCGCCGAGACAGCCGGAGACGCTGCCGGCCGGCGGCAACAGCCGCGGGATGCGGCGGCGCGCCGCGATCCCCTGCCAGACATAGACGGGGAAGAGCAGCCAGGAGACCAGCCCGGTCTTGAACGATGCGGCGAGCCCGCCGGGGTCGATGCCCCAGCCGGGTGCCGTCGCCGAGAACTCGGTCTCCGATGAGTTCATGCCTTCAGAACCTCCACGCCCGGCAGGGCCTTGCCTTCCATCCATTCCAGGAATGCGCCGCCGGCGGTCGACACATAGGTGAAGTCGCTTGCCGCGCCCGCCTGGTTCAGCGCCGCCACCGTATCGCCGCCGCCGGCGACGGAGACGAGCTTGCCGGCCTTGGTCAGCTCCGCCGCATGCGCGGCGGCCGCCATCGTCGCGGCGTCGAACGGCTTGATCTCGAAGGCGCCGAGCGGGCCGTTCCAGACCAGCGTCTTCGCCTTGTCGAGCCAGGCGTTCACCGCCGCGACCGTCTCAGGGCCCGCATCGAGGATCATGGCATCTTGCGGGACTTTGTCCACCGGCACGGTCTCGCTAGGGGCGCCGGCTTTGAAGTCGCGGGCAACGACCGCGTCGACCGGCAGGACGATCTCGCAGCCGGCGTCCTTTGCCGCCGCCGCGATCTTGCGGGCCGTGTCGGCGAGGTCGTGCTCGCAGAGCGACTTGCCGACATCGATCCCCTGCGCCGCGAGGAAGGTGTTCGCCATGCCGCCGCCGATGACGAGGGCGTCGACCTTGGTCACGAGGTTCTGCAGGAGGTCGATCTTGGAGGAGACCTTGGCGCCGCCGACGATGGCGACCACCGGGCGCTGCGGATCGCCGAGGCCCTTTTCCAAGGCCTCCAGCTCGGCCTGCATGGTGCGGCCGGCATAGGAGGGCAGGTGGCGGGCGAGGCCCTCCGTCGAAGCATGGGCGCGGTGCGCGGCGGAGAAGGCGTCGTTGACATAGAGATCGCCGAGCGAGGCGAGGCGGGTGACGAAGTCCTCGTCATTCGCCTCCTCGCCGGCATGGAAGCGGGTGTTCTCCAGGAGCACGACATTGCCGTCCTTCAGCGCCGCGACGATGCCGGCGGCGACCGGGCCGATGCAGTCGTCGGAGAAGCCGACGGGCTGGCCGAGCATCTCGGACAGCACCGGCGCGATCGGCTCCAGCGACATCTCCTTGACCGGCTTGCCCTTCGGCCGGCCGAAATGGGCGAGCAGGATGACCCTTCCGCCCTTTTCGGCGATCTCGCGGATCGTCGGCAGCACGCGCTCGATGCGCGTCGTGTCGGTGACCTTGCCGTCCTGCATCGGCACGTTCAGGTCGACGCGCAGGAGCACGCGCTTTCCCGTCACGTCGGCGTCGTCGAGCGTCTTGAACTGCGTGGTCATCGTCCTGCCTCCGGCCTCGTCTTCTCGCCGCAACGAATATGCGGCTTTGTGCGCCCTGTTTAGGGCGCGCGGCGGGCATGCGGCAAGCCGGCCGTTCCGGACGCCGCGTCAGTTCTTCTGAGGCCGGCGTAAGGCGGGCTGTGGCCGGGCCGTTGCGGCAGGCTCCGTCACCGCCGCCTGACGGTCAGCCGGCGGAAGGCGGCGGCGATGTCGCCGCGGTTGAAGAACAGGGGCAGCGGCTTGCCGCGCCCGCCTTCCGGCTCCAGCGACAGGCCGGCCGCGACCACCTCGCCGTCGATGCCGGTCTGGCGCACGATCAGCTCGACCGGCGCGAGATAGAGGCGATCGCCATATTCCGCCTCGCCGCCGAGTCTGCGGATCATCAGCTCCGACACGGTCATCTCCGCCTCGTCGGCGGCGAGCTTCACGCCGTAGGCGGCGGCGAGTTCCCTTGCCTCGGCGGAGGGATCCAGCGAGAACTCGCCGAAGAACTCGGCGTCGTCCTGCGTCACCGGGGCGGGGCTCGCGAACAGCCGGTCGAGCAGCGGCGGGAAGCGCGGCGAGATGAAGAGGTAGACGTAGTCGCCCGGCTGCAGCCGCCCGGCATACTGGTAGCGCATCGAACGCCCGTCGCGGATGACGAGCGAGGGCCGCGCCCAGCGCGGCACGCGCTCGCCCTTGGCGACCGGACTGTCGGCGACGACGCGGTAGGAAAGGAGTTCGTGGTCGGGCGTGCCCGGCAGTTCCAGCTCGAACTTCTCGATCGGCCCGATGCGCGGCGGAACGACGAGGCCGAGCCGGCGCGCGACGACGCCGATCGTCCAGCCCTGCACGAGCAGCGAGGCGAGCACGATGATGAAGGCGCTGTTGAAGAAGACGCGGGCGTCGTCGAGGCCGCCGATCAGCGGCACGATGGCGAGCAGGATCGAGACGGCGCCGCGCAAGCCCACCCAGGAGACGAAGGCGGTCTCGCGCCGCGACACCTGGAAGGGCAGGAGGCACAGCCAGACCGCGATCGGCCGCGCGACGAAGATCAGGAAGGCGGCGAGCCCGAGCGCCGGCCAGATGATCACGCCGAACTCCGTCGGCGTCGCCAGCAGGCCGAGGATCAGGAACATGATGATCTGGGCGAGCCAGGTCAGTCCTTCCTGGAAATGCTTGATGTGGGAGGCCGACTTGATGCCGCTGTTGCCGGCGAAGAGCCCCGCCACGTAGACCGCGAGGAAGCCCGAGCCGCCGACCGTGCCGGTCAGCGCGAAGACCAGCAGCGCGAGGCCGAGCGTCACGATCGGCAGGAGCCCGCGGTCGATGGTGAGCCGGGTCAGCACGAAGCGGATCATCCAGCCGCCGGCGAGGCCGAAGACGAGGCCGATCCCCATCTGCTCGGCGAAGCCGACAAGGACGCCGAGGCCGAGGCCGTCGGCGTTCTCGCCCTTGCCCATCGCCTCGACCAGCGCGATCGTCAGGAAGATCGCCATCGGGTCGTTGGTGCCGGATTCGATCTCGAGCAGCGAGCGCACCCGGTCGCGGATGGTCACGCCGCCGACGCGCAGCAGGAAGAACACCGCCGCCGCATCCGTCGAGCCGACGATGGCGCCGAGGAGGACGCCCTCCAGCACCGGCAGATGCAGGAGCGCCGAAGCCGCGAGGCCGAAGAGGATCGCGGTGATCAGCACGCCGAGGGTCGCGAGCGTGATCGCGGGATAGGCGGCCTGGCGGAAGGCCGAGAGCTGCGTGCCGAAGCCGGAATCGAACAGGATGATCGCCAGCGCCACCGTGCCGACGAAATAGGCGAGGCCGGCATTGTTGAAGTCGAGCCCCAGCCCGTCGACGCCGGCGATCAGCCCGATCGACAGGAAGAGCAGCAGCAGAGGCGCGCCGAAGCGGAAGGCGAGGAGGCTCGAAAAGGCGGCAACGAGGATCAGGAGCGTGCCGACTAGGATCGCGACGTAGAGAAGTTCGAGCATCGGATCCGGTCACAGCGGGGCGGGAGCGTGATGTGCCGCGGCTGGGTCGCCGGACAGGTGCCGCCCGGCCACGGGCGCAGCACTCGGAAGATACGGGCAGTTGTGGCCGGAACGCGGCGATTGCCTGCCGGGACCAACCGGGAAAGGTTCCGGGCGTGACGGTTATGCGGCCCGACCCCGCCCGCCCGCGTGCCGGAGGCGAAACGGACAGGGCCGCCCTTTCGGACGGCCCTGCCGGAAGTCGCTTGAAGGCCGAGCGGTCCGTCAGCCGGCCTTGCTCATCGCGATCGCGGTGTCGTTCATGCGGTTCGAGAAGCCCCACTCGTTGTCGTACCAGGACAGCACCGAGACGAGGTCGCCGTCCATCACCTTGGTCTGCGGCAGGGCGACCGTCGAGGAATGCGGATCGTGGTTGAAGTCGATCGAGACGTTCGGGTCGCGCGTGTAGCCGAGGATGTTCTTCAGCTTCCCGTCGGCGGCGGCGATCAGGGCGTTGTTGATCTCCTCGACCGTGACCTTCTTCTTCGGGACGAACTTGAAGTCGACGAGCGAGACGTTCGGCGTCGGCACGCGCACGGAGATGCCGTCGAGCTTGCCCTTCAGTTCCGGCATGACGAGGCCGATCGCCTTGGCGGCGCCGGTCGAGGTCGGGATCTGGCTCATCGCGGCCGCACGGGCGCGGTAGAGATCCTTGTGCATGGTGTCGAGCGTCGGCTGGTCGCCCGTATAGGAGTGGATCGTCGTCATCATGCCCTTCTCGATCCCGAATTCGGAATGCAGGACGTAGACGAGCGGGGCGAGGCAGTTGGTGGTGCAGGAGGCGTTGGAGACGATCCTGTCCTCGGCGGTCAGCGTCTCGTGGTTGACGCCGTAGACGACGGTCTTTTCGTTGCCGGGCGTGCCGGACAGCGGGCCGGAGATCAGCACCTTCTTGGCGCCGGCTTCGAGATGCATCGAGGCCTTCTGCGGGTCGGTGAAGATGCCGGTGCACTCCATCGCGATGTCGATGCCGAGATCGCCCCAGGGCAGTTCCTTCGGGTCGCGCTTGGCGTAGACCTTCATCGGGCCGCGGCCGACGTCGATCGTGTCGCCCTCGACCGTAACGGTGCCGGGGAAGCGGCCGTGGACGCTGTCGTAGCGGATCAGGTGCGCGTTCGTCTCGACCGGGCCGAGATCGTTGATGGCGACGACCTCGATATCGGTGCGGCCGGACTCGACCAGCGCCCGAAGGACGTTGCGTCCGATGCGCCCGAAGCCGTTGATTGCGACGCGAACTGCCATTTCCTGTCTCCTTCGGCGATGTCTCACGATGACGCGGGGCTGGGATCGGCCCGACGGTGCTGGGCCGGCTGTAGCGCCGACGCCCCCTGGGATCAATATGGCGATCCCCTCAGCTTTTCTAAGGTCGGCCGTGACTTTCCGTGACGCGTGCCGGCCGGCGTCTTCAGTGCCGGTTCGGTTTCCTTTTAAGCGAACCCGTAGAACCGCCTGATCTTGTCCCAGCCGTCCTCGGCGGTTTCGGCGAAGGTGATGAGGTCGAGATCGGCGGGCGCGATCGTGCCTTCCTCGGCGAGGACCTCCAGGTTGAGCACGCGGCGCCAGAAGGCCTCGCCGAACAAGACGACCGGGATGCGCTGCATGCGCCGCGTCTGGATCAGCGTCAGCGCCTCGAACAACTCGTCCATCGTGCCGAAGCCGCCGGGAAAGATCGCCATCGCCTTCGCCCGCAGGAGGAAGTGCATCTTGCGGATGGCGAAGTAGTGGAAGTTGAAGGACAGCTCGGGCGTGGCGTAGCGGTTCGGCATCTGCTCGTGCGGCAGGGTGATGTTGAGCGCAATCGATACCGCGCCGACATCGGCCGCGCCGCGATTGCCCGCCTCCATCACGCCGGGCCCGCCGCCGGTGACGATAACGAATTCCTTGCCGCCGGAGGTGTCGGCCGAGTGCTGCGAGGCGAGGCGCGCGAAACGCCGCGCCTCCTCGTAGAAATGCGAGTTGGCCTCGAGGTTCTTCTTCTGCGTCTCGTTGCGCGCCGCCCAGGCGTCCTTGCCCGGCTCGGGAATCCGCGCGCCGCCGAACAGCACCACCGTCGACTGGATGCCGGCGTCGATGAAGGCGAGTTCCGGCTTCATCAGCTCCAGCTGCAGACGGACGCCGCGGGTCTCCTCGCGGGTCAGGAACTCCGGATCGTCATAGGCGAGCGCATAGGTCGGCGAGCGGGTCTGCGGCGTCTCTCTGCGTTTTGCCGAGTCCTCCTTGTCGCGCCTGGAACTCGGAAACGGATCCCAGCCGTGTGGATTGCGCGGGACGTCGGACATGGGCGGCTTCACTCGGCGATTTCGTTGACCCGTATAGAGGCTTCAACTAGGGTTCGCGGCGATTTGGACAGGGCGCCGTTCCCTTACATTCCCGTCAGCATCAGGAGTTCCGCCGATGACCGCGCACAACCGCGCCGCCCTCGAAACGACGATTGAACGCGCCTTCGAGGCGCGCGACGAGGTCTCGGCCGCGACCAAAGGCGAGGTGCGCGACGCCGTCGAGGCGGCGCTGGAGCTTCTCGACCGCGGCGAGGCGCGCGTGGCGACCCGCGGCGCGGACGGCGCCTGGACGGTGCACCAGTGGCTGAAGAAGGCGGTGCTCCTCTCCTTCCGTCTCAACGACATGGCGGTGATCGACGGCGGGCCCGGCGGCGCCACCTGGTGGGACAAGGTTCCGTCGAAGTTCGCGGGCTGGGGCGCCGACCGCTTCCGCGAGGCGGGCTTCCGGGCCGTGCCGAACGCGGTGGTGCGCCGCTCCGCCCATATCGGCAGGGGCGTCGTCCTGATGCCTTCCTTTGTCAATCTCGGCGCCTATGTCGACGAGGGCACGATGGTCGACACCTGGGCGACGGTCGGCTCCTGCGCCCAGATCGGCAAGAACGTTCACCTGTCCGGCGGCGTCGGCATCGGCGGCGTCCTCGAGCCGATGCAGGCCGGCCCGACGATCATCGAGGACAACTGCTTCATCGGCGCGCGCTCCGAGGTCGTCGAAGGCTGCATCGTGCGCGAAGGCTCGGTGCTCGGCATGGGCGTCTTCATCGGCCAGTCGACCAAGATCGTCGACCGCACCACCGGCACCGTCTCCTACGGCGAGGTGCCGCCCTATTCCGTGGTCGTCGCCGGCTCGCTGCCGGGCAAGCCGATGGGCAATGGCGAGCCCGGCCCCAGCCTCTACTGCGCCGTGATCGTCAAGCGCGTCGACGAGCGCACCCGCTCGAAGACCTCGATCAACGAGCTCCTGCGCAACTGATCGCGCCGGCGAGGGCGCCCGGTTCTCGACGACCTGCGCCCGTCATGCCCTCATCCGCCCCTTTGGGGCAGCTTCTCCCGACTGCGGGAGAAGGGGGCGTTGGCGGCCGTTCGTCCGCCAGCTGCGCCCTATCTCCTGCGTGCGGGGCGGCGGGACGGTTCCGAGATGAGCGGGACATGGCCGGCGGGCGGAGCGTCGCCGCTCGGCGGTCTGCGCCCCGCCCGGAACCGCCGCACGCCCCATGCGTCTGTCAGCAGAAGCTTCCGGGAGACCTGCCGCAGATGCCCACCCTCTTCTCGATCTGGCCGCTGTCGCTGATGGCGGCCGGCGGCCTGTTCGGCCTGTTCAGCGCCGTGCCGCAGCTGCCCGCCGGCCACGACGGTCTCTGCCGCACCGAGCGCTTCAAGGGCATCGACTACATCCGCTGCGACGTGCCGCTGTCGCGCTACCGCCTGTCGCTCCGGGCCGAGGACGCCGACGGCAAGCCGTACGAGACCTTCGAACAGGCGGCGCAGAGCATGGGCGGGGCGGCGGTCCGGCTGATCATGAATGCCGGCATGTACCATGAGGACCGGCGGCCGGTCGGCCTCGCGGTGCAGGACGGGCACGAGGTGCATCCGGCCGTCTCCGGCACCGGCTCCGGCAATTTCTCGATGAAGCCGAACGGCATCTTCTACATCGAGGACGGCCGCGCCCATGTCGCGGAAACGTCGCGCTACCGCGGCGAGCATCACCGGCCGGAACTCGCCACGCAGTCCGGCCCCATGCTCTTGATCGACGGCCACCTGCACCCCCGCTTCATCGAGGGCTCGGACAGCCGCTACGTCCGCAACGGCGTCTGCGCCAGCCATGACGGGCGGACGGTGCACCTCGTCCTGTCCCGCGCGCCGGTGAACTTCTGGGACTTCGCCAGCTTCTTCCGCGACGAGATCGGCTGCCGGAACGCGCTGTTCTTCGACGGCCACGTCTCCAGCCTCTTTTATCCCGCCGGCGGCATCGATTATCGGCAGGACCGGCTCGGGCCGATGCTGGTGGTCACCGACCGCTGAGACGGCCAGCGCCGCGGCACCAAGCGGAGAAAAAGCGGCCGTCTCGGGTCCGGACTGCGGCACCCGCGCCCCCGGCGCCTCCGCGCCTAGTATCGTTACGGCGTTACCGGACAGGCCCTCAGCGGGCGGCCGAGGCTCCGCCGCGCAGGAGCGGCGTGACATCGTCGTCGGAGAAGCCGGCCATGCGCGCGGCCAGGGGATCTGCGGCGTCGGCGGTGTCGTGCGCGGCGGCCTGTCCGGGCTTCTGCTCCGCCGCGGGCCTGCTGGCCGCTGCGCTCTCGCGGGGCGCCGAGGCCGCGTGGCCCTGAGCGGCTTCCTCGTGGAGCAGGGCCGTGCCGGCATCGTCCGGCTGCGGCATCGACCGCGCCCTGGCCGGGGCGTAGGCGGCGGCGACCGTCAGCTGCGGCTTCTCCGCCGAGCGATGCGGGCGGGCCGCGGTGGCGCGGGCGCGCGTCTTCGAACTCGCCTGCGCCTTGTCCGGCTTCGCGGCAACCGCCGCCTGCGGTTCGGCCGCCTCGGACGGCGACGGCGTCACCGCGGCCACCAGCGTCTGGATCAGACTCTTGCGCTTCGCCGGCGCGCCGGCGACCAGCGTGCCGCGCTGCTCGTTGATGGCTGCCATCTGCGCCTTGATCTGCGAGCAGTAGCGGGCGGCGGCGCGGCTCATATGGGTGACCCGGTGGCCGCCCTTGTACTTCATCGCCGTCCGGCAGATGTCGTGACCCCCGGCCTCCCACGCGCCCTTGAGGTAGCGCATGCCGTAGGTGAGGTTCACGTTCGGATCGTAGAGCGCGGCGGTCGGCCCGGAAAAGCCGAGGCTGCGGGCGGTGGCCGGCTTGATCTGCGAAAGGCCGTAGACGCCGACGCCATGCGCATGCGGGTTGTAGCGGCTCTCGACGCGCACGACCGCATAGGCGAGGGCGGGCGGGATGTCGTTCTTTGCCGCATGGGCCTCGATCAGCCTGTCCAGCGCGGCGCTTCCGCTGATCGTGCCGGATTCGGCGGCGGCGGCCATCTCGCGGGAGGCGATCCGACGGTCCTCGGCCGAGGCCTTAATCACCCGGGCGCCGCGCTCGTCCTTGCGGCTGTCGCTGGCCGGCTCTGCCGCTGCGGTCTTGTCCGCCTTGTCCGCCGCATTGCCGGCGAAGTTGACGCCGAGCGGGCCGCCGGACGGGCCGTCGGCGAGACAGCCGCCGAGCGCCGACAACGCCAGAACGCCGACGGCGAAACCCGCCGCGCGCACCATTGCCCTGCCGAAATCCCCCTGGACCATCAGCCCCCGGCCTCTCCAACTTGTCCCCGCGCCAGCCTTCCGCAGCAAACGGGGCCAAAGCGTGGCGGCCGACGCCGCAATCGTGTCACACATTAACGCATTGTTACCTTGCAGGGCGCTCTGTGGCAGCCATGCATCAACCGGGTTGCCGGAGCCGGCGCAACCGCCTTTGATCCCGGCACCGTCCTCCTCTATCTCGCGATCCGATGACCCTTCCCACCGATCCCGTCGCCATCCTCGCCCGCCTCGTGCGCTGTCCCTCGGTGACGCCCGCCGAGGGCGGCGCGCTGGCGGCGCTGGAGGCCATGCTCGCGCCGCTCGGCTTTGCCGTGTCGCGGCCGGTGTTCTGCGAGCCCGGCACGCCGGACGTCGAGAACCTCTTCGCCAGGGCGGGCACGGCCGGGCGGCATCTGGTCTTTGCCGGCCACACCGATGTCGTCCCGCCCGGCGACGAAGCCGACTGGCGCGTCGGCCCGTTTTCCGGCGAGGTGATCGACGGCGAGCTCTACGGGCGCGGCGCGGTCGACATGAAGGGCGGCATCGCCGCCTTCGTCGCCGCCTATGCCCGCCATGTCGAGACGCACGGGGCACCCGCCGGACAGGTCTCGCTGCTGATCACCGGCGACGAGGAGGGGCCGTCGATCAACGGCACCGACAAGCTCTTGTCCTGGGCGCACCAGCGCGGCGAGCGCTTCGACGCCTGCGTCGTCGGCGAGCCGACCAATCCGCAAGCGCTGGGCGACATGATCAAGGTCGGGCGCCGCGGCTCGCTGTCCGCCGAGGTGCGGGTGACCGGCCGGCAGGGCCACGTGGCCTACCCGCATCTCGCCGACAACCCGCTGCGCGCCGCCGTCGCCATCGCCGAGGCGCTGCTGGCGACGCCGCTGGACGATGGCTCGGAGCGCTTCCAGCCGTCCAACCTCGAGATCACCGCGATCGAGACCGGCAATCCTTCCGTTAACGTCATTCCGGCGCGCTGCAGCCTGTTCTTCAACGTGCGCTTCTGCGACGCCTGGACGGTGGAGACGCTGAAGGCGGAACTGCAGCGGCGGATCGCCGCGGGCGCGGCGGATGGCGGCCTGCGGCCCGGGCGCGCGCCGGCCGATGTCGAGATCCGCTGGCGCGACCGGCCGTCTTCGGTGTTCTATACCGAGAGCGGCCCGCTGACTGCGGCGCTGGCGGGCGCGGTCGAGGCGGTCACCGGGCGCCGGCCGGAGCTGTCGACCTCGGGCGGCACGTCGGATGCGCGCTTCATCAAGGACTACTGCCCGGTGGTGGAATTCGGGCTTGTCGGCAAGACCATGCACATGTCCAATGAGCGCGTGGCCCTTGCCGATCTGGAAGGACTGACGAGGATCTATGAAGCCTTCATCGCCCGCTGGTTCGCCGACGCCTGACCTGGTGCCCGGCTTCGACGACATCGTGCGCTTCTTCTCCGGCGCGTTCCTCCTGATGTCGGGGCGCAGCGAGGGGCTGAAGCGGCTCGACCTGTCCGCCGACGGCTTCTGGCAATCGTTCTCGGCGATCCTCGTCGCGCTGCCGCCGGTGGCGCTGTCCTGGGTGGGGTTCGAGGCGGTCGACCGGGGCGGGCCGCCGGCCGAACAGGGCGTCGTCGCGGTCTATGCGGCGCACGCCTTCGCCGACCTTCTCGCCTGGCTCCTGCCGGTCTTCCTCTTGATCGTCGCGGCGAAGCATGTCGGCTATTCCCGCAAGGTCGTGCCGCTGGTGATCGCCACCAACTGGGGCCAGGCGCTGCTCTCCTGGCTCTTCGCGCCCTACTGGATCCTGCTGATGCTGTTCGGCCCGGGCGACGCCATGGCGCTGGTCGGCCTCGTCGTCACCGTCGCCTCTCTGGCGCTGACCCTGCGGCTGATCTTCTTCTCGACGGCCAAGGACCTGCCCGGCTCGGTCGCGATCACCGCACTGATGGTGATCGCCTCGCTGATGAGCTACGGCGCGGTGATGGACGTGACGGGCGTGCGGCTGATGTGAATACGGCTGCGGGCTGTCGCCGGCCCGGACCGATTCGGAGACATGGAGACGGTCGGCCGCCGCGCTGGACTATGTGGCCGCTCCGGCGGCGCCGGCCTGATCCTCCCAATAGGGGGGCGTTCCGAACGCCCGCCGGAGCCAGTCGGTCAGGGCCAGGATCTTGGCGGAGGGGCTGCGATTGGCGGGATAGCCGAGGTGCAGGGTCGCGCCCTCGGCTTCCATCCCGATGTCGACCCGGCGGAGCGACCCCTCCGCAAGATGCCGGTATACGAAGAATGTCGGCAGGAGCGCGATGCCGAGGCCGGCGACCGCCGCATCCCGCATCAGGATCCCGTTGTTGACCCGTAGGCAGGCCTGGGGGCGGGCCACGGCATCCTTACCGGCGCCGCGAAAGCGCCAGTCCGTCTCGCGGTTGCTGTAGAGGATCGCGCAGGCGGTTTCGAGCTCGGCGATGTCGCGCGGCGTTCCCGCTCTGGCCAGATGGTCCGGCGCGGCGACGAGCACCCGGCGGCTCGACGCCAGATGCTTGACGACGAGCCGGGTGTCGTGGACGGGGCCGTGGCGGATCACGGCGTCGTAGCCATCCGCCGAGGCGTCGACGAAGCGGTCGTCGAGATCGAGATCGATGGGGATTCTCGGATGCGCGGCGAGAAAGCCGTAAAGGGCCGGGCCCAAATGCAGGGTGCCGAAGCTGATCGGCCCCGCCAGACGCAGGGGCCCGGACAGCGTGCCGCGCCGCTCGCTCACCTCCGCGGTCGCCTCCGCCACTTCGCGCAGAATCGTGCGCGCCCTGACGAGGAACGCCTCCCCGTCCGGCGTCAGCGAAAGTTTCCGCGTCGAACGCTGGACCAGCCGAGCGGCGAGCGCGCGCTCCAACTCCGAAAGACGCTCGCTCACCACCGACTTGGCAAGGCCCAGACGTCGCGCAGCGGCGCTCACCGATCCGGCCTCGGCCACCGCCACGAATGTCGTCAGCCCATCGAACTTCATCATTGTTCGGTGAATCCGTAAGCCGGTTTCGGAAGTCGGCCGCTAGTGAGCAAGTCTACCTGGGATCACTATCCTGTCCAGAGCCGCCGGCTCTTGGAGTTCCGTTGCGACACGGGAAAGGCGCCATGCTTCTGAGAGCAGCTATCCTCGTAATGACGGCGCTCCTGGCGACGCCCGCCGCGGCGCAGGCGGTTCCGTTCCCGGCCAGCTTCCACAACAGAGAGATCGAGACCAACGGAACGACCCTCCACGTGCGCGTCGGCGGCTCGGGTCCTGCGGTCGTGCTGATCCACGGCTACGGCGAGACCGGCGACATGTGGGCGCCGCTGGCAATCGACCTGATGCGCGACCATACGGTGGTCGTGCCCGACCTGCGCGGCATGGGGCTTTCGGCGGTTGCCACGGACGGATTCACCAAGAAGAAGCAAGCCGACGACATCGCCGGGGTGATGGATACGCTGCAGATCGAGCGCGCCGACATCGTCGGCCACGATATCGGCAACATGGTCGCATTCGCTTTCGCCGAGGCGCATGGCGCCCGAACGTCGCGCCTCGTCATGATGGATGCGCCGGTCCCGGGCGTCGGACCATGGGACGAGATCCTGAAGAATCCGCTTCTGTGGCACTTCCGGTTCGGCGGGCCGGACATGGAGCGGCTCGTCGCCGGGCGCGAGCGGATCTATCTGGATCGGTTCTGGAACGACTTCTCGGCCGATCCGGCGCACTTCCCCGAGGCGACGCGGCAGCATTACGCCGCGCTCTATTCTCGTCCCGGTCGGATGCATGCAGGCTTCCGGCAGTTCGCCGCCTTCGACCAGGACGCCATCGACAACCGCGCCTTCCTGGCGAAGGGCCGCCTGACGATGCCGGTGCTGGCCATCGGCGGCGATCACTCGTTCGGCGCGACCATGGCCTATGTCATGCGATTTGCGGCCGACGACGTGCAGCAGGCCGTCATCGCCGATTCGGGCCACTGGCTGATGGAGGAGCAGCCGCGCGCGACCGTCGCGGTCATCCGCGCCTTCCTCGATATCGGCAAGCCGCTCGCCCCGCAAAGGCTGGCGTCCGGCGAAGTCGACGCCCTGCCGCGAACCGGCGCTGTCGCCGGCACGTCGGGCCTTGCCGGCATCGAAACGACGGTGCTCTCCGGCAACCCCGCCATGTCCGGCCCATACAGCCTGGAGATCCGCGTGCCGGCGCACACAAAAATAGCCGCGCACCGCCATCGCGACAATCGGACTGCCCTCGTGGTGTCGGGCGAATGGCATTTCGGCTATGGCGAGAAGGCGAGCGAGGCCGCGACGAAGACGCTCGGCCCCGGCGGCTTCTACACGGAACCTGCGGGAAAGCCGCATTTCGCCTTCACCGGCGACGCGCCGGCGGTCGTCTACATCACGGGCCAGGGCCCGAGCGACACGACATATTCGGATCCCGCGACCGCCCCCTCCCACTGACCGGAGCGACAAACCATGGCGTCCTTTCCAACCGTTCGGAACGCGGTCGAAGACCACCTCCTCACGCCGCAGAATGCCGCGATGCTGATCATCGACTTCCAGCCGGTGCAGGTGTCGTCGATCCAGTCCCGGCCAAAGCGCGAACTGGTCGCCAACATCACCGCGCTCGCCCGCATCGCCCGGCTCTACGACCTTCCGACGGTGCTCACCACCGTCAACGTCGCCACCGGGCGCAATCAGCCCACCATCCACCAGATCACGGAGGTCCTGACCGGCGTAGAACCGATCGACCGCACCGCGATCAACGCCTGGGAAGACGAGGACTTCGTCGGCGCGGTGAAGGCCACGGGGCGCAGGAAGCTGGTGATGGCGGCACTCTGGACGGAGGTCTGCCTTGTCCACCCCGCGCTCGACACCCTGCAGGCGGGCTTTGAGGTCTATCCCGTCGTGGACTGCGTCGGCGGCACGTCCCTGGAGGCGCATGACCTCGGGGTGCAGCGGGTCGTCCAGGCGGGGGCCAGGCCGGTGAGTTGGGTGCAGCTGATCTGCGAACTGCAGCGCGACTGGAACCGCGAGACGACGGTGCCGGGCTTCGCGGATATCCTCTTTGCCGTGGAAGGCCACTGACCGGATCGCGGAAGGACAGGGCGTCGGCACTGCGTCCGCGCCTGCTCCTTTGCTCCAGGCGCCCTCCGCCGTGGAAGTGGGAAGCGCCGCGGCGGCCCGCCGGCGCTATTCCTCGCTGTCCAGCACCGCCTTCAGGAACTCGCGGGTGCGCTCCTCCTTCGGCTCGCCGAAGATCGCCTCGGGCGGGCCTTCCTCGCAGATCCGGCCGGCGTCGAAGAACAGGACGCGGTCGGAGATCTGGCGGGCGAAGCGCATCTCGTGGGTGACGAGGAGCATGGTCAGGTCGTGCTCCTCGGCGAGGTGCCGGATGACGTTGAGGACATCGCCGACGAGTTCGGGATCGAGCGCCGAGGTCGGCTCGTCGAACAGCATGATCTGCGGGCGCATGGCGAGTGCGCGGGCGATGCCGACGCGCTGCTGCTGGCCGCCGGAGAGCTGCGCCGGATATTTCTCCGCCTGCGTCTCCAGCCCGACCATTTCGAGCAGCTCGTCCGCCCGCTCGTTCGCCTCGGCCTTGGGCAGGCCGAGGACGGTGCGCGGCGCCTCGGTGAGGTTGCGCTTCACCGTCATGTGCGGGAACAGGTTGAAGTTCTGGAAGACCATGCCGAGCTTCTCGCGCATCTTGCGCAGATGCGCCTCGGAGGCGGGCTTCAGTTCGCCGTCCACTTCCTCGTGCCAGAGCGGCTCGCCGTCGACGCGGATCACGCCCTCGTCGATCGGCTCCAGCGTCATCAGGATGCGCAGGACCGTGGACTTGCCGGAGCCGGACGGGCCGATGATCGTCACCTTCTCGCCGGGCTGCACCGAAAAGCTCAGATGATCGAGCACGGTGTGGTCGCCGTAGCGCTTGACGACGTTCTCGAATTCGATGATCGGCGCGGTCATTTCAGCGGCAGCCCCCGTTTGGGAAGGGTGATGTCCAGCGCCCGCACGCCGGCGGAGGCGAGGAGCGTCAGGATGAGATAGAGCCCGCCGACCATCGACAGCGGGATCAGATAGTTGAAGGTGCGGTCGCCGATGATCTTGGCGACATTGAGCATTTCGAGGACGGTGACGACCGAGAGCACCGGCACGTCCTTCATCATCGACACGAGATAGTTGCCGAGGGCCGGCACGACGCGCGGCACGGCCTGCGGCAGGACGATGTGGGTGAAGCCGCGGCGCACCGGCATGTTGAGCGCGCGCACCGCCTCGTGCTGGCCGCCGTCCACCGCCTCGATGCCGGCGCGGTACACCTCCGACATATAGGCGCTGTACTGGACGCCGAGCGCCAGCGCTCCGGTCAGGAAGGCCGGCAGCACGATGCCGAACTCCGGCAGCACGTAATAGAGGAAGAACAGCTGCACGAGAAGCGGCGTGTCGCGCAGGAACTCGGTGACGATGCGCGCCGGCCAGGAGACGAGCCGCGTCGGCGCCGCCTTCAGGACGGCGAGGACGAGGCCGAGGACGAGGGCGATGACGAAGCCGAGCGCCGTCGCCTCGACGGTGATCAGGAGGCCCTGGAGCAGGATCGGCAGGATCGAGACCGCGAAGGCGAGGTCGTTCGAGGTGTCCCAGTGATATCCGAACAGCATCGGCTCAGGCCCTCACGCGGCGCCAGCGCCCGACCGAGCGCTCGAGGAGTTTCATGAAGGCGGTCAGGACCAGCGCCATGGCGAAGTACATCACCAGCACCAGCGAATAGACCGTCACGCTGTCCTGGCTGAAATTGCGGATCTGCTCGGCCTTGTAGGCGAGGTCGGCGAGGCTAATCAGCGAGACCAGCGCGGTGTCCTTGAGGTTCTGCACCGCGAGATTGCCGAAGGTCGGCATCATCTCGGGGATCGCCTGGGGCAGTGCGATCCGGAAGAGCGCCTGGCGATGCGTGAAGTTCAGCGCCGTCGCCGCCTCGTACTGGTCCGGATCGACCGCCTGCAGCGCGCCGCGCACCACCTCCGCGCCATAGGCGCCGATGTTGAGGGCAAGGGCGAGGATGCCGACGGTGATCGGCGAGAAGCGCAGGTCGACTCCGATCGCCTGTCCCGCCAGCGGCAGGGCGAAATACAGCCAGAACAGCTGCACCAGCAGCGAGGTGCCGCGGAAGATCTCGATATAGACGACGGAGATCCACCGGATCGCCCGGCTGCGCGACGTCTTGCCGATGCCGAAGACGAAGGCGAAGAGCGCTCCGAGCAGCGTCGAGACGACCGCGATCTCGGCGGTGACTTCGGCCCCCTGGAGGAGGGGAGGGATGTAGGCGAGCCAGTTCATGGTCTTCTTGTTCGGCAAGCGGGCGCGAGACCGCGGATCGTTGGGTCCGATGCTCCCGGCGACGGAAGACCCCGCCGGCGCGGCCTGCGCCGACGGGGCCGAATTCGAGACGAAGGAGGTGCGCTCAGCTTTCGTCGGCCGAGCACAGTTCCTGCGTCGAACGCTTCATCGACTGCTCGATGTCGGCCTTGGAGAAGCCGTAGGAGGAGAGGATCTTGCGCCACTCGTCCGTCTTCTTGAACTTCGCGAGCTCGGCGTTGAAGGCGTCCCGCAGGTCCTTGTCGTCCTGGTTGAAGGCGAAGGCGCCCCAGGAGCGCACCGGCTTGCCGTCGATCACCGGGTCCTGGAAGTTGTCCGCGCTCTTCACCTTGCCGCTCTTGTCGGCGAGCTGGCCGACCGTGAGGCTCGTCGCCGCATAGGCGTCGGCGCGGCCGGTCGAGACGGTGGAGATCGCGTCGGCATTGGAGGAGATCGTCACGATCCGGTCCTCGGGAACGCCGAGCTTCTGCAGCATGCCGAGCTGATCGGCCCCCGCCATGATCGCGACCTTGGCATCGTCCTTCTTGGCGAAGGCGTCGAAGCTGTGGATGTCCTTCGGGTTGCCGTCCGCGACGAGCAGGCCCTCGCCGTAGGAGGTGTTCGGCTCGGAATAGATCACGCTCTTGCAGCGCTCCGGCAGCACCGCCATCTCGGCCGCCGCGACATCGAAGCGGTCGGCCTTCAGGCCTGGGATCAGCGAGGAGAAGTTGGTCTGCACCCACTTGATGTTGTCGATGCCGAGCGCCTTGGCGATGTGGCGGGCGACGTCGGGCCCCGCGCCCTTCGCCTCGCCGCTCATGTCCATGTAGCCGTAGGGGATTTCGTTGGCGACTGCGATCCGGATCGTGCCGTTGTCGCGGATCGTCCCGAGGTCGGCGGCTGCGGCAAGTCCGCTGACAGCAACGGCCCCGGCAAGGACGGTCGTGAACAGGCTGCGTCGGATGAGATCAGTCATCTTTCCTCCATGGGTTGAGGTCTTTTGAGTGTCGAACAAGAATCACGACGAACGGCGCCGCGACAACTCACAGACAGGAAGCGAAGACACTGGCTCCGGCTCGCTGGAGCCGAGCGTCTCCATTCGCCTCGACTGAGGCTCAAAGGATATAGACTATGAAATGTTTTTCAACCGAGGCCGGGCGAAGCGGCTGCGGGCGGCGCCATTCCGCGTTGGCTTACAGCGGTTTAACGGGAAGGCGCTGGCGCGCGTCGTCGCCTGCCGGCAGCGGCCAGGATCAGCTGCCGCTCTGCCAGACCCTGGCGCCCGCCCCGGCGCCCGCCGGGACCAGCACCGGCTTTGCCAGCCGCCGCCGTTCGCGCGTCGCGGATGCGACCGGGATGCCGCGATAGAGCTGCTTGGTCGCCTCGATGATGACGACGCCGGCGAACAGCGGCCAGAGGTCGCGGCCGACCTTTTCCCAGGCCGGGGCGAGGGACAACAGGGACCGGCGGCGGAAGGGCGGGAAGAGCAGCGCCTCCGACCAGGAGGAGGGCGTGAACATCATGCCGCGCATCAGCCGGGTCAGCTGGCCGCGCGACCAGGGTCGGCCAGAGCCGAAGGGCGTATGCTCGAACCGCGCCCAGACGCCGCGGCGGTGCGGCACGACGACGATCAGCCGGCCGCCGGGAGCCAGCACCCGCCAGCATTCGGCCAGAAGCGCCTCCGGGCTTTCGGCGAATTCCAGCGCGTGCACCATCAGGATGCGGTCGATGGCGGCATCGCCGAGCGGCAGATCCTCGGTGCCGACGAGCGCGGTGCGCGAGGCGCGGCCGGCCGGCCAGCTCTCCGCCCCCTGGGCGGCCGGCATGAAGGACAGCGCCCGCCCGGCATCGGCGGCGAAGCGGTCGATATAGGGGACGGCGTAGCCGAGCCCGAGGAGGTGCTCGTCCGGGATCGGCCGCCAGAGCGGGGTGAGGGCGAGCGAGACCGCCCGCGCCGCCGCATGGCCGAGCGGCGAGGCGTAGAAGCTGCAGAGATCGACGATGTCGGCGTTGGTCGTCAGTGCGAACGGCTCCCTTCGATGCGCCGGCCGCCGGTGCTGTCAGCTGCGCAGGCGGCTAAGCGTCGCCTGCACCATAGAACGACAGGAGGCTGGCCCGAAACTCCCGTCGGCGGATTCGCGCCGGGATCGCGCGCCGCCGCCTTTTGAGACGGCGCGTCAGGCGGCTGACAAGACGCGCCGCCGCCCTAGCTCGCCTCTCGGCGTGTGCCAGCAAAGGAGACGGGTGATGGCGTCACTTCAGATCAGGCAGTTCACCTGCCGGAGCGACAATTTCGGCGTTCTCGTCCACGCGCCGGAGCGTGGCACGACGATCGCGATCGACGCGCCGGAGGAGGGCCCGATCCTCGCCGAGCTGGACGATGCGGGATGGACCCTGACCCACATCCTGACGACGCACCACCACGGCGACCACGTTGCTGCCAACGAGGCGCTGAAGGCGCGCTTTCGCGCCGAGGTCATCGGACCGGAGAAGGAGCGCGCGAAGATCCCCGGGATCGACCGCACGGTCACGGGGGGCGACGTTCTCGACCTCGGCGGCGTGCGCGTCGAGGTGATCGACACGCCGGGCCACACGCTCGGCGAGGTCTCCTACTATCTGCCCGAGGGCCGGGCGCTGTTCGCCGCCGACGCCCTGTTCTCGCTCGGCTGCGGCCGGCTGTTCGAGGGCGATGCGGCGATGCTGTGGGAGTCGCTGAAGCGGCTGCGGGCGCTGCCCGACGACACCATGCTCTATTGCGGCCACGAATATACCGCCACCAACGCCCGTTGCGCGATCGCCATCGATCCGCACAATCTGGCTTTGCAGGAACGGGTGAAGGAGGTCGAGACCCTCCGCGTCGAGCACAAGGCGACGCTGCCGGTGCTGCTCGGACGCGAAAAGAAGACCAATCCCTTCTTGCGGGCCGACGATCCGGAGCTTATGGCCGCGATGGGCATGGCGGGTGCCGATCCGGTGGCGGTCTTCGCCGCGATCAGGAAGAAGAGGGACGCATACTGATGAGTTCGGCTGCGCTGAAACTGGTGAGGAAACTGGGGCTGAAGCCGCATCCGGAGGGCGGCTGGTATCGCGAGACCTTTCGCGACGAGGCCACCGACGCCACCGGACGCGCCCGCTCGACGGCCATCTACTATTTGCTCGAGGCCGGCGAGACCTCCGAGTGGCATCGGGTGACGGACGCCGCGGAGGTCTGGCACTGGTATGCCGGCGCGCCGCTGGTCATCACCGTTTCGCCCAACGGCCACGACGCCGCCTCGCATCGCGTCGGCCCGAACTTCGAGGCGGGGGAAGAGCCGCAATTCGCCGTCCCCGCCGGCTGGTGGCAGACTGCGACCTCGCTCGGCGAGTTCACGCTGGTCGGATGCACCGTGTCCCCGGGCTTCGACTTCGCCAGCTTCGAGCTCGCGCCGCCGAACTGGCGCCCGACCCCGCGCAAGGCCTCCGACGGCTGAGCCGGTCGATGTGAATCTTCTTGACTCGGTCAATCAATTCATTGACTGAGTCAAGGATGGAAGCGCCGGGTTCATCGCCGCTCGATCGCGAGATCGAGACCGTCCGCGGGTTCAACCGCTTCTACACCCGCGTCCTCGGCGCGCTGAACGAGGGGATCCACGCCAGCGCGCTGCCGCTGCCGCAGGCGCGGGTCCTGTACGAGCTGGCGCAGGGGACGGCGACGACGGCAGGCATGCTCGCACGCGAGACCGCGATGGATGCCGGCCATCTCAGCCGCACCGTCGCAGCGCTGGAGGCCGCCGGCCTCGTCTCCCGAACGCCTTCCCGCGAAGACGCGCGCAGCATGTCTCTGGCGCTGACCGAGGAGGGGCGCGCGATGTTCGACCGGCTGCAGGCGGCCGCATCGGACGAGGTGCGGCACCTGCTTCGACCGCTGACGGAGGGCGAGCGGCGCGATCTCGTTGCGGCGATGTCACGGGTTCGCCGGCTGCTCGGCGACGGCGCATCACAGCCGGCCGACGCAATCATCCGTGATCCGCGTCCCGGCGACCTCGGCCGCGTGGTCGCCGGACAAGGACGCCTCTATGCCGAGGAATATGGCTTGGACTGGACCTTCGAGGCGCTGGTGGCGGAGATCGTCGCGGGCTTTGCGAGGAACTTCGACCCGACGGGCGAGCGCTGCTGGATCGCCGAGTTGGACGGCACGGCCGTCGGTTCGATCTTCCTCGTGCGCCAGTCGGCGGAGGTCGCCAAGCTGCGGCTTCTCTATGTCGAGCGCAACGCGCGCGGCCTCGGCCTCGGACAGCGGCTGGTGGAGGCCTGCATCGGCTTTGCCAGGCAGAGCGGCTATCGCACGGTGACGCTCTGGACCAACGACATCCTCGTCTCCGCCCGCAGGATCTATGTCGCCGCCGGCTTCCGGCTGGTCGGCGAGGAACGGCATCACAGCTTCGGCCGCGACCTCGTCGGCCAGAACTGGGAGCTCGATCTGGGGCCGCAGGAGACGGGCGCGCGCTGAACCGGGCGGGCGTCACTTGGCGCGGCAGAGGACCCGTCCGCCGGGGCCGGTGAGGGTCAGCGCGGCCGCCGTGCCGGCCATGCCGCCGGATCCGGCCTCGACCCGTGCCAGCGTCATGAGCTTGCCCGACAGGGCGATGTCGCCCTCGCGGGTGAGCGAGCTGGTGCCGCCGCCGCGGCTCGTCACGTCGAAGCGGTAGTGCACCCGCAGGCCCGCCGGACCCGTCGCCATCGCCTTCAGCCAGAGGACCGCACCGGTGCGGATCGGCGTGACGAAGCAGGCGGGATCGCCCGGCGCGGCGCGGGCTTGCGGCACGGCGGCCAGCCCGGCGGCCACGCTGAAGGCGGCGCCCGAGGCGAGGCGGGACAGCCGGAGCATATTCATCGGCATCATGGCTCCTTTCGGCTCAGCCGGGCTGTCGCTTGGCGTTCGCCGCGAGACCCGCGTCGCGGCGAAGCAGTCGCGAGAACAAGGGCAGCGCCGCGAGGCAGGCGCCAGCGGTGATCAGCAAGGCGGCCGCGACGACGCTCCAGCGCATCTGCGTCTCCCCCGCGCCGACGAGGATCAGCGTCGAGAGCAGCGGCGCCGCGTAGCTCGCCGCGCCGATGACCTGGATGTCGCCATGCTTGACGCCGTAGTCCCAGACGTAGAAGGCGGCGCCGACCGGCATCAGTCCGAGCATCAGGACCGCCAGCCACTCGCCCGCCGTCGCCGGCCAGACCGTCGTCTCGAAGGCGAGATGGGCAAGGAGCGAGAGCACCGCGGTCGCGGCGCAGAAGCCGGTGACGATGTCGCTCGGCACGCCGCTGAAGCGGCGGGAGGCGAGCGAATAGGTTGACCAGGTGAGCGCGCAGAGCGCTGCGAGGCCGTAGCCCACGACATATTGCGGCGAAAGGGCAAGCGTCCGGCCGCCGGTGACGATCAGCGCCGCGCCGGCAAGACCGGCGAGCGCGCCGAGGATGTGGAACCAGCGCAGCCGCTCGCCCGGCAGGAGCGCCGAGCCGAGGACGATGAGGAGCGGCCAGAGATAGGCGATGAGGCTCGCCTCGGCCGGCGGCGCGTGGCGCAGCGCCGCGAAATAGAGGGCGTGATAGCCGAACAGGCCGCCGACGCCGGTGATCCAGACCCCCGGCGGCTGGCGGAACAGGCGGGCGTCCACGTGCCGCAGCCGCAGCGAGACGAGGCCGATGACGGTGCCGACGGCAAAGGTCATCGCCGCCAGCTGGAACGGCGGCACCTTGCCGCTCCATGCGGTGAGGAGCGCGAGCAGCGCCCACATCAGCACCGCGGCAAATCCCATCAAGGTTCCCAAGCCCGCCTCCGTCGCCTCGTGCCGACCGCGTTGGCGCCTCGCGGCGCCCTTGTCAACGGCGGCGGAGGGCCGACCGGCTCTCCCGTCTAACGGTTCCCGATGCAACCGACAGCGCGCAATCGAGTTGCTGGCTGTGGAATGTGCGGGTGCTCCCGCCCCGGACGCGTCCGCACGCGCAGACTTCCCTTCACGGAGGACGAGATGGACCGCAGCGAAATCACCGACGACCCGAAGATCAAGCCCTATCAGGAGCCCACCGGCGGCTGGGGGTCGGTCAAGTCGCTGCTGGCGAAGTCGGCGGATGAAGGACTGATCGCCTCGAGCCTCTGGGCGACGCTGCAGCGGCAGAACAAGCCCGACGGCTTCATGTGCGTCTCTTGCTCCTGGGCGAAGCCGGCCGACCATCATACCTTCGAATACTGCGAGAACGGCGCCAAGGCGACGATCTGGGAGACGACCCCGAAGCGCTGCGACCGCGAGTTCTTCGCCAAGCACACCGTCACCGAGCTTCTCAACTGGACCGACCACGACCTGGAGAAGCAGGGCCGGCTGACGACGCCGGTGAAATACGACCGCTCGCTCGACCAATTCGTGCCGGTGACGTGGGAAGAGGCGTTCCGGGAGATCGGTGCGGAGCTGAACGCGCTCGACCCCAAATCTGTGGTGTTCTACGTCTCCGGCCGTGCCTCGCTCGAGGCCTCGCACATGTGGCAGCTGATGGCCCGCATCTACGGGTCCAACAACCTGCCGGACTCCTCCAACATGTGCCACGAGTCGACCTCCGTCGGCTTGCCGGAATCGATCGGCTCGCCGGTCGGCACGGTGACGCTCGCCGACTTCGACCAGTGCGACATGATGTTCTTCTTCGGCCACAACACCGGCACGAACGCGCCGCGCCTGCTCCACTGGGTGCAGGAGGCGAGGAAGCGCGGCGCGCCGGTGATCACCTTCAATCCCGTGCTCGAGCGCGGGCTGATGCGGTTCAAGAACCCGCAGTCGCCGACCGAGATGCTGTCGCCCGACGAGGGCACCAAGATGTCGAGCGACTACTACCAGCTGCGCGGCGGCGGCGACATCGCGGCGATGACCGGCATCGCCAAGGCGGTCTTCGCGCTCGACGACGCGGCGAAGGCGGCGGGCAAGCCGCGCGTCCTCGACGTTGCCTTCATCGAGGAACACTGCCACGGCTTCGACGACTTCGAGCGCTTCGTGCGCGAGGCCGACTGGGACGAGATCGAGCGCTGCTCGGCACTGTCCCGCGCCGACCTCGAACATGTCGGGCGCACCTACGCCCGGGCGACCAAGGTCATCGGCAATTACGGCATGGGCCTGACCCAGCACCGGCACGGCATCGAGAACGTGCAGATGCTGGTGAACCTCCTCCTGATGCGCGGCATGATGGGCAAGCCCGGCGCCGGCATCTCGCCGATCCGCGGCCATTCCAACGTGCAGGGCCAGCGCACCGTCGGCATCACCGAGAAGCTGAAGCTGATCCCGGTCGAGAAGTTCGAGAAGTTCTACGACTTCACCATCCCCAAGGAGGACGGCGTCGATACCGTCGAGGCCTGCGAAGGCGTCTTGGACGGGTCGATCAAGGGCTTCGTCTGCCTCGGCGGCAACTTCGCCCGCGCGATCCCCGACACCTACCGGATGGAGGAAGCCTGGCGGAAGATGCGGCTGAACGTCCAGATCGCCACCAAGCTGAACCGCACGCATCTCCTGACCACGGACGTGACCTACATCCTGCCCTGCATCGGCCGCATCGAGCGCGACAAGCAGACCAGCGGCCCGCAGACGGTCTCGATGGAGGACTCCACCGCCTGCATCCACGCCTCCTTCGGCGAGCGCGAGCCGGCCTCGAGGGAGCTCCTGTCGGAGCCCAAGATCGTCGCCGAGCTCGCCAAGGCGACGGTGCCCGGCAAGTCTTCCGTGCCGTGGGACGAGTGGGTGTCCGACTATGCGAAGGTGCGCGACGCGATCGAGCGGGCCTATCCCGACGACTTCAAGGACTTCAACGCCCGCTTCGCTTCGCCCGGCGGCTTCCACCGCGACATCGGCGCGACCAAGCGGGAGTGGCGGACCGAGACCGGCAAGGCGAACTTCCTCGTGCCGGAGAGCTTCGACGTCGATCCCGACATCGACACGCGGCCGGCGAACGTGCTGAACCTGTTGACGCTGCGCTCCAACGACCAGTTCAACACCACGATCTACGGCTATGACGACCGGCTGCGCGGCGTCCACGGAACGCGGATGGTGATCCTGATGAACGAGGAGGACATGCGCCGCCTCGGGCTGACGGACCAGGACCGCGTCGACGTCGAGACCCATGCCGACGACGGGGTGACGCGCCGGGTGGAGAACTACCGCGTCCATGCCTGGCAGCTGCCGAAGGGCGATTGCGCCGGCTACTATCCCGAGCTGAACGCGCTGATCCCGCTCTGGCACCGCTCTCGCCGCGCGCATGTGCCTGCGGCGAAGTCGGTGCCGGTGCGGCTGATCAAGCGCGCCGCCGCCTGAGCCTGCCTGAGCCGCACGATCGAACGGGCCCGGGGTCGCCTGATGGTGGCCGCGGGCCCGTCGCTATTGAAAGGCGCCGAGCACGGCGCCCTGCGCGAGCAGCACGAACAGCCAGTGGCCGCCGTCGATCAGCGGCAGGTCCCAGCCGAAGCCCTGGAAGCGCGTGCCGACGACGATCGTGGTCGCCACGAAGCCGAGCCAGAGGAAAACCGCCGAGGCGAGGGCGTCGCCCAAGGTGTAGTTCTGGAAATGTCCGAGCAGGATGGCGAAGACCAGCGCCATCAGGAGTTCGCAGACGAAGGATGTGGCGACCGCCGTCGCGGTCGCGCGCGCCGTCCCGGGGGGCAGCCGAGCGGCCTTTCCCCAGATGCGCCCGAACGCCGTGTACCAGATCGTGCCGATGATCATCGACGCGACGGCCGCCAGAAAGACGGCGAAGTAGTCGATCGCCGGCGGTTCCATCGCCCCTGTATCCCCCGCATCCCCTTCCGGAAGATTGTCTTTGGGACGGGACACCGTCAAGCTTCCGGCGAAAGAGAATTCTCCCCATTTGGTCCATGCCAGCGCCAGACCGTGCCGTGCTTCACCTCCGCATCCTCCAGCGCGCGGGTGACGGGCACCCGGTAGTCGGCCAGCTTCTCGAGCCGGTCGACCGGCAGATAGGCCCGGCCCGGATCGCCGACGAGGATCGGCAGGCCTGCGGCGGCGAGGCCGTCGAACCAGGGCGTGATCGCCGCCGCCATCTCCCGGTCGAAGAACACGTCGCCGGCGAGGAGGATGTCTGCGTCGACCATGCCACCGACGATGTCGTCCGTGCGGATCTCGACCGTGACGCCGTTCAGCGCCGCGTTCGCGCGCACTGCGGAAGCGGTGAAGGGGTCGGTGTCGACGGCCGTTACCCGTGTCGCGCCCGCCATCGCCGCAGCGATGGCGACGAGGCCGGAGCCGGTGGCGAAATCGATGACCCGGCGGCCGGCGACCGTCCCGGGACGGTCGAGGACGTAGCGGGCGAGGGCCTGGCCGCCCGCCCAGGCGAAGGCCCAGAAGGGCGGCGGCAGGCCGATCGCGTCCAGCTCGGCTTCCGTCTTCAGCCAGAGGTCATGCGCCTCGTCGGCAAGGTGCAGGCAGATCTCCGGCACGTGCGGCGGCGCGAGCACGGCGGTGTTGTCGCGGATGAACCTGTCCGCCTTCGCCGGATCGAGCCTCATGCCGTCTGGACCTCGTCGAGGCGGAGCGCGACCGGGACCGAGGCGGCGCAGAGCGCGGCGAAGCAGACGAGCACCGCCGGCGCGCCGAAGCGGTCGGCGACGAAGCCGAAGCCGCCCATGACGATCAGGACAATGCCGATCAGCGTGTTCGAGAAGGCGGTGTAGAGCGACCGGTCCGCTGCCGGCGCCATGTCGACGAGATGCGTCTTCCGGGCGAGGCGCACGCCCTGATAGGCGAGGAGCAGGACGAAGAGGGCGACGGGCGCCAGCGCGTGCCACAGCCCGCTCGCCAGGAAGAGGGACGCGGCGGCCGCGGCGGCGAGGACGGCCGCGCCGAGCGCCCCCGACAGGGCCAGCACCTTGCGGCTGGAGCGGTCGGACATCGTCCCCCAGACGGTCGAGCCGAGGATCGCAGCGACGGACGAGGCGATGACGAAAGCGCCGAGGCTGCCGAGCGCCCGTCCGCCCTTCTCGCCGGCGGACAGCAGGATGTAGGGCGGCGCGAGCGCCGTCGCGGTCAGGAGCGCCCGGGCGATCACGAAGCGGCGGAACTGCGGATCGCGCCAGAGGTCGCGGCCGTCGGCAAGGAGCGCCCTCAGCCCGTCGGCGCCCCCGCCTGTCGCGCCGGCCTCCTCGGTGAGCAGCGTGAAGACAAAGGCCGCGAGCGCCCAGAGCCCCGCCGCGACGGCGACGCCCGTCAGCAGGACGCCGCGTTCGAGCGGCAGGAGGCCGAAGGCGAGCGCCGCGCCGTAGGCGAACACGACGGCGGCGCCGAGCGAGCCGGCGATCCCGGTGATCGTGCCGCGCCGGGTCTTCGAGATCGTCTTGCCGAGGACGTCCTTGTGCGACACCGAGGCGAGCGAGCGACCGAGCGCGAAGACGGAGAGGAGCCCGACGGTGAGCCAGCCGGCCAGCCAGCCGCCGAGGAAGGTCAGCGTCAGGGCGATGAGCGCGACGGCGATGGCCTCGACCGCCGAGCCGCAGGCCCACACCCATTTTCGTTTCGGCAGGGATCGCACCCGGTGCGAGGTCAGGATCTGCGGCAGCAGCGCCAGCGACTCGCGCACCGGAACGAGCATGCCGACCGCTGCCGCCGGGCCGCCCACCGCATGGATCAGCCAGGGCAGGATCAGCTTCGGGTCGAGCAGCCCGTCGCCGATCTTGGTCGATGCCATGCTGACGAGGTGAAGCGCGGCGTTGCGCGGCTGGTCGCGGCAGGCGGCCTCCGGAATGTCCTTGCAGACGCGATTCTCCTCGTCGTCGAAGAACAGATCCCTCAAATCCGTGAGCGCGCTCATCCGCAGGATTACCCGTCAGCGTTTCCGTCGCGGATAGATTAGAACGCTTCCAATCTGGATCAACGCAGTTCTCGGGCGGCGGGTGGCGCGGTGCCCCTCACATGGGCGCGACAAAGGGCGACCTGTTGCGTCCCCGGGTAGAGGAGGGGGCGCTGCGCAGTCAGGCGCTCGTCTTCACCCGCTCGCTCTCGCCCCGCAATTCGTCGATCAGCTTCGAGGCGTCGGCCTTGGAGAGATCGGCGTCGAAGGGATGGCCGGTCTCCTCGCAGAGCGTCTTGAGGTAGGACGCCTGCGCGCCGGTCATCGGCTCTCCGCCGGTCGTCCAGTCGTCGGGGTTCTTCTCGGTGTTGGAGCCGGTGTCGGTCTTGGGGTCGAGGTCGGACATGATGATGCTCCCGCAATTGCTTCGTTCACAGAATGTTCCGCTCTGCCGATTGTTCCTCCCGCTGCGCGGACGATGATCGGCCCACGACGCAGGAGCAACTTCCGATTTACATGAGCGAAAGGCAGGAATATATCTTTGGGTGTAACAACCAAAACGGGAGGAATGGAAATGCCGCAATTCTATCAGTTCAGCCCCCAGGCCGTTCAGGCCGCCCTGGATGCCGCCAAACAGGATTTCGCCGAAGGCGACATCCAGACCCTGACCGCGAACGGCACGGTCACCAAGAGCTCGGAGCGCAGCCTGCTCGCCGAGTGCGTCTCGGTCAGCGTGCAAGATCACAAGGTTTGCGTGGATCTTCCGCTCGGCCTCGGCAAGCACTGCATTCCGATCCCGCTGAACATCCCGAACGGGGAGGCGGGCAGCGCGTGCCTGTCGATCTGCACCACGTTCGGCTTCCCGACCGGCGTCAAGGTGTCGGTCATCGTCGCCGGCATCACCGTCGTGTCGGAAACCTTCGGCAAGTGCTGACAAGAACCCGTTGCCGCCGGCGCCGATCCGGCGTCGGCGGCGCCATTCAGCCAGCCGCCGCCTTCGGATCGAGGCCGCCCATCTCGCAGACCCGGGCGAACTCCGCCTCGGCGACCGGCTGGACCGACAGGCGCGAATTGTTGACGAGCACCATGTCCTTCAGCGCCGGCTCGGCCTTGATCTGATCGAGCGTCACCGGCTGCGGCACGTCCATCAGCGCCTTGAGGTCGACGCACTCCCATTTCGGGTCGTCGGCGGTGGAGTCCGGATGGACCGTGGCGATCACCTCGACGATGCCGACGACCGCCTTGCCCTCGTTGGAATGGTAGAAGAAGCCGCGGTCGCCGATCGCCATCTCGCGCATGAAGTTGCGCGCCTGGTAGTTGCGCACCCCATCCCATTCCTGGCCCTTGTCGCCGGCCTTCTTCTGGTGGTCCCAGGACCACTTGAACGGCTCGGATTTGAACAGCCAGTAGCGCATCGCCGATCCCCCTCTCTCTGCCCGGTTCGCGCTCAGGCGGCGTCCGGGTTCTTCACCGTCCAGTTCCAGCGCCGGACGGTGACGTTGGCGAACAGGCCGGCCTTGGCATAGGGGTCCTTCTCGGCGATCGCCGTCGCCGCCTCGGCGCTCGGGGCGTCGACGACGAGCAGGCTGCCGCAGGGCTTGTCCTCGGCGTCGAGGAACGGGCCGGCGAACTTCAGCGTGTCGCCGAGGCCGTTCAGATGCGCCACGTGCTCGGGCCGCGTGTCCATGCGCAGCTGCAGGGAGCCGGGCTTGTCGTTGCACAGAATGGCGAACAGCATGGGAAACCTCGATGTTGCGCCCGGCAGGCGAAACCGCGGGGCGGAGGAAAATGTCGCGCGTCAGCTATCGTGCCGACGGCCGGACTTCAACCGACCTTCTCCTTACCCGACTTCTGTTCAGCCGATCTCCCGCTTCAGCGGCCGGGCGAGCAGCGCGTGGATGGCGTCGTCGACGGTGATCCGGCCGGCGAGAATGGCTGCGACCGCCGCGATGATCGGGACGTCGATGCCGCGATCCTGCGCAAGGCTGGCCGCGATGTCGGCGGTGAAGACGCCTTCGGCGAGCTTCATCCGGCCGAGATCCGCGCCTTCGCCGAGCGCCCGGCCATAGGCGAAGTTGCGCGATTGCGGGCTGGAGCAGGTCAGCACCAGGTCTCCGAGACCTGAGAGGCCCATCAGCGTGTCCGGCCGGCCGCCCAGCGCCTCGCCGAGGCGCCTCAGCTCGACGAAGCCGCGGGTGACGATGGCGGCCTGCGCCGAGGCGCCGAGCCCCTTGCCGGCGACCGCGCCGGCGGCGAGCGCCAGGACGTTCTTCAGCGCCCCGCCGGCCTCGACGCCCCTGACATCGCCGGAGGCGTAGCCGCGGAACGTCTCGGTGGAGAGGATCTGCGCGGCGGCGTCGGCTTCTTCCGTCGTCCCGGCGGCAATGGTGACGGCAGTCGGCAGGCCCTTGGCCACATCGCTGGCAAAGCTCGGGCCGGAGAGGACCGCCAGGCGCCGGCGCTCCGGCGCGGCGGCTGCGAATATGTCCGAGGCGAAGCGGCCGGTGTGGCGCTCGATTCCCTTGGCGCAGAGGACCGTCAGCGCGTCGGGCGAAATCAGCGGCGTCAGCTCCGTCGCCACCCCCGCAAGGCTCTGCGCGGGCACGACGAGGAGCACGACCTTTGCGCCGGCCACAGCCTGCGCCGGATCGCCCGTCGCCCGCAGCGGCGCAGGCAGTGCGATGCCGGGCAGGTAGCGCGGGTTTTCCGACCGCTCCGTGATGGCGTCGACCGTCGCGGGGTTGCGGGCGTAGAGGACGACGTCATGGCCCGCCCGGCAGTAGAGGCTGGCGAGCGCCGTGCCCCAGGCGCCGCCGCCGATGACGGCGAAGCGGCTCATGCCTTGGCTCCGCGGCGGCCGAAGCCGACGAGCGGCTGCGCCGTCTCGTCGAGCGGCCAGCGCGAACGCACGGGCGTGTCGAGCGCATCGGTGCGTCCGGCCTCGAAGCGTTCGAGGCCCGCATAGGCGATCATCGCGGCATTGTCGGTGCACAGCTTGAGCGGCGGGGCGACCAGCCGCACCCCGGCGCCTTCGGCTTCCGCCTCCAGCGCCGCACGGATCGCCTTGTTGGCGGCGACACCGCCGGCGACCGCGAGGACGGGATCCGCCAGGCCGGGGAAGGTCTCGCGGAAGCGGGCGAGCGCCCGCCGGACACGGTCGGCGAGGCTCTCGGCGGCCGCGGCCTGGAAGCTGGCGCAGAGGTCGGCGACGTCCTGGGCCGACAGCGGTGCGGCGGCCTCCGCCGCGAGCCGCAGCGCAGTCTTCAGGCCGGAGAAGGAGAAGTCGAGCCGCGCCTCGCCCTTCAGCGGCCGCGGCAGGGGGAAGCGCTTCGGATCGCCCGCCGCCGCGCGCGTCTCGACGTTCGGGCCGCCGGGATGCGGCAGCTGCAACAGCTTCGCCGTCTTGTCGAAGGCTTCGCCCAGCGCGTCGTCGATCGTCGTGCCCCAGCGCTCGTAGTCGCCGAGGCCGCGCACGAGGACGATCTGGCTGTGGCCGCCGGAGACGAGCAGCAGGAGATAGGGATAGGCGAGGCCGTCGGTGAGGCGCGGCGTCAGCGCATGGCCTTCAAGATGATTGACGCCGAGAAAGGGCAGGCCGCAGGCGGCGGCACACGCCTTGCCGGTCATCGCGCCGACGAGCAGCCCGCCGACGAGACCCGGACCGACGGTCGCGGCAACGGCCGAGAGATCGGCAAAGCCCAGCTTCGCCTCGATCAGCGCGGCACGCACGATGCCGTCCACCGCCTCGACATGCGCCCTGGCGGCGATCTCCGGCACGACGCCGCCGAAGGCCGCATGCTCGGCGATCTGCGACAGGACGACGTTCGACAGGATGACCGGTCTGCCCGAAGCATCTCGGCCGACCACGGCCGCGGCGGTCTCGTCGCAGCTGGTCTCGATGCCGAGGATCAGCGCGCCCGCGGCCGGGGACGTCGCGGTGTCGCGCGAAAGGCTCGAAGGGGTGGCGTGGCCATGGCGGTCATCTGGCATCGAAGGCATGTCGTCCGGCGGCGTTCGTCACCGCCGGAGATAGGCGATCCGGCCTGGCTGCGCCACCGCCGATGCGCCGGAATGGGGTGCAGCCGCTCGTGCCGCCTCGCGCGGCCAGGGGCCGGGATCAGCGCCGGTCGGACGTCGCTCGCCGCCGCGGGAGTCAGCCGGCGGCCGAGAAATTGCCGGTCCTGCAGTTTCGCCGGATCGCCTCGCGTTCTAGGAAGGGGCCAAGGTCGGCCTCTGCACAGGGGCCGGGAGCGGAAAGGGAGATTGCGGTGGCGACGAACGAGGTGATCCGGATCGGCACGCGCGGCAGCCAGCTGGCGCTGGCGCAGGCGAGCGAGGTGCGCGCGCGGCTGATGGCGGCGCACGGCCTGCCGGGGGAGGCTTTCGACATCGCGGTGATCTCCACCTCCGGCGATCGCATCCAGGATCGGCCGCTGTCGGAAGTCGGCGGCAAGGGCCTGTTCACAAAGGAGATCGAGGCGGCGCTTCTCGACGGGCGCATCGACATCGCGGTGCATTCGTCGAAGGACATGGCGACGGTGCTGCCGGAGGGTCTCAGGATCTCCGCCTTCCTGCCGCGCGAGGACGTGCGCGACGTCTTCATCGGCCGCACCGCGAAGACGATCGCCGACCTGCCGCAAGGGGCGACGATCGGCTCGGCCTCGCTGCGGCGCCAGGCGCTCCTGAAGCGCCTGCGGCCGGACCTCAACGTCATCACCTTCCGCGGCAACGTCCAGACGCGGCTGCGCAAGCTGGAGGAAGGCCAGGCCGACGGCACGCTCCTCGCCATGGCCGGGCTGAACCGCATGGACATGCAGCACACGGCAACCGAGATCCTGTCGGCCAAGGATTTTCCGCCGGCGCCGGGGCAGGGCGCGATCTGCATCGAGAGCCGGATCGGCGACGGCCGGGTGGATGGCCTCGTCGCGGCGATCGCCGATGCCGCGACGGCCGTCGCTCTGACCGCCGAACGCGCCTTTCTCGCCGAGCTCGACGGCTCCTGCCGGACCCCGATCGCCGCCTATGCGCATCACCGCGAGGACCGGACGCTGACGCTGCACGGCGTGATCCTGACGCCGGACGGGACAGGGATGCACGAGACCTGGCGCACCGGCATCGACGAGGATGCCGAGGCGATGGGTCGGCTCGCCGGCCGCGACGTCCTGGAGGCCGCCGGACCGGATTTCTTCAAGGGCTGGGCGGAGTAGCGCCGTTGCACCCGGCGACGTCGCACGGGACCATCCCATGGCCCGTGTCCTGATCCTGCGCGAGGCTGCGGATGCCGGGCGCACGGCGTCGGACCTCGCCGCGCTCGGCCACGAGCCGCTCCTCCTGCCGGTGGAGGAGACGCGCAGCCTCGACGATCCGCCGCCGCCGGGCCGCTTCGCCGGTTTCGCCGTCACCAGCGCCCGGGCCGTTCCGGCGCTCGCCGCACATTTTCCCGGCGACGCGCGCCCGGTCTTCGCCGTCGGGGAGCGGACCGCAGCGGCGGCGCGGGCTGCGGGCCTGCCGCATGTGCAGGCCGCTCCGGGCACGGCCGATGCGATCGGGCAGCTCGCGCTGGCGACCGGGCTCGAGCCGGGGGATCACCTTCTTTACGCCGCGGGGCGACGGCGGACCGGCACGCTGGAGACGGCCCTGACAGCAGCCAGCCTCGGCTTCGCGGTCTGGGAGGTCTATGCCGTCGTGCCGGTCGAGCCGGACGCGGCGGTCGTGCGCGCGGCGCTCGGCGGGGTGCCGCCGGATGCCGTCCTCATCCTGTCGGCGGGCCAGGCGGAAGCCTTCGGCCGTCTCGCCGCGCGCCACCCCGGCCTCTTCGAGCCGCTGCCGACGCTGCTTGCGCTGTCCGCCCGGATTGCCGAAGCGTTGCCGCCGGCGCTGGCGGGCGCTGCGCGAATTTCGCCGACCCCGCGCCTTGCCTCGCTTTTCGAATGGCTGGGATAACCTAGTTTGGGCCGATGGAACGAGACGACCCTTGCACGATCCAGGGGAATGAAGGACCAATGCGCTTGACGTGTGCCGCCGAGATTCTGCCATTGGCTGACCGGCCGGCCCAGCCGGCAAGAATGGAGCGAACTCGATGACCAACCGTCCCCGGCGCTCGCGGCCGAAGAAGACGCGCGGCCAGACGATCGACCTGACAGCGGAAAAGAAGACCAATTTGAGCGACGGCGACAAGGACACGGCAGGATCGAAGACCGCTTCGGCGCAGACGGGCAAGCCCGCGGCGGCATCGGCACCGCAAACGCCGGCGGCCGAAACCGCCAAGACATCGGCTCCCGCTGCTGCGGCCGGCGAAGCCAAGCCCGCCGCGGCGGCATCATCGCCCTCTGCATCCGCCACGCCCTCGGCGGCCTCCGGCGTCCGCGACGGCGGCCCTTCGCCGCGATCGAGCAGCGCGGTCGCGAGCTCCCCGGCGACGGCTCCGGCTGCGGGAACGCCCGCCGGTGCGACGGCCGCCTCCGGCAAGGACGAGGCGACGCGCAGCTTCGCCACCGAGGAGGGGCTGGACCCGAAGGCCGCACATCCGTCGAAGCCCGGCGGGCCCGAGGATGCCGGCCGTGCGCCGGCTCCGTCCGCGACCGGCCCGAAGACCGCGACCGGCTCCGCCGGTCCGGGCGAACAGGCGGCGACGCGTGGCTTCGCGGCCGAGGAAGGCCTGCAGCCGAAGGGCACCTCGGCGACTGGCTCGGCCGCATCCGGTGCATCCCGGCCCGCTGCCGCCGCGACGGCCGCATCGCCGAGCGCCGGCGCCGCAAAGTCCGCGGACGCGGGGACGGCCACCGGCGGCGCGCCGGCCGCTTCCTCGGGATCGGGCAAGACCGGCGCGGCAGCCGCAATTCCAGCCGCTGCGGCCGCTTCCGCCGGCGCGGCAAAGGCATCCGACACGGCGAGCAGCCCCTCCGGATCGGCGACGAAGCCGGCGGACAGCAAGCCGGCCTCCGGCTCGTCGGCGTCTCCCTCTTCTGCCGCGGCCAAGCCGGCCGCCTCCACCTCGTCCGGTTCGTCTTCGTCGACCTCTGCCGCATCCGGCTCCACATCGTCGGGGACCAAGCCCGGTTCGACGACACCGGCGGGATCGGGGGCATCGTCCGGCGGCGGCGCGTCGACGGGCACGCCGCGCACGACCACCGCGGAGCCGCCCAGGCGGTCCGGCGGCGTCGGCTTCGGCGGAGCGCTCGCGGCGGGGCTGATCGGCGCGGTGGTGGCGCTCGGTGCCGCGTGGGTGCTGCAGGCGAACGGCTATCTGCCGGTGTCCGGTTCGGGCGGCCAGCAGACCGTTGCAGGTGGCCAGACGGCCGGCAATTATGCGTCGGCGCAAGACGTGAAGTCGCTGGGCGACCAGGTTGCGCAGCTGAAGTCGTCGGTGGCGCAGCTGCCGCAGACCGCCTCGGGCGGCAATGGCGGCAGCGGCGATCAGGTGGCGGCGCTGTCGCAGCGGGTGGATTCGCTTCAATCCAGCGTGAGGTCCGCCGCCGACACGGCGCAGCAGGCCGCGCAGACGGCCGAGGCCGCCAACAAGACGGCCGGCTCCGCCCGGCAGGCGGTCGCCTCGGCGACCGACGCGGCGAAATCGGCGCAGCAGGCGGCGAACCAGGCCGCGACCACCGCGAACGCCGCCTCGCAGACGGCCGGCGGCGCGCAGACCTCCGCCGTGCAGGCGCAGCAGACCGCCTCGGCGGCCCAGAGCGCAGCCAGCAATGCCCAGCAGGCGGCCGAAAAGGCGCAGTCGACCGCCGCCAAGGCGCAGGACACAGCCAGCGGCGCGCAGCAGGCGGCCAATGCGGCCCAGCAGGCGGCGGGCAAGGCGCAGCAGTCGGCCGATGCGGCGTCGCAGGCGGCGCAGAAGGCCCAGCAGACGGCCGAGGCGACGGGCCAGCAGGTCACCAAGACGCTCTCCGGTCTCGACGATCGCATCGCGGCAATCGAGGCGAGCAACAAGCGCGCCGAGACGGCGCTCGCCGCGGCCAACCTCAAGTCGGCGATCGATCGCGGCGGGCCGTTCATGAGCGAGCTCGAGAGCTATGCGCGATCGTCCGGCTCCAGCCAGTCGACGGAAGCGCTGCGGAACTACGCCGCCAACGGCGTGCCCTCCGAGCGCCAGCTCGCGGCGCAGTGGCCGGATGTCGAGAACCAGATTGCCGCCAGCCTGTCGCCGCCGCAGCCGCAGGCGCCGGTGCAGGACCAGGTCTGGTCGGGCCTGCGCTCGCTCGTTCAGGTGCGTCCGGCAGGGCCGGCGCCGGCGAGCCAGTCGGGCCCGCCGGCGATCCTGTCGCGCATGAACGCCGATATCCAGTCGGGCGACCTCAAGGCGTGGCAGAGCGAGTGGCAGAAGCTGCCGAAGGACGCCCAGCAGGCGAGTGCGGACTTTGCCGACAAGGTCGCCGCGCGGCTGACCGCCGAGCGCGTCGTCTCCGGCGCGCTCTCGCAGGCCATCCAGCCGCAGCAGTCGGGCCAGCCGCAGCAGTCGGGCGAGGGCGGCGGCAGCGGCCAGGGCCAGCCGGGGCAGAGCGGCGGCAATGGCGGCCAGAGCGGCGGAAACGGCGGAAGCGGCAGCCAGGGCGCGTCCGGCAGTGGCGGAGCCGGCGGGTCGACGCCCGCTCCGACCGCGCAAACCCAGGGCTAAGGAATCAAGAATGCTGCGTATCCTCGCCTTCTTCCTCGTCGTCCTCGCGGCCGCGCTCGGATTTTCCTGGCTCGCCGACAATCCGGGGACGGTGACCTTCGTCTGGCAGGGCCAGCAGGTCGAAACCAGCCTGATGGTCTTCCTGATCGCGCTGGCGGTGCTGATCTTCGCCGTGCTGGTGGTGGTCTTTCTGGTGCGGGCCTTCTTCAAGACGCCGGGCGCGATCGGCGGCTGGTGGGGCAAGCGCCGGCGCGACCGCGGCTATTCCGCGCTGTCGAGCGGCATCATCGCGGCCGGGGCCGGCGACGCCGTGCTCGCCCGTCGGATGACCAAGCGCAGCGCCAAGCTGCTCGACACCCGCAAGGAGCCGCTGATCCGCTTCCTCGATGCGCAGACGGCGATGATCGAGGGCGACCACGCCCGCGCCCGCTCGGTGTTCGAGCAGATGGAGCGCGATCCCGAGACGCGGCTTCTCGCCATGCGCGGCCTGTTCCTCGAGGCCGAGCGCGTCGGCGACGAGGGCGCGGCGCGCTACTATGCCGAGCGCGCGGTGCGGATCGCGCCGCATGTGCCCTGGGCCGGCGGCGCGGTGCTCGAATCGAAATCGCTGGCCGGCGACTGGGACGGCGCGCTGGAGATCCTCGAGGCGCAGAAGAACACCCGGCTCATCGACCGCGACGAATCGAAGCGCACCCGCGCCGTGCTGCTCACCGCCAAGGCGATGCAGCTCGCGGACGCCGACCCGAAGGGCGCCAAGCGCGCCGGCATCGAGGCGCACGAGCTGGCGCCGGATCTCGTGCCCGCCGCGCTGGTCGCGGCGCAGGCGCTGTTCCGCCTCGGCGATCTGCGTCGCGGCGCCAAGATCCTCGAGAAGAGCTGGACCTACAGCCCGCATCCCGAGATTGCCGAAGCCTATGTCGACGCGCGGCCGGGCGACTCCGTCGAGGACCGCCTGCGGCGTGCCCGCAAGCTCCACGACCTGAAGCCGAACCACGTGGAATCGGCGATGTGCCTCGCCCGCGCGGCGCTCGACGCCGGCGACATCGACCTTGCCCGCAAGTCGGCCATGGAAGCGCTGGAGGCCGAGCCGCGCGAGAGCGTCTACCTGCTCCTCGCCGACATCGACGAGGAGGGCGGCGAGGCCGGCCGCGTGCGCGAATGGCTGTCGCGGGCGATCCGGGCGCCGCGCGATCCGGCCTGGACCGCCGACGGCATGGTGTCGGAACATTGGGCGCCGGTTTCGCCGGTGTCCGGCCGGATCGACGCCTTCCGGTGGAAGGTGCCGGTGGAGCGCATCCGCAATGGCGACGCGCCGGTGATCGAGGCGGAGCCGGGCGAGAACGCCAGGACGATCGAGGCCGCCCCGGCCGCCGGGACGAGCGCCGCGCC
Organism: Jiella sp. M17.18; assembly: GCF_041027365.1. NCBI lineage: Bacteria > Pseudomonadati > Pseudomonadota > Alphaproteobacteria > Hyphomicrobiales > Aurantimonadaceae > Jiella > Jiella sp. M17.18. Next base: position 102,142 of record NZ_JBFTEH010000006.1, on the reverse strand, counting down.
GGTCAATGTCGGTGCCGCGACGCACGAAGCCAAGCCTGCAGCAGCTCCCGAGAAAGGGGCCGCGACGGTGGGCGCCGGCGAGCCGGCTGCTTCCACCGTGTCGCTGCAGACCGCGCCGGTCGACACCGCCGAGGTCGCAGGCTCGCAGCGCACCAACGGCGCCGGCGTGCCGGTGTCGACGACGGCCGCGGCAAAGCCGCAGACCGGGCAGGGAGAGGTCGCCGAAAAGGCATTCGGGCGCACGAGCGAGGAACGCAAGGCGGCGCGCTTCGGTTAGCCTCTCGCGGCGGGAATCTCCCGCCGCCGACCCGCCTGAAGACGGAGCACGATGTTCGAAGCCTTTCGAGATTTCATCCGCACGCTTGCCGATGACGAGCCGCGCCGCCGGAGCGATCCGGCCGACGAGGTGCAGGTCGCGGCGGCTGCCCTGCTCTTCCACATCGTCGATGCCGACGGGATCGTCACCACGTCCGAGCGCCTGCGTCTGAGGGAGGTGCTCGGCACCGAATTCGGCCTCGCGCCGGCGGAGGCCGACCGGATCGCCGAAGCCGGCCGCGAGGCCGACCAGGAATCCGTCGACCTCTATCACTTCACCTCCATCCTGAAGTCCCGGTTGGGGGAGGAGCAGCGGATCCGGTTCATCGAGCTCTTGTGGGAGGTCACCTATGCCGACGGCGAGGTGCACGAACTCGAGGACAACCTGATCTGGCGCATCTCGGAGCTGATGGGCGTGTCAACGCGCGACCGCATGCTGATGAAGCGCCAGGCGGCGGACAACAGCGGAGTTGCCGACTGACGCCATGGCCTATCTCCAGGACACGCGATCGGACGCCGCGCGCACCGTTCACGACGCCATTGCCCACCACCACTTCATCCTCGACGGGACGGACCCGCGGCCCGTCCTGATCGTGCTGCACCAGGAGACGTCGACGCCGGGGCGCGTCGGCCAGATCCTCTCGGCCCACGACGTCAAGCTCGACATCCGCCGCCCGGTGATGGGCGACGCGCTGCCGACGACGCTCGACGACCATCGCGGCGCGATCGTCTTCGGGGGCCCGCCGAGCGCCAACGACACCGACCCGCATCTCGTCCAGGAGGTGAACTGGCTCGACGTGCCGCTGAAGGAGGAGCGCCCGTTCCTCGGCATCTGCCTCGGCGCGCAGATGCTCGCCAAGCATCTCGGCGCCAGGGTGGGTCCCGATCCGGAAGGATATGCCGAAGTCGGCTACTACCCGCTGAAGTCGACGACCGAGGGCCGCCTGCTCCTGCCGCACTGGCCGGAGATGGTCTACCAGTGGCATCGCGAGGGCTTCGACCTGCCGCGCGATGCGACGCTGCTCGCCGCCGGCGAGCGCTACCCGAACCAGGCCTTCAGCTACGGTCCGGCCGCCTATGGCGTGCAGTTCCACGCCGAGCTGACGTTGGCGATGATGTATCGCTGGACGACGCGCGGCCATGAGCGGATGAAGCTGCCGGGCGCGCAGGGCCGGCGCGCCCATTTCGAGGGACGCGCGATCTACGACGCGCCGGTGAAGCGCTGGCTGGAGACGTTCCTGGCGCGGGTTTTCGGCCGGAAGGCGGATGCTTGAGGCTGCCGCCTGTCAGCACTCTCGATAAGACGGTGAAGAGCTATTTCCACCCGGGACTGGCATCAGCCGGGGTTGCCGGAGAATTCCGCGGATGGCCGACCCGGTTCGGCGAGATCCCTCAGTCGTTGGCCGGCGTCCCCGCCTTCGCGCGGCACGCCGCCCGCTGCTCCGCCCGATCGAGCCGCTCCAGCAGTTCCGCCAGGTCGAGCGGCAGCGTCTCGCTATAGCTGAAGAGCGCGCTTTGCCGGAAGCCGGGCGCGATGCGGGAGCGTCCCCGCTGGTCGACCCACTCGTCCGCCCGTCCGCGCATTTTTCCAGCCTCTGTCGAAAATCCTTTCCTGCACAAGCAAAGTGGTCGCAGATCGGTTCCGACCGTCGGGCGCATTTTTTCGGCTCCGGCGCCATCGAAATTCTGTAACGATTTCAATCGCAACCGGCTTGCCGCGGCGCCGGTCTCGCACCGGCGCCCGCAACCGCCGTCGGGACGAAAATTCACCCTTGTTAATCAAGGGGTCGCAGGGCCGGCGGGGCGCGTTGCCGCTGCCGTCAGCGCTGCTTTTCACGCCAGTCGGGATTGATCCAGGGCGTCATCTCCGTCTCCGGCGGGAGCATGCCCTGGCCGAGGATGTGATCGGCCGCCTTCTCGCCCACCATGATCGAGGGGCCGTTGAGATTGCCGTTGGTGATCCGCGGGAAGATCGAGGAGTCGGCAAGGCGCAGGTTCTCCGTGCCGATCACCCGGCATTCCGGGTCGGCCACGGCCTCTGCGTCGTCCGCCGCGCCGAGACGGGCTGCGCCGCACGGATGGTAGGCGCTCTCGGCGTGCTCGGCGACGAAGCGGTCGAGGTCTTCGTCGCTCTGCGCCTGTTCGCCCGGCTGGATCTCCGGCCCGCGATAGGGATCGAAGGCGGCCTGCGCGAAGATTTCCCGGGTAAGGCGGATCGCCTTGCGGAAATCCGTCCAGTCGTCGGCGTGCGACATGTAGTTGAAGCGGATCGAGGGCGCCGCGCCGGGATCGCTGCTCTTCAGCCGGATCACGCCGCGCGACTTCGAGCGCATCGGGCCGACATGCGCCTGCCAGCCATGGCCGGGGGCCGCCGCCTTGCCGTCGTAGCGGATCGCGCCGGGCAGGAAGTGGTACTGGATGTCGGGATATTCGACACCGGCGGCCGAGCGGATGAAGGCCGCCGCCTCGAAATGGTTGGTGGCGCCGTAGCCGGTGTGCATCAACATCCATTCCAGCCCGACGCGGCCCTTGGAGAACAGCGAGAGATAGCCGTTGAGGGTGATCGGCTGGATGCAGGTCTGCTGGATGTAGAGTTCCAGGTGATCCTGCAGGTTCTGCCCGACGCCCGGCCGCGGCACGCGCGTCCTGATGCCGACGCGGTTCAGTTCGGACGCGTCGCCGATGCCCGAATGCATGAGGATGAGCGGCGAGTTGATCGCGCCGGCCGCAAGCACGACCTCGCGCCGGGCCTTGACGAGGCCGGTGCGCCGGCCGCGCCGGACGTTGACGCCGACCGCGCGGGCGGAGTTGTCGCCGCCGAAGGCGACCGACGTGACGTTCGCATGGATCAGCCGGCAGTTGCCGCGGGCCATGGCGGGCCTGAGATAGGCGTTGGCGGCAGACCAGCGGCGCCCCTGCCAGATGGTCTGCTGCATCGGGCCGAAGCCCTCCTGCTGGCGGGCGTTGTAATCCTCGGTGACGGGATAGCCGGCCTGCCGGCCCGCTTCGACGAAGGCGTCGTAGAGCGGGTTCTTCATGTCGCCGTTCTTGACGTCCAGCGGGCCGGAGGTGCCGCGCCAGGCGGGGTCGACGCCGCGCCCGGCGCCGCCGTGGAAGTTCTCCATCCGCTTGAAGTAGGGCAGCACGTCGGCATAGGCCCAGCCGGCCGCGCCCTGTTCTGCCCAATGCGCGTAGTCGAGCGCGTGGCCGCGCACATAGACCATGCCGTTGATCGAGGAGGAGCCGCCGATCACCCGCCCGCGCGGCGTGACGAGGCGCCGGCCGGCCAGCGTGTCCTCGGCTTCGGCCTTGTAGCCCCAGTCGTAGCGCGGCATGTTCATCGGGAAGGACAAGGCGCCCGGCATCTGGATGAAGGGCCCGGCGTCCGAGCCCCCCGCCTCGATCACAAGCACCTCGTACTTGCCGCTCTCCGACAGGCGGTAGGCGAGGGCGGAACCGGCGGAGCCGGAACCGACCACGACGTAATCGGCTTCATCGATGGTGGTCGTCATGGGGCGATCTCCGCGTCGATGAACCGTTCGATCATGGCCGCCGCTGCGCGCGGATCCGGCTGGGTCAGGGGGGTGAGGGCCTGGCGCAGCCATACGCCGTCGATCATCGCGCCGGCGGCCGCGGCGATCCGCGTTGCGGCCGGCACGCCGGCGATCGGCGAGAGCGCCGAGACCAGATTGGTCTCCAGCCGGCGGAAGTAGATGCGGAGCAGCCGCGCCGCCTCGCCGGAGCGGCGGGCATAGGCATAGAAGACCAGCCAGGCGGCGATGGTCTCGCGGGTGAATTGGCCCTCGTCGAAGCAGCCCTCGACGATCGCACTCACCCGCTGGCGCGGCGTCTGCGCCGCCCGCAGGCGCCGGGTCACGCCGGCGCGGAAGTTGCGCAGGAGATGGCGCATCGCGGCGATCATCAGATCGTCCTTGGTGCCGAAGTAGTGGTGGACGAGGGCGGGGGAGACGGAAGCGCGTGCGGCAATGTCCGCCACGGTCACCTCCAGCGTGCCGGCTTCCTCGATGGCGCCGACGGCCGCGGCGATCATCGCCTCGCGCCGTTCCTTCTCGGCCCCGCTGCGGCCGGCTCGTCGTGTGGTCAGACTGGACATGCGGTGCAGCATAGAGAACCTGACTGATCCGTCAATCAAACGACCTTCGCGGAAGTCGCTCAAGGGGCGCGACCCAAGGAAGCGACGCGCTTCACGCCGGTCGACACGATGATGTGAGGGCCTCCGGACGCCTTGTTCCGCGAATGCCTATTGCGTCCGGACAAGCCGTCTCGCACGAAGCCCGCAAAGGCCCCCACAGATTCCGCAACACGTGCGTGCTGCGAAGGCTGTCGCGGCGACCTCCTTGGTTGCTCCTGTTCCTCGCCTCTGCCTCGAAAGGCCCGGCATGCAAAGGTACCGCGCGATCGACGTCTGCGTCGGGCAAAGGCTGCGCGAGATCCGCATCTCCGCCGGCCTGTCGCAGGCCCGACTCGGATCGGTCCTCGGCCTGACGCCTCGGCAGATCCAGAGCTTCGAGGACGGGACGATGCGGATCGGCGCGGGCCGGCTCTACGAGATCTGCCGGATTTTCAGCGTCACGCCGGTGGCCTTCTTCGAACGGGTCGATGGAGAGGGGCCTGCGAAGGCGCCGGTTCGGTCCGCTCCGCAGCGCTCGGATCGGACGAGCGGTGCCGCCGAAAGCCTTGCCGGCGGCCTATCCGGCGTCTGCGCGCCTGCGCAACCTCTTCCAGAGCGCGCCAAGCCTCCCTATACTGACGGCATGACCCCAACCGGCTTTCGCCATGACTGATTTGCGCATGCCCGTCAGTGACTTGGCCAATGCGTCCGCGGCCGTTCTCGACGAGCGGGCGCGGGAGATCTTCCGGCTGATCGTCGAAAGCTATCTCGACCTCGGCGAGCCCGTCGGCTCGCGCATGCTGTCGAAGCTCTTGACGAATTCGCTCTCGCCGGCCTCGGTCCGCAACGTGATGAGCGACCTCGAGACGCTCGGCCTCATCTACGCGCCGCATGTCTCGGCCGGCCGGCTGCCGACCGAGCTCGGCCTGCGCTTCTTCGTCGACGCCTTCCTGGAAGTCGGCGACCTCGCGCCTTCCGAGCGCGACGAGATCGAGGAGAAGGTGCGGCTCATCGGCGACGGGCGGCCGATGGATTCGCTCCTGACCGAGGCGAGCAACCTCTTGTCCGGCCTGTCGCGCGGGGCCGGCATCGTCCTGACGTCGAAGTCGGATCTCCGGCTGAAGCATATCGAGTTCATCCGCCTGGAGCCGACGCGGGCGCTCGCCGTCCTCGTCGGAGCGAACGGCGAGGTGGAGAACCGGCTGTTCGACCTGCCGGCCGGGGTGACGGCGTCGCAGCTCCTGGAGGCGGCGAATTTCCTCAACGCCCACGTGGTGGGCCGCACGCTATCGGAGGCGAAGGACCGGATCGCGCGGCTGAAGGACGAGACCGCCAGCGCGCTCGACACGCTTTCGCGCGAGCTGGTGGACCGGGGGCTCGCGGTCTGGTCCGGGGCCTCGGCCGACCAGCCGGCGCGGCTGATCGTGCGCGGACGCGCCAACCTTCTGGAGAACGTCACTGCCGCCGAGGATCTGGAGCGGCTGCGGCTCCTGTTCGACGACCTCGAGACCAAGAGCGGCATGATCGAACTGCTCGGCCTCGCCGAGACCGGCTCGGGCGTGCGGATCTTCATCGGCTCGGAGAACAAGCTGTTCTCGCTTTCCGGCTCCTCGCTCGTCGTTGCGCCCTACAGGGGCGGCACCGAGAGCGTCATCGGCGCGGTGGGGGTGATCGGCCCGACGCGGCTCAACTACCGGCGCATCGTGCCGATGGTCGACTACACCGCGCGGATCGTCTCGCGGCTGCTGACGCGCGGCTCGGCGTCCGGCAAGGCTTGATTTCTCGGCGCCGCAATTCGATATCCGGCAGCGATAACGAATTCGTGCTGCAGGGCCGAGGCCGCCGCATCAGGTGGCGGCACGGCCTGCTGCGGCTCCAAAGCAGGAAGACGGGGTGATATCAGGATGACGAGCGAGACCGGCAAGCGCGACGAGGACAAGCTCGGCCCGCAGGGCAAGCCCGGGCAGGCGGGAGCCGAGGCCGCAGAGCGCCAGGCGGCCGCCAACGGCAATGGCGGCGAGGCGGCCGATGCGCCGGCGAGCGGCTTTGCCGACAGTGACGCTGCGGCCAAGGCCGACCAGGAGCGGATCGCCGCGCTCGAGGCGGAGAACGCCGACGTGAAGGACCGCATGCTGCGTCTCGCGGCGGACATGGAGAACCTTCGCCGGCGCACCGAGCGCGAGATCAAGGATGCGCGCACCTACGCCGTGACGAGCTTCGCGCGTGAGATGCTGTCGGTCGCCGACAATCTGAACCGGGCGCTCGACGCCGTGCCGCAGGAGCACCGGCAGGACGAATCCTCCGGCCTGAAGGGCCTCATCGAGGGCGTCGAGGTCACCGAGCGCGGCCTGCTCGCGTCGCTGGAAAAGCACGGCGTCCGTCGGCTCGAGCCGGAGGGCCAGCGCTTCGACCCAAACTTCCACCAGGCGATGTTCGAGGTTCCCAACCCGCAGGTGCCGAACAATACGGTCGTCCAGGTCGTGCAGGCCGGCTACGCCATCGGCGACCGCGTGCTGCGGCCGGCCATGGTCGGCGTGTCGAAGGGCGGCCCGAAGCAGGCGGCCGGCGAGGCCAAGCCCGCCCAGGAAACGCGCGAGGGCGCGACCGGCGAGCCCGGCAGCGCCGCCTGAGGCACCCGGCGGCCTGATGCGGCCGCTGCGGTCATCGATGCCGATCGAAGAATGCGGGGAGGCGCCGGGCGAGATCGTCCGGCGCCTCTTCCGTTACGGGATGGCCGCTGTCGATCGCGCCGATTCCGGCCGAGGGGCCGGCTCGGGCGGAAGCCTCAGAACAGCGAGAGCTGGGCGGGTTCGGCGCCGGCCGCGTTTCCCTCCAGCCGCAGCAGGAAGCGCTTTACCGGCAAGCCGCCGCCGAAGCCGGTGAGCGAGCCGTCCGACCCGATGACGCGGTGGCAGGGAAGGATGATCGGAAGCGGATTGTCGCCGCTCGCCCGCCCGACGGCCTGAGCCGCTCCCGGCGCACCGACCATGGCCGCGATCGCGCCGTAGCTGCGGGTTTCGCCGAAGGGAATCTCCGCGAGGATGCGCCAGACCTGTTCCTGGAACGGCGAGCCGCGAAGATGGAAGGGCACGTCGAAGCGCCGAAGCTCTCCCTGGAAATAGGCAGCCAGCTGGCGCTCGATCTCGCGGAAGGGCTCCGCGTCCTGCCGCCACTCCGGCCGCGGCGCGGCGGCGCCGTGCCTGCCGGGAAAGCGCAGGACATGCAGCGCCTCGGTGTCGCCGGCGAGCAGCAGCGGGCCTACCGGACTGTCGACATGGGTGTAGGACAATGCCAGCGCCATCTGCGCAACCCGCCTCGGTGGGGACGCTGCCGATCCAGATCGTTCTCGGCGCGTCCGTGTGGGGCGCGCCGGATGGCCGGCGCTCCGAACGCGACTATGCGCTCAGAATCGCGGCGGCTCCAGACCGGCGGCGCGACAGGCCGAGACGAGCGTGTTCGCCATCAGCATGGCGATGGTCATCGGCCCGACGCCGCCCGGCACCGGCGTGATCGCCGCGGCCTTCTGAGCGGCCGAGGCGTAGGCGACGTCGCCGACGAGGCGGGTCTTGCCCTCGCCCTTCTCGGGCGCGGCGATCCGGTTGATGCCGACGTCGATCACCACTGCGCCGTCCTTGACGAAGTCGCCGGTGATCATCTCCGGCCGCCCGACGGCGGCGACGAGGATGTCCGCGCCGCGGCAGACGCCGGCAAGATCCCTGGTGCGGGAATGGGCGATCGTCACAGTGGCGTTGGCCGCCAGCAGCAACTGTGCCATCGGCTTGCCGACGATGTTGGAGCGGCCGACGACGACGGCGGTCTTCCCGGAGAGGTCGTCGCCGAGGATGCTGCGGATGAGGAGCATCGATCCCGCCGGCGTGCAGGGCACGAAGCCGGCCCCTCGCGCGCCGGTGGACAGGCGGCCGACATTGACGAGGTGGAAGCCGTCGACGTCCTTGTTAGCGTCGATCGCCTCGATGACCTTCGCCTCGTCGATCTGCTTCGGCAGCGGCAGCTGGACGAGAATGCCGTGAATGGCGGGATCGGCATTCAGCGCGGCGATCCGGTCGAGCAGCGTCGCCTCGCTGGTATCAGCGGGCAGCGTGAACTTCTCCGACCTGAAACCGCACTCGGCTGCCATCTTCGCCTTGGAGCCGACATAGACCTGGCTTGCCGGATCCTCGCCGACGATCAGCACGGCGAGCCCCGGCACGACGTCCGCCTCGCGCTTCAGCCGCGCGGTCTCCGCCTTGACCCTCTCGACGATCTGCGCCGCGACGGCCTTGCCGTCGATCCGCCGTGCCTCTGCCATTTCGAGCTCCCGGATTGTCTTCAAGGGCGGTGCCGCCCGCTTCATAGACAGGCGGATCGCGGGGGAAAAGAGGCGCGGACGAGCGGTTTCACCTGTGACCGACGTCACAGCGCCGGGGCCGGCCGGCATCTATGTTCTCTTCATCGGCGAACGATCGATCGCCGTCGCATCCCCGGGCGGCGTCTCCCACGCCGACCCTCGGACCATCTGCCGCCGAGTCCCGCCCCGCGCTTGCCGGCATGATGAGAGCGGACCCTCGGCTCCCCCGGTCGAGGGTCCGCAGCCGTTTGCGGGCGCGCCCTGTCGCCCAGCGTTTCCGCCCGACCGCGACCCCCGGCCCCGGCCATCGTCCGCCCGAGCCCGGCGCGACGGATGCATCTTCCTGCGGCCGAGGACCCTTCGCATCGCGGGCCGTTTCCGCTATGGCGGGTAAACTTGGAACGCGATGGGGACTGGGGCCGTGGCGGCAGGGCGAGACGATCTGATGCGGTATCTCGACGGCCTCGGCATTGCCGTGACGACCGTCGACCATCCCGCGGTGTTCACCGTGGCGGAGAGCCAGGACATCCACCGCGCCATGCCGGGCGCCCACACCAAGAACCTCTTCGTCAAGGACAAGAAGGGCCGCATCTTCCTCGTCGTCGCCGAGCACGGCACCGAAGTCGACCTGAAGGGGCTGCACAAGCGGATCGGCGCGCAGGGGCGGCTGTCCTTCGCCAGCGCCGAGGCGATGCAGGAGCGGCTCGGCGTCACGCCCGGCTCGGTCACCGCCTTCGGCGTCCTCAACGACACCGAGGGCGCCGTCAACGTCGTGCTTGATGAGCGGCTGCTCGCATACGATATGGTCAACTGCCATCCGCTGACGAACGAAGCGACCACGACGATTGCGACGGCGGATCTCATGGCGTTCTTCCGATCCACCAGCCACGAGCCGCTCGTCATCGGGCTCGAGGCCACCGACACCGACGGCGACGGGCAAGACCGATGAGCAACAATCCCTACGGCAATTCCTCGGGCGGCTACGGCCGGCAGACCACGACCACGGGTGGGGCGACAGGCGCCCGGCCTGCCGCAGGCCCGGCACCGGCCGCCGGCCTCTCCGGCTTCGGCGCTGCCGCGGGGCCGGCTCCGGCCGACCTGATCAAGGACACGACGACGGCGAAGTTCTCCGCCGACGTGATCCAGGAATCGCGGCGCCAGCCGGTCCTCGTCGACTTCTGGGCGCCGTGGTGCGGCCCGTGCAAGCAGCTGACGCCGATCCTCGAGCGGGTCGTCAAGGCGGCCGGCGGCAAGGTCAAGCTCGTCAAGATGAACATCGACGACCATCCGGCGATCGCCGGCCAGCTCGGTGTCCAGTCGATCCCGGCGGTCTTCGCCTTCGTCGGCGGCCAGCCGGTCGACGGCTTCATGGGCGCACTGCCGGAGAGCGAGGTGAAGGCCTTCATCGACCGCCTGACGAAGGGGCAGGGCGGCGCGGGCGACGACCCGATCGCCGAGGCGCTGGCGGAGGCGAACACGCTTCTGGAGCAGGGCGACGCCGGCAATGCCGCGCAGCTCTTCGGCGCGATCCTGCAGCACGAGCCGGGCCATCCCGGCGCGACGGCGGGTCTTGCCGAGTGCTACATCGCGGCGGGCGATGCGGGCCGCGCCAAGGCGCTGATCGACCAGGTGCCGGCCGACAAGGCGGAGGACCCGGCGGTCGCGGCCGTGCGCACCAAGCTCAAGCTCGCCGAGGAGATCGCCGAGCTCGGCAACCCGGCACAGCTGCAGGCGCGGATCGAGGGCGACGCGGACGACCATCAGGCGCGCTACGACCTGGCGCTGATCGCGCAGGCGAAGGGTGACCGCGCCACCGCGGCCGGCCATCTCCTGGAGATCATCCGGCGCGACCGCAGCTGGAACGACGACGGCGCGCGCAAGAAGCTGCTGGAGTTCTTCGAGGCCTGGGGGCCGAGCGACCCCGCCACCAAGGAAGCGCGCCGCCGGCTGTCGTCGCTCCTGTTCTCCTGACGGATCGGCCCGCGCGGCCGGCGATCGGTCGCCAGTGCGCGGGTTGCCGCAGTCGCCCGCCGCTCTCTTGAGATCGCTCGTCCGGCTCCCAAATGCGAGAGGAGTGTCACGGAGGCGGCGATTGGTTCAGGCGGGCAACTTCACATACACGGACGAGTCCGACCTTCCGGCGGTGGCGCCGGTCTTTCCGCTCGGAGGGGCGCTGCTCCTGCCGGGCGGACAGCTGCCGCTGAACATCTTCGAGCCGCGCTACATCGCGATGATCGACGATGCCGTCGGCTCCGATCGCATCATCGGCATGATCCAGCCGCGCCTCGATGGCGCCCAGCGCTCCGACGGCGAGCCGGAACTCTGCCAGGTCGGCTGCCTCGGCCGCATCACCTCGCTGACCGAGACCGGCGACGGCCGCTACATCATCAACCTGCACGGGATCGCGCGATTCCGCGTGGTCGAGGAACTGCACCGGCACAAGCCCTATCGGTGCTGCCGGATCGCGGCCTTCCTCTCCGACCTCGACTTCGGCGCGGGTGCCGGCGATGTCGACCGCGACTCGCTGCTGAAGACCTTCCGGCAGTATCTCGAGGCCAACCAGCTGGAAGCGGACTGGGATTCCGTCAGCCGCGCCTCGAACGAGACGCTGGTCAACGCGCTGTGCATGATGTCGCCCTATGGCGCGGCGGAAAAGCAGGCGCTGCTCGAGGCCCCGGACCTGAAGACGCGGGCCGAGACGCTGATCGCCATCACCGAGATCGCGCTGGCGCGCGAGGGCGACGACGGGGCGCCGCGGACGCTGCAATAGGCGGGCCAGGATGCCGGTCTTTGCCGGCGGCCCGTTCGGCGCTAGACATCGGCGGCGCCGAGACCATCGCAGCGACAGCCAGGACGGAAGACGACGATGAACGACCGCCAGAAGGCCGGACAGCCGGATCCCAAGCTCCTGGAACTCCTGGTCTGCCCGCTGACCAAGACGCAGCTCGTCTACGACCGCGAGAGGAACGAGCTGATCTCCAGGGCCGCCAAGCTCGCCTATCCCATCCGCGACGGCATCCCGATCATGCTGCCGTCCGAAGCGCGCGAACTCGACGCGTAGCGCGGCTGCCGTCCGGACCGGAAATGCCCCGCGAGCCGGTTCCGCCGGTCTCGCCTCCTCAAGATCGCCCTATCCGAGGAGCCCCGCGGTGAAGGCGAGGCAGAGAGCGACGGCGCCCGCCAGCAGCGCGAGTTGCAGCACCGGCACCGGCGGGTGGTAGGCCCGGTGCTCGCCGCCGATCGGGCGGAACCCGCGGCCGTCGAGGCAGGCGCTGCCGGCGCAGGTCTCCAGGTTCGGCTCCCGGCTCATATGCCGCCTCCGTCACCCACCGTCGTCGGATCGTCCGGCCGCTTCGGCTCCGGTGCCTGGCTGGCGCCGAAGGCGACCGCGAGGAACGGCCGGAGCGCGAAGTCCAGGAGGGCGAGGACGAAGATCAGGCCGAACTCCATCCCGAACAGGAGCGCCAGGAATGCCACCAGCATCGACCCGGCGATCCGGGCGCGCAGGATCGCGTCCCGCCGCTCCACAGGGGCGTTGGCTGCCTCCCCGAGCCACATCGTGGCGAGGCGCCGGGGCAGGCTCTGCGGCGCCGCCGTCGCGGCTGCCGCGGAAGCCCCTGCCGGGTCCCGGCCGGCAGCCGGTTCGCGGGTCGCGCGCCGCACGACGCCGAGCGCCGCCGTCTCGTTGGTGATCGCGTCGATCAGGATGAACGAGCCGAGCTCCCGGTTCTCGGCATAGGGCGCGGCGACGACCGGCCGGTCGGTGGCGATCGTCACCTTGCCGATCTCGTTCATCAGGAGCGCGTTCGCCGGCTTCTCCTCGTAGGAATGGATGTCCACCGCCGCGTCGAGCGACCGCACGCTTGCCGGCGTCTGGCTGGAGGCGAGCTTCAGCACGAAGCGCCCGCCGGGAACCAGCGGCCGGTCGACCATCCAGAGAAGGTCGGCTTCGAAGCCACGGCCGACCGCGACGGCATCGCCGGGCGCGACCAGTACATCACCGCGGGAGACGTCGATCTCGTCGGCGAGCGTCAGCGTCACCGCCTCGCCGGCCCCGGCCTCCTCGACCTCGCCATTCGGGCCGTAGACGCCCTTAATCGTGCTCCGCCGGTCGCCGGGCAGGACCGCGATCGGGTCGCCCTTGGCGATGTGTCCGCCGACGATCGTGCCGGTGAAGCCGCGGAAGTCGAGATTCGGCCGGTTGACCCACTGCACCGGCAGGCGGAAGGGCTCTGCGGCGGCGTCGAAGGTCTCCGGCTGGACGCTCTCCAGCCGCTCCAGCAGGGTCTCGCCGTCATACCAGGGCGTGTTCTCGGAGCGCTTGGCGATGTTGTCGCCGTTCTTCGCCGACACCGGCACGAAGGTGACGTCGGTGAAGCCGAGCGCCGGCAGGATCGCCTCGTAGTCCCGGCGGATCGCCGCGAAGCGCTCCTCGGAGAAGTCGACGAGGTCCATCTTGTTGATCGCGACGATCACCGACTTGATGCCGACGAGCGAGGTGATGAAGGAGTGCCGCCGCGTCTGCGGCAGGATGCCCTTGCGCGCATCGACGAGGATCACCGCGAGCTCGGCCTGGCTCGCGCCCGTCGCCATGTTGCGGGTGTACTGCTCGTGCCCCGGCGTGTCGGCGATGATGAAGGCGCGCCCGCCCGTCGAGAAATAGCGATAGGCGACGTCGATGGTGATGCCCTGCTCGCGCTCGGCCGACAGGCCGTCGACCAGCAGCGCGAAGTCGAGGTCCTCGCCCGTCGTGCCGAACTTCTTCGAGTCGCGCTTCAGCGCCTCCATCTGATCGTCCAAGACCGCGTTGGTCTCGTAGAGCAGGCGGCCGATCAGCGTCGACTTGCCGTCGTCGACCGAGCCGCAGGTGATGAAGCGCAGGAGCGATTCCGCCGGCGAGACCAGCGGCTGCATGTGCGCCTGCGGATCGACGACGGGAAGGCTTTCGGTGTCCGCCTGATCCGGCGCGGGGCCGGCGAAGGTCTCGTCCTCCAGCGCGGCCGCGGGGGAGGGCGTCGCCCGGTCGGCCTCGTCGGGAAGGCGCTGGTCGCGAAGTGCGCTGGTCATCAGAAATAGCCTTCCTGCTTCTTCTCTTCCATCGAGGCGCCGGAGTCCTGGTCGATCACCCGGCCCTGGCGCTCGGAGACGCGCGAGCCGCGCATCTCGGAGATCACCGCGTCGAGGGTCTGCGCCTCGGATTCGACGGCGCCGGTGAGCGGGTAGCAGCCGAGCGTGCGGAAGCGGACCATCATCGTCTCGACGCTCTCGCCGGGTCGCAGCTCCATCCGGTCGTCGTCCCGCATGATGAGGGCGCCGTCACGCTTCACGATCGGCCGCGGGGCGGCGAAATAGAGCGGTACGACCGGGATCTTCTCCAGCGCGATGTAGTCCCACACGTCCTGCTCGGTCCAGTTGGACAGCGGGAAGACACGGAAGCTCTCGCCCTTCTTCTTGCGAGTGTTGAACAGCCGCCAGGGCTCCGGGCGCTGGTTCTTGGCGTCCCAGCGGTGCTCGGGCGTCCTGAGCGAGAAGATCCGCTCCTTGGCGCGGGACTTTTCCTCGTCGCGCCGCGCGCCGCCGAAGGCCGCATCGAACTTGTAGATGTCGAGCGCCTGCTTCAGCGCCTCGGTCTTCATCACGTCGGTGTGGACCCGGCTGCCCGAGGCGAACGGGTTGATGCCGCGCTTCAGGCCTTCCTGGTTCGTATGGACGATCAGGTCGATGCCGAGTTCCCTGGCGCGGCGGTCGCGGAACTCGATCATCTCGCGGAACTTCCAGGTCGTGTCGACATGGAGGAGCGGGAAGGGCGGCTTGCCCGGCGCGAAGGCCTTCATGGCGAGGTGCAGCATGACCGCCGAGTCCTTGCCGATGGAATAGAGCATCACCGGGTTCTCGGCCGTCGCCGCCACCTCGCGGATGATGAAGATCGACTCCGCCTCGAGCCGCTGCAGATGGGTCATGTGCTTCATGGCTGGAAGCCTTTTCGTTGTAGTTGCTGCCGGTTCGGCAGCATGTCCTTACAGGCTGTCGGCGCTGATCAAGCTGGCGTCTTCGTTTTCGCCTTCATCCTCGTCCCCGAGGATAAAGAGTCGGACTTTTTGCCCGACCTCGCTGGCAGGTTTCTTCTCCCCCGTGGGGAGAAGTCCCGGCAGGGGATGAGGGGGAGGCCCCTTCATTCGATACTCGTCGCCAGAGGCACCGCCTCCAGGGGCTACCTCACACGCAGCGCAAGCCCCCCTCATCGCCTCGCTCTGCTCGGCACTTCTCCCCATGGGGGAGAAGGAGGGCGCCTTTTCCTGCGCCGTCACACCCGACGAGGCGTCGAAGCGAGACGAGTGCTCGAGCGCTGCGCAAGAGTCGGCGGCCGCCTCAGATCCCCGCACCCTCCGACACCGCCGCCGGATCCGGGTCCGGGACGTGCAGGCCACATTCGCGCTTGGTGTCGTCCTCCCACCACCAGCGGCCCGCGCGCTCGGGCTCGCCCGGCTGGACGGCGCGCGTGCAGGGCGCGCAGCCGATCGACGGGAAGCCCTTGGCGTGCAGCGCGTTCACCGGCACGGCGTTCATCTCGCAGAAGTCGACGACGCGCGGGCGCGACCAGTCGAAGATCGGGTTCGCCTTCACCAGCTTGCGCACGCTGTCGTAGCCGACGAAGTCCATGTCGTGGCGGTTGGCCGACTGGTCGGCCCGAAGGCCGGTCACCCAGGCGCTAGCGCCGTCCAGCGCCCGCTTCAGCGGCTCGACCTTGCGCACGCCGCAGCAGGCGAGGCGGAACTCCTTGGCGTAGTAGAAGCCGTCGATGCCCTGTTCCTCGATGAGGTTCTCCAGGGCGTCTGCCTGCGGATACTTCGCGTGGATGCGCTTGCCGTACTTCTCCTCGGTCTTGCGCCAGACGTCGTATGTCTCCGGGAAGAGCCGGCCGGTGTCGAGCGTCACCACCTCGATCGGGATCGCGTTGGCAAAGATCAGATGGGTGATCATCTGGTCCTCGATGCCGAGGCTGGTGGTGAAGACGATGCGGCCCTTCACCTTCTCGCGCAGGTCGAGGAGGCGCTCCAGCGGCGTCAGCTCGTGGAACTCGGCGTTCAGCGTCTCGGCGAGGAGCTTCGGGTCCTGGATCATGGGGTCGCCCCTTTCCGCGCGGCGAGGCGCTGCTGCAGGATGCTCGGCCGCTCGCCATAGCCGGTCTGGTAGTGATCGGTGATGGCGTCCTTCGCCGCCATCCACTGCTGCACGGGCTGGCGGTTCGCCATCGTCTCCGGCAGTTCGACCTCGTCGAAGCCGCAGGCGAGCACGTCGGCGAACTCGTCGGCGATCAGCGGCCCGGAGGCGCGCAGCGTCTTGGTAAAGCCCGCGCGGCGCAGGCGCCTGGCGAGCGACAGGCCGCGCCCGTCGGAGAAGGACGGGAACTCGACCGCGATGATCTCGGCCGCATCGAAGAAGGGCGCGATCTCCTCGACCGGCGTGGTGGCCGGCACGGAGAGGCCGAAGGCCCCATCCGGCCGGTCGCCTCCGGCCGCCGCGGCGAGCGCCAGCGGCAGGATCACCGGCCCCTTGGCGGTCCTGGCCGCCTCCAGGCTGTCGATCCTTGTGAAGGCGTCGTCCTTGGCGCCGTGTTGCGTGATCAGCGTCATTACTCCGCCGCCTCCTGCGCACTGCTCCGGCTCGCGACGAAGTCGGTGAAGCCAGCCTTGAACGGTTCGAGGCCGGCGCGGCGCACGGTCTCGATGAAGCTCTCTTGGCCCTGCTTCTCGGCCAGGTATGTCGAGACGATCGTCTCGATCGCGCCCGGTACGTCCTCGGCGTCGATGCCCGGGCCGAGACGCTCGCCGAGGCTCGCATGCTCGGTCGCGTCGCCGCCGACGGTGATCTGGTAGTTCTCGCGCCCGCCCTTTTCGAGCCCGAGAATGCCGATCGCGCCGACATGGTGATGCCCGCAGGCATTGATGCAGCCGGAGATCTTGATCGGCAGGTGGCCGATCTCGCGCTGGCGGGCCTCGTCGGCGAAGGTCTTGGCGATCGCCTGCGCGATCGGGATCGACTTCGCCGTCGCCAGCGCGCAGTAGTCGAGGCCCGGGCAGGCGATGATGTCGGTGATGAGCCCGGCATTCGCCGAGGCGAGACCCGCCGCCTTCAGCGCCGCGAACACCGCCGGCACGTCGTCCTTCCTCACATGCGGCAGAACGAGGTTCTGCGAGTGCGTCACCCGGAACTCGTCGAAGGACCAGCGCTCGCAGATGTCGGCGAAGGCGCGCATCTGGTCGGCGCTCATGTCGCCCGGCACCGCGCCGATCTCCTTCAGCGCGATCGTCAGCGCGATGTAGCCCGGCTGCTTGTGGGCAAAGCCGTTCTGTTCGACGAAGCGGTCGAGCGCGGGATCGGCAGCGCGCGCCGTGTCCAGCGCCTGCGACTGTTCGGGCAGGGTCTCGTAGGCGGGCGGCGCGAAATAGGCGGCGATGCGCTCCACCTCTTCGGCCGGGGCGTTGATCGTCGGGCCGTCGAGCTTGGCGTATTCCGCCTCGACCCGGGCGCGGAACTCCTCCTCGCCGGTCTCGTGGACGAGGATTTTCACCCGCGCCTTGAACTTGTTGTCGCGCCGGCCTTCAGAATTGTAGACCCGCATGACCGCCTCGAGATAGGCGAGCAGCTCGTCCTTCGGCAGGAAGTCCTTGATCTTCTTGCCGATCATCGGCGTGCGCCCGAGCCCGCCGCCGACGATCACCTCGTAGCCGACGGCGCCGGCCTCGTTGCGCTTCAGCTTCAGCCCGATGTCGTGGACCATGATCGCCGCGCGGTCGTGCTCGGCGCCGGTGACGGCGATCTTGAACTTCCTCGGCAGCCAGACGAATTCCGGATGCAGGCTCGACCACTGGCGCAAGAGCTCGGCCGTCGGGCGCGGATCCTCCACCTCGTCGGCGGCGACGCCCGCGAACTGGTCGGAGGTGACGTTGCGGATGCAGTTGCCGGAGGTCTGGATGCAGTGCATCTCGACGTCCGCGAGCAGGTCCAGGATGTCCGGCACGTCCTTCAGCTTCGGCCAGTTGAACTGCAGGTTCTGGCGCGTGGTGAAGTGGCCGTAGCCCTTGTCGTAGGTGTCGGCGATATAGGCGAGCTGGCGCAGCTGCTTCGAATTCAGCGTCCCGTATGGCACGGCGATTCGCAACATGTAGGCGTGGAGCTGGAGGTAGAGCCCGTTCTTCAGCCGCAGCGGCTTGAACTCCTCCTCCGACAGCGAGCCGTCGAGCCGCCGCTCCACCTGGCTGCGGAACTGGGCGACGCGCTCGCGCAAGAAGCGTTCGTCGAATTCGTCGTAGCGGTACATGGTCCGTCCTACTCGCTGTCTCTTCTGGTGCGGACGACTGCAGGGGCAGCCGCGCACGGTGTCACCGCCTTCTTCTCCCCCGCGGGGAGAAGTGCCGGCAGGCGAGGAGGGCGTTTCGCGCTTCTGTCGATGAGGCAAGCGCCGATTGGCATAATCTCTCCAGACATCTGCCAGGCCCCCTCATCCGGCCCTTCGGGCCACCTTCTCCCCCGGGGGGAGAAGAAAGCCGCCCTTCCGTTTCTGCCGCGGCAGTTGTTCCATGCCGTATCACCCCAGCGGCGTATATTCCGCCTGCTTGCCCATGTCGGGATGCACCGACGGCCCCTTCTGGCGCATGGCGTCGCGGAAGTGCCGCGCCACCGGCAGGCCGGAGCCGGAGAGGTCCACCGGCACGAGATAGGGATCGACCACCATGTTGGCGGCCGCCGCCGCCTTGCCCTCGGCCTCCATCGCCGCCGCCGTCTCCGCGTCATAGGCGACGCGCGCGGCGGACGGGTCGAGCGTCCAGCCGGTCTCGGCGAGGAAGACGACGTCGCCCTCGAGCAGGTGATTCGCCATCACGATCGCCGGCAGCTTGTCGCCGCGCACCTTCGATCCCGCGCGGTGGTCCTTCGCCATGGGTGTCTCCGCCTGTCGGTCTTCCTGGCCGCCACACGACGGGAGCCGCCGCGCGCCGAGCCGATTTGGGTTCGTTCTAGATAGGCCGGATCGCCCCGGGGGTCACCGACGCCGATTGCGGATTGGGACGGGGAAGGGGAATGGATTTGCGGCGCTGCGCCGGGCGAGGGCAATTTTCTGCAGCCGCGTCCGGACGATCAGCCGACCCGCCGGTGCAGAGGCTCCGGCCGGCACCGGGCCGGGCAACCTGCCGGCCCGCAGGGCGTTCTTCGCGGTGACCAACAGCGGGATGCCGCGATCCGCGAGCCGAAACCGGCGCGCCGGTGCCGCCGGTCCGTCCGCTTCCCCTCATGCAAAGGAACACCGCCATGGCCGCTGCCGAGCGCCCCACCGTCATCTGCCACATGACCTCCTCGATCGACGGCCGCCTCCATCCGAGCCGCTACACCGAAAGCCCCGACGGCGTCGTGAAGGACTGGAGCGCCGCCTATGAGGCGCTGCACGACACGTTCGGCGCCGACGCCTGGCTGGTCGGCCGCGTCACCATGGCGGAGATGGCGAAGGGCGAGCCGCATCCGCCGGCGGCGCATGGGCCGGTGGATCGCTCCTGCCACGTCGCGAAAGCCGATGCGGACGCCTATGCCGTCGCGCTCGACCGTTCGGGCAAGGTCCACTTCGCCAAGGCCGACATCGGCGGGGATCACGTCGTCGTGCTGCTCGGCAGCGAGGTCTCCGACGCCCATCTCGCGGAACTGACCGCCGACGGCATCTCCTATGTCGTCTCGCCCGGGCCGGACATCGATCTGGCCGAAGCCCTGTCCGTCCTGAAGCGCCGCTTCGGCATCGAGACGCTGCTCCTCGAAGGCGGCGCCGGCGCCAACGGCTCGTTCCTTGCCGCCGGCCTTGTCGACGAACTGAGCGTCGTCGTCGCCCCCGCGCTCGACGGCGGCACCGACGTCCAGGGCATCGTCGCCTTCGACGGCGGCCTGAAGGGCAAGGTCAGGCTCGCGCTGACGGGGTGCGAGCGGCTGGACCATGGGGCGGTGCATCTGCGGTACACGGTGGAGGCGGTGTGAGGCATGCCATCTGTCGGCGCCGCCTGAAAGGCAGTGGGCGCCTCGCCTTGTCCCGCGCGTTCTCAGTCGGCCTGCTAGGGCCGATCCAGATCCGCGGCTAGCGTGAAGTCATCACCCCCGTCGCGTGCATCGCCTGAATTGCCTCGGGGGGAAATCAGGATATTGTCGCGACGATGAACGAGATGGCGCACCAGGTTGTGATCCCCGCTGACGTCGGTTCCTACACCGTCGCTGAAGCGGCGCGCCTGTTAGGCACGCCGCCGCTCAATATCCGTCGGTGGCTGGGCGGCTACACCTACCGCCGCGACGGCGAGCTGCGGAAGGTGCCGCCGCTCTGGTCCTCTCAGCTCTCCATGATCGAAGAACACCTTGAGCTTGGCTTCCGTGACCTCATCGAGTTGCGCTTCGTCAAAGCGTTCGTGGACGCCGGCGTCGGACTGCTTGCTGTCCGGAACTGCCTGAACTTCGCCCGAGCGTGCCTCGCCGACGAGCGTCCATTCTCGACGCAGCGGTTCAAGACCGACGGGCGCACCATCTTTCTGCAAAGCACGGAAGGGTCCGAGGATCCGAAGCTGCTCGATCTGCGAAGGCGGCAATACGTCTTTCACACGGTCTTCGAAAAGAGTTTCAAGGACCTCGACATCGAGGAGGGCGCCGTTGCACGCTGGCGTCCCTATGACAGCAAGGCGTCTATCCTCATCGATCCGCGACGGTCCTTCGGACGCCCGATCGCGGCGGAGTCCGGCATTCCCACGGCGGTTCTCGCCAGGGCGGTGACATCCGAAGAGTCGGTCGAGCGGGTCGCGCAGTTGTTCGAGGTCAAACCGGCCACAGTGCGGGATGCGATGAAGTTCGAGGAAAGGCTTCAGGCGGCGTGAAGGTCCTGATCGACGAGAACCTGTCGCCGGTTTCTGAACGATAGCACCTGTGAGGTATAATGAATCTTGATAGCCTTAGCGACGAAGAGCTTCTTTACCTCGTGGGCACCACGGACAAGGAGCTGTTCGACGCAGGCAGGGATATAAGACAGCGAGATTGGGAGGTCCCAAATGCCGTGATGAAAAAGCTCGGCTATGCCAGCTTCGTCATAGCTGGAGCCGGAACTCCTGTGATACTCGAACGCATCAGGGCAATTTTCGCGTCGATCTACAGGAGCCAAGATCTCGCAGTGGGAGGCCACATCGGCGTATTTATGTACCGTGACGTGTTTGCGCGATTCAGTATTCCCCATTGCTACGGAAGAGTGAGTATCAATCCGTTCGATTTCGTCGATCTGACCAGAATTCAGCTTCGTATGATACAAGTAGAGACTGAAGAGTATTCTAGATATATAGACCAATTCTGCGATGTGGCGGATATTCAGTACGGCCTTCAGAAGCGGCGGAGATCTTATAAGGACGCGGAGGTCCTTCATCGTTTCCTTGGCCTTTCTCGCCTCCATTTGCATGCTGCTGCCGCGATACTGACAGGTGGGTACGACTATCGCGGCGCGGTGCAGGCAGGATTGCTGGCAACCGAACTCGCGTTGAAGGCAGGGGCTGCGGCTTCCGGTCTGACAGAGCGGGAAATCAAAGATCGGTTCGCGCACAAAGTCGCTCAGACTGCCCAGTTTTTGGGAGATGTTTGGCCTTCATTCGACGTGGCCCGTGTCCAACGCGTCATCGCAGGCCAGCCACCCTATGTCATCAATCGTTACTCTGCTGAGCAGCCCAATCGTCGTGATGTTGGGCATCTCGTAATGGGAGCGCAATTCATCGTATCGGAAGTGGTCCGCCAAACTTCAGATCAAGATTTTCGCCGCGGTTTGAAGCCGCTCGTAGCGCGCAGTTATCCAGAGTAGAGTAGTCGGGGCAGCCGAATTCAGATCGCCTCCCCCTGCAGCAGCCGCGGGCTCGGCCCTTTCCCGAGCCCCGCGGCCTGGCCGATGAAGAACTCCTTCAGCGGCGGGGCGCGGTCGACGAGGGAGAGGCCGAAGGAGCGCAGGGCGCGCAAGGGGCCGAGGTCGTTGGAGAACAGCCGGTTCAGGACATCGGTGGTGACGCCCATCTGCAGCGTGTCGAAACGGCGCCAGCGCTGGTAGGTCTCGAGCACGTCCAGCGCGCCGATGTCGAGGCCGCGGCGCTCGGCGTCCACCACGACCTCGGCCAGCGCCGCGGCGTCCTTGAAGCCGAGGTTGAGGCCCTGGCCGGCGATCGGGTGGATGCCGTGGGCGGCGTCGCCGGCGAGCGCGATGCGGGGCTTCACGAAGTCGCGCGCGAGCGTCAGGCCGAGCGGGAAGGCGCGGCGCGGCCCCTCGACCGTGAGGGCGCCGAGCTTGTGGCCGAAGCGCTGCTCCAGCTCCAGCTCGAACACCATGTCGTCGGCGGCGAGCAGGCGCTCGGCCTCACGCGTCGTCTCGGTCCAGACCAGCGAGGAGCGGTTGCCCTTCAACGGCAGGATGGCGAAGGGGCCGGCGGGCAGGAAATGCTCCTCGGCGCGGCCTTCGTGCGGGCGCTCATGCGCGACGGTCGCGACGATGCCGGACTGGCCGTAGTCCCAGTGGACGGTGCGGATGCCGGCCATGTCGCGGACCGCCGACTTCACGCCGTCGCAGGCGATCAGAAGCCGCGCGGCGATGGTCTCGCCGGAGGACAGGCGCACCGTCACCGCCGCCATGCCCTGGTCGAGGCCCGAGACCGCGACGCCCTGTCGAATGGCGATGCCGAGCTCGGCCGCGCGGCGGCGCAGCGCGCCGTTCAGCGCCGTGTTCGGCAGCATGTTGGCGAAAGGCTCGCCGGGCTTCGCCTCGCCGCCGAAGGTGAGGAAGACCGGGCGCACGGCGTCGCCGGTCCTGGAATCCGTCACGATCATCTCGGTGATCGGCTGCGCCTCGTCCTGCACCTCCTGCCAGATGCCGAGCCGGGAGAGCATGCGCACGGCCGCCGCGGCGACGGCAGAGGCGCGGGCGTCCTTCTCCCACACGCCCTCCGGGGCGGCGTCGACGAGGGTGATCGAAAGATGCGGCGCGGCGTCCTTGATCGCGACGGCCGTGGTCAGGCCGACATAGCCGGCACCGGCGATGACGATGTCTGCGCGCTCGCCGGTCTCGGCGGAAACGTCGGATTCGGCCATAACGGGTCTCCTCGCTGATCGGCGCGTTCTATATGCGCGAGCCGTCGGCGTCGACGGGAAACGCGCCTTGCGGCAAATGGATGAAGACGGGGAAGCCCCCGTCGATCACGGAGTAAGACTAGGATGGCCGACGCCGTTGAACAGCTTCTGACGATCCTCGATCTGGAGACGATCGAGGAGAACCTCTTTCGCGGGACGAGCCCGGAGAACGGCTGGCAGCGGGTGTTTGGCGGCCAGGTGATCGCGCAGGCGCTGGTCGCGGCGCAGCGCACGGTGCCGGCCGACCGGCCCTGCCACTCGCTGCACGCCTATTTCATGCGGCCGGGCGATCCGAAGGTGCCGATCGTCTACGAGGTGGACCGGATCCGCGACGGCGGCTCCTTCACCACCCGGCGCGTGGTCGCCGTCCAGCACGGCGCGGCGATCTTCTCGCTGTCGGCCTCCTTCCAGCGGCACGAGGACGGCTTCGACCACCAGATCCAGATGCCCGACGTGCCGGGACCGGACGAGCTGCCGCATGGCGCGGCCTTCGCCGAGACGATCCTGCAGAACGCGCCGGCGGCGGTGAAGCGCTACTGGCAGCGCCCGCGCCCGATCGAGCTGCGGCCGATCTTCATCGATCACTACGTCTCCGACGAGAAGCTGGAGCCGCTGCAGCGGATCTGGGTGCGCTGCCGGCGCGACATCGGCGCCGACGTCAACCTCAACGCCGCCGTGCTCGCCTATCTCTCCGACATGACTCTGCTCGACACGGCATTGTTCGCGCAGGGGCTATCGGTCTTCGACGAGCGCGTGCAGGCGGCGAGCCTCGACCACGCCATGTGGTTCCATCGCCCGGTCAGGGTCTCGGACTGGCTGCTCTACGCGCAGGACAGCCCGTCCTCGACGGGCGGGCGCGGCCTCACCCGCGGCTCGCTCTTCACCGCCGACGGAACGCTGGTCGCTTCGGGGGCGCAGGAAGGGCTGATCCGCCCGCGCCGGACCGACCTGCCCAAGAAATAGGCGCATTGGGCAATTCCTGACCGTCGTTTCCGCAGCGCCGCATGCCTGCTTGGCAGGCAGTTGCGGCGAAACGGCGCGCATCTGCGGGAAAATACGGCCGAACCGTGGTCGCCTCCATCAATTGGCACGCACCTTGATTACCGTCTGATCGTGACCGCACGGGCATCCCGCCCCAGGCGGCGGATGGCTCAACTCGGCGGCGCTTTTGGGGGTGTCGCCCAAGGTTCGAGGTGAACATGAAAATCGTGATGGCGATCATCAAGCCATTCAAGCTGGACGAGGTGCGCGAGGCGCTGACGGGCGTCGGCATCCAGGGCCTGACCGTCACGGAAGTGAAGGGCTACGGCCGGCAGAAGGGCCACACCGAAATCTACCGCGGCACGGAATACGCCGTGAGCTTCCTGCCGAAGCTGAAGATCGAGGTGGCGGTGCCGGTGGACATGGTCGACCGGGCGGTCGAGGCGATCCAGACCGCGGCCAAGACCGGCCAGATCGGCGACGGCAAGATCTTCGTCTTCGGCATCGATTCCGCCGTGCGCATCCGCACCGGCGAAACCGACGCCAACGCGCTTTGATTTGAGGGGATTTTCGAACATGCGTCTTGCAAAGACTCTGCTGGCCGGCGGCATCCTCGCCGCATTGGCGGCGACAGCCGCCTTCGCGCAGGACACCACCACCACGGCGGCCCCCGCCGCCGCTGCGGCCGCGGCCGTTCCGACCATCGACAAGGGCGACACGGGCTGGATGATGACCTCGTCGCTGCTCGTCCTGTTCATGACACTGCCGGGCCTGGCACTGTTCTACGGCGGCCTCGTGCGTGCCAAGAACATGCTCTCGGTGCTGATGCAGTGCACGCTGATCACCGCGCTCGTCATGGTGATCTGGGCGCTCTGGGGCTATTCCTTCGCCTTCGGCGGCTCCGACTCCCCCTGGTGGGGCGGCACCGCGAAGATGTTCCTGGCCGGCATCAAGCCGGACACCGTCTCCGGGTCGATCCCCGAATACGTCTTCGTCGTCTTCCAGATGACCTTCGCCGTCATCACCCCGGCGCTGATCATCGGCTCCTTCGCCGAGCGGGTGAAGTTCACCGGCGTGCTCCTGTTCGTCGCGCTCTGGGTGACCTTCGTCTACTTCCCGATCGCGCACATGGTCTGGGACGCCAACGGCTTCCTGTTCAAGCAGGGCGCGATGGACTTCGCCGGCGGCACGGTCGTCCACATCAATGCCGGTATCGCGGCGCTGATCGGCTGCTTCTTCGTCGGCAAGCGCACCGGCCTCGGCAAGGACATCATGGCCCCGCACTCGATGACGCTGACCATGGTCGGCGCCTCCATCCTGTGGGTCGGCTGGTTCGGCTTCAACGCCGGCTCGGCGCTCGCCGCCAACGGCACGGCTGGCCTAGCGATGATCAACACCTTCCTGGCGACGGCCGCGGCGATCCTGTCCTGGTCGGTCGTCGAGGGCATCGGCCGCGGCAAGGCCTCGATGCTGGGCGCGGCCTCCGGCATGGTCGCCGGCCTCGTCGCGATCACCCCGGCCTGCGGCTTCGTCGGTCCGATGGGCTCGATCATCCTCGGCCTGATCGTCTCGCCGGTCTGCTACTTCTTCGTCTCGGTGGTGAAGAACGCCTTCGGCTATGACGACAGCCTCGACGTCTTCGGCGTCCACGGCATCGGCGGCATCACCGGCGCGATCCTGACCGGCATCTTCGCCTCCTCCTCGCTCGGCGGCGTCGGCTATGCCGAAGGCCAGACCATGGGCGGCCAGCTGCTCGTCCAGCTCGAGGGCGTCGTCATCACTATCGTGTGGTGTGGCATCGGCTCGGTGATCTTCTACGCCATCACCAAGGCGGTCACCGGCCTGCGCCCGAGCATCGAGGAAGAGCGCGAGGGTCTCGATCTCGCCTATCACGGCGAGGCGGCCTACCACGCCTGACGCTTCGGACGGCGGGCGGTTCTCCGCCCGCTGCCGTCGAACCGATCGCGGCCCGTGCGCTCCGGCGTGCGGGCCGCTTTTTGTATCCACCCACAGCTGCCGCCGCCCGGCGCAGCGTCTGCCATGCTTGGCCGTCTGCCATCTCGCGACGCTGCGTTCCCTTTGCGGTCGCACGCTCCGCAATATGTCGCTCCCTCGACGCATAATCCGCCGCGACACCGACAGGCCCCGCAGGAGCGGCGGCCTCGGCGTTCCGCGGCCTTTCGCAAGGAGAGACACGATGAAGGCCATCAAACTCGCCAAGCCCGGCGGCCTCGACAAGCTCACCCTCACCGACATGGCAGACCCCGGCCAGCCCGGTGCCGGCGAAATACGCGTCCTCATCCGCGCGAGCTCGCTGAACTTCCACGATTACGCCGTCGCCTCCGGCATGAGCCCGGCGGAGGATGGTCGCATCCCGATGGCCGACGGCGCCGGCGAGGTCGAGGCTGTCGGCGAGGGCGTCACCGAGTTCCAGCCGGGCGACCACGTCGTCTCCGGCTTCTTCCCGCTGTGGGAGGACGGCGAGCCGCCGGTCGACCACTTCGAGACGACGCCCGGCGACGGGATCGACGGCTATGCGCGCGAACTGGTCGTGCGGCCCGCGACCTGGTTCACCCACGCGCCGAAGGGCTACAGCCACGCCGAGGCCGCGACGCTGACCACCGCGGGCCTCACCGCCTGGCGGGCGCTGATCGTCGACGGCAAGCTGAAGGCCGGCGACGACGTCTTGGTGCTCGGCACGGGCGGGGTGTCGATCTTCGGCCTGAAGATCGCCAAGGCTATGGGCGCGCGCGTCATCGCGACGTCCTCGTCCGACGAGAAGCTGGAACGGCTGACCGCGCTCGGCGCAGACCACGTGATCAACTACAAGAGCACGAAGAACTGGGGCGAGAAGGTCCGCGACCTCACCGGCGGGCGCGGCGTCGACCATGTCGTCGAGGTCGGCGGCCCGGCGACGCTCGGCCAGTCGATCACCGCCGCCAGGATCGGCGGGCACATCGCGCTGATCGGCGTGCTCACCGGCCGCTCCGGCGAAGTTCCGACCGCCGCCCTGATGGCGCGCCAGCAGACGCTGAAGGGCATCATCGTCGGCAGCCGCAAGCACCAGATGGACTTCGTGCGCGGCATCGAGGCGAGCGGCCTCAAGCCGGAAATCGACAAGACCTTCGCGCTGGCCGAGATCGCCGACGCCTTCCGCTACGAGGAATCGGGCAGGCACTTCGGCAAGATCTGCCTGGAGATCTGACTGCCGATGGACCGGCGTCTCGCCGGGCATCTGATGGAACTGGAGGTCAGCCTGCTCGATCCGGCGCTGCGCGCCGATCCGGACCGTGTGGGCGCGCTCCTCGCCGACGACTTCGTCGAGATCGGCAGTTCCGGTGCGGTGTCGGGCAGGGCGGCGATCATCGCCGCTCTCGCCGTCGAGGCCGCGGACGGTCCTGTCGACCGGCAGGTCTCGGACATGGAGGTGCGGCTGTTGTCTCCCGAGGTCGCGCTGATCACATACAGGGTCCGGCGCGGCCGTCCGGGCACGGCGAGCGTCGTCAACCTGCGCAGTTCGATCTGGACCTGCAAGGACGGGCGGTGGCAGATGCGGTTTCACCAGGGTACGCGGGTTCGATGACCCTTGCGGCGCCGGCCCGTTCGGCATCGCGCGGGACACATCAGGCGGGGATGGCAGGCTGTCGGGCGGGGCATGAATGTGGATCGAATGAACGACGACCACCTGCACCGGTCGGGCGAGATCACCGTCTGGCTGACCGACCTCGACGCGGTCGATGCGGCGGCGGCCACAGCCTATGAGCGCATGCTAGATGCGGACGAACGGCGCCGTTTCGAGCGCTACAAGGTCGAGGGCGCGCGGCGCGAATATCTGGTCGGCCGGGCGCTGGTGCGTACCACCCTGTCGCGCATTGCCGATGTCGCGCCGGCGGACTGGCGCTTCGCGGCGAACCGCTACGGCCGGCCGGCGATCGCGCCGGAACAGGCGCACCTCGCCCCCGGCCTCGTCTTCAACCTCTCCCACACGCGCGGCCTCGTGGCGCTTGCGGTCGGCCGGTCCTGCGACCTCGGCATCGATGTCGAGATGATCGCCCGCGAGAGTGCGATTCACGACCTTGCCGGCCGCTATTTCGCGCCGTCCGAAGCCGCCTATGCCTGGGCGGCGGAGGGCGCCGAACTCACCGAGCGGTTCTTCGCCTTCTGGACGCTGAAGGAGGCCTATATCAAGGCGCGCGGCATGGGCCTCGCCCTCCCGCTCGACGGCTTTGCCTACGACATCCGGGGCGAGGGGCCGCCGACCATCGCCTTCACCGACGCCTGCCCGGACAATCCCGCCCGCTGGCGCTTCCTGCGCCGACGCTTCGGCGCGACCCACCGGCTGGCGCTTGCGGTTTCCGCCCCGCAGGCGGAACTGTCGGTGCGGTTCGTGCGCACGGTGCCGCTTGCCGGTGCCGAGGAGGAACTGGAGCGGGTGACACTTCCCCCTTCGGCCGGAGCCGCGGCGTGAGGCTCTACGCCGTCAGCGACATCCATCTCGGTTATCAGGCGAACCGCGAGGCGATCCACGAGATCGCGGCGCGGCCGGACGACTGGCTGATCCTCGCCGGCGACGTCGGCGAGACCGAGCGGCACATGCATCTCGCCTTCGACGCGCTGCAGGGAAAGTTCCGGCAGATCGTCTGGGTGCCCGGCAATCACGAGCTCTGGTCGGTGACCGGCCGCGACGCCGAGCCGGGAGAAAGGCCGCTGCGGGGCGAGGCTCGCTACCGCCGCTTCGTCGACCTTTGCCGCGAGCGCGGCGTCACCACGCCGGAGGATCCCTATCCCGTCGTCGAGGTGGACGGCGCTCCGGCGCGGATCGTGCCGATGTTCCTGCTCTACGACTACTCCTTCCGGCCGGGCGACGTGTCGCAGGAGGCGGCGGTCGCCTGGGCCCGCGAGGCGGGGCTTCGCTGCGCCGACGAGCAGTTCCTGGCGCCCGACCCGCACGCCAGCCGCTCCGACTGGTGCACCGCGCGGCTCGCGGAGACGCAGGCGCGGCTCGATGCGCTGGACGACGAGCTGCCGACGGTCCTCGTCAACCACTGGCCGCTGCGCGAGGAACTGGCGAAGCCGCCGCGCATCCCGCGCTTCTCGATCTGGTGCGGCACGAAGGAAACCGAGGACTGGCATCTGCGATACCGGGCGAGGGCGGTCGTCTCGGGACACCTGCACATGCCGTCCAGCCGGCGGATCGACGGCGTCGCCTTCGAGGAGGTCTCCTTCGGCTATCCCAAGCAGTGGCGGGGGCGCAGGGCGCCGGACGCCGCGCTCCGGCGCATCACCGTCTGACGATGCGTGACCGCTCGGCGGGCGGCCGCCGCGGAATCGGGTGGCGCGAACGCAAGCGGCGCGGCAGCCGTCCCGGGCTGCCGCGCCGCTCTGATTTCTTGCCGCCTTGTGCAGGCGTGGCGCGTCGGACGGACCCTCGCCCGCCGCCTCCGATCAACCGATCAGATGCAGGATGGCGACCGTCGCGGTGAGCGCGACGGCGATGAGGGAGGTGACGGCGAGGGTCTGAGCGGTCTGGCTGCGAAGCATCTTGTGCGCCTTTCATTGGAGCGCGTGGGTGATGCGGCGCATGTGGCGGTTTTCGCCGCGCTCCAACGTCCGGTTTGCGACACCGGACGGCGTGAACGAGACGATCTCAGGTCCGGCGCAAGATTTCTCGCGACCGCAGCAGGCGATGGCCGGCGCGCTGCCGAACAAGGCCGGAGCCAGAGGTCTCTGGGCCTCTTCTCGCCGCGCCGGCCGCTCTCGCCCTTACTGCCGGCGGAGAGTCTCAGACCGAGTGCGAGAAGATGTCCTCGTCGCCCCAGCCGGCGAGATCGAGCTTCACGCGCGTCGGCAGGAAGGCGAAGCAGGCCCGCGCCAGATCCATGCGGTCCTCGCGGTCGAGCCGCTTGTAGAGGACGCCCATGATGTCGTGAAGATAGAGCACGTCCGAGGCGGCATATTCGATCTGCGCCGGCGACAAGGTCTCCGCCGCCCAGTCCGAGGACTGCTGCTGCTTCGACAGGTCGACCCCGAGAAGCTCGCGCGCGAGGTCCTTCAGCCCGTGCCGATCGGTATAGGTGCGGGTGAGGCGCGAGGCGATCTTGGTGCAGAAGATGCCGTCGGTCATCACGCCGAAGGCATGATAGAGCGCCGCGACGTCGAAACGCCCGTAGTGGAAGATCTTGGTCTTCGAGGCGTCCTTGAGCAGCGCCGAGATGTTCGGCGCCTCACGCTGGCCCTTGGCGATCTGCACGATGTCGGCGGTGCCGTCCCCCGGCGAGAGCTGCACGACGCAGAGCCGATCGCGATGGGTGTCGAGGCCGAGGGTCTCGGTATCGATCGCCACCGGTCCGGTGTAGCGGGATATGTCGGGAAGATCGCCTTTGTGGACGCGGATCGTCATGCTGGATGAGGCCTTTCGGAGCAATGTCCTCCGCCCCGGAGGAGCGGCTGGCGGATTTCAATCGTCTGCGACATTCGCTCCGACAGGCCCGGATCCGAAGCGCCGCCACGACCGGCGAGCCGCGCAGGCCGTGGCGGCGCTTCGGGAATCCGTATCGAGCCTTCGTGAGCGGCGGCGCAAAGGTCGGAACCCGATCCCTAGCGGATTTCGGTGCGCCGGGGAAAGATTTCCCGACGGCGGCCCGGCCCGGACGGCTGCAGCGCTGGCGCTTCTCGGTGGGGACAGGGCCCTCCGCGACGCGGCGGGATGGGCTGCCACGCTCGCTAGCCGCCGCCTGATCGAATCGGTTCCTGTCCATTTGCAGTCAATCCGCAAGTCGCTGCCGTCCCAGCGCGGGATCGCCCGATCCTTTTGCGGCATCTTTCGGCTGGTGCGCGGTCCGTCGACCCCAAAAATGCTCGGCCGCGGATGATGACAATTCGGTAAGGTCGGGACGAAGACTTTGAGATCATAAGCGTTTGCAGGAGGGACCTTGCCGAAACATTACCAAACAGTTGACGGGACCGGATTTGCAATGTTCCCGACCTTCCCCCTCACACTATCTTTCGGCGCACAACGAAAAGGGAGCGCCGCTCGCGGCGTGGGTTAAGCCTGTCTGGCGCCCGCCGGGAGCCGCAGACCGAAAGGGACAGGACATGAGCAACATCGAGGGAATGCCGCAGGCCGCGGCCCAGGGCGCGCCGAGCGACCCCTACACGATCGTTCCTGCGCTTCTGTGCATCGCCAAGTCGACGCGGGCCTTCAACACGCTGAGCCTTGCGGAAATCGGCCTGCATCCGGGTCAGGACCAGCTGCTCGACCGGCTGGACCCCGAGCACCCGGTCACGGTGTCGACGCTGGCGGAAGACCTCGGCGTGCGGCCGTCCACCGTGTCGAAGATGCTGGACCGGCTGGTGGAGAAGGCGCTGGTCGAGCGCTGTGCCAGCAGCGCCGACGCGCGCCAGACCATGGTCCGGCTGCTGCCGACCGGCGAGAAGGCGAAGGCTGCCGTCCACCAGATCTGGAAGCGCATGGACGAGTACATCACCGACTCCCTCAGCCACGAGGAACTCGGCGCCATCCGCTCGTCGCTCGAACGCACCGACGACATTCTGTCGACGCGCCTCAGGCGCCTGCGCTGAACCCGGACCCATGCATGTCGAGGAGGGGGGGCCGCCTTCGACGCGCCAGGTAGCTCCGCCGACCGGGAAGCTCCGCCAAGCTATAAGTCGGGACGAACGATTCATTCCAGAGCGCCAGTCTTGGGACGTCAACTGCGTCATCTCCTCCGCCCCCACGGCCGAGCGGCCCGCCGCTGCTCATCCGGAAGGGCCGAACGTCTCGAAGTGAATCCGATCCGGCGACACACCGCCGGCTTCGAGGCCCGCACGGATGTCGGCAAGGAAACGTGCCGGGCCGCAGAGCATGTAGTGCGCGTCCGCTCCGGCCCCGAGCGCTAACAGATCGTCTGCCGTTATGCGTCCTTCAGCATCGAAATCCTTGCCTCGTACATCCGCCGCTGCGGGCCTGCTGTAGAAGACTTTCCGACGGATGTTGGGGGCGGCTGCAATGAGGGCGTTCACCTCGGCCCTGAAGATGTGGCTCTTCCCGTCGCGCGTGCCGTGAATGAACCAGCCGCGCCGCGCGGGCTGATCGTTCACGGCGGCATACAGCATCGAAAGCATCGGGGTCACGCCGATGCCGGCGCTGACGAGCACGAAGGCGGCTTCGTCATCCGGAAGCGTGAAGTCGCCGGCCGGAGGGCGCGCCTCGATCGTGTTGCCGACCTGTATCCCGACGTGGAGGAAGGACGAGGCGACACCGCGGTCCTCGCGCTTGACGCTGAGCCGGTATGTCGGCGCGCGTGGCGAACCGGAGAGCGAATAGGTTCGGCTGACCCTGCCTCGCTGGCCCGGCACCTGCAACTCGACGGGCAGATGCTGGCCGGGCTTGAAGGGCGCAAGCGCCTTGCCATCGAGGGGGGCCAGGTGGAGCGAAGTGATCAACTCGCTCTCCGTCACCTTGTCGGTCACCTTCAGGCGCCGCAGGTCTGCATTGTCCTCACTCCATCGAAGCGCCAAGGCGGCCTGACGCGCGATCACCTTTTCGACCACGACCTCGATCATCCGCAGCGCGTTCGGGTCGTCGGCGTCCTTCGGCGCCCAATCGACCCTGGCTCGCCCGGCAATGTGCAGAAGGCCGCCCGTCGCAAAGTCGACGAAGAGCAGACCGACGCGCGGATCCTGGACCAGATTGCCGAGGGTGTTGAAATAGTTGTTGCCCGCATAGTCGGGAAACCACAGCCGTGCTCCGTCGGCGGCCACATGGACGAAGCCGGGCGGTCCGCCGCGGTGAGAGGCGTCGTAGCCATCGGATGACCGTTCTCCGTCCGCGCTGTGGCCGGAGCCGATGAAGAAGGTGTCTGCTGCCGCGATCCGAGCCTGCTGATCCGGCTCGAGCCGCTGCGAGATCCGAACCGTGCCCGCCCGGGCTGGTTCGGCGCGGTGCCAGGCGCGCTCGTGAATGTACTGCGGACAGTTGCCGAAACTCTGCTGCACCTCGATCTCGAAGCCGTCATCGACGGCGCGGATCAGGCCGTTCAGCCGGTTTCGGCGCCGGGTCGCCAGTTCGATCCCGAGGATTCCGATTCTGGAACCGGGGAAGAATCCGGCCGCCAAGGGATCGTTCGGGTGCAACGTGGCTGCGACCGAAAGCCTTCGCGGGTCGGGCGAACGGACAAACCCTGCCGGCCCTTCGAGGATCGTGACCCACGGCCAGCCTTCGCCGTCGCCACCTGCAAGCACAAGAAACGGCAGCGCGGCAAAGAAATCCCGGTGCTGATCGGGCATGTGGTCGCGGATGAAGCTGCCGGCCCAGGAGGCGACATCGCCCACTTCGGCGCGACGCTGTGCCTCCCGTTCGCCGGCATGAAACGGGTTTTCTGCGGGTGACATGACTGGGTTCGCGTCCATTCTGCAACTCCCGATTCAGGCCAGCTCCGGAGAGCGCGCCATACCGACGAAGCCCGGCAGCGCTTCGATGCGGGCCAGCCAGGCGCGGATTGCGGGATAGGGAGAGAGGCTCACGCCGCCCTCGGGCGCGTGGGCGATGTAGCTGTAGCCGGCGATATCGGCGAGGGTCGGCCGATCCGAAACCAGCCAGTCGCGGTCGGCCAGATGCGTTTCCATCACGGCAAACAGGGCGTGCGCCTTGGCCTTGGCCGCCTCGTGGTCGAGATCGGCGCCGAACAGCGTGACCAGCCTGGCGGCACAGGGTCCGGATGCGATTTCTCCGGCGGCTATGGAGAGCCAGCGCTGCACTTGCGCCTTTTCGACCGGATCGGCCCCCCTCCAGAGGGCGCTGTCGCCGTATCGCTCGACCAGATAGGTGAGAATTGCATTCGAATCCGACAGCGCGACGCCGTTGTCTTCGATCGCGGGAACCTGCCCGAGCGGGCTGATCCTGAGATATCCGGGCGCCTTGTGCGCTCCGTTCTGCATGTCGAGATCGACCGTTTCATAGGGTATGTCGAGCAGCGCGAGCATCAGCTCGACCCGGTGGCAATGGCCGGATTTCGGACTGCGGTAGAGGATGACGGGTGCGTCGTCTCTGGCATTTGCTTCGGACATCGGTCAGCTCCTTCAGACCTTGAGTTGGGTTCTCCCCTGCTGCGGGGTGCGTACGGAGCTTGATTTATTCAGGCGGTAGCATTGAAATAATGCCTCTCACCTGAAAGGCAGCGTTTCGCCTTCTGCAGCAATCGAGACGTCATGGACCGCCTGCAAAGCCTGAGGGTATTCGTCGCCGTCGCAGAAGCCGAAAGCTTCGCCGCCGGCGCTCGGGCCCTGGGGCTCAGCGCGCCATCGGCGACGCGGGGGGTGAGCGCGCTCGAGGCGGCGCTCGGCGCCCGGCTTTTCACCCGCACGACACGGCAGGTGAGGCTGACGGATGCGGGGCGCGCCTATCTTCAGGACGTGCGTGAGATCCTGGCCAGCCTCCAGGCTGCCGACGAGGCAGCGTCCGGAGCGGCCCGGACGCCGGTCGGGCAGCTGCGCATCACGTGCCCGCAGGAGTTCGGGCGGATCCACATCTCTCCCGTCCTGACCGAGTTTCTCGACCGACATCCTGGCGTGAACGCCGACGTCCTGATGGTCGACAGGGTCGTGAACCTCGTTGAGGAAGGCTTCGATGTCGCCTTGCGCATCGGTCCGCTGCCGTCGTCCGGCCTCGTCGCCGTCAGGGTCGGGCAGGTTCGCCGCGTGGTTTGCGGTGCTCCAGGATATTTCGCCGAGCGGGGCTGCCCGCAGGATCCGGCCGAGCTTGCCTCTCACCGTGTCGTGGCGGTCGCGCCGCTGAATGCCGGCCGGCCGTGGCGCTTCGGCCCGGACGGCCAGCAGACGGTCAGGCTGGATCCGAGGCTCAGCGTCAGCAGTGTCGCCGCGGCGATCGAGATCGCGCGGCGCGGCTGGGGCATCTGCCAGGCGCTCTCTTACCAGGTCAGTGCCGATCTCGAGGCCGGGAGGCTGAAGGTGGTGCTCGAAGACTGGGAGCCCGACCCGCTGCCGATCCATCTGGTCCACATCGAGGGGCGCCGCGCCGCATCGAAGGTCCGCGCATTCATCGATTTCGCAGCCGAGCGCCTGCGCCATACCGCCGGGCTGAACTGACGGAACCGGTAGAGGCTTCGGCAGCATCTTTTCGTGCGGGCGATGGCGCAACGTGCCTGGCCCGGACGTCGAAAGCCGAACTCGTCTGGCGCACCGTCTTCTGGAGCCGGGTCGACGCGACCACTGCGATCGGCCGCTACATCGATCGCTTCTGTAACCCGTGCGGCGCCATTCGGCGCTCGGTTTCGTCAATCCGCTTCAGCTCGTAACGCGGGCCGCGCAAAACCGGGAACGCTCTCCACGAACTCCAAGCAAATCCGCGGCACCATTCGAGCACAATCATGATCATGCGGGTTATTCGCGCGGCCGCAACAGATCGGCAAATCCGATGCGATGCAGAAATTCCTCCCGCACCCTGTCGATCACCGGGAAGGCAACGGCAGAACCGTCATTCGCCGGATCGACGACCACACGGAAAGGCCGCTTTCCGAATGGAGCGTCGACGATGTTCACGACGGCGTCCGCC
Source organism: Jiella sp. M17.18 (assembly GCF_041027365.1). Lineage (NCBI taxonomy): Bacteria > Pseudomonadati > Pseudomonadota > Alphaproteobacteria > Hyphomicrobiales > Aurantimonadaceae > Jiella > Jiella sp. M17.18. Next base: position 66,628 of record NZ_JBFTEH010000006.1, on the reverse strand, counting down.
ACCGTCCTCGGCTCCGCGTCCTCCGGCACCGTCGCCGAGAGGGCCTTCCGCATCGTGTCGGCGAAGCCGTCGGGCAGTGCTGCCTCATATTCGGCCACGCGGGCCTGGTCGGCGGGCGAACCGGCATGGGCAAAGTGGTTCGTGCCCTTGGTAAAGGCACCCGGCACGACGATCGAGGTCTCGATGCCCAACGAAGCCAATTCCCGCGCATAACAGACCGCCAGCGCATCCATGCCCGCCTTGGCCGCAAATACGGGCCCAGCATCGGCGGAACGCCGCCTGCCGTGCTGCTGCTGCCGATCCACACCAGCAAGCCGCGCCCGGCCTTGCGCATGTACGGCAGGACGGCCCGGTTGACGCGCTGTGTGCCGAGCACGTTCACGTCGTAGAGCTGCGCGAGCTGTTCGGGCGTGAACGCCTCGCTCGGACCCCAGACCATGTGGCCGGCATTGTGGATCAGGACGTCGAGACGACCGTGGCGTTCGATGATGGTGGCAATCGCGGAAGCCGCCGATGATTCCGACTGAACGTCCAGCTCGACGGCTCGCAAATCCACGGCGTGCTGCTTTGCATGGGCCGTCACTTCGGCTGCCTGTTCGGCGTTCCTGCCGCTCAGGTCCCGCATGGACGCGTAGACCGTATGTCCGGAGGCGGCCAGGGCATTGGCCATCAGGCGACCGAAGCCGCTCGATGCCCCGGTGACGAGAATGACCTGTTGCATCGTTCTCCTCCTCAAACCACGCCGCCATTGGCGCGCACGATCTGGCCGTTGATCCAGCCGCCGTCCGGGCCGACGAGCAGCGAAACGACGCGGGCGATGTCGTCGACGTCGCCCAGGCGGCCGAGCGGGTTCATCTGCTTGATGCGATCCAGCGTCGCCTGATCCTTGCCGTCGAGGAAGAGCTCGGTCGCGACCGGCCCGGGCGCCACGGCGTTAACCGTGATTCCTCGCGCGCCGAGTTCCTTTGCGAGGATGTGGGTCAGGGCCTCGACCGCCGCTTTCGTGGCAGCGTAGACGCCGTAGGTTGGCTGGTAGAGCCCGACGACGCTCGTCGAGAAGTTCACGATCCGGCCGCCATCGCGCAGCCGCTTCGCTGCCTCGCGGAGGCCATTGAAGGTGCCCTTGAGGTTGACGGCGATCGTCTGATCGAAGGTGGCGTCGTCGACCTGCGCGACGGGCGCGAGCTTCATGATGCCGGCGTTGTTCACCAGCACGTCCACCCCGCCATAGGCCGCCTCGGCGGAATCGAACATCCGTTTCACGGCCTGCGCGTCGCTGACATCGGCCTGTGCGGAGATCGCGCGACCGCCGGTCTTTTCGATCTCATCGACCACCCTGGCGGCCGCCTTGGCGCTGCCCGCATAGTTGACGATGACGGTGAAGCCATCGTCCGCCAGGCGGCGGGCTATGGCGGCGCCGATGCCACGAGAAGCGCCCGTGACGATCGCAACGCGGTTGGATGAAGTGTTCATTGTCGTCTCCTTTCTCGTGAGGGCGGCGCCCACCTGGCCGCGGGGCCGGCGGGCGCCCCGCGTCATTCCTTGGCGCGATACTCCTCCGGGATCACGAACACGGTGTCCGCACGGGCATAGCCGCCGTCCTTGATCTCTTCGATCAGCACCATGGTGTGCGGCCGCGCCGCCTCCGAGAAGTAGTCGACAAGCATCGCGGTCGTGCGATGGACGATCTCTTCCTTCTGGGCGCGGGTAAGTGCGGCTTCGGGTACTTTGAAATTGGCAAAAGGCATGATCTATTCTCCTTCTGGTGGTTGAGGTTGCGTTTTGGACGAGAGGCGTTGCTACGGGCGGACGATCAGCCCACGATCGAGCCAAGCGCATCGCTGACGAAGATCATCTCCACCGCCAGCATCGCGGCGAGGAGCCGCGCCCCACGGCCCACCGCCGATGCCAGACCGCCGAAGGTCTCAGTCGCCGAACGGCGCGAGCGACGGATTGATGAGGCGCGGCCCGCCGCCGTCGCCGGCTGCTCTTGCTTCATCCGTCATCTCGACCTCCTGTCTGCTGACCTCGGGGGCAAGATAACCATTCCTAAATCGGGCGGTAGAAACCCAGATTTGACATCACCATTTTGAAATCCATAACAATCTGCTAGGGTGGGGCATGGATCGTATCGACGTCATGCGGCTTTTCGTGCGGATCGTAGAGCGCGGAAGCTTCGCCCAGGCGGCGCGTGACCTTCGGGTCCATCGCCCTACGGCGACCCACGCCATCCAGGGTCTCGAGGCGGATCTCGGCGTGCGGCTTCTCGAACGGACCACGCGAACGGTGAAGCCCACTCTCGACGGTCTGCTCTATCACGAGCGCTGCGTTCGACTTCTGGCCGACCTGGACGAAACGGAAAGCGTCTTCCGCAATGCTGAGCCCAAGGGGCCGTTGCGGGTCGACATGCAGGGCACGCTCGCCCGCTTCTTCGTCATGCCGGCACTCCCGGCGTTCATCGCCTGCTACCCGGATATCGCGCTCAATCTGAGCGAGGGCGATCGTATGGTCGACCTCATCACCGAAGGTGTCGACTGCGTTCTCCGCGCCGGCTCTCTCCAGGACTCTTCGCTGATCGGCCGACGGATAGCGACGTTGCCCCAAGTCACTCTTGCCAGTCCCGCCTATCTCGAACGCTTCGGCATTCCCGCATCCCCGAAAGATTTGGAGGGGCACCGTATGGTGGGTTATGCCGCGTCCGCCACGGGACAGCCCTATCCACTGGAATTTGGCCGCGACGGCCGGCACTGGGAGATCCCTCTGCCCCATGACGTGATCGTCCGGGGCGCCGAGATCTACACGGCCGCAGGCGCCGCCGGTCTCGGGCTGATTCAGGTCCCACGCTATCGTGTCCGGGATCAGCTTGCTGCCGGCGCGCTCGTGTCGGTGCTGGACAATTTTCCGCCGCCATCGATGGAGGTGTCCGTGCTCTACCCGCAGAGCCGGCACCTCTCGTCTCGCGTCAGAGTGTTCATCGACTGGCTCACGGAGACGTTTCGCGTGGCCGAGCTCGATGAGCAATGACGCTATCCGAGGGAGCCACCGACCGGTAGCCGGCATGCCCGTCAATCATAGCGCCAGCATCCGACGCAGCGCACTTCGCCGATCCGCGCGGTATTGATCGGCGATGCTGCTACCGGTCATGTCGAACCCTGATCGCCGCCAGGACACACATGAAGCTCCACCGGAGCACCGGACCAAGCGTGGCGCGATGGCCCGATCCTGCCTCGCGCGCTACTTCGTTCGCTCGACGATCCGATCGTGCACTGTCTCCAGCCAGGCGCCCAAACGAGATACATCCCCTTCGACGCGCATTTCGGACGCGCGCAGAACCTCGTCGCGCACCGCCGCATATCGCTGGTCGCCACCGGGCAGGAGGTTGAGGGCGCGTGCGGCTGCTGCCGTCACCTCGACCGTGATGTCAGCCTGCTCTTCCAGCCGGGCGCCGACCCGGTAGGAGGGCTTCCCGTCGACGATGTCGAAGCGAATGCCTTGGACAAGGCCTCCGGGCAGTTCGACGCCGTCGGTATAGCGCTCCACGAAGGAGACGGTGAAATCCGGTGCCAGCCCCGACCGCAAAGCGGCGTCGGACATGAGTGTTCCGACCATGTCGAACCACTCTGTCGTGCCCTGTTGAAGCTTGTCATGTCCGATCATTTTTCCGCTCCTTTCCGGACCGGCCGCGCCAGGCGCCGCGGCCGGTGACCGGTTCTCAGTCGACCGTCAGGACGATCTTGCCCTGGACATGTCCCCGCGCAGCGCGCTCATGGGCCTTGCGGGCGTCGGCCAAGGGAAAGCTGCTGTCGATGACCACGCGGATCGAGCCGTCGTCGAGCAGGGGCGCGAGTTCTGCCAGCTGGGCGCCGCTCGATCGAACCTGGGCCGCCGAGACCCTGATGTCGCGCTCCTCCGCCTCCTCGCCGTCGGCAAAGCCGATGGGATTGACCGGGAACAGGGCGCCGCCGGGCTTGATCGTCTTCAGAAAGCGCCCGGCGCCTGCGCCACCCACCGCATCGACCACGAGGTCGACGTCGCGCAGGACGTCCTCGGGCGTCGTCTTCGTATAGTCGACGAATTCATCGGCTCCGAGGTCCCGCAGCAGGGCTTCATGCCTGGCGGACGCTACGGCGATGACGCGCGCGCCCTTCAGTTTCGCCACCTGCAGCGAGAAGTGGCCGACGCCGCCGGCAGCCCCGTTGACGACCACCGTCCGGCCCTCGAGCGGCACCGGTTCGTGTCGGTGGGGCTGGAGCGGGTTCGGCTCGTCATGCCCCAGTTCCACCAGGAACTGCCAGGCGGTGAGCAGCGACATCGGCGCCCCGGCGGCCTGTGCATGATCGATGTTCGTGGGCCTCAGTGCGAGGTGGGACGCCGGAACGCCGACATATTGCGCATGCCCGCGGCTGTCGCCGAACATGCCCTCGGGAAAGCGGACCATGGCATAGACTTCGTCGCCGGGGGCAAAGCCCGTGACGTCGTCGGCGACCGCGTCGACGACGCCCGAGATGTCCGTTCCCAGAATGAGGGGAAAGTCGCCCTGGGGCCGCCATTCCGGCGGGAGCGAGCTGAAGCCGTCGCGCAGGTACCAGTCCGGCGGATTGAGGCTGGCGGCATGCACGCGCACCAGCACTTCGCCCGGCTTCACTTCCGGCATCGGGGCTTCCTCGTAGACCAGCACGTCCGGACCGCCGAACTTGTGCTGGCGAACTGCCTTCATCGTTTCCCTGGGCATGGCCGTTCTCCTTCTCATACCAGTGACGCCGCCGGCGAGCTGCCTTCCCTGGGCGGCAGGAGCAGCAATCTTGGGCGGCTCCGCCGTCGGGGCGTCGACGCGCGACGCCATCGCGGCTTTCGCTCAGAGAGATAGCCGGCCCATGAGTGTCTCATTAGGGTGAGTCTCGCGAACACTCTGCTGAACCGGGTGCATCAATGAGGCGCGAAGATCTTCCGGATTTGCTGGCCTTCTCTGTCGTTGCCGAACAGGGAAGCTTCAGGGGCGCGGCGGGCAGGCTGGGCCTGTCCCCCTCCGCCCTGAGCCACGCCATACGCCGGCTGGAGGATCAGCTCGGCTCCGCGCTGCTGCACCGAACGACGCGGAGCGTCGCGCCGACAGAAGCCGGAGCACGGTTTCTGCGGATCCTGCAGCCGGCCCTGAACGACATCGACCGGGCGCTTCTGGACCTGGCCGACACGAGCGGCCGCATCGCAGGCCATGTGCGCATCAACGCACACCGCAACGGGGCGGAACTGCTCGTGCTGCCGAAGCTCGGCGCGCTCCAGAAAGAGCATCCGAAGATCACGCTTGAGCTGTCGGTCGACGAGGGTCTCACGGACATCGTGGCTGCGGGATACGACATGGGCATCCGCATCGGCGAGCGGCTGGCGGAGGACATGATCGCCGTCAGGCTGAGCCCCGACCACCGGACCGCCGTGGTCGCCGCCCCCTCCTACCTCGAGGAGATGGGAACACCGGACACGCCGGCGGACCTTCAGCAGCACCGCTGCATCGGCTATCGCTTCGTCACCTCCGGCCGCCTTTTCGTCTGGCGGTTCGCCGAGGGGGATCGTGAATTCGAGACGAATTTCGAGCCTTCGCTCATCGTCGACGATGTCCAGATGTCCCAACGGGCGGCCGCACTCGGCCTCGGCCTCGCCTTCGTGCCCCGCGACGCCGTCGAGGACCAGCTGGAAGCCGGGGGATTGGTCGAGGTCCTTCGGCGCTGGTCGGTCACAATGCCGGGCGACTTCCTCTATTATCCGAGCCGGCGCACGCTGTCGCCGGCGGCACGGACCGTCATCGATCACCTGCGGAAGCGTTCCGACTGATCGAGGGCGAAGATCCCCACTCTCCGCCGGCCGATCCTTCGACCGCCGCTTTGCATTGAAGCGCAAGGCTCGACAACCGACGATACATCGTCGGGCGGCTATTGCGAAAACGACAGGACGCGATCAGGCGGACCCGCCGGCGTCCGAGCGGCCGCCAGCGGGTCCCGCGGTCAATGGGGGAACGCCTCGGGACCGGGAACCGTCGCGACGTGCTCGTAGACGTCCCACTCGCCTTCGGATGCGTCCGGCGTCTTCACGCGCAGCAGGTGGATGTCGTGCAGCATCGTTCCGTCGTCCCGGATCCGCCCGTTCCTGACATACATGTCGTTCAGGGTGGCTGCGCGCAGGTGCCGGATGACCGCTTCCGGATCGGTACCGCCGACCGCCTCCACCGCCTTCATGAACTGGAGAGCGGCCGAATAGTCGGCGGCCTGCAGTGAGGACGGCATGCGCTGCCGCCGTTCGTGGAAACGCTCCGACCAGCGGCGGGTATCGTCGTCGCGAGTCCAGTACCAGCTGTCGGCGAGATAGAGCCCCTGCGCCTTCTCGAGGCCCATGTGATGGATGTCATCCACGAAGGTGAGCAGCCCGACAAGCTTCATGCGGTCGCCGAGGCCGAGCGTCTCCATCGCCGCCATCGCCTTGAGGAGCTCGGCATGGCCATTGGCGAGGCCCAGCACCTCGGCTCCGCTGTCGCGGGCCTTTTCGAGAAACGGGGTGAAGTCGTCGGCGCCGTGGGGGTTCTTGACCGAGCCCACGACCCTCCCGCCGGCGGCATCGATCGCGGCGGTGCCATGCTCCTCCAATTCGCGGCCGAACGGGTAGTCGGCGGTGACGAAGAACCAGCGTTTCAGGCCGTCCCGGACGAGTCCGATGGCCGGCACCGTGGCGAGAGCGACGGTGCTGTAGGCATACTGGATGACCGGGGGAGCGGCGCGCTCGCGCGTCTGGACCGAGGTCCCGGCGCCGACGACGAAGATCGGCTTCCCCTCATCGGCCGCGACGGCGGTCATGGCGAGACTCGTGTCCGAATTGACGCCGCTGATCACCATGTCGACGCCGTCATCGGCGTACCAGCGGCGAGCAATCGACGCGGCCTCACGCTCGTCATTGTGGTGATCGCCGAGCACAAGCTCGGCGGGGCGTCCGGCGGCCGTGCCGTTGATCTCCTCGATGGCCATGCGGATGGCTTCGGCGCCGGCGTTGCCGTCGACGTTTTCATACGGGCCGGAGAGGTCGGTGCAAAGGCCGATGCGGATCGGATTGTCAGTCATCGCTGCGGTTCCTTTTCGTTTGATTTCGCTGGGGCGCGCCAGTCGACCGTCTCGTTGAAGGCCGGCGTACGAACTGTCGGTTGCGTCCGGTTCTGGCATGGCCGCGGTCCTTCCCGGCTTTCGGCGCGGGGCTCGACCACGGCGTCGCCGGACATGATCTGCCGGATCATGGGACGGTCGAGGAAACGGCGGGCGTGTCACGACCGAGATGGGCCAGGAGCATTGGAAAAACAATTTGCCCGCCGCTTACCTCGGCGGTAAGCTTTCCTAACCAATGAGCACAGACCTTTCGGGCATACCGGCGTTTCTGGCCGTCGCCGAGACACAGAATTTCCGCGCCGCGGCCGAAAGGATCGGCGTGACGCGTTCCGCGGTCAGCCAGTCGATCCGCGCCCTGGAGAACCGGCTGGGAACCGCGCTCGTGCTTCGGACGACGCGGAGCGTCAGCCTCACGGAAGCCGGCCGCGAACTTTACGACCGAGTCGCGCCGGCGGTTGGCGAGGTCACCGCGGCCATCGAAGCAGCAAGCGATCGCGAAGCGCGTCCGACCGGGCTGCTGCGCCTCGCGGTGTCGTCGATCGCCGAATGCTTCTTGTCGGGCCCCCTCATCGCCAGCTTTGCCGAGCAGTTCCCGGGGGTCCAGATGGACGTGACCGTCACGGACGAGGAATTCGACATCGTCGCCCGTGGCTTCGACGCCGGTGTGCGTCTCGGCGAGGTGTTGGCGCAAGACGTCATCGCGGTGCCGATTTCCGGCGATCAGCGGCAGATGGTGGTCGGTGCTCCGTCTTATGTGGCCAGGCTCGGTGCACCGGCGCATCCGCGCGATCTGATCCACCACCGGTGCATCGGGTGGCGGCCTGCGCCGGAGGTGGTTCCCTATCGCTGGGACTTCACGGAAAACGGCCGCGACTTTGACGTCGACGTTCGCCCTCAGGTGACGACCAACGACATGTGGGTGATGGTCCGCTCCGCCGTCGCCGGCGGGGGCCTGACGTTCGGCGTGGAAGATACCTTCCGGCCGTATCTCGAGCGCGGCGAACTGGTCGCGATGCTGGAGGACTTCTGTCCGCCTTTTCCGGGCTTCTATCTGTACTTTCCTGATCGCCGCAACCTCGCGCCCAAACTGCGCGCCCTGGTCGATCATGTGCGCCTTCATCGCCGGAGCGCCGAACTCGGCTGAGGTGTCGGCAGGCCGGAGCCATGCCGTTCACACGCAACACGTAGACTTCGCTCCATGGTGCTCTGCGCGCCGCCGATGCCGGCCGAGAGCTGCGCGCCCCGCACGGGGAAAGGCATTCGCGGGTTGCAGGGATCGAGCCCGCGGCCGGCGGCAATATCGGGAGAGTCAGTTTAGCGATCCCTGGTGCGCATCCACCTGTCCCGCTAAGCGAGCCGCTCGCAGAAACCGTGGATCAGCGCGGCGAGTTCCTCGGGCGATTCCAGCATCGACAGATGCCCGGTTCCGGGCAGCACATGCATCGTGGCGCCGGACAGGCGGGGCAACAGCTCGGCCCTGAGCACATCCGGCGCATCGACCTGGTCCAACTCGCCGGCGATCACGAGAGTCGGGACGTCGATGTTGCCGACCTCTGCGGTAATGTCCTCCTGGCTTGTCGCGAGCGGCCAGGCCAGCTTTGCGGGCGGCGCGCCTTTCAGGCTGTCCTCGATGACCTGCTCGCGGATTTCGCCCGCGAGCGGCTTCGCCGTCAGCACGTTGTCGAGCGTTGCCTCGACGGTTGCGCGGCTGTCATAGGCGCCGGTCATCATCTCGCGCGCCGCCGCGGGGAGGGCCATCGGAGTGGGCGGAGACGGCGCGACGAGGACGAGGCCCGCGAGACCTGCCGGCCGGCGCGACGCCATCAGTTGGGCGACCTTGCCGCCCATGGAATGGCCGACCAGGACGTAGCGGGGCAGATCGAGCGCCGCGATCACGCCCTCGGCGTCCGCCGCCAGATCCGCCAGCGCATAGCCGGCACCGGGCGCTTCGGATTGCCCCCAGCCGCGGTGGTCGATGGCGATCGTGTGAAAGCGCGGCGCGAGCTCGGCCGTCACCAGCCGCCACGTGCGGGACGAGCCGCCCCAGTAGTGCAGGAAGACCAGCGACAATTCGCCCGCGCCCTGCTCGTCGACGTGAAGGGACATTCCATTCGATGCGATTTTCATCTGCCTGCCTCTCGTTTGCAGCCGGCCCTGGCAGCCGACGCAACGGGATTTACGGTCGGTCGCATCGGGATATAATCCGCTGTGGACTATCATCATCTGATAGCGATGTTATCGAGTGGGGCGGCGGATGGACCGGTTGACCAGCATGGCGGTGTTCGTTGCGGCCGTGGAGGAGGGCAGTCTCGTCGGCGCCGCACGGCGCTTCGGGCTTTCGCCGTCCATGGCGGGGAAACACGTTTCGGCGATCGAGGAGGACTTGCAGGCGCGGCTGCTGCAGCGAAGCACGCGGATGCTGACGCTGACCGAGGTAGGGAACGCCTATTACGCACGCTGCAGGCAGATCCTCGAAGCCGTAGAGGACGCCAATGCCGAGGCGCAGGAGGCTCAGGCGAGCGTCAAGGGGCTCTTGCGGGTCGCCGCTCCGACGACCTTCGGCGCCATGCATCTCGGCCCGGTGATCGCGAGCTTCCTCGAGGCTCATCCGGACGTGACGATCGACACCTTGCTGAGCGACCGCTACATCGATCTTCTGTCGGAGGGGGTCGATCTGGCGATCCGCATCGGCCGTCTTCAGGATTCCGACCTGGTCGCCAGGCGTCTCGCTCCGTGCCGGATGGTCTATTGCGCGGCCCCCTCGTTCCTGGAACGGCACGGCTCACCGCGAACGGCCGATGACCTGCGCCGGGCGCCAAGACTGGTCTTCACCGACGCCGTTTCCCCCGGAGACTGGAATCTGACCGATCCCGCCGGACAAGCGCACGCCATCGACGGGCCCGTCCGACTTGCGTCCAACAACATGCAGATGCTGCTCTCTGCAGCGTTGACCGGAGCCGGCGTCGCTTACGGCCCGGGTTTCGTGTTCGGGCCGTCTCTTGCCGGTGGAACGCTGGTCGCACTTCTTGAGGATCATAAGACGTCGGACCTGGCGATCCACGCCGTCTACCCGAGCCGACGCCACGCCTCCCTGAAGCTTCGGCGCTTCCTGGATCATCTGACCGTGCAACTCGGCAAGACCCCACCTTGGGACATTGCCGGGAAACCCGGATCATAAGGCGCCGCGTTGATCGCGGATGCCGGCAACTTATCTGACCTCAGGACCTGCCCCGGCAGGCCGGCGCGGGAATTTCGCCGGAAATGGCTCCCTCATCAGAGAGGCTCTTTCACGAGTGCCTATCGTATGCGCGCGGGCTACCAGTCAGGAGAAGCATCCGATGTCTTCGATCGAACGCCAGTTTCCCGACCTCACGGCACATCACACCGTCTACGATGCCATTGATCCGCGGACCTCGCTCAAGGGCAGCATGACCGGCAAGGTCATCTTCATTGCTGGCGCCTCGCGCGGGATCGGCCAAGCGACCGCAGTCGCCTTCGCACAGGCCGGAGCCCGTGCGGTCTATCTCATGGCAAGATCGGACAAGGCCCTCGAAGAAACCCGGGCGCGGGTCGAGGAGGCCAATGCGCAGACCCAGTGTGCCTATTCGGTGTGCGACGTCACCGACCCGAAGCAGGTCGAAGCGGCGGTCGCCGACTGCGTGGCGAAGTTCGGCGGCATGGACGCCGCGGATGCCAATGCCGGTTATCTCGACCGCTGGACGAAAATCGGCGAGTCGGACCCGCAGAGCTGGTGGCAAAGCTGGGAAGTGAACGTCCGCGGCACCTATCACGTCGTCCGCTACACGCTTCCCCATCTCATCCAGTCAGCCAAGAGGCGCAGCGCCGAGGGATCGGCCGGCGGGCATCTGATCCTGCTGTCGTCCGTCGGCGCCCAGTTGCTGACGCCGACGGCGTCCGACTACCAGACCTCGAAGCACGCGATCAATCGTCTGTGCGAATTCGTCAACGTCGATCACGGCGAAGACGGTGTCAAATGCTTCGCCATGCATCCGGGCGGCGTCGCCACAACGCTTGGGATGAACATGCCCGAAAGCCTGCACGCCAATCTCGTCGACGAGCCCGAGCTGGCTGCAAGCTTCGCCGTCTGGCTCTGCTCCGGCCGGGCCGACTGGGCCAGAGGCCGCTATCTCAGCGCCAACTGGGATGTCGGCGAACTCACCGCTCTCAAGGACAAGATCCTAGGCGGCGATCTTCTGGTGAACCGGCTGCGCGTGAAGGCATAGGTTCGGTGTGGCCGCGATGGACGCGGCCGCATGCCGCCGGCTGCGCGACGAAAAGCAGATGCAAGGACGGCGCAGACGCCCTCTTCGAACGAGCTGCAAGAGGCGAGACGGGTGCCAGGGCCTCGACACAGGGCGCCTGACAGAAGACGCCACGGCATCGACAGGACGGTTTGGAGGTCCGTCACCCACTCCGCCACTCGCAACACGTGCGGGCGATAGTCCACGAAAGGCTGTGGCGAGTTTAGTCCTGCTTTCCGAGCCTTGCGCCGCGTCCTGGGTGCCGTCGGATATTTCTCGGCGGCGCCTGAATCATTCCCACTCGATGGTGCCTGGCGGCTTCGACGTGACGTCGTAGACGACGCGGTTGATGCCGCGGACTTCGTTGATGATCCGCGTCGCCGCCTGGCCGAGGAATTCCATGTCGAAGGGATAGAAGTCCGCCGTCATGCCGTCGACGGAGGTGACGGCCCTCAGCGCACAGACGAATTCGTAGGTGCGCCCGTCGCCCATCACGCCGACGGTCTGCACCGGCAGGAGCACCGCGAAGGCCTGCCAGATCGCGTCGTAGAGCCCGGCCTTGCGGATCTCGTCGAGATAGATCGCATCGGCCTCGCGCAGGATGCGCAGCTTGTCGCGGGTGATGCCGCCGGGGCAGCGGATGGCGAGGCCCGGCCCCGGGAAGGGCTGGCGACCGACGAAGTGCTCCGGCAGGCCGAGTTCGCGCCCGAGTTCGCGCACCTCGTCCTTGAACAGCTCGCGCAAGGGCTCGACGAGCTTCATGTTCATGCGCTCGGGCAGGCCGCCGACATTGTGGTGCGACTTGATCGTCACCGACGGACCGCCGGCGAAGGACACCGACTCGATCACGTCGGGATAGAGCGTGCCCTGCGCCAGGAAGTCCGCGCCGCCGATCTTCTTGGCCTCGGCCTCGAAGGTCTCGATGAACAGCCGGCCGATGGTCTTGCGCTTAACCTCCGGGTCGGTCTCGCCCTCCAGCGCGTCGAGGAAGAGGTCCTGCGCCTGAACGTGGACGAGCGGGATGTTGTAGTGGTCGCGGAACATGCCGACGACCTCTTCCGCCTCGTTCATCCGCAGGAGGCCGTGGTCGACGAAGATGCAGGTCAGCTGGTCGCCGATCGCCTCGTGGATCAGCACGGCCGCGACGGAGGAATCGACGCCGCCGGACAGGCCGCAGATCACCTTGCCGTCGCCGACCTTGCCGCGGATCTCGGCGATCGCCTGCTCGCGGAAGGCGGCCATCGTCCAGTCGCCCTTCAGGCCGGCGATCCGGTGGACGAAGTTCGACAGGAGCTTCGCGCCGTCCGGCGTGTGGATCACCTCGGGATGGAACTGCACGCCGTAGAACCGGCGCGCCTCGTCGGCGATCGCCGCGAAGGGCGCGCCGGGCGAGGTCGCGACGATCTCGAAGCCTTCGGGCAGTTCGGTCACGCGGTCGCCGTGGCTCATCCAGACCTGATGCCGCGTGCCCTCCGCCCAGACGCCGTCGAACAGGGGCGAGGCCTTGCGGACCTCGATGAAGGCGCGGCCGAATTCGCGATGCAGCCCGCCTTCGACATGGCCGCCGAGCCCGGCGCACATGGTCTGCTGGCCGTAGCAGATGCCGAGGACGGGGAGGCCGGCGGTGAAGATCTCGGCCGGTGCCGCCGGGGCGTTCGCTTCGGTCACCGAGGCGGGCGATCCTGACAGGATCACCGCCTTCGGCTTCAGGCGGCGGAAGCCTTCCGCGGCGGACTGGAACGGGACGATCTCGGAATAGACCCCGGCCTCGCGCACGCGCCGTGCGATCAGCTGCGTGACCTGGGAGCCGAAGTCGATGATGAGGACGGTGTCGGGGTGCGCTGTCATGGCGGACTGATAGTGAAATTGGCGCGCGCTGGAAACCGATTTTTGCGCATGCGAGGCATGCGGTGCGCGGGCCGGGCGTCAGGCGGTCAGGAGGCCGCTGTCGAGCGCGACCTCCAGCCGGTCGACGGCGTCGGCCAGCTTCTCGTCGAGGACGTGCAGCAGCGTCGTCCAGTCGTCGTAGTGGTGAAGCTCCGCCGCCCCGTCGGAGATGCCGCGCAGGCCGATCAGCGGCAGCTGGAAGCGCTGGCAGGCGCGCAGCACGGCGAAGGTTTCCATGTCGACCATGTCGGCGTCGATCGTGCGATACTTGAGGCCGGTGACGATGTCCGACCCCGTCGACAGGCGCGCCGTCGGCAGGCTCGGGATCGGCGTCGGCAGTCCGGTGTCGACGGGATGGTCGAGAAAGGGCGTCACCCCCTTGGTGAAGCCGAGCGGGGAGGCGTCGATGTCGCGCCAGGAGACCGACGACACCTGATAGATCTCCCCCTGTTCGAGTTCGCGCGAGCCGGCCGAGCCGAGCGAGACGACGAGATCCGGCCGGTGCCCGGCGAGCGTCAGCGCATGCAGCGCGACACCGGTGCCGAGCGCCGCCTCGATCGGGCCGACGCCGGTCATCAGCGGGCGCACCCGTTTCTTCAGATGCGGGCCGTATTCGGCCTCGGCCGCCATGACGAAAAGGACGGACCAGCCGCCGATCCGCTCCACGGTGCAGTCGAGCTTGGACGGGTCGAAATCGCTCATGCGGCCCTCTTTCGCGACGGCGAGCCGGCGCTCTGCCGGCTCCAGCCGTCTCTCAGTTCAACCACCAGATGGCGCCGTTGAGAAGCGCCGCAGAGGCGGTCCAGGCGAGATAGGGCAGGAACAGTGCGGCGGGGGCCCGGCGGCCCTTCCAGGCGCTGCGGATGAAGGCGCAGATCACCGCGAAGAGGGCGAGGATGATCAGCAAGCCGCCGAGAAGCGCGTGGGCGGCGAAGAACAGCGGCGGCCAGCAAAAGTTCAGCGCGAGCTGCAGCCACCAGAGCCGCAGCGAGCCGGCGTCGCCCGTTCGGAAGACCAGCCAGCCGGCGATGCCGATCAGCAGGTACAGAGTCCCCCAGACCGGCGCGAAGACGAAGTCCGGCGGGTTGAAGCTCGGCTTGTCCAGCGCGGCAAACCAGCCGCCGGTCTCGACGACGAGGCCGAGAAGGCCGCCGCCGCCGACGGTCAGGGTCAGGAAGAAGGCGAGGCTGCCGATCCCTTTCATGCCGTCCGCTGCAGCATCGCGAAGAAGAAGCCGTCGGTGCCGGAGAGCCGCGGCGTCAGCATCACGCCGGCTCCGCCGGCGATCGGCACGAGACGGTGGCGGTCCGGGACGGCTGGGAGGGCGCCCTGCCAGCAGACTTCGCCATCGGCGACGACGAAGCCGCGCCCGCTCTCGCGCGCGAGGAAGGCCGCGATCCGGTCGCCGTTCTCCTCGGCGAGCAGCGAGCAGGTGATATAGGCGAGCCGGCCGCCGGGCTTCACGAAGCGGGCGGCCTGGTCGAGGACCGCGTCCTGCTCGGCGATCCGCTTCTGCAGCGCCGCCTCCGACAGCCGCCACTTGGCGTCCGGACGCCGGCGCCAGGTGCCGGTGCCGGTGCAGGGGGCGTCGACGAGGACGAGATCCATCCGGGCGTGAAGGTCGGCGACGTCGTCGCGCGGATCGTGGACCTGCACGTTGCGCACGCCGGCGCGGGACAGGCGCTCGTGGATCGGGGCGAGGCGCTGGCGGTCCGAATCCGTCGCGTGGATCTGACCGGTGTTCTCTATCATCGCGGCGAGCGCCAGCGTCTTCCCGCCGCCGCCGGCGCACAGGTCCAGCACCTGCTCGCCGGGCTGCGCCCCGCTGAGGCGGGCGGCGACCTGCGAACCCTCGTCCTGGATCTCGAACCAGCCCTTCTGGAAGCCCGCCTCCACCTGGACGTTCGGATGCCGCCCGTCGCCGGCGACCGGCGCAATGCGCACGGCATCCGGGGCGATCCCGCCGGTGGCGGCGCCGAGCGGCGCCAGCGCCTTCAGGACCTTCTCGCGGTCGCTCTTCAGCGTGTTCGCGCGGATGTCGAGGGGCGGACGCTCGGCGAGCGCCGCAGCCTCCTCCGCCCAGCCGTCGCCGAGAGCGCGCGCGATCGGCTGCACCAGCCAGTCCGGAAGGTCGGCGCGCACGGGATCCGGCGCCGTGGCGAGGTCGCGCGTGCGCCAGGCGGCGAAGGCGTCGGCGGAGGGAAGCTCCGGCGCGAAGCGGTCGCCCGCCAGCGCCTTGGTCAGATCCGCCGGATCGAGGCCGGCCCCCTCCATCACGGCGGCGAAGGCGAGGGTGGCCGGCGTCTCGTCTTCCATGCGCCAGGCGAAGGAACGTTTCCTGCGCAGCGCGTCGTAGACGATGTTGCCGATCGCCGCGCGGTCGCCCGAGCCGGCGAAGCGGTGCGACAGGCCCCAGTCCTTCAGCGCGTCGGCGACGGGGCGATGCCGCGCCGCCATGTCGGAGAGGATGTCGATCGCTGCAGAGATGCGGCCGCCGAGGCGCATGGGGTCGTCCTTGATACTGTCGTTGTGCGGCCGCGCCTGCCGGATCGCGCGAGCCCGAAGGGGCATGGCGTCAGCGGGCCTGAAGCGTCGGCTTGCACAGTATCGCCGCGCATCCGTCAAGCCGTACGGCTCCGGACGGTCAACTCTTATACGGATTGAACAGCTTCACGCCGGTTGGCTCGAAATGCCGGACGTTGCGGGTGACGACGGTCAGATCGTGTACGAGTGCCGTCGCGGCGATGAAGAGATCCGGGTTCGCATTACCGAGATCATGGCTGAGCCGTCCCCAGCGTCTGGCGACATGCTCCGTAACGGGAAGGACGCGGTCGGCATACGCTTGCACGGTGTCCTGCAGCCATGACCGATAGCGTTCCGAACGATCGGGATCGCGGTTCGCGATCTTGCAGATCCCGCGCTCGATCTCGCCGAGGCTTCTCACGCTGAGGAACGCCTCCTCGTCTCGGGATCGCTCCATCCAGACCACGACGTCCGGGTGCCGCTGCCGTTTGAGACCTTTCGACAAGACCATGGTGTCGAGAAGATACATGATCAGTCTTCGAGATCGATCTCACGGAGTGCCGACGGGTAGCCGTCCCGGTCGTCGAAGATGTCGTCCATCCCTCCGGGAAGCCTCGGAGAACCGAGCAGATGTTCGAGCAGCGTCTTCTTCGGCTTCCGGTCCTTGTCCAGTTCCGCAAGCCGCCGGTACTCCTCGGCCGACAGCACCACGACGGCGTCGGCCCCGTGCTTCGTCACATGCTGGGGCACGCCCTTTCGGGCAGCCTCGACGACGGCCGAGAACTTGTTCTTGGCGTCCTGCAGCGTCCATTGATTGCCCATCGCCGTGCCTCCGGAGCATCATCCGGCCAGATGATAGGCTCGCCGCCGGACCTCAACAACGCATCACCGCACAGGAAGGGGCCGGGCTGCTGCCAGCCCGGCCCCTCCTGGTCGATCGATTCTGCCCGGCTCGTTAGAGCGTTTCCGGCGAGCATGGGGGCACCGGAAACGCTCTATCGTCTTGTCTTTTCGCATTGTCCGGCCGTGAAGCCGATCCGGCTTTCACGGGAAATGCTCTAGCGCCGGGCGGATGAGCCGTGGCGGCTTACTCCGCGGCGGCGCTGTGGCTGGTCGACAGGCTCGCCTCGGCGTCGTCGCGGCCCTGCGCGGCGATCGCCTTGCGCACGCCGGCCCCGTATTCCGGATGCACCTTGTCGAAATGCGCCAGCTGCCGGTCGACGATGAACTGCGGCACGCCCTGCATCGCTCCGGCGATGTTGCTGCACAGGCGTTCGCGCTGGCCGGCGTCGAACATCTCGAAGAGCGCCCGCGGCTGCGAGTAGTGATCGGCCTTGCCGCGGAACTCGTAGCGGCCGACCTGGCCGGAATAGTTGTGCGGCGGCTCCTCGACGGACGGATCCTCGACCGGGCCGTTGAACGAGTTCGGCTCGTAATAGGCGTCGGGGTTCGTGCGCAGGCCGAACGGCATCTCGCCGTCGCGGTGATAGTGGTTCACCGGGCTCTTCGGCTTGTTGACCGGCAGCGCGTCGTAATGCGTGCCGATGCGGTAGCGATGCGCGTCCGGATAGGAGAACAGGCGGCCCTGCAGCATCTTGTCCGGCGAGAAGCCGATGCCCGGCACGACGTTCGACGGGTTGAAGGCCGACTGCTCGATGTCGGAGAAATAGTTCTCCGGGTTCTTGTTCAGCTCCATCTCGCCGACCTTGATCAGCGGATACATGCCGTGCGGCCAGACCTTGGTGAGGTCGAAGGCGGACCAGCCGGTCTTCTTCTCGAACTCTTCCGCTTCGTCTTCCGGCATGACCTGGATGTACATGGTCCACTTCGGGAAGCGGCCTTCCTCGATCATGCCGTAGAGGGCTTCCTGGTAGCTCTCGCGCGACTTGGCGATGACCTTCTCGGCCTCTTCGTTGACGAAGTGGGCGTGGCCCTGCTGGGTCTTGAAGTGGAACTTCACCCAGAAGCGCTCGCCCTTGTCGTTCCAGAGCGAGAAGGTGTGCGAGCCGTAGCCGTTCATCCGGCTGGGGTCGGTCGGGATGCCGCGGTCGGACATCAGGATCGTCACCTGGTGCAGCGATTCCGGGCAGAGCGACCAGAAGTCCCACATCGCCGTCGCCGAGCGCAGGTTGGTGCGCGGATGGCGCTTCTGCGTGTGGATGAAGTCGGGGAACTTGTAGGGGTCGGCGACGAAGAACACCGGCGTGTTGTTGCCGACGAGGTCCCAGTTGCCCTCCTCGGTGTAGAACTTCAGCGCGAAGCCGCGCACGTCGCGCTCGGCGTCGGCCGCGCCCTGCTCGCCGGCGACGGTCGAGAAGCGGGCCAGCATGTCGGTCTTGGTGCCCTTCTGCAGCACCTTGGCGCGGGTGTATTTCGAGACGTCCTCGGTCACCGTCAGCGTGCCGTAGGCGCCCCAGCCCTTGGCGTGGACGACGCGCTCGGGAACCCGCTCGCGGTTCTGGTGCGCCAGCTTCTCGATCAGCTGGTAGTCATCGAGCAGCACCGGACCGTTCGGCCCGACCGTCTTGGAGTTCTGGTTGCTCGACACCGGCGCGCCGGACGTCGTCGTCAATCTCGGGCGATCAGCCATCTGAAGGCCTCCCTTCGCGTTTGGAACTGTTCCAGGCGCGGATGATACGGATCGTGCCGATAATCTCCAATCGTATTTCCATCGCCTGCCAATCGGATTATCCTATCGGCCATGGTCACCCTCAGACAGCTCCGCTACTTCCAGGCGCTCAGCGAGACGCTGCATTTCGGCCGCGCCGCCAAGCGCCTCAACATCAGCCAGCCGGCCTTGTCGGCGCAGATCCAGCAGATGGAGGAGTTCTTCGGCGGTCCGCTGTTCCAGCGCGCGGCGAGCGGCGTGTCGCTGACCAGCGACGGCCACCTGATCGGCGGGCGGGTGCAGCGGATCCTCGCGGAGGTCGCCGACTTGGAAAGCCTCGCCAGCGCCGGCGACCGGCTGCTGGACCGCAAGCTCAGGCTCGGCATCATCGCCTCCGTCGCGCCCTATCTCCTGCCGAAGCTGCTGGCCGCGCTTGCGCGGGACCATCCGGGCCTCGAGGTCGAGGTGCGCGAGAGTCTGACGGAGCGGCTGGCGGACGATCTCCTCTCCGGCGAGATCGACTGCGCGGTCGCGGCGCTGCCCCTCGACGTCTCGGGTCTGGAGACGATTGCGCTGTTCGACGACCGGTTCTATCTGGCGGTTCCCGCGGCGGAGGCGGGGCGGCTGTCCGCGCCGGTGCCGCTCGACGCGCTACGCCGGGAGCGGCTGATTCTGCTGGAGGAGGGGCATTGCCTGAGGGCGCAGGCGATGGAGATCTGCCGCATCGCCGATGCCGGCGAACTGTCTGCCCTCGGCGCGACCAGCCTGACGACGATCCTGCGCATGGTGGCGGGCGGCCTCGGCTCGACGCTGATCCCCGAGATGGCGGTGGCCGACGAAACCCGCGGCGGCGGCATTGCCATCCTGCCCTTCGCCCCGCCCGCGCCCCACCGCACGGTCGCGCTCGCCTTCCGCCCCTCGACCGCGCGCCGCCGCGACTACGAGGCGCTGGCCGAACTGATCCGCGACGCCGGTCGCTGCGGGCGGGACGCTTCCCACCCAGGACAGGCCGCCCTATCGGCGGAAATCGCCTGACGACCCGCTGGCCGGCCCGGCAATGGCTTCCGCCGCCGTGGGCGCGGCGAAATCGCCACGGAATCCGCTTGACGCCGGACCGGCGTCCCGGCATGGTCCGACGCGCTGCGGGCGTAGTTCAGTGGTAGAACGCAAGCTTCCCAAGCTTGATGTCGTGGGTTCGATCCCCATCGCCCGCTCCAGCGCTGGCTGACGACAGACCCTCTGAGACTAAACGACAGGTTTTGAGACTCTGCGGCGGCTTCACGGTTTGTCCACTGGCTCCGCATCACGGCCAGACCCATTGAAAAGGCTCTTCGCCGATTGACGGCGCTTCCGCCCTCGCTCAACCTCCGATCACCTCTTCCCGGAGGACGCAAGAGCATGCCAACGCCAACTCAGGGCGAGGCCGCCGCCATCCCGCCCGAGCCAGGCCACGCGTTCCGCGACGCCCGACGCCTTTTGTTCATTCTCGTCCGCGGCAGCGAATCCTTGCCCGAGGACGTGCGTAGCGAAGACTGGGACCGGGTGTTCATCGGCGAAAAGCGAGCGCTGGCGATCGACTTTTGGCTCCGTTAACCGGACTACCTCGCCGACGAACTCCTCGACGTCTACGCCGAGACGGGCGACCAGTCCCTGCTCGTCGCGGTCCGACGCATCTTCGACGAGGACAAACCGTCCGTCCGGACCGTCTGGATGATCAGATGGAGGCGCGGAGCCTACGATGACCTCCGGACCTCGCTCGGTATCCTTAGCGCGCGGCGCCTGGTGACGCCGATGCGGCGCGAACGCTTGTCGGGCCCGCAGTTCGAGTTCCTGCTGGGACCGTCCGCGGAGACGTTCCTGGAGGAGGCGGTCAGGGAGCAGCCCGTCCTCGAGTGGTATTCCCGCCAAACCGACCTCGCGCTCGTCGTCGCCGTGAACCGAAGCGGGTCGGCGCTGAAGGAGATCCGCTACGAGCACGCTGAATACGCTGCGACACCTTTTGGCGCCTCTATCCCGTCGATCCGGGAGAAGGTGGCGCAACGGTTGCGGGACATCGACGGGGGAGGCAGTGATGGCCAAGCGGAAGGCTGATAAGAAAGTCGGAATCGAGTTTGCGGACGCAGACTGGACCGAGGCGATTGCGTGTGAACCGGCGTGGAATAAGGGGGCTGACGCACTCCCGATGACGATCAAGCGGCGCCGAGCAAGCGCGCTTCGAGGAGATCAAGCTTCGCCCGGCCGTACATCTGCCGCTTCACGAGCTTGAGCTTGTTCACCTGGCCTTCGGTCTGGCCGTTCGACCACGGCTCAGTGATCGCACCCTGAACCGCGGATGCGTCCCTGCGGATATCACGAGCGAAGGAGGCCAAGAGGCTTGCCTCGGCGTCGCATATCCAAGGGGAAAGATGACCGACTGACCGGCTGCGGATCATGACGTGGAAGCGGTCGATCAGCGCTCTCGCCTCGGCCAGGGCGGGCACGCCGGCTTCGATCGCGGCAACCATGACGGTCTCCGCCTTCGTCAGATGATCGCGCTTCAGCGTCATCAGACGGGCTATGGTCCTCGCAGACGGAATTCGGCGAAGCGCCCATCCCGAGACTTGTTCCGCTCGTCTGCGCCGGGTGGCCCATTCCCCGACGACACGCAGCGAGCCGTGGAAGTCTTGAGCGCGAAGACGACGCCAGAGTTCGGCGCCGTTCCGGCAGCCTGCATCCCACTGGGCCTCGAGATAGGGAAGGTGCGGGTCGAGAGCCCCCTGTCGCGTCCGGAATACATCGGTGCGTTCGCCGCGGACAATCCGGCGAACCAGTTTGCGGCTCCGACCTGTTCGCCGAACGATCTCCTTGATCGCGAGGCCATTGGCCGCAAGGCTCGCGACGATCCCATTCATCTCCTCCCGCCGCAGATAGCCTTCGTACTGGATCCGCTCCGCGGAAGTCAGGAGCTTCGGGTCGATCGTTGTCGCTCCGAGAGAGGCGCGGATCGGCCTCATCGACTTCCTCACCGCAAAAAAGGAATGCCGCGCTGGCGTTCTTCATCAGGTGCCACCGGTGTGCGACCTGCGCCACTTCCGGCAACGTGACCGCCGCTGCCTCGCCATAGCCGCCACCGCGGTCGCGAGAGACAATCCGGACCTCCCGGTGATCAGCCAGCCATGCCGCAACGGTGGCAATCTCCCGGTCCGGCAGAAGCTTGACGATCTGCCGCCGCTCGAGATCGCAGACGATAGAGCCATAACAGTGGTTCCGGCGGAACGCGAAGTCATCAATGCCCACGCCGTCAAGCTATCGTT
The DNA here is from genome assembly GCF_041027365.1 of Jiella sp. M17.18. Lineage (NCBI taxonomy): Bacteria > Pseudomonadati > Pseudomonadota > Alphaproteobacteria > Hyphomicrobiales > Aurantimonadaceae > Jiella > Jiella sp. M17.18. The sequence goes on along the minus strand of NZ_JBFTEH010000006.1, from coordinate 44,916 downwards.
CCGCTGTCGCGCCCGACGCTGGACGACCCGGAGCAGCGTGTCGTTGCTGACCGGCATCATCAGTCGCTCGGCGAAGCTGGCGGCCGGACGACCGCCGAGCGCCAGCCCGAGCTGATGGACGATGCACTCCATCCGACCTGCACCTTGAATTTCAGCCAGGTGTTTCGAAGATTTAGATTTGTGAGTCGCAACGGGTCGGCGAAGCATTGCGCTGCGTCGCAGACGCGCGACGCAAGCTACGCGTCGCGCTTTATTCGGCGAAGGCCCCGCGATTTCATCGTTGATGATGGGATTGTCGTCTTCCCACGTGTTCTGGAACAGAAGCGCGAGGCTAACGAGTGCCGTCGTGCGGCCCTGATGGGCGGAAGCGGCATCTTGACGATCGCCGCGCATGCGTCGCGCAACTCGTCTCCGATCGTGGCAATTTCCTCATCGGTGGCATTCTTCAGGATGGAGCCGAATGCACAGTAGCGCAGCGTCGCGTTGCGTGACACGTCTTCGAAGATCGAACAGTGTCTGTTGGCCAGGCAATGAACTTACCTCGTGGACTCGGTGGCGTAGCGGGTAGTCATCCGGACGATGATCCCTGGTTTGTTGTCGGTTCCAGTACACACGCGATAGCGGTCACGCGGTCTCCCACGCGGCACCTGAAATGAACCGCGTGGCCGGAGCTGGTGCTGGCCAAGCCACCTTCGAGGTCGACGTCGATATCCGCAAAGTCGAGGATGCGGCCATCAAGCGGGAACACGGACTTGTAAACTGCTTCCTTGACGCAGAATTGGATCTTGGCTGCCAGCCCTGGGTTCGGCCGAGCCCAGAGGCCGCAGGCCGGCGCCACCAGTTCCCAGAGGTCCACTGGCAGTGGTGTTGCTGCTTCGATATCGATCCCGAGAGACATGACGTCGCTCGTCCTTGCGACGGCGGCCACGGCAAGCTCGTCGTCATGCGCCATGGAGCCGGCCCTGCCTTCCGGCCAGACCGGTGCCCCGCTGGCGGAGCGCAGGATTGCGGAACCCGGCAGGCCTGTCTGCGCGAGCAGGCGGCGCGCCACCGACCGCGCCGCGCCGCTGGCGCGGCGTCGGATCGGGACGAGGGCGGTGAGCGAGCGTCGTTCCTCGTCGAGCAGCAGTGCCTCGTCGCCGGCCTCGATGCGCTTGCAGCCGACCAGAACATGTGGCGGTGCGATTGAAGAGAGCTCTCGCTCCAGTGCGGGCACGTCTTGCGCACCGCCGACTGTGCGGATGGAAGCCGGGCTCGTCACGGCCGCAGTTCCAGCAGCGCGATCATTTCGCCGTCCTCGTCAAGCCCAGTCTCAATGAAGCCTGCGCTCGTGTACAGGCGTCTGGCGGCCTCATTGGATGGCTCGTAGCAAATTGAAATCCTTATCACATGGTCGAGCCTTGCGATCTCGTCCAGCACCAGCCGCAACGCGGCACGACCGAGGCCCTTTCGCTGCTGCGTCCGATCGATCATGAAACGGTAAAGCCTCGCCTCGTCCTCGCCCGGGGAGGCGTCGTACATGAGGAAGCCGACGGCTTGGTCGCCATTAAGCACCAGGCGGGGCTGCGCGTCCGGGTCGCGCCGTGCCTCGCGCAACGAGTCGCGGTTGCTGGCGACCAGCCCCGACTGGCCGGGGCCGAGCTGGAGAGCAAGCGCCTGTGACCGGTTGTCGGGGCCGACCGGCAAGAGACGCAGGCCGGCCGGCGCCTTCCCGATCGCCATCATGCCGCGAGCGCCTGTGGTGGCGCTGCGGCAGGTTCCTGAGCCGAAGCAGCGGCAGGCGCCTTGATGTCGGCGGATACCGGCTTGACAAAGCCGTGCAGCTTGGCCGGGTTACCGCGCCATACCGAGTTAGGTTCGAGCACCTCCCCCTTCATCACGAAGCTGTCGAGATCGGCTATCGAGCCGTCGCCCATGGTCACGCCATAGTGGACGAAGGCAGCCGGCCCGAGCGTGCAACCGTCTCCGATGCGGATGACGTCGGATTTGAAGGCGCCTTCCTCCAGAGAATGCGGCTGGATCACGCAGCCTTCGTTGAGCGTGGCGTCGTCGCCGATCTCGACCAGCGAACGCTCGGTGAGGTTGGCGCCGCCGTCATAGACTCGCTTGCCAACCCTTGCCCCAAGCAGGCGCAGCACGACTGGCCGGAAGGGCGTGCCTGCGAACAGAGCGATGATGGGCGTATCCGACAGCTTCCAGTGGCGCTCGTGCCGCCAGAAAGGCGTGTCATAGATGGTCATGGTGGCCGGCTTCAGCCGCTTAAACCCGAGGCTCGCCCGCTCGATCAGGATGTAGAATGGCAGGGCGATGGCCACGGTCAGGCCCATGGCGGCGAACGCGGCGATGTGGCCCCACTCGTCGTAATAGTTCAGCGCGCGGTCCCATATCGCGATCGTGGCAAAGAGCACCAGCCAGTTTCCGGCCAGGAAGATCAGCGCCGTCGCGGCATTGTGCCGGTTCTTGGCCCTGATCCGCGCCATGCGCGTCTCGTGGCTGACGCCGGCGATCAGGCTGCGGTCGCGTTCGACCATGCGGGGGATCTCGAAGCAAGGCGACCCGAGGAGACCGACATTCTCGCGTACCGGTCCGTCGATCGGTACCATGACCTTGGTGCCCAGCAGACAATTGTCGCCCGTACGGCCCCCTGGCGGGTAGTAGATATTGTTGCCGAGGAAGTTGCGGTCGCCGATCCGCGTGGGTTCGAGGCGGAAGGCAGAGGCGGACTTCTGCGTGTTGATGAGCAGAAGTCCATCCGAGACCATGGTTCCGCTGCCGATCTCGCACATCAGCGGGTTCTCGTGCTGCTGGTTAGTGCCGAAATTGGAACCGGTCTGCACCACTTCGTTGAGGTTCCAGCCGATGGCTCGCATGTAATGCACGATGGCCGAGCTGTCGCCGAAGAGCAGGTTCAGGATGCGTGAGTTGCTGCCCATTTCGACAGCGGCCTGGAGCCAGTGATGGACACCATAGATCGGGTAGTCGCGGCCCGGCTTCAGCACGCGACGCAACAGGCGCGGCAGGACCATACCGACGAAGAGCGACCCGAGTACCGTGCCGAGGACGGTGATTGTCGTGCCGATGGCGACCAGGCCGATCGTCTCCTGATAGTTGTCCCCGACAGTCTCCCAGTAGCTATGGAAGAGCAGGGGGATCGGCGTAACGATGGCAAAGAGGCCGAAGAGCTGCACGGCTTCGAACAGCATGCGCCGGACCGGCGAGAAGCGCAGCGGCTTGATCGGGCAGTAATCCGCATCCGTTTGAACTGCTGGCGAACCGTGCCAGTGCGCGCCATCGGGAATGCGCTGGCCGCGTTGCAGCGAGGATGAATGTCCGAGCTGCGCGCCGTTGCCGATTCGCGTGTCGATGTCGACCACGCTGCCGACACCTACGAAGGCATCGCGGCCGATGTCGATCGGCCCCATGTGGATGTATCCGGCCTGGGCTCGGAAGCCGAGGATCATGGATTCCTTGCGCAGGATGGTGTTGTCGCCGACGCTGATCAGGTCGGTGCAGACCGGCACCGCCCGGCACTTGACCACCGTGTTGCTGCCGAGCCGAGCGCCCAGCAGCCGCAGGTAGAGCGTGTAGAGCGGGCTACCGCGGAAAAGCACCACGGGGGCGCCGCGGATCAATGTCTTGGCCACCCAGAAGCGGTAGTAGTCCCAGCTCCACAGCGGTATGGAGCCGGCCGTCCAGCGGCCGATCAGCGCCCACTTGGCCGCGACGGCAAATCCTGTCATGCCGAAGAAGCCCGCTGCCGACAACGCCACGCATCGCAGGTAGACTTGCAAAGGATCACCGAGGGCGTCGTAGATCCAGTTGAGGCCCACGTCGAGCATCCAGAGGCCGCCATAGGCATAGGCGACGTAGAAGAGCAGCTGGCCCGCGCCGCAGGTCCAGTAGGCGAGATCCGTTGCCCGGTGCACCGGCACTTCTTCGTCGGCTCGGGCGGCTAGCCGGTCGGGGGCGCCGAGGTGCCACGCAAGTCGTGCGATCGTAGGATTTAGGTAGATGTCGCGCATGGACGTCGTCATCCAGCCGTCTAGCTTGCGGATCCTGGCGCAGAACTTTGCCATCAGCAGCGAGTTGGCGCCAAGGTCGTCGAAGAAATTGTCCTCCGTCGAAACCGCTTCAATCCCGAGAACCTCGGCCAGGGCGCGAGCCAGAAAGCATTCGGTCTCGGTGCTGGGCGCAACGTGCGATCGTTCTGCCGATGATCGCACGGCGACCGGCTTCGGCAGGCGGTTCAGATCGGCCTTGTTGGCGACCGTCATGGGGATGGCGGGCACCTCGGCCAGGGCCGTGGGCACCATGTAGTCGGGTAGGCAGCGCTTCAGCTCCGCCAGGAGTTCCGACTGCTCGATGGGCGCCGCGCCGGCCTTGGAAGCGTAGTAGGCCGCCAGTTCGACGCGGTCCGGCGCGGCTTCCCACGTTGTCACTGCCGCCTGGACGATGGACGGATGTCCGAGGAGGACCGACTCAATCTCGCCGAGCTCGATGCGATAACCCCTGATCTTAACCTGCGTGTCGATGCGGCCGCGATATTCGACCTCGCCCGCGGCATTGACGCGGCCGAGATCGCCTGTCCGGTAGATGCGGCCCGTGGGGTTGTTCGGTAGGCCGAGGAAATCGACGATGAACTTCGCGGCGGTCAGTTCGGGCCGGTTCAGGTAGCCCGCCGCAAGGCCCATCCCCGCGATGCCGATCTCGCCGAGCTCATCCACGCCTGCCAGAGCCGGCCGCTTCGCATCGAGGATGACGATCGAATATGTCGGCAGCGGCCGGCCGATCGTGACCGGAGTTTCGGGCTCCAGTACGCTCATCGTGGCGGTCACCGTGGCCTCCGTCGGCCCATAGGTGTTGAGGATCAGCCGCCCGGGTCGGGTCCATCGCATCACCAGATTGGGGGGACAGGCCTCGCCGCCGACCATCAACAGCCGGAGACTTGGCACGTCACCTTCGACGGAGGACAGGAGCGTGGGGCTACAGGCCATGCAGGTGATGGCGTTGGAGCGCAGGAACTCTGCGAGTTCATCGCCGACCAGAGGCATCTGGCCGGGCGCCGGGACGACGGTTGCGCCCGCGACGAAGGGCACCCAGATCTCCTCGACCGAAAAGTCGAAGGCGATCGTCATGCCCTGATAGACGCGATCTCCCAGCCGGTAGCCGTAGGAGGCTGCCGCAACCTGCACGAAGTTGCTGATGCTGCGGTGCTCGATGACGACGCCTTTCGGCCTGCCGGTCGTGCCCGACGTGTAGAGAATATAGCACGTCTCCCGCCCGGACGGGTCCTGCGCCAGCCTCGGCAGCGGAGCATCGGGTTGCGCCGCGACGTCGCTTTCGATCTGGTCGATCATGAGGAAGGGTGGCTGCCACGCCTCCACGCGCGAGACGTAATGCGAGGCGCTGATCACGAAGCCGATCTCCGCGTCCTCGATGATCATGGCGACGCGATCGTCGGGGAAGGCGGGCGCGAGCGGCACGAAGGCGGCGCCCGCCTTCATCGTGGCGAGGAGCGCGATGTACGTTTCGGCGGACCGGTCGAGCAGCAGCCCGACCCTGTCGCCGGCACGTACGCCGCGGGCTGCCAGTATCCGCGCGAGCTGGTTGGCGCGTCTGTCCATCTCGCCATAGGACCAACTGCGTCCGGCGGAGATGACCGCGGGCGCATCCGCCCAACGCCGTGCGCGTTCTTCGAAGAGGATGTCCAGTCGAGCGACGGTCTGCCCGTGGCCGGTAAAGTCGGCGCCGATCAGCACCTGCGGGGACCCCAGTCCTCCGAGGTCCAGCCGGTCACTGAAAGACGTCGGGATCGCGAGCCGTTCGAGCATCGCGCCATCCACTCGTTCGTTCATGTTCAGTCTTCCTCATCTCTTTCAGGCCCACCGCTCTGCTGGGCGCCTCTGCGTCGTGATCGGCCCCGCGCTCGTGCTCGGACCGCTAGATCCGGGGTTTCATGCCGAGCAGCCGCAGTACGTAGGAGAGGGAGCGCTGCCCTTGCGTCTTTCGCCCCGGAGAACAGAGCCTGGAGCCGGCCCTCTCTGCAGGTTGCGTGCCGCCTGGAGCGGCCTGTTCTGTGCCCCGCTGAATACCGCCGGCCTGATCCGGCGGTTGAGTGGAGGGCATCGGTCGGAGGGCAAGGGTGCAGCCTGTGCGATCGACGGGTTGGCTGCATGGACTGCCGATCCGGTAGGGATCAGCGTCAGGACGATGAGTGCGTGGCGGCGGCCCATGGACGTCTCGAATCAGGAACCGCCCCTCGGACGGCACCACTGCTCTGCGCCGCGGACGTTTCGCCCGATTTTCTCGCATGTTGAATTTTGTTTCTGGATTGTTGCAGCGCGCGCCGCGCCCGGCGGGCGCCGCCGGATGGCCATATCTTCACCACCCGCCAGCCGGTCCCGGAGTTCCGCTTGAAACCCAATCCCACCATCCAGATCGTCGACGACGATCTGGAACTTCTCAGACCGCAGACGGAGTCCTTCGAGGGCAGATCACTTCAGCGGTCTTCCCCCGCTGAAGTGATCCTCCCTGAGGCATGGTTTTCGAGCCATCAGAGGACGAGAGAATGCCGCAGAAGAAGCATAGGCAGGAGAAGATCGTCGCGAAGCTCCGGCAGGTGGACACCCTTGTTCCGCAGGCCGTCTTTTGCCGCTTGCACAGCTTCGATACCGTGCGCTTGGATATCCCCGACAAGCCCATGGCCTGGACGAGATCATCAACACGCCGGGTCTAGACGCCGCCGATCTGTCGCGGCTCAAGAAAGCCGGGGAAGTAGGAACCCTGCCGCAGCTTCGGCACCGGCAGGTTCAACGATTCGAGCCGCGTCTTCAGATCGCGGTCCCGGTAGCCGTGGCGATAGGTGAGCCGGCTTTCCGCCCGCTCGTGCCGTCCGGCCCCGATCAGCCCCTCCTCATCATGTTCCATCAGGAGGTGCAGGACGGCCTCACTCACGGCGCGCAGGAGATATCCATCGTCATGCTTCCGCAAAAGCTCGATCAGCGGCATTGCCGTCTAGGTCATCGGGGTCTCGTCGGTCAGGTTGAAGTCCGCAAGCTCCACCGTATCCGACCACCTCGATGGCCACCTTCCTCTACACCGCGCAGGGCGACGAATTTCCACCACTTCCCAGGACGCTACCCGGAATTGCGGGACAAGAGTTCGAGAAGCCGGGCTGCGGGTGAGGCGGCCCGGGCGTCGCCGATCGCCTCGCGAGCGACATTCAGGCGGGGTGCTTCTCGCCGGGCTCCTGGCTGAAGCAGATCGACCTGCAGGAGCGCTACCGCACCAACCGGTCGGAGATCCGCAAGGCGCTGGAGCATCTGGCAGCAAAGCGGCTGATCGAGTACCTGCCGAACCGCGGCTACTATGTCCACCGCGAAGACGATGCGGCCGCCGACGAGACCCGCGACATCCGCATCATGCTGGAGACGGCGGCCGCAGAATTCATGGTGGCGCATGCCGACGACGCGGAGATCGCCGCGCTCCAGCGCCTGGCGGAGCGCTTCGTGGCGCTGCTCGACCAGGGCACGATCGTCGAGATCTACGAGACCAACCTCGCCTTCCAGCGCGCGCTGCTCGCCACCGGGCGCTTCGACCGCACCCTTCGCTCCGCGCCGCAGACGCCGAGCCCTTGCCCCTTCCGCCGGGCTGACAAGGCAGGGATACCGGCGAGCCAACAAAGAGAGACTGGCAGCTCTGACGGTCAATCGGGCCAGCGCAGCGCCGCTTCGGCGCTGTGGCGCGCTGTCGCCGTGGCGTTCTCCGGGCGCGGCGCGGCCATCACCCGCTCGAAGGCGTCGGCGACGACCTCCGCCTCGCCGGGATGCAGGTTGCACGGGTCGAGGAAGAAGAAGCCGAGCTCGGCCTCGTGGTCGCGCACGATCACCGGCGGGTCGCCGGCCGCCAGTGTCTTGGCGAGGCCGTAGGCGGTGAAGCCGCTTTCGGCGGTTACCACCACCTCGAGGCGGTCGAGCGGGTTGCCGGTCGGGTCGGGGACGATGCGGGCGGCAAGGCCGGGCTGGCGGTTCAGCGTTTCGGACCAGAGCTCGAGCGCCGCCGTTTCGCGCGCCCGGATGCCGGCATGGTCGCGGGTCTCCCAGGCCTCCAGCGCCGCCATCACGCCGGCGACCGATTCCTTGCCGACCTTCATTGCCCGGCCGATGCCGCGGTTCTGCAGATAGGCGGCGCGCACGAGGTCCTTGCGACCGGCGACGATGCCGCTGGTCGGCCCGGACAGGAACTTGTGGCCGGAATAGATGACGATGTCGGCGCCCCTCGCGAGAAAGCCCGTCAGGTCGTATTCCGAGGCCGCGTCGACGATCACCGGGACGCCGCGCGGGCGGCAGATCTCGACGACTTCCTCGAGGCTCAGCTGGCCGTACTGCACGGTGTGGTGGCTGACGACGTGCAGCACCGCCGCGGTCCGGTCGGTGATGGCGTTCTCGACGTGATGGCGCAGGGTCGAGCTGACGGTGCCGGCGAGCACCACCTTGGCGCCGGTGAGGCGGATCGACTGGTCGACCGGAGCGCCGTAGTTCACGGCGTGCCCGATCTGCAGGATCACCTCGTCCTTGAGGCCGCGGGTGTCATCCGGCAGCCGCTCGATGGCGAGGAGGTCCGTGCCGGTCATCGCGCCGGCGATGGTCAGCGAGATGCCGGCGGCGCAGCAGGCGGTGACGAAGCCGGCCTCGCCGCCGGTCAGCCGCGCGATCACCGTGCTGGCGCGGCGCTGCAGATCGTCCATCTCGACCCATTCCGGCGCGATCGCGGCCATCGCGGCGATCGCCTCGTCGGTGATGATCGAGGCGCCGAGGAAGGTCATGGTGCCGGAGACGTTGATCACCTGGCGCAGGCCGAGGCGGGAGCGGATGTCGGAGTTGTGGCGGAGCGGTGCAGGCATGTCAGGATTCCGGTGGTGAGAACTCAGAGGGTGCTTGGCTGTCGAGCGAAGTGCGGCGGCGGGCGCTTGACCGCGGCCGTTGTTCCCGTTTTATGGAAGGGCATTTCGACGAGGACGGCATGAGCGCGACGGCGAGGACGAGGACGAGCGGCATCGACCGGTCGCTGCAGGTGATGGACATCCTGGCGGAGCGGCGGGCGCCGATGTCGGCCTACGACCTGGCGAAAAGCGCAGGGGCGCCGATCTCGACGATCTACCGGCTGGTGGACGAATTGGTGGAGCGCGAGATGCTGTCGCGCGGGCCAGACAACACGGTGTGGCTCGGCGCCCGGCTGATGCGCTACGGCCTCGTCTACCGGGCGCGCCTCGATGTCTTCGGCAGCGCCCAGCAGGAGATGCAGCGCCTCGTCGAGGTGACCGGCGAGACCGTGCAGATCTGCACCCGCGACGGCGGCATGATGCTGGTGATCGGCATGGAGGAGGGCGAGGGGCATTTCCGCGTCGCCTCGCATGTCGGCACCCGGGTGCCGCTGAACTGGACCGCCTCCGGCCGGCTGCTGCTCGGCCATCTCGGCGACAAGGAGCGGCGGGACGCCTTCGCCGCCTCGGCGCGGCCGTCCGCGACCGGCATGGCGGAAACCGATCCCGACCGGCTGTCGGCGCAGGCGCGGGCCGATTTTGAGAACCGCCTGGCGGTGCAGTTCAACGCCAGCGAGTTCTCCGTCGCCTGCATCGCCGCGCCGATCCGCGACGAGCGGGGCGCTTGTGTCGCGACGATCTCGATCGTGCTGCCCGACCGCAAGGCGGAGGAGCGGCAGGCCGAACTCGCCCGAGCGGTGCAGGGCGCGGCCGAGGCCGTCGAGCGCTCGCTCGGGCGCTGACGCGGCGGCGCCGCGCGCGGCGGACGCTGCGGGGCGGTGCGGTTCAGGCACGTTCGAAGATCGCCTCCACCTCGACGGTGATGCCGTTCGGCAGCGAGGCGACGCCGAAGGACGAGCGGGCATGCACGCCGGCGCGGCCGAACACCTGGGCCAGGAGGTCGGAGGCGCCGTCGACGACGAAGGAATGGCGGTCGAAGTCCGGCGTCGCGTTGACGAGCCCAAGCAGCTTCACCACGCCGCCGACCGCATCGAGGCTGCCGCAGTGGCCGCGCAAGGCGGCGAGGATGTTGAGCGCGACGATCTCGGCATGGCCGCGGGCCGCCTCGGCCGCCGTGTCGCCGCCGACCTTGCCGCGCATCAGGCTGCCGTCCTCCAGCACCGGCCCCTGGCCCGAGACGTAGATCAGCCCGCCGCTCTCGCGCACATTGGTGAAGGAGCCGATCGGCACCGGCGGCGCCGCGGGCAACGCGATGCCGGCCCGGCGCAGGCGCATTTCCGGGGTGTCGTCGTCGCTGAACGGCTGGGAAGAAGTCATGGAGCCTCAGAGATTGATGCAATGGGCGATCCGCTCCGGGCCGACGGCCGCGGGCGGGGGAAAGGCGTCGGCGCAGGCCGGCAGAGCGCGCGGGCAGCGGGTGCGGAAGACGCAGCCGGACGGCGGGTCGAGCGGGCTCGGGATCGAGCCTTCGAGCACCTCGCGCTGGCGCGTCGCGGCCGGGTCCGGCTGCGGCACGGCGGAGAGCAGGGCGCGGGTATAAGGGTGCGCCGGCTGGCGCACCAAGGGGCGCGCCGGGCCGATCTCGACGACCCGGCCGAGATACATCACCGCGATGCGGTCGCAGAGATAGTCGACGACCGACAGGTCGTGGGCGATGAACAGCATCGTCAGGTTGCGCCGCTCGCGCAGGTCGAGCAGCAGGTTCAGGATCTGCGCCTGGATCGAGACGTCGAGCGCCGAGACGCTCTCGTCGGCGACGATGAATTCCGGCTCCAGCGCGAGGGCCCGGGCGATGCCGATCCGCTGCCGCTGGCCGCCGGAGAATTCGTGCGGAAAGCGGCGCATCTGGTCGGGCGACAGGCCGACCTCCTCGATCAGCGCCGCGACTCGGTCGCGGCGCTCGCGGCGGCTGCCGATGCGGTGCGCCCGCAGGCCCTCGGCGATGATTGTCTCGACCTTCAGCCGCGGGTTCAGCGAGGCGACCGGATCCTGGAAGATGATCTGCATGCGCCGGCGCATCGCCGTCATCTCGCGCTCGGAGAGGCCGGTCAGTTCGGTGCCGCCGAAGCGGATCGAGCCGGCGCTTGGCTGGACCAGGCGCAACAGCGTCCGGCCGAGCGTCGTCTTGCCAGAGCCGCTTTCGCCGACGAGACCGGTGATCGAACCGCGCGGGATGTCGAGACTGACGTCTTCCACCGCGTGGATGATGCCTCCGGGTGTCGCGTAGCGCTTCGACAGATGCCGGATGCTGAGCAGCGGCTCGGCTGCGGGGATGGTCGCTTCGGCAGGGGCGAGCGTCGTCTCAAGCATCGGCGAGCGCCTCCTCGGCGCGGATGCAGGCGGCGCGGTGACCGGGCAGGACTTCGCGCAGGGCGACCGGCGTCTCGCAGGCCGGGATCGCGAGGCCGCAGCGCGGGGCGAAGACGCAGCCGGGCGGTAGCGCCGAGAGCGGCGGCACGGCGCCGGAAATCGCCGCGAGCCGCACGCCCTCCGGCCGGTCTGGGCGCGGGATCGAGGCGAGGAGGCCGCGGGTATAGGGATGGGCGGGATGGGCGAACAGGTCGGTGACGCCCGCCTGCTCGACCACCGCCCCGGCATACATGACGGCGACGTCGTCGGCCATTTCGGCGACGACGCCCATGTCGTGGGTGATGAACAGGATCGACATCCCCATCTCGCGCTGCAGCCGGCGCATCAGGTCGAGGATCTGCGCCTGCACAGTGACGTCGAGCGCCGTCGTCGGCTCATCGGCGATCAGGAGTTGCGGCGCGCAGACCAGCGCCAGCGCGATCATCACCCGCTGGCGCATGCCGCCGGAGAGCTCGTGCGGATAGCTGTCGAGGCGGCTCGCCGCGGCCGGGATCTCGACCAGCTCCAGCATCTCGGTCACCCGGCGGCGGCGTGCGACGGCGTCGAAGTCCTCGTGCAGCAACAGCATCTCGCCGATCTGGTCGCCGATCGTGAACAGCGGGTTCAGCGAGGACATCGGCTCCTGGAAGATCATCGCAATTTCGCGGCCGCGGATGCCGCGGAAGGCGCGCCGCGACAGCTGCGTCAGGTCCAGCGCCTCGCCGGCGCGGGTGCGGTAGCGGGCGCTGCCCTGCGTCACCCGCCCGTTCGGCGGCAAAAGGCCGAGCAGCGCCAGCGAGGTGACTGACTTGCCCGATCCGCTCTCGCCGACGAGCGCCAGGGTGCGCCCCGGCTGCAGCGCGAAGCTGACGTCGCGCAGCGCCGTCACCGCGCCGCGGCGGGCGCGGAAGGCGACGCGCAGCGCCTCGACGGAGAGGATCGGGCTCGCGCTCATGTCCGCCGGGCCGCGTCCATGACGCTGGCGCCGATCACCGTGCGGCGCGGCTCCAGCATCCTGTCGAGGCGCAGGTGGTTGCCGAGGCTGTCCACCGCGTCGATCTCGGCATCGACGACGTCGAACAGCGTGAAGTCGGCGCGCGCGCCGGGCGAAATGCCGGGGGCGAGACCAAGGACGGCGCGCGGCCGTTCGGTGACCGCGGTGATGCAGTCCTCGAGCGGCAGGCCGACGGCGAGGAGCTTGGCCACGGTGGTGGCGAGGTCGTGGACGGGGCCGGCGATGTTGTGGAGATGCAGGTCGGTCGAGATCGACCAGGGCTTCAGGCCGCGCTCGAGCGCCTTTCGCGCGACGCCGAAGTCGAAGGAGGCGGCGCCGTGGCCGATATCCATGCGGATGCCTTCGCCGGCGAGGCGGATCGCCTGCGCCCACAGGGCTTCGGTGTCGGCGATCGAGCCGGCCTTCTTGCCGTTGAAGCAGTGGGTGACGATGTCGCCTTCGGTGAGGATGTCGAACACCTCGTCGATCAGCGGCGGCGGCTCGCCGACATGCACCATCAGCGGCAGGCCGGCGATCTCGGCGACGCGCTTGGCGATCTTCGCCGGGGTGATGCCCCAGCCGCCGACGATGACGCCGGAGGCGCGGACCTTGACGCCGCAGATGACGTCGCGGTTCGCCTCGATCACGGCGAGCGTGCGGTCGACGTCGATCGAGCGCATGTCGATCAGCTCGGGCACGCGGTTGCAGGCGACGAGGCCGATCGAACCGATGTTGAGGAAGGCGCGGATGGTCTCGGCCGCGGGCTGGATGACGTATTCCCTGAGGCCGTGGAAGCTGGCCTCGCCGGCGCTGCCCGCGTCGGCCATGGCGGTGACGCCGGTGGCGCGGCCGGCCTCGGAGGCGCGTACCGAGATGTCGGTGCCGCCGTGCCAGACATGGACGTGCAGGTCGCACCAGCCGGGCGAGAGATAGGCGCCGCCGCAGTCGACGGTCCGGGCGCCCGCGGGCGCGGCGTCGACGAGGTTGCCGTCGTCGGCGACGTGCAGCGCCGTCGGCGCGGCGCCGAGGCCGATCGGGCGGAAGTTGGTGAGCGTGAAGGCCATGTTCTGTCAGACGTCCTTGGCGAGACGGGGATCGAGGGCATCGCGCAACCCGTCGCCGATCAGTTGCAGGCTGAGGACGGCGAACGAGATGGCGATGCCGGGGAAGAGGATGAGGTAGAGGGCCTGGTCGATATATTGCCGGCCCTCGTTGATCATCGTGCCCCAGGTCGGGATCGAGGGGTCGACGCCGACGCCGAGGAAGGAGAGGCCGGCCTCCGCCAGCATCGCATAGGCGAAGATGAAGGTCGCCTGCACGGTGACGGGCGAGACGATGTTCGGCAGGACGTGCCAGGCCATGATCGAGAGGTTGGACGAGCCGAGCGCCCGCGCCGCCTCGACGAAGGGCAGTTCGCGGATCACCAGTGTCGCGGCGCGCACGATGCGGGCGATGCGCGGCGTGTAGACGATCGACAGGGCTAGGACGACATTGGCGATCGAGCCGCCGAGCACCGCGACGAGGGCGATGGCGAGCAGGATGTCGGGGAAGGCCATCATCGCGTCGATGAGCCGCGACAGCGGCGCGTCGAGGCGGCGGAAGAAGCCGGCGGCGAGACCGATGACGATGCCGACGGCGGTCGAGATCACGGCAGTGCCGAGGCCGATCAGCAGCGAGACGCGGCCGGCATAGAGCAGGCGGGAGAGGACGTCGCGGCCGAAGGCGTCGGCGCCGAGGAGATAGTCGCCGAAGGGCGGCGACAGCCGGGCCCGCACCGACATGCGGGCGGGACTGGCCGGCGCAATCCACGGCGCCAGGATGGCGCAGGCGAGGATGATCGAAAAGACGATCAGCGCGACGAGCACGGCGGGGCGCGCCGCAAGGCTGCGCAGGAGGCCGGGATCCTCGGCGGTAGATACGGCGGCCATCAGTAGCGCACCCGCCGGTCGATCAGCAGATAGAGGAGATCGACGCCGAGATTGATCAGGATGTAGAGCGTCGCGACCACGATCAGCGTTCCCTGGATCACCGGATAGTCGCGCCTGAGAACGGCGCCGACGACGAGATTGCCCATGCCGGGGATGTTGAAGACGCGCTCAGTGACGACGGCGCCGGAGACGAGCAGGGCGAAGGTGAGGCCGATGACCGTGACGATCGGGATCGCGGCGTTCTTCAGCGCGTGGCGCAGCACCACGCGCGATTCCGACATGCCCTTGGAGCGGGCGGTGCGGATGTAGTCCTCGCCGAGGACATCGAGCATCGAGGCGCGGCAGAAGCGCAGGATCAGCGCCGAGTTGACGATGCCGAGCACGAAAGAGGGCAGGATCAGGTAGCCCATCCGGTCGAGGAAGGACGCATCCGGGCCGCCGTAGCCGGAGGCCGGAAACCAGCCGAGATCGGTGGCGAGCCAGCGCTGCAGGATCAGGCCGGTCCAGAAGGAGGGGACCGACGCGGCGAGCATTGCGCCGGAGACCGCGGTCTGGTCGGCGACGGTGCCGCGGCGGTAGGCGACGAAGATGCCGATCGGCACTGCGATGGCGACCGAGAAGAGGAGCGAGAACAGGGCCAGGAAGGCGGTCGGCTCGGCCCGATGGGCGAGGACCGAGAGCACCGGCTCGTTGAAGAACAGCGACCGGCCGAGATCACCGCGCAGCGCATGGCCGATGAAGGTGACGTACTGGATCAGGATCGGCTGGTCGAGGCCGAGCCGCGCCCTGAGCGCAGCGGTGTCCGCCGGCGTCGCGTCGGGACCCAGCATCAGCGCCGCCGGATCGCCGGGGGCGAGCCGCACCAGGACGAAGGCGATGGTCAGCACCAGGAAGACGACGACCACCATGCCGAACAGGCGCTTCAGGATGTAATTGCGCATTGCGGACTGCCGGGAGAGGACGGGGCCGCCGCGGCCGGAGCCGCGGCGGAGACTGCTTGGGAGGACTATGCGGACCGGACGCGCCCGCGGGTGCAGCCTACTTCTTCGAGGCGTTCCAGAAATACGGCCAGGGCGAGGGATCGACGCCCTGAAGCGCCTTCGATTCCCCGAGCAGGGCGTTGAAGTTGCCGATCTTGATGAAGCCGACATCCTCGTAGTTCTTCTTCTGCAGTTCGGCGAAGATCGCCTTGCGCTTGGCCGGGTCGGTCTCGGTGACGAAGGCCTCCGCCAGCTTGTCCTTCTCCGGCTCCGACCAGCCGAGCCGCGAGGAGGCGAACCACATGTCGGTCAGCGCCGGCTCGGGCAGGAAGGGCGAGTGCGAGATGTAGACGTCCCAGAGGCTCGGGTCGTCGCGGCGCTGGCCGAGCGTCGCCCAGTCGACGACGTCCATCTGCACCTTGAAGCCGGCCGCCTCCAGCGCCTGCTTGGCGACCTCGGCCATCTTGTAATGGAACTCGTACTGGCGCGAGGTCAGGATGCGCAGCGGCGTGCCGTCATAGCCGGCCTCCTTGAGCAACTGCTGTGCCTTCTCCGGGTCGTTCTGGTTGTAAAGCTTGGTCCCGGCGTCGGTGTGCCAGTCCCAGCCTTTGGGATACATCGCGCCGTCGACCTTGAAGAACTTGTCGTTGCCGAAGGCGGCGAACAGCATGTCGTCGAAGGGCAGGGCGGCGAGCAGCGCCTCGCGGATCTTCTTGTTGGTCAGGAGACCCGCCTTGTGATTGATCGCCCACATCGGCCAGCCGAAGTTCTCGAGCAGCACGGGCTTGGCCTTGTCGCTCGCAGCGATGCGGTCGTAGCTCTCGGCCGGCAGCGAGTCGGCGAAGTCGAACTGGCCGGAAAGCAGGCCCTCGACGCGGGTGCTCGGATCGGGAACCGGCACGAAGCGGATCTCGTCCGGCACCTGGCCGCGCTTGCCCGAGCCGCCGTTCGCGGGCTCCTTGCGCGGCACGAAGCCGTCGAAGCGGACGAGCTGCAGGTACTGGTCGGGCACGTGCTCGCCGTATTTGTAGGGCCCGGTGCCGACGACGTCCTTGATCTGACCGTCACCCTTCGGGATGATCTCCGAGGGATAGACCGCCGCCGCGGAATTGGAGAAGGCGAGCAGCGAGAGCAGCGGCGCATACGGGGTCTTCATCTTTATCTCGACCTCGTACGGCCCCTTGGCGGTCACCGACTGCACCTTGTCGGCCACCGTCTTGCCGCGCGAGGCGACCTTCAGCCAGCGCTCCAGCGAGGCGACGACGTCGGCAGAATCCATCTTGGAGCCGTCGGAGAAGGTGATGCCCTGGCGCAGCGTGATGTCGTAGGTCTTGCCGTCGGCGGATATTTTCGGAAGGTCCTGCGCCAGCAGCGGCGCCACCGCCCAGGACTTGTCGAACGTGTAGAGCGTCTCGACGACGTGCTGGGTGACAATCGAGACGACGTCCTTGGTGGAGACCATGGGATCGAGCGTGTCGGGCTCGCCGATGATGGCGACGTTAATGACGTCCTTTGCCAGGACCGGCGTGGCGACGACGGCGAGCATCGCGGCCAGAGCGGTGGTCAGATATGCCTTCATCCCTCTATTCCTTTACTAGAGAATAGCCTCCATAATTACGGATGATGATCCGGTCTCGGATCGTCTGTCAAGTCTGAGTCTGCGGTGGCGACGATGAAGATGAGCGTCCGTGTCTCGGCGGACAGTCTGACCTTGATCTGCAGTTCGCGCATCTGCGATTTCAGATACTTATCCGTTTCCCCACACGCCGATCGGTGTCATGACCGGCGCCGGTCCACAGATATGGGCCAGGATCATCAGTCGCCTCGACGGGCGAGCAGCCTGTCATCGACGGAGGTGAAATCCGGTAGATCGTTGGGGCGTGACTGACGGGCGTTGCCCGCCTAAGTCTCTCTTCAAGCGTGACCCGAAAGGGGACGGATCCCCTGGCGCTTCAAGGTGGTAGTCTGCAAAGAGCCGCGCGACGCGGTGCGCGTATCGCTCTACGGTCTCCTCAGACCGGAAAGCCGCTCAGCCTTAAGATCGCCTTAAGCTTCGCCAGGATGCTTCCGTTGCGGCATCTGTGTACTGCAGGCGTCGGGAATGACGGAGGAGACATGCTTTCGACAATCAGGCCGGCGGACGCGGCGGCGTTCGCAGAGATGGGACGCAGGTCGCGGTGGGCCGCGAGGATGACCGCGCCCGTCCGGATAGTCGCGGCCGCCCTGTTGGTCGTGCCCGTCGCCCTGTCCGGCACGGCCTTCGCGGCCGATCCCGGCGGGGCGGCGATCGCCGCGAACGGTACCGAGGCCGGCGCTCCGCCCTGCGCCAGCTGCCACGGCGAGCATGGGGAGGGCCAACCGGAAGGGCCGTTCCCGCGGCTCGCCGGCATCGATGCCGGCTATCTCGTCCAGCAACTCCACGACTTCGCCTCGGGCAAGCGGGCGAGCGATATCATGGGACCCGTGGCGAAGGCGCTTTCCGCGGGCCAGATGACGGCGGTCGCCAGCTACTACGCCACGAGCTCGGCGCCCAAGGCCGCCGAGCCGAACCCGCTCGACGAGACGGCGGTCGCGGCCGGCGAGACGCTCGCACAGCGGGGCGACTGGTCGCGCGGCCTGCCGGCTTGCGCGCAGTGTCATGGACCGAACGGGGTGGGCGTCGGCGCCTCCTTTCCCAAGCTTGCAGGCCAGTCGATGGAGTACATCTCCGCGCAGCTGAAGGCCTGGCAGGCGAAGCAGCGCACGAACGATCCGCTCGGCCTGATGGCGAACGTCGCCGCCAGGCTGAGCGACAAGGACGTCACCGCCGTCGCCGCCTATTATGCCAGCCTGCCTGCGGACGAAACGAGCGCCTCCAGCACGAAGGGAGCCCGGTGATGAGCGATGGTCCGATGAACACGCGCAATTGGGCGATCGGCGTCATGGTGATCGGCCTGTCCGGCCTCGTCGGCTATTCCCTGCCGCGCCACGGCGACGACCCCGGCGCAAACTTCCGCAGGCCTGCCGGCGCGGTGCCCAAAGCGGCGGCGCAGCACGATGCGCTCCAGCGGCGGACGGCCGAGGCGACAAGGCCGAATGACGCCGAGCCCGGCATGGCCGGCAGCGCCGCTCCGGCCGCCGCGTCGAAGGCGGGCCGGACGGCGGCCACGCTTCAAGGCGCATCGGCAGCCTCCTCGGCCTCGTCCGGAGCCAAGGCCGCGAACGCATCCTTCACGCCGCCGCCGGAGAGCGCCATCCCGGACGACGAGTTCGGCCAGATGGTGCGGACCGGCGAGGCGATCTTCCACGACACCCAGAAGAATGCCGGACAGTTCCTCGGCAACGACCTGCAGTGCTCGAACTGCCATATCGACCGCGGCCGGCTCGCCGGCTCCGCGCCGCTGTGGGCGGCCTATGTGAAATATCCCGCCTATCGCTCGAAGAACGGCCATGTGAACACGTTCGAGGAACGACTTCAGGGCTGCTTCCGCTACAGCATGAACGGCAAGGCGCCACCGCTGGGCGACGAGGTGCTGGTGGCGCTGGAAAGCTACGCCTATTTCCTGGCAAAGGGAGCGCCGACCGGCGCGAGCCTGCCCGGCCGCGGCTATCCCGCGCTGCCGAAGCCTTCCGGCCTCGACCGCAAGAACGGTGCTGCGGTCTATGCACAGAACTGCGCGCTCTGTCATGGCGGCAACGGCGAGGGGCAGAAGACGGCGAGCGGCGTGACGGTGTTTCCGCCGCTCTGGGGTCCGCGCTCCTACAACTGGGGCGCCGGCATGAGCACGATCTCCAACGCAGCGGCCTTCATCAAGGCGAACATGCCGCTCGGCAAGGGCGGCTCGCTCTCCGACAAGGATGCCTGGGACGTCGCCGCCTTCATCGACGGGAAGGAACGGCCGCAGGATCCCCGCTTTGCCGGGTCGGTGGCCGAGACCCGCAAGAAGTACCACGACTCCAAGATGAACCTTTACGGTACCGAGGTCGACGGCGTGATGCTCGGCGAGAAGTCGCCGCCGTCCGGCCCGCAGCCGGCGAACTGACGCGGGTCTGCGCGCGGCGGAACACCGTCGGGCGCTGCGGCATCTTCATGCGCAGCCGCAGCGCTCCATGGAAGCAAACGAAGGCCCGGCAGCATCCGCTCCGGGCCAGCTGGTTGCGCCAGGCCCGCCCGGAGCTTCCGACGTTGCAGTTCGGGGACGTGGCGGTCAGCGGCTTTTCTTGGCGCGGGCCTCGGCGATCGCCTGCTTGAAATCCGCCATCTCGGGGACGCCCGGAAAGACGACGGTGCCGACGATGTAGGCGGGCGTTCCGAAGAAGCCGAAGCCCTCGGCCTGGGTCTTGTTGCGGGCGAGAATGCCGTCGACGCGCGCCTTGTCGTGCTGGTATGCCGTCTTCAACGCCGCGATGTCGAAGCCGGCCGCCTTCAGCGTGGCGTCGATTTCCGCGTCGGTCAGCCGGCCCGGCGTCCGCATCAGCGCGTCGAGCGCTTGCTGGCGGTACTTGCCGGCGGCCAGCGTCAGATGCGCGGCATATTCGGAGGGCGGGCCGAAGATCGGCCAGTCCTTCATCACCAGCCGGATGTTGCCGTCGTCGGCGACGATCTTCATGACGTCCGGATAGGCTTTCTTGCAATAGGGGCACTGGTAGTCGAACCACTCGACGACCGTCACGTCCCCCTCGGGGTTGCCCAGCACCGGCGCTTGCGGATCGTAGAGCACCGCCTGCTTCGACATCGGGTCCGGCGCGGCTGCAAAGCTTCGCCCAGCCGCGAGCGTGGCGCTGCCGGCCAGCGCCGCCGCGAGGAAGGTCCTGCGGTGAATTGTCATGATGTCGGTTCTCCGTTGTTGGTGCCTGCGGGGGATCGGTCCATGCCGACGACCACGACCTTGGTCCCGGTCGGGACGCGGCGGCTCAAATCGATGACGTCCTGGTTCAGCATCCGGATGCAGCCGGACGAGACGGCATGGCCGATCGACCATTCCTGGTTGGTGCCGTGGATGCGGAAAAGCGTGTCTCGGCCGTTCTTGTAGAGGTAGAGTGCACGGGCCCCGAGCGGGTTCTGGATGCCGCCGTCCATGCCGTGGCGCAGCTCGCCGCCGTATTTCTCCGGTTCGCGCGCGATCATGTCGGGCGTCGGCGTCCAGTGCGGCCAGTCGGCCTTGCGGGCGATCGTGCCGGTGCCGGTGAACTCCATTCCCGCCTTGCCGACCCCGACGCCGTAGCGCATCGCCTTGCCGCCCTGCATCACGAGGTAGAGAAACCTGGCGTGCGGATCGACGACGATGGTGCCGGGCGGCTGGTCCGTGCGGTAGTCGACGACCTGGCGGACATTGCGCGGCTTCATCCTGGCAGGATCGACGGCGGGAATGTGCCAGCCGTGATCCTCCTCGGCGCCGTACATGCGCGTGACGCGCGGATCCGGCTTTGGGGGCTGCGGCCTTTGATAGGCGAGGGTCTGAACCGACGGCCCCTCCGTCGTCGAACAGCCGGCGGCGGCAAGAGCCGTCGCGAAGAGGCCGGCGGCCAGCGCGATTCTCAAGGTCATGAAACTCTACTCTTGTTGTTCCGAAGGTGGGGGTGCCGCCTGCGCGGCACGATCGGCCGCCTTGACGAACTGTCGGGGCGAAATCTCGCCGATCAACCGAGAGCCGGGGACCTCGTGGCCGTTGCGGTCGATGAAGAGCATGGTCGGCGGCCCCGCGACGCCGAGGTTCCGCATCAATTCCGATTTCGCCGGATCGGCCTCGCTGACGTCCAACTCGAGAAGCTGCATGCCGGCCATCCGCTCCGTCACCGCAGGATCGGGGAAGACGTCGTGCTTGATGACGTCGCAGGAGACGCACCAGTCGGCGGTGACGTAGACGAGCGACGGTCGGTTCGCGCCCCTGAGGCCGGCGCGAAGACCTGCGGCGCTCGCGACCTTGCGGAACTGCGGCGCGCCCTCGCGGATCACCCTGGCAGAAGCGATCCGGGCCAGCGGGCGCAACGGATCGTTCCCACCCGCCGCCGCTCCGACGGCAAGGATCGCGCCATAGAGGACGGCGAGGACGCCCGCCGCCTTCGCAAGGCGGCGGCTCGAACCGCTGTCGGACGAGAGGTCGTCCAGCGCGCCGATGGAGACGCCGACGCCGATCAGCAGCGCCGACCAGAGGCAGAGCGTCAAGGCGTCCGGCAAGATGCGCGAGACCATCCAGATCGCGAGCGCCAGGAAGACGAAGCCGAAGCCTTGGGTGACCCGGGTCATCCACGGGCCCGGCTTCGGCAGGGCCTGCGCGCCCGCCGTGCCGAAGGCGATCAGCGGGACGCCCTGACCGAGGCCGAGGGCGAAGAGCGCGCCGGCACCGAGGGCGACGTCGCCGGTCCTGGCGATATAGAGGAGGGCTCCGGCGAGCGGCGCGGTGACGCAGGGGCCGACGATCAATGCCGACGTGAAGCCGAGCCCGGCGCTGGCGGCGAGGCTGCCGCGGCCTGCCGGCCTCGCTCCGGCGAACCGGTTCGTCCAGGCCGCGGGCAGGCGAAGCTCGAACAGGCCGAACATCGAGAGGGCCAGGGCGGCGAACAGGCATGCGACGAGGATGATCGCGGCTTGCGACTGCAGCGCCATCTGCAGGTTCCGGCCCGACCAGGCGGCGGCGAAGCCGACGATCGCAAAGGCCGCGGCCATGGCGAGGACATAGGTTGCAGAGAGGGCGAAGCCGCGCGTGGCCGAAAGCTTTTCGCCGCTGCGGGCAAGCTGTCCGGCAAGGATCGGGTACATCGGCAGCACGCAAGGGGTGAAGGCGAGGCCGAGGCCGAGCGCGAAGAAGACCGCGATCACCCAGGCGCCGCCGCCGTCGCCGAGCAGGCCTTCGACGAGGCCGGGAGAGGTATCCAGGGTGACTGCGGCCGCATCGGGCGTCGCGTTGGAAGCCGAAGCGGTCGTCGGAAGGTTGCTGACCGTGCGCAGCGGCGTTGCCGGGCGCTCCGCCGGACCGGCGTTCGAAGCTGGTGCGGCCTGCCTTTCCGTCGCCGCCGCTTCCGACCACGGGCCGGACGTCGCGCCGGGCTTCGACAGCCGGGCGAGACCGGCCCGCACCGCCTCTGCCGTCGGCGGCTGCGACAGCGCGGAAGGGTCGGCAGGGTCCACGGTTCGCGTGCGAGGCCGATAGCAGATGCCGCCGTCCTGGCAGCCCTGGTAGGTCAGCGACAGCGTCGCCCCCTTCGCCAGGGCGCGCAATGCGTCGGCGGAGACGATCGCCGTGGCGGAATGATGATAGACTTCGAGGCGGCCGAAGAAGGGATCGTCTTTCGGATCCCCCTCGGGCGTCTTCAGCGGGACCGGCTCGCCGGAGGCGGTTTTCAGCTGGATGCGGTCGCGGTAGAGATATGTGCCGTCGGCGATCCGCCAGGCGAAGGCGATGCCGCCGGAGGCGGTTTGGTCTGCCGAGAGCGCGAATGCCTCGTCGATGTCGGGCGGCAGACCGGGATTTGCGCTCGCGGCGCTCGGCAGCACGAACAGGATGAGCGCGACGAGCGTTCGCCTGAAATGCGACATTCCGGTCCCCCTGACAGCTGTTCTGCGATGCCGGGTCGCCTTGCCGCCTTAAGGCAGGCTTAAGCCGGCCGGGCGAGGGCGGACCCGGCAAGGAAGAGGTGAGGCAGGCGGGCGATGCGCATCCTGATCGTCGAAGACGATGCAATTCTCGGGGACGGGCTGAAGGTCGGGCTGGCGATGAACGGCTTTACCCCTGACCTTGCCGTCTGTGCGGCGGAGGCCGACGCGGCGCTGCTGGCCGGAGGCTTCTCCGCCGTCGCGCTCGACGTCATGCTGCCGGACGGCAGCGGCCACGACCTCCTGCGGACGATGCGCCGGCGCGGCGACGCGACCCCGGTCCTGATGCTGACTGCGCTCGACAGGGTCGCCGACCGCATCCAGGGGCTGGATGGCGGCGCCGACGACCATCTCGGCAAGCCGTTCGACCTGGACGAGCTGGCGGCGCGACTTCGGGCTCTGGTTCGCCGCGGTGCCGGGCGGCTGACGGCGCATCTGGAGTTTGCCGGCGTCAGCCTCGACCCCGCCCGAATGGAGGCGGTGCGCGGCGGCGACCCTGTCGCTCTGTCGCGCCGGGAGTTCACCATCCTCCACGCGCTGATGGAGCATCCGGGGGCCATCCTGTCGCGGGCCCAGCTGGAGGAGCGGCTCTACGGTTTCCAGGAGGGCGTCGAGAGCAACGCCGTCGAGGTGCACGTCCATCATCTGCGCAGCAAGTTCGGCAGCCGCTTCATCGAGACCGTGCGCGGCGTCGGCTATCGCCTGCGGAGGACATGAGCTGCATGCGATCGATGCGGGCGCGCCTGTTCCTCATCCTCATCGCCGCGACCGGCCTCGTCTGGCTCTCGGCGACCGCCTGGGTCTATCTCAGCACGCGGGCCGAGGTGGAGCACGTGCTCGACGCGCGGCTGATGGAGGCGGCGCGCATGGTGTCGTCGCTGATCGACAGCCAGGAGATCGACACCGCCGTCGCCTCGCTCGACCCCGGCATCATGCCGGACGTCAGGCACAATCCCTATGAGCGCCAGCTCTCCTGCCAGATCTGGTCGCTGACCGGCACGTTGATCGGCAAGTCCGACGGGGCGCCGGCGGAGCGCCTGTCGGATCATGCCGACGGCTTCGCCGAGCGCCGCATCAACGGCTCCACCTGGCGCGTCTATGCGATCCGCGACGAGAAGCGCGGCGTCCAGGTCCTCGTCGGCGACAATCTCGACATCCGGGCCCGCTTGGTGCGCGATATGGTGAAGGGGCTGGCACTGCCGATGACGCTGATCCTGCCGTCGCTGGCAGGCCTCCTCTGGTTCGGCGTCGGACGCGGCCTGAAGCCGCTGTCGCAACTGGCTGCGGGCCTGGAGCACCGGGACGCCGACGATCTCCATGCTCTGCCGCAGGCAGGGACCGCGTCGGAGATCCGGCCGGTGGTCGCGGCTCTCAATGGCCTGTTCGGGCGGGTCGCGGAAGCGCGCGAGCGCGAGCGCGATTTCCTGTCCTATGCGGCCCACGAACTGCGCACGCCGCTGAGCGGCCTGAAGACGCAGGCCGAAATCGCTCTCAGGACGGACCGGGCGGAGACGCGGATGCTGGCGCTCACCCAGATCGTGACGGCGGTGGAGCGGACGGCGCAACTGGTGCGGCAGCTCCTCGCCATGGCGGAAGCGGAAGCGGCGCCAGCGGCCGGCCTCAGGCCGCTGGATCTTGCCAGCGTCGCGAAGGAAGCGGTTTGCGGGCAGGAGGCGCGGCTGCGGGCGAAGGGCGGGACGTTCTTCGTCGATCCCTCGCTCGCCGGCGTCTCGGTCTTCAGCAACGAAACCCTTCTGGGGCTCGCCCTGCGCAATCTCGTCGAGAACGCGGTCAGCCATTCGCCCCCGGGCGGAACGGTCAACCTCGTGCGGACCGAGGGCGGCATTGCCGTCGAGGACGAGGGACCCGGCATGCCGGATGCAGAAATTGCGCGCGCGACGAGCCGCTTCTTTCGCGGCAGCAACCGGACGCCGGTCGGAAGCGGCCTCGGCCTCGCGATCGTCGAGGTCTGCGCCGAAAAGCTCGGCGGCCGCCTGACGCTTTCGCGGCGACGGCCCGCGGGGCTCAGGGCGGAGCTTCATCTGGCAGCTTCCGCAAATTCATAGCTTTGGGCATTCAGCTTGTTCGTGACACGCGGTCCGCTGTGTGCGGCGAGCGGAAAGGAGCAGCAGTGTCCGGCGGCGAAGATGTCCGGACCGGACGTTGTCAGCTGCGCGTCGGTGGCGATACCGTTCTCGAATGCCAGGCCCGCCGCCTCCGCCAGCGCCCAGCGGGGCGGGGTGCCGATGCCCGAGATGACTCCGGTGCCTGGCGCCGACATTGCCGGGTCCGGCCATGGATGTCAGAGAAGGCGCGTGCGCATCTCGGCGGAATTGATGAAGACCTGGGCGAGGCGGCTGAAGGGGAGGTCGTCGCGATCTGGATCGCCGCGCGCGAGCCGCGCACGCCGTGGTATGTGAAGGCGCTTGCGGGCTCGGTCGCCGCCTATGCGCTGAGCCCGGTCGACCTCATTTCGGACTTCATCCCGATCCTCGGCTATCTCGACGATCTCCTGATCGTCCCGCTGGGGATCGCCTTCGTCGTCTGGCTGATCCCGCTGACCTGATGGCCGAATTCCGGGTCGAGGCGGCGCGAAGGGTCGATCGTCCCAGAAGCGCCTTGGGCGCGGCCGTTATCGTCGTCCTGTGGCTGATGGCGGGCGCATACGTCGCGACACGGCTGCTTATGTGCCTCGGATGAGCAGCCGCTCGGAAATGTGCGTCGGAGACGCGGCTTGGGAGGGCTGCTTGATCAGGCCGGCTTCCTTGGTCACGCCGGGCATGCGCTGGACGCGCTTTTTCATCTCGGCATCGTTCCCCTTGCCCGGGAAGGTCGAGCGCCCGGAGGCCTCTGTCCTCTGAGGCTCCCGTCAAAAGCAGCCATGTCGACGTCTCCGGCGACGGCTACCGTCGGCGCTCACGCGGCGGGGCTGTCGACAATCAGCACGGGGCGCCCGCGCGAGCAGCGCTCGACCCTCGCCTCGACCCGGTAGACGTCGCGCAGCATCGCAGGCGTGATCACCTCGGACGTCGGCCCGGCGGCCCGCATCCGGCCGTCTGCGATGACGATCGTCTGGTCGCAGTAGCGCAGCGCGTGGTTCAGGTCGTGCAGCGCGATCAGCACGGCCATGCCCGAGGTGGCGGCGCGCCGTTGCATGAAGGCCAGGACCTCGATCTGGCGATAGAGATCGAGCGCCGAGGTCGGCTCGTCCATGAGCAGCACCTCGGGCCTGCGGACCAGCGCCTGCGCGATGGCGACCAGCTGGCGCTGACCGCCGGATAGTTCGCCGAGTTCGCGGAAGGCCAGCGTCTGGATGTCGAGCGCCCGCAGGATCTCGTCGATCCCGTTCAGTTCGTCGTCGCCGACCCGCCAGCCCGAGCCTTGCTTGGCCGCAAGGAGCACCGACTCATAGACGGTCAGCACCGCGTTTCCACCGGTGTCCTGCGGCATGTAGCGGATCGGGTCCTTGCCGTTGGTCGCGCCGGAGAGATGCACGGTGCCAGGGCCTGCCAGCAGCCCGGCGATCCGCTTGAACAGGGTCGACTTGCCGGCGGCATTCGGCCCGATCACCGCAGTCAGCGTGCCGCCGTGAAGGAAATCGGTGGCGATGCCGGAGAGGATCGTGCGCTTGCCGTAAGAGGCGCCGAGATCGGCAAGGGCCACCGCTACCATGCGCGCCTCCGGCTGCCGAAGATCAGGACGAAGAAGAAGGGCACGCCCACGAGCGCGGTGATGACGCCGATCGGCAGGATCGCCCCAGGCAGGATCGTCTTCGAGACGACCGAGGTCACCGACAGGAGCAGCGCGCCGCACAGCACCGAGGCGGGCAGGAAGAACCGCTGGTCCTCGCCGACCAGCATGCGCGCCATGTGCGGCCCGACCAGCCCGACGAAGCCGATGGTTCCGACGAAGGACACCGGGATCGCGGCGAGCAGGCTGATCGTCAGCATGGTCTGCAGCCGCAGCCGCCGGACATTGACGCCGAAGCTGGCCGCCTTGTCCTCGCCCAGCCGCAGCGCCGTCAGCGCCCAGGCCTGCCGCGCAAACAAGGGCAGGGTGCCGGCGAGCACCGCCGCGGTGACGAACACCTTCGGCCAGGTCGCCTTGGTGAGGCTGCCCATCGTCCAGAACACCACTGCTGCAAGCGCCTGCTCGGAGGCGAGATATTCGAGGAGGGACAAGAGGGCGTTGAAGGTGAAGACGAGGGCAATGCCGAGCAGCACGATCGTTTCCACCGTGACGCCGCGCATGGTCGAGGCGAAATGGATGAACAGGGCGGCCACCATCGCCATGACGAAGGCGTTGATCGGCACCATGTAGCCGACGGCGAGCGGCACCAGCGCGGTGCCGGCGACGAGCGCCAGAGCCGCGCCGAAGGAGGCCGCGGCGGAGATGCCGAGGGTGAAGGGGCTCGCCAGCGGGTTGGCGAGGATCGTCTGCATCTGCGCCCCCGCGACCGAGAGCGAGGCGCCCACCGTCACCGCCATCAGCGCGATCGGCATGCGGATGTCCCAGACCACGACCCGGAGCTGGTCGCTGACATGCTCGGAGCGGAACAGCGACTCGAAGATTTCGGCGATGGTGTAGTTGGCCGGGCCGAGCGCCATGTCGGCGCAGACGCTGGCGAACAGCGCGGCAGCGAGCGCGGACAGAAGCACGATGCGCCGGAGGGCGAGAGCGCGATAGCGCTCCCGTCCTGCGAGAACGCCTGCAGGCGCCGCGACGACGCTCATTCGCCCCTCGCGAGGGAGACGAAGTATCCCGGCTTGTAGTCGAGCGGCAGGAAGCGGGCGTAGAGCTCCCGGAAGGTCGCGTCGGGGTCGAGGTCGCGGAAGAGGTCGGGGTGAAGCCACTTGGCGATCTGCTGGATCGCCACGAACTGGTAGGGATTGTTGTAGAACTGGTGCCAGATCGCATGCACCTCGCCGGTCTTCACCGCCTTGATGCCGGTGAAGGCGGGACGCTTCGTCAGCGCCTCGAGCTTCTTTCGGGCGAGCGCCTCGTCCGCGCCGTAGCCGACTCCGACCCAGGCACCGCCGGGCACATAGCCCTCCCAGTTGCCGCCCGTGACGATCACCTGATCGGGATTCGAAGCGATGATCTGCTCGGGGTTTACCGTGCCGAACGTGCCCGGGATGATGTCCTTGGCCATGTTGATGCCGCCGGCGATCTCGACCATCTTGCCGAAGTTTTCGTCGCCGAAGGACATGCAGCAGTCGTCGGAATAGCCGCCGGCGCGCTCCATGAAGACCAGCGGGCGCTGCGGATTCTCGCGCTTGAGCACATCGGTCACGGCCGAAATGCTCTGCCTGCGGAAGGCGATGAAGTCCTCGGCGACCTTCTCCTTGCCGAACAGCTTGCCGATCAGCCGCATCGACGGCTCGGTGTTCACCATCGGCTTCTCGCGGAAATCGACATAGACCAGCGGTATTCCGACCTTCTTGAGCGTCTCGATGTAGCCGGCCTCCTCGGTCGCCGTCTTGGCGTCGAGGTTCATCAGGATCACATCCGGCTTCAGCGCCACGGCCTGCTCGACGTCGAAGGTGCCGTCCTTCATGCCACCGAAGGTCGGCAGCTTCCCGATCGCGGGATATTTCTCGAGATAGGCCGAATAGGTCTCGGGATCGGCCTTGGCGAGATCGTCTCGCCAGCCGACGATGCGGTGGAATGGCGCCTCGCGATCCAGCGCGGCGACGAAATAGATCTGCCGGCCCTCTCCGAGAATAACCCGCTCGACGGGCGTCTTCACCTCCACCGTGCGGCCCGTCACGTCCGTGACCGTGGTGGTCGCGGCAAAGCCGGGCCAGACCGCAAGTGCCGTGACCGCCATCGCAAGAGTGATGGCCGCAAAGCGTCGGAAGAGTCGCATGATCGGTGTCCCCTCGGATGATCGATGCGGCGTTCTTCAAATTTATGACTTGGAGAGTCAAGATTTATCTTCTAGAGGCTTTCGAAGGTGACGGAGAGTGGAACGAGACACGATGTCGGCAGGCGCGAATTACGGGTTGCGGGACGAGATCCGGGACTTCTGGTCGGAGCGGGCGGCGAGCTTCGACGATTTTCCAGGGCACGAAATCTTCTCCGAGCGCGAGCGCGGCGCCTGGCATGCGCTGTTCTCCAGGCATCTCGGAGAAGCCACGGGCCGCCGCGCGCTCGACCTTGCGAGCGGCACGGGCGTCGTCTCCCACCTTCTCGACGATCTCGGCTATGACGTCACCGGGCTCGACTGGTCGGAGGCGATGCTGGAGCGGGCGGCGGCGAAGGCCGCTTCGCGTGGACGGCGGATCACCTTCCGGCTGGGCGATGCCGAGCGCATCATGGAGCTGGATGCCAGCTTCGACGTCGTTGTCACGCGCCACCTCGTCTGGACGCTGGTAGACCCGGCTGCGGCGTTTTCGGAGTGGCTGCGGGTGCTGAAGCCCGGTGGGACGCTTCTCGTGATCGACGGCGATTTCGTCGGGCAGAGCCCGCTGGAGCGGCTGATCGCAAGGCTCGAGCGGTTCGTGCAGCCGCGCGGGGGCAACGCCCCCGGTCCCGTTCTTCCGGACGATCTCGTCGAGCGGCACCGCAGCATCCTGTCGCGGGTGCATTTCAAGGATGGAGCCCGCGCCGGAGAGGTCGCACGGATGCTCGCCCAAGCCGGTTTCGCCAGCGTCGCGATCGACCGCCGGCTCGGGCCGATTCACCGGGCACAGGCCCGGGCCATGCCGCTCGCGAAGGGCCTCGCCCGCCAGGTCCAGCACCGTTACGCGATCCGCGCCGTCAAGTCGCGCGGGTGAGAAGCGGTCCTCGAGCCGTGCTTCGGCGGACAGGGCGATGAGAGTTCTGCGCCATCGGCGGCATCCGTCCGATTCGCACCACCCGGCCATCGAAGCGGGAGAAGAAGAAGTCGTCTCCGTCGAGGTCGTGCCTGGTCAGGAGCACGTCTTTTCCCCGGCGCAGGATCGCGGTGCGGCCGCCCCAGCGACCGACCCAGCAAGGCGACGAAGGAGCCGAGACTGCAGCCCAGCCCGTGAAGCCGGAGCATGCCCTAACGCCACGGAGCGGAGCGAGCGTGCGCTAGTTCGGTTGCTGGCGGGAAGGGATCCGGCCGGGCCTGATCGTCAGCCCGTCGGCTCTCCCGTGCGCGCTCGGGCCGGCGCCCCCCAGGAGCCGCCGCGGCGGGAAAGGTCAGCCGCCTGCGCCGAGGGCGACGGCGGCGTTGTAGGTGACAAAGGAGGCGCTATAGGCGAGCACGATCATGTAGGCGAAGCTGACCGCCATCCACTTCGAGCTGCCAGTTTCGCGCCGGATGACCGCGAGCGTCGAGGCGCATTGCGGCGCGAAAATGTACCAGACGAGGAAGGAAAGGGCGGTGGCGAGGCTCCATTGATGGGCGAGAGCCTGTCCGATCTCGGCCGCCGCGGCCTTGCCGCCCTCGATCGAATAGACGGTGCCGAGCGAGGCAACGGCGACCTCGCGGGCGGCCATGCCCGGCACCAGCGCGACGCTCATCTGCCAGTTGAAGCCGATCGGCCACAGGACGTGTTCCAGCGCATGGCCGATCATCGCGGCGAAGCTGTAGCCGATCGCCGGCCCCGTCGCGCCGGCCGGCGGGGCCGGGAAGGAAGCGAGGAACCAGATCAGCACCATCATCGAGAAGATCGTCGTCCCGGCGCGCTTCAGGAAGATCTTTGCGCGGGTGAAAAGGCCGATTCCGACGCTGCGCAGCCGCGGCAGCTTGTAGTCCGGCAGCTCCAGCATGAAGATCGGCGTCGGGTTCTCGCGCCAGAAGAACAGCTTGGCGAGGAAGGAGACGCCGAGCGCGGAGAGGATGCCGGCGGCATAGAGCCCGAACATCACCACGCCCTGCAGGCTGGCGAAGCCGAAGACCTGGCGGTGCGGGATGAAGGCCGAGATGATCAGCGTGTAGACCGGGATGCGCGCCGAGCAGGTCATCAGCGGCGCGACGAGGATCGTCGTCAGCCGGTCCTTCGGATTGTCGATGACGCGCGTCGCCATGATGCCGGGGATGGCGCAGGCAAAGCTCGACAGGAGCGGGATGAAGGCGCGCCCGTGCAGGCCTGCGCCGCCCATGATGCGGTCCATCAGGAAGGCCGCCCGCGCCATGTAGCCGGAATCCTCGAGCAGCAGGATGAACAGGAAGAGGATGAGGATCTGCGGCAGGAAGACGATGACGCTGCCCACCCCCGCAATGACGCCGTCCTGCAGGAAGCTGAGGAGGAAGCCGGCCGGCAGGATCTGCGCCAGGACTGTCCCGATCAGGTCGAAAGCGGCGGCGAGGAGGTCCATCGCCGGCTGCGCCCAGGTGAACACGGCCTGGAACATGACGAAGAGCAGGGCGAGCAGGCAGAGGAGGCCGGCGACGGGATGCAGCAGCACCGCGTCGAGGCGCGCCGTCAGCGTGTCCGGCGGTGCGGGCTTCGTCACCGCGAGCGCGATCAGGCGATCCGCCTCGCGCTGCGCCGCGCGCACGTCCCGCACCTTCGGCGCCTGCCAGGACGGCGTGCTCCCCTCGGGCGCCGCCTTGCGCCAGTCATCGAGCGCATCGGTCAGCTCCGCGATGCCGACCCGGCGGGCGGCGGCGGCGGTCATGACGGCGATGCCGAGTTCGGCCGCGAGGCGCTCGACATCGATCTCGATGCCGCGCCGCCTTGCGATGTCGATCATGTTCAACACCAGCATCAGCGGCCGGCCGGTGGTCTTCAGCTCGATCACCAGGCGCAGCGCCAGGCGCAGGTTCGTCGCGTCGGCGACGCAGATCAGGAAGTCCGGCCGCGCCTCGCCGGCCAAGCGGCCGAGAACGGCATCCCGCGTCACCTCCTCGTCCGGGCTTCGGGCCCGCAGGGAATAGGTGCCCGGCAGGTCGACGACCCGTCCGACGGCGCCGGACGGAAGGCGCAGAGGCCCGCTCTTGCGCTCGACGGTGACGCCCGGATAGTTCGCCACCTTCTGCCGGCTGCCGGTCAGCGCGTTGAACATCGCCGTCTTGCCGCTGTTCGGCGTGCCGACGAGAGCGAAGACGGGCGCTGGGTCCAGATTCAAAGCATCCATCGGATCAACAAGCAGTCACGAGGACCGTCATCGCCTCACGCCGGCGCAGGGCGATGGTCATGCCGCCCACCCGCACGGCGATCGGGTCGCGCCCGAAAGCTCCCTCGTGGAGAATTTCGACCACCGCCCCTTCGGTCATCCCGAATTCGAGGAGACGCAGCTCCAGCTCGTCTTCCGACAGGTCGGACAGATGCGCTCCGCCGACAATGCCGGTGATCCTGCCGCGATAGCCCCGGGGCGCGGAGCCGAGCGGTATGGCGGACGACGGCAGGGCCTCTTCGCCCGGAAGCGCTTCCGAGCCGAGGAGAGGAGGGCAGGCTGCGATGGACATGGAAAGAACTCTGATCGGGAAAGGCGGCCCGGCCGCGCTTTGCGATGCCCTTCGATGACAAACCGGAGCGGCCCCGTCAACTTCTTTCAACCCGTTTAAAACGCTTCTAAACTGCCGCCGGGAACGCAGCGGAATGAGGCAGTTCGGCCGGTCCCGGCGCCCCGCGCAGGCCGAGATGATACGAACTATACGAAATGGTATAGCCGGGGCCATGAGCCTGTGAGCAGGTCTCGCTAGTGGGGACCGGTAAGGGTTCACCGACGCAAGCGGAAATCGCCCATGCAGCCGTCCGATCCGATCGCGCGAATTCTTCCTTCTGGAACACGTCATGCCGCCGCAGCGCAGACGGGCCCGGTTCATGCGCCGCGAAGGGACCTGCCGGCGGAGCGGCGGGAGGGCTCGGCAAGATGAAGATCCTTCTGATCGAAGACGATGCGGCGATGGCCGAGTATGTCGCGGGCGGTCTCGGGCAGGAGGGGCATGACCTCGACACCGCTGCCAGCGGCCCGACCGGGCTGGAACTGGCCTGCACGCGGGAATACGACGTGATGGTGGTCGACCGGATGCTGCCGGGCCTCGACGGGCTGTCGCTGGTCCGGGCGCTGCGCTCGTCCCGCAAGGACACGCCGGTGCTCTTTCTCACCTCGGTCAGCGGCGTCGACGATCGGGTGGAGGGGCTGGAAGCCGGCGCCGACGATTATCTGGTGAAGCCCTTCGCCTTCTCCGAACTGCTCGCCCGCGTCAATGCGCTCGGCCGGCGCGCGCCGAGCCGGCGCGAGGAGACGGTGTTGAAGGTCGGCGAGCTCGAGATGAACCTCATTGCCCGGACGGTGACGCGGGAGGGCACCGCGCTCGACCTGCAGCCCCGCGAATTCCGCCTGCTCGAATACATGATGCGCAATCGCGGCCGGGTGCTGACCCGCACGATGCTGCTCGAACGCGTGTGGGACTTCCACTTCGACCCGAAGACCAATGTCGTCGAGACCCATGTCAGCCGGCTCAGGGCGAAGGTCGACCGGCCGTTCGCGGCCGAGATGATCCGCACCATCCGCGGCTCGGGCTACGTCCTCAATGCGCCTGCCTGAGCATCTGCGTTCGACGTCGTTCCGCCTCGCCGCCGTCTATGCGGTGCTGTTCGTCGTCTCGGTCCTGGTCATCATGGGCACGACCTATGTCGCGGCGACGGCCGAGATGCAGAGCATCATCCGCTCCTCCGTCACGCAGGACCTGGACGCATTCCGCGCGGCATTTCAGACGGGCGGCGCGGTGGCGCTGCGCAATTCCGTCCAAGACCGGTCCGAGAATGCCGCCGACGACCGATTCTACCTGCTGATCGGGCCGCAGGACGCGGTGCTGTCCGGCGACCTCCCGCGCGCCGCCTGGATCGAAGGCTGGGCGGATCGGAAGCTCTCTGGTCGGATCGTCGACGCCAGCCCCGACCTGAAGCAGGCCGCGGCGCAGAACTCCGACCACGAGGTCCGGCTGTTCAGTCAGGGCGAGGTCATGGGCGGGCTGAAGGTGATGGCGGGCCGCAACTCGCACATTCTCGACGAGACGCAGGAAATCATGGTCTCGGCGCTCCTGTGGGGCGGCCTCGCCACGACGCTGCTGGCGCTCGTCGGCGGCTATCTCGTCAGCATCGGTCCGACGCGCCGGGTCGATGCGATCGCCGCGACGACCCGGCATATCGTCTCCGGCCGGCTCGACCTCCGGCTGCCGGTCTCGGGGCGCCGCGACGAGCTCGACCGTCTGGCCGCCGACATCAACGAAATGCTGGCGCGGATCGAGGGCCTGATGGAGAACCTGAAGCAGGTCTCGACCGACATCGCCCACGACCTGCGCACGCCGCTGGCCCGGCTGCGGCAGGGGCTGGAGGCAGTGCGGGTCCGTCCCAGCGGCATGGCTGCGCTGGAAGCGGCGATCGACGGGGCGGTCGCCGAGACCGATGCGATCATCGCCACCTTCAACGCGCTTCTGAGGATCTCGCAGATCGAGGCCGGTGCCCGCCGCGAGCGCTTCGGACCGGTCGATCTGTCGGCGCTGGCGGAACGGCTGGTGGACGTCTATGGCGAGGTCGCCGCCGACGAGGGTCATCGCCTGGATGCGCAGATCCGGCCGGGCATCCGCGTCGAGGGCGATGCCGACCTGCTGACCCAGATGATCGCCAACCTCCTGGAGAACGCCATCAACCACGTCCCGGCCCCGGGGCGGATCACGCTCGGGCTGGGAACGGACGAGGGCACTCCGGTTCTCGACGTCGCCGACGACGGGCCGGGCATTCCCGAGGCCGAGCGGAAGAAGGTCTTCCGAAGGCTGTACCGCCTCGACCGCAGCCGCACGACCCCCGGCAGCGGCCTCGGTCTGGCGCTGGTCGCGGCGATCGCCGAGTTGCATGGCGCAACGGTCACGGCGCTCGACAATGCGCCCGGCCTGCGGATGCGCGTGACCTTCGCACCTCCAATCCGCCAGGCCCCGACGCGCGCGCCCGGCGATTACGAAACCGTATAGCCGGCGCAACCTCGCCGCCATGCGCGCTCCGCCATCATCGGCACCGCCGGACGCGCGGTCGCCGGGTGGTGCTGCGTCCTTCGACAGGAGAGGGCATGACATGCCGTACGAGCCGATCATGGTGCTTGCGGTGGTCGATCTTCCGCGACCGCAGGAGCTTTCCGCGGAACATCCGGTTACGGGGTCGGCGGGTGCGCCCGCATCCCCTCCGGGCGATCGAGAACCCATCAGCCCAATCTCACAAAACCACAATCGCGCGTCCCGGATGCAGCAATGTCTTCGTCTTATCTCTTGGTTCGAGCGGAACACCCGCTCCCAAGCAAGAGGATATGACCATGCATACGTTCAATCGCACCGTTCTTTCCTTCCTCGCGGCTGGTGCCGTCTTCGGAATGGCGGCCGCGCCGGCGATGGCAGCGGGTCGTGAGGGAATGACGACGTTCAGCTCGGCGCCGACGACTTACGGTTACTCGGGCGGCGAAGTCCAGAACAACCCGCCGCGCTGCGAGAACGTCGAGCGGTACGACGCCAGTTCTCCGAATGGCAGCGCGCTCCGCCGCGCGCACAGGCGGCTGGTGCCGGGCGACGAGCATCTCGGCATGGGGACCATCGACATGTCGATCGCGTCGAGCCCCGTCTGCCGCTGAGCAAACGGTCCGGGCGTCAGACGAGGAACCTGCGCCGGGCGCCGCAAGCGCCCGGCGCAGGCCGTTTTGCGTCGTCGCCTGTCGATGCCCCGAAAGATGGCCGGGCATCGGCGGGCGCCTTGGCTGTAAAGGGCGCGCCGGTCGATCTGCATCGGCACGCAGGCGACCCGCCGTGGCGGGCTCCCGAGGCTCCGGCTCCGGCAACCGCTCGCTATACCGATCCGTATTCTCCCGGAGCCTTTGTCGAAACCTTGCGGGTCCATCTGAAGGGAGCCGGGGGATAAGTCTCGGTTTCAACAGGGAAAATCGACATGAACTTCAGACATGCCACCACTGCCGCGATCCTCGGAACCGCCATGCTGGCGGCCGCCGGAAGCGCCGCCAGCGCGGCGGGAACCGGCCAGTCGGCGCAGATGGCGAATGCCGCCGCCAACGCCAAGGTCTCGATGACGCAGGCGGTCCAGGCCGCCGAGAAGGCCGCCGGCGGCCATGCCGTCGACGCCGGTCTCGCCGACGAATCCGGCACCAAGGGCTGGGAGGTCGACCTCGCCCAGAACGACGGCTCGGTGAAGACCGTCATGGTCGACCCCTCGACCGGGGCCGTCGACCAGAACCCGCAGATGGAGAACGGCTCCTCCGACAAGGGCGACGCCGCCGAGGGCGAGCAGTCCGACGCCGGCGAGACCGGTGAAGACGCCAACTGAGCCTGGCCTCCTCGATCGATACAGCGTCTCCCGGCGATCGCCGGGGGACGCCCCCGGCGCGAGAGTGATTGTTCGACACCGGCGTGCCCCTAAGGGGGACCGGGAATCCCGCCATCAGTCCTGCCCCGGAGCACTTCGGTTCTTCCTAACCTCATCGCCGGATGGCTTCTTGCGGATTCTGGACTTAGGCACAGCCGCAGTGCAGGCTGACGATCAGCCGCCGCCACCTGCCGCTCGCCACCCCGCGGCGGAAGAGCGGGCGTAACGCCTGTCGCCGAAGGCGCAACGGCATCCGCCTCGCGTGGCGGCCGCATTGTCCGCAGACGCGTCGGTGGCGCCGGACGATTGAGAATGACAGGGCAAACCCCATGCGCCTTCTGATGGTCGAGGATAACCGGGCGCTGTCGGATTGGCTGGCCCGTCTGCTGCGCAGCGAGAAATTCGTCGTCGACTGCGTAGCGGACGGAGAGACCGCCGTAGAAGGCGCGGACCTCGACAATTACGATCTCGTCATCGTCGACCTGGGGCTGCCGGGCATGAGCGGGATCGAGGTGATCCGGCGGTTGCGGGCGCGCCGGTCCTCGGTGCCGATCCTGGTGCTGACCGCCGAAGGGGCGCTCGCTCGACGCGTCGAGGGGCTGGACGCGGGCGCCGACGACTATCTCACCAAGCCGTTCGAGGTGGAGGAGCTGACCGCGCGGATCCGGGCGCTGATGCGCCGAAGCGCCAAGACGCTGCGCGAGGAGCTGACCTTCGGCGCGCTGGTGTTCGACCAGAACCGCCTGGTCTTCAGCGTCGCCGGCGAGGATCTCCAGCTGTCGCGGCGCGAGCATGTGATCCTTGAGGCGCTGATCCGCCGAGCCGGCGCGGCGGTCAGCAAGGAGGTGCTGCTCGAGAGCAGCTATGGTCACGAGGAGGACGTGAACCTCAGCGCCATTGAGGTCATCGTCCACCGTCTGCGGCGCAAGCTGGAGCACACCGGGATCGCGATCGCGACGCTGCGCGGCATCGGCTACGTCCTGCGGCAGGACAAGCCGTGAGGCGAGACCCAAGGCCGCGGCCGGCCGGCAGCCTGCGGGTCCGCCTGATCGTCTGGATGATCGTCCCGATCACCGCGATCCTCGGCGTCAGCCTCTGGCTCTCCTTCGCCTCGGCCTTTCGCCAGGCGACGCTCGTCATGCATCGCCAGCTCCTGTCGTCCGCGCGGATGATCGCTGAGCAGACGCGCTATCGCGACGATGCCATCCGGGTGGTCGTGCCGCCCGCGGCGCTGGAGCTGTTTTCCACGGACAATCACGACGAGGTCTCCTACGCCGTCTTCGACAGGGGCGGCGACCTGATCGCCGGCTTTCCCGGTCTCGACCCGCCTGATCCGCTTCCCGCTTCCTTCGACGCGCTCTACCTGCCGCGGCAGTTCCGCGACGAGGCGATGGATGCCGTGGTGCTGCGCCAGCCGGTCATCGCGCCGACGGGGGTCGAACCGGTCGTGGTGATGGTCGGCGAGACGCTGAAAGCCCGCGAGGCGATGGTCCGAAGCCTCTGGCTCAGCGGCTTCCTGGAGCAGGCCGCGCTGGTGGTGGCGGCCGCGATCGCGATCTGGGTCGGGATCACCTGGGAGCTGCAGCCGCTGCTCCGGCTGCGTCGCGCCGTTTTGGACCGACCTGCCGACGCGTTCGAGCCGTTCTCGACGGCAGCGGTGCAGTCGGAGGTTCGGCCGCTGGTGCAGGCGCTCAATGATCATATGACGCGATTGTCCGCCTATCTGCAGCGCCAGCGGCGCTTCCTCGATTCGACCGCGCACCAGCTGCGCACGCCGCTGGCGGTGATGAAGACGCAAGTCGCGCTGGCGCGCCGAGGCAGCGATCCGGCGGAGGTATCGGCCGTCCTCGCCGAGATCGACGGCACGCTGACGGCAATGGCGCGCGTGACCAGCCAGCTCCTGACCCTCGGCCGGGTCGAGCATGAGCGCGCACAGCTGGCGGTCGAAACGGTCGATCTCTCGGCGCTGGCTCGCGACGTGGCCGCCACGATCGCGCCCCTGGCGCTCGATGCAGGGGTGGAACTGGCGGTGAATTCGGATGGGCCATGCATCGTCGCCGCGAGCACCGTCCTCCTGCGTGAGACGGTGGCGAACCTCGTCGACAATGCGGTCGTGCATGCGGGGTCCGGAGCCGTCGCGACGGTGTCTGTGGCGCGGAACGGTCAGATGGCCGTCCTGACCGTGAGCGATACGGGGCGGGGGATCGCGCCGCAGGATCGTGCGCGCGTCTTCCAGCGTTTCCAGCGCGGCCACGATGTGGCGGGGGGAGGCAGCGGCCTCGGCCTCGCGATCGTTGCGGAGATCGCCGAGATGTTCGCGGGATGGGCCGAACTGATCGATCCCCCGTGCGGGAAAGGGTTCGCGGTGCGGCTGTCGCTGCCGCTGGCTCAGCGGCCGGCGGCGTCGACGAAGGCGTTGGTGTAGGTCCGCTTCAGGTCGATCGAGGCGGGGCCGACGCTCTCCATGAACTGCGACAGGACGGCGAGGACGTCCTTCGGCCCGCCGGCCGGCATGCGCCCGTCGGGGGTGAACATCGCCTTCCCTTCCGCGAGCGCGTGGACATAGGTCGCCCGGTCGTCGGCATAGAAGTCGGGCGGCACGAGGCTCGCGATCGTGCTGCTGTCGTGGCTGGCGATGAAGTGCAGGGTCCTCACAAAGGCGTTCGCCAGCTTCTGCACCGTGACGGGATGTGCCGCCACCCCACCGCTCTCCATGTAGAGGCAGGCGGCGGGATAGAGGCCGCCGAGGGCCGCGCGCGTTCCGGCCACGCTGCGCAGATCCACCAGAACACGCGCCTCGCCGGTGGCCAGCAGCCGCGAGACGGTCGGCTCGCTCGTCATCGCTGCCTGGATGTGATCCTTGCGAAGCGCGGCGATCAGCGGGTCTCCCGCCCCGACCGGCACCGGCGTGACGTCGCGCATCTTCAGCCCGGCGCGGGTGAGGAGGTATTCGGTGAGAAATTCAGTCGAGGATCCGAGGCCGCTGACGCCGAGCTTGAGGCCGCGAAGGTCCGCCACCCTGCGCACCTCCGGGTGGCGGCTTGAGACCAGCTCGACCTCGCCTGGAACCTTGCTGAACTGGACGACGGATTCGGTGTACTTGCCGAGCGCCTGCAGCTGGATCGTGTGGTCGTAGAAGCCGATCACCCCTTGCGCGGCCCCGGCCAGCATCTCGTCGGCCGCCTCGGCTCCGGCAGGCTCCGAGAGGATCTCGACGTCCAGTCCCTCGTCCGAAAAGTAGTGCAGCTGACGGGCGAGGATCAGCGGCAGATAGATCTGCTTCTCGATCCCCCCGACCATCAGCGCGACATGCTCGGCCTGCGCGGCCGTCGGCGCGGCGACGAAGGCGATGCAGCCGAGCAGCCGGGCCGCGCGGAGAAGAAACTTGCGCATCGTGACCGACATTCTGCCGCGCTCTCCTCCCGCTCGTGCAGCATGCAATCTGTCGAACTCCTGTCGGAGTTTACACCCGCTCGCGCTGGGGCAGGGGCACTGCGGCGCCCCTGCCTCGGACGGAACGAAAGGACCTACTTGATGCCTTCCTTCTTCTTCGCCGCGTCGACGTACTGGTTGGTGTAGGTCTTGGACAGGTCGACCTTCTTGTGGACCTTCCCCGCCGCCTTCTCGATGTCGTAGACCGTCTGCGGCCCGCTCTTCGGCATCGTGCCCAGCCCGTCGAGGTTGTACTGGCCCCAGTCCTTCATCAGGGCAGCGACGTATTCTTCCTTCGAGGTCAGCTGGTTCGAGACGAAGTCCTTCGGCATGACGTTGGCGACGTCTGCCGGCGAATGGGTCTTCATCCACTCCAAAGTCGCAACCAGCGCGTCGACGACGCCTTGCGTCTCCTTCTTGTGCTTGGCGGCCCAGTCGGCGCGCACCAGCACGGTCGCCGCGGGATAGTCGCCGCCGAGCCACTTCTGGACGCCTGCGCCCGTCGACAGGTCGATGGCGGAATAGCCGACGCCGAGCTTCTCGATGGCGTTGACCGTCGGCTGACTGGTGATGCCGCAGGCGGCCTTGCCGAACTTCAGGGCCGCGATCATGGTCTGGCCGGCACCCGCCGCGATCTTGCTGTAGTCGTTCGGCTTCAGTCCGGCGCGGGCGGAGACGTAGCTGACCAGCGCATCCGTGCCGGAGCCGAGATCGGTGACGCCGACCGACTTGCCCTTCCAGTCCTTCGGCGACTTGATGTCGGTGCCCTTGGCGCACATGATCCGCTCGCCCGGCGCGACCGACAGCTGGACGATGCCGATGACGTCCTTGCCCTTCTCCTGGAACTCGATCGTGTGGTTGTACCAGGCGCCCGCCATGTCGACCTGGCCGGAGATCACCGCGTCCTCGGCGCCGACGCCGCCGTTCTGCTCTGTCGAGAGCTCGACGTTGACGCCGTACTTCTTGTACATGCCGAGGCTCTTGGCGAGCTGGTAGGGCAGGTAGATCTGCTTGTCGATGCCGCCGACCATCAGCGTCACGGTCGGTGCGTCGGCGGCCGCGGCCGGGGCGGACAGCGCCGCAGCGCCGGGCAGGGCGAGGGCGAGCGCCAGTGCGGTCGCCGTCAGGCCGGTCTTCTTCGTCAGATTCATCGATTCCTCCTCCGTTGGATCATCCAGTCGTCTGGATTTCTGTCATGGGGATCTGCCGGCCTGCGCTTTCGCGCCGGTCAGGTCCCCTGGATGGCGCTGTCGCGGCTGTTGCCGGGCTGCCAGGCGAGAAGCCGCTTCTCGAGCTTGGCCATCAGCCATTCCGCGCTGAGTGCGAGCCCGCCGATGACCAGCATGGCGCCGAAGACGCCGTTGGCGTCGAAGGTGTTCTGGGCGGTCGCGATCACGAGGCCGAGCCCGCGCTGCGAGCCGAGGAACTCGCCGACGATCGCGCCGATGATCGAGAAGCCGAGGGCGACGTGCAGGCTCGCGATGATCCAGGTCATCGCCGAGGGGAACACCACGTGGCGCACCACCTGCAGCCGCGACGCACCGAGGATGCGGGCGTTGGAGATCAGGTTGCGGTCGACGCTGCGCACGCCCTGGAAGGCGTTGAAGAACACGACGAAGAACACCAGCACCGCGGCCAGGAGCACCTTCGAGGGGAGGCCGAGGCCGAGCCACATCACGAAGATCGAGCCGAGCACGATGCGCGGCAGCGCGTTGACGATCTTGATGTAGGGCCCGATCACCTCGGCGAGGTAGCGGATCTCGCCGAGCAGCACGCCGAAGACGATGCCGCTGACGACGCCGACGACGAAGCCGAGGATCGACTCTTCCAGCGTCACCCAGATCTGCAGCCAGAAGGAGCCGTAGGCGGTGCCGTTCAGCGCCCAGTCCCAGAGACGCACGCAGATTCCCCAGGGCGAGCCGAAGAAGAACGGATCGATGAAGCCGGTCACCGCCGCGATCTGCCAGCCGGCGACGATGACGAGGAGGATCGCCAGCTGTCCGAGGAGCACCAGCTGACGGTGCCGGCGTGCCCGCTGCCGTGCCTGCTGCGCCAGGCTCGCCTCGTCGGACGCAGCCTCGTGCGGGATGTCCATGGTCGCGACGCTCATGCGCGGGCCCCTTGCGCCTTGGCGGCGGTCGCCGAGCGGGAATAGGCTTCGTCCACCTCCTCGCGCAGCGCCGCCCAGATCTGCCGGTAGAGTTCGAGGAACCGTGGATCGAAGCGGATGTCCTGCACCGCGCCGCGCGGGCGCGGCAGGTCGATGTCGAAGACAGCCTTGACCGTTCCGGGGCCGGCGGTGATCACCACCACCTTGTCGGCGAGCCCGATCGCCTCTTCCAGATCGTGGGTGACGAACATCACCGACGGTCGCCGGCGGTCCCACAGCGTCAGGAGCTCGTTCGACATGATCGCGCGGGTCTGGACGTCGAGCGCCGAGAAGGGCTCGTCCATCAACAGCACCGACGGCTCGTTGATCAGCGCGGCCGCGAGGCTGACGCGCTTGCGCATGCCGCCGGACAGCTGGTGCGGGTAATGGTGCTCGAAGCCGGAAAGGCCCACCGTGCGCAGCCAGTCCATCGCCCGGGCATGGGCTTCCCGGCGCGGAGTGCCCTTGAACATCGGACCGAGCGCCACGTTGTCGAGCACCGGCTTCCAGGGCAGGAGGGCGTCCGTCTGGAACATGAAGCTGACGTTCCGGGTGATGCCGTCCACGGGCTGCCCGGACACGCGCACGGTGCCGGCGGTCGGCCGCTCCAGCCCTGCGGCGAGCGTCAGCGTGGTCGACTTGCCGCAGCCGGTCGGGCCGACGATGGCGCAGAACTGGCCGGGCTCCACCGTCAGATCGACGTTGCGGATCGCGGTCATCGCGGCGCCCGTCGGCGAGACGAAGCGCTTGGTGACGTTGGAAAGCTCGACGCCGCCGAGACCCTCGCTGCGCGCACTCATCGGCGCGCCACCGCGCAAGCGGCCGTCGCGAGACCGGCCGGCAAGAATTGCCAGATCAGCATCAAGATAACTCCTCCCAAACCGATTGCGGGTCCGGGTCTCCTCGCCCCGGCCGTGCAGTCGGCTGGGTCGGAGCATAGCGGGGCTAGCTTTCACTCCGCTTTCAGTCGGCGGCCGGAAGGCCTTGCTCGTGCGATGGTCGGGGCGCCGGTGCCGCGGGGCGCTCCGGCCGGTTCGGCACCGGCCGATGCGGAGGGATCGTGCGAGGCTGCGGGTCTGCGGCCACCGCCGAATTCCAAGGCCCCGGCGGCCTAATTACCGATCCGTATAGAGTCGGCAAAGCTCTCCCCACTTCCGCTTGCCATCTTGCGCAGCGAAGGAGGTGCAAGCCTTGTCCACGATCAGCTTCGACCATCTTGCCGTCACGGCCGCAGGGCCGACGCTTGCGGCGCATCCCTGGCTCCTGGACCTGTCCGAGGCGACGGCCAGCTGGGTCATCTTCGTCGTTCCGGCGACGCTCGTCTGGCTCTGGATCCGCGGCGAGGGGAGCGCGCGACAGGCGGCGGTCACCGCGGCCCTTTCGGCCGGCGTCGCGCTGAGCGTGTCCGGCATGCTCTCCTTCCTCTTCTACGTCCCCCGGCCGTTTGCGCTCGGCCTCGCACCGAACGTGACGGGACACGTCCTCGACAGCTCGTTTCCCAGCGACCACGTCGCCGTCATGAGCGCGGTCGCGGCCGCGCTCCTCATCGGCGAAAGGCGATGGAGCGGTTCGGCGGTCGCGCTGGCCGCGCTGGCGGTCGGAGCGGCGCGGGTCGCGCTCGGAATACACTTCCCGACCGACATTCTCGCCGCGGCGCTGCTCGGCGTCGCCGCCGCCTCGATCTTCCGCCTGCATCGGTTGAACGACTTCGCCACCTTCTGCCGAGACCTCATGGAACTGGCTTACGCAGGTCTCGGGCTGGAGGACGTCGCTGAGCGAATCCACCTCAAGAAGCATCAGGAGATCACATGACCTTTCGGACCAGAACCATCGTTCGGTCAGCGCTGTGGACCTCAGCCGGCTGACCGCCATCGAACTGGCCTTCGCGGTCGTGCTCCTGTCCGGCGCCACCGGCCTGATGCTGTTCCTCGGCTTCGCCGAGCGTCGGCGCACGGCCGAGATCCTCGCCGCCCTCGGCGCGACGGCGCGCGACATCGGCGGCTTCCTCTGGAGCGAGGCGCTTCTCGTTCTCGTCCCCGGCGCGATCGCGGGCGCAGCGATCGGCGTCGTGGCGGCAGAGATGCTGGTGAAGCTCCTCTCCGGCATCTTCGACCCGCCGCCGGACGCGCTGTCCTATCCTTTCGCGCTTCTTCTCGGCTTCGTCGCCATCGGCGCCCTCGCCACGGTCGCGGCGACCTGGTCGACGCTCGCAAGAGTGCAAAGGGAAGCGAGCGCCTGATCGCATGGGTGAAAGCCGCAGTCTCCACCAATCGGCGTGCAAGGGGTATCACTGCTGCCCTGATACGAGGGGCTGCTCCGCTTGACGAATACGATCACCCAATATCTCGCAGAGTGCGCCGGTCACCCGGCGCTGCAGCTGATGGTGCTGTTTCTCGGGCCGTTCGTGCTCGAGGAAGCGGCGCTCGTGGCCGGCGCAGGGCTGGTCGCAGCGGGCGAACTGTCGCCGGAGCTGACGCTCGGGACCCTTTACGCCGGTGTCGTCGTCAGCGACTGGTTCCTCTACGGCCTTGGCGTCCTCGCGGCGCGCTCGCGCCGAATTCGCCGGTTCGTCGGGGACCGCAACATCGCGTCCGGCCGGGAATATCTCACGGGAAGCACCTTCTACGCCTCCCTGACGGCGCGCCTGGTCCCCTGGCTGCTGCCCCCCATCTTCCTCGCCAGCGGCTATCTGCGGATTGGGTTCGGCCGGTTCGCGGCGATCAACGCGTGTGTGGCGTTCGTCTACGTCGGTGTCTTCTTCTGGATGGCGTTGCGGTTCGAGTCGCTTTTGATCGAACACCTCAGCCAGTGGTCCTGGCCGATCGGCTCGATCGTCCTGTTGGTCGGCTTGGGCGTCCTCCGGCGGAGCTCGAAACGCCGAAAGCAGAGAGATCCAGGCGTCAGCCGTCTCTGATCCCGGCTTTGTCGAGAAGCCGGCAGTGTCGGGAATTCC
Source organism: Jiella sp. M17.18 (assembly GCF_041027365.1). NCBI lineage: Bacteria > Pseudomonadati > Pseudomonadota > Alphaproteobacteria > Hyphomicrobiales > Aurantimonadaceae > Jiella > Jiella sp. M17.18. Next base: position 274 of record NZ_JBFTEH010000006.1, on the reverse strand, counting down.
GTGTGCGGGCGGGCGGTTGAACATTGTCAGGCCATGGCCTGCGTGAAGCGGTCGCCGTAGAGGATGACGAACTGAGCCTTGGCCATCGCCCATTCACGGGGTGGCATCTTCCACTCCTTCTCGGCCCGGTTCAAGACGAGGAAGAGCAGCTTCATCGCCGCGTCGTCGCTCGGGAAATGGCCGCGGGCGCGGACAGCCCGGCGAAGCTTTGAGTTCAGTGCCTCTATAGCATTCGTAGTATAGATGATTTTGCGGACTTCCTCGGGGAAGGCGA
>NZ_JBFTEH010000058.1:0-606 GCF_041027365.1 Jiella sp. M17.18 | reverse complement strand
GGCGCCATCGTCGCCCGGGCGGTCGAGGCGATGAGCGAGATCGAGGCCTCGTCCAACCAGATCGGCCAGATCATCTCGGTGATCGACGAGATCGCCTTCCAGACCAACCTCCTGGCCCTGAACGCCGGCGTCGAGGCGGCGCGCGCGGGCGAGGCCGGCAAGGGCTTCGCGGTGGTCGCGCAGGAGGTGCGGGGTCTCGCCCAGCGCTCGGCGGAAGCGGCCAAGGAGATCAAGGGGCTGATCCAGGCATCCGGCGAACAGGTCGGGCGGGGCGTCGAACTGGTGACGGCGTCCGGCCAGTCGCTGGAGGAAATCGTCGCGGAGGTCTCCTCGATGACCGAGGTGATCGCGACGATCGCCACCTCGGCGCGCGAGCAGGCGGTGAGCCTGCGCGAGGTCTCGACGGCGGCCGACCAGATGGACAAGGTGACGCAGCAGAACGCCGCGATGGTGGAAGAGTCCACCGCGGCGGCGCAGACGCTGGCGGCCGAGACCGACGAGCTGGCAGCGGCGATGGGCCGGTTCAAGGTGAAGGCCGGCAGCAGCGCCGCGAAGGCCGCCCACGCGACCGAGCCCGCGCCGGCCCCGGCGCATCGCCCCGCCGCT
>NZ_JBFTEH010000057.1:0-624 GCF_041027365.1 Jiella sp. M17.18 | reverse complement strand
GGAATAAGCGACGACAGCGAAATGGTACTGGACATGGCGACCTCCCTCGGGAACCGCCAATTCGCTCCTCAACTGCATCAGTTGTGAGTCAGACCCCTTATTCCACGCCGATTTACAGTTCGGGAAGGGACTGTCTCCATCGGTCGCTTCGTTCTTGCCAAGGGGCCTCGAGGTCATGCTCGTTCCCCGCGTGGCGGTCGCTGTTCTCGTTCATGCTCCAGTAGGCGCTCTGTCCGGATTCCCCGTTCCTCTCGGCTTAGCCTCCTACGAACGGGACGTAGTGGATCGTGTGGAACGGAGGCTGGCGGAACGCGTGGATGTCGCCGCGCTATTACGCAAGGGGCGGTCGGAGGTCGTGTCGGCATAGTCTCATGAAGAAGGAGCCGGCCCCTAATGGCGAGGCATCTTGCTTTGCGCCTATATAGGCGGCGTCACTCCATCCTGTTCCAGAGGCCAGGATTTCGGGCGCACTGACAGGACCGGCCGGAACAGCGACGACAGCGGACTGGACCTAGGTGTTTAGTCCCGCACTGTGGTGGTAGCTTATCGCGCCAGCATAGGGATGCGCTATGGGACAAGTTCTTCACGGATGCGCCACGACCACGCACGCTGTCCGAGCAGCAA
>NZ_JBFTEH010000056.1:0-659 GCF_041027365.1 Jiella sp. M17.18 | reverse complement strand
GAGGATGTCGACTACCAGGCCGATCGCGGCCTCGACCGTGCTCTCTTCCAGAAGCTCGCCGGCGGCGACTTCATCGCCGCCCACGACAATCTGGTCCTGACCGGGCCGACCGGCGTCGGAAAGTCGTGGCTGGCGTCCGCCATCGGCCACAGCGCCTGCCGCGACAACCGCTCGGTGCTCTACCAGCGCGTGCCCAAGCTGTTCGCCAATCTGGCGCTGGCCCGCGGCGACGGCCGCTATGCCCGCATCCTGCGAACTCTCGCCGGCGCCCAGCTCCTGATCCTCGACGACTGGGGCCTCGAACCCCTCGATGCCGCCGCCCGCCACGACCTTCTCGAAATCCTCGAAGAGCGGTACGGGCGCAAGTCGACCATCGTCACCAGCCAAATCCCCGTGTCCCGCTGGCACGAAATTATCGCCGATCCCACTTACGCCGACGCGATCCTCGACCGCCTTCTTCACAACGCCCATCGCATCGAGCTCACCGGCGAAAGCCTGCGCCGGACCCGCTCCCGCGCCGTCCTGGCAGATTGACCAAGCCACCGCCGGGTGACAAACAAAACCAAGGTCCGCAGCGCCTCGAAAAGGTGGGCGACATCGTCCCGGAATCCCGGGCGACATGATCGCGGAATTGCCGGGCGACTTCATCGGAATACGCA
>NZ_JBFTEH010000055.1:0-708 GCF_041027365.1 Jiella sp. M17.18 | reverse complement strand
GCGGCTCTCGAGGATTCGAACAAGGAGATCGGCGAGGACGCGGTGCGGGCGCTGATGAAGGAAGTCGACGCCTACATCCCGACGCCGGAGCGTCCGATCGACCAGCCGTTCCTGATGCCGATCGAGGACGTGTTCTCGATCTCGGGCCGCGGCACGGTGGTGACGGGTCGCGTCGAGCGCGGCGTGGTCAAGGTCGGCGAGGAAGTCGAGATCGTCGGCATCCGCGACACCAAGAAGACGACGGTGACGGGCGTCGAGATGTTCCGCAAGCTGCTCGACCAGGGCCAGGCGGGCGACAACATCGGCGCGCTGATCCGCGGCATCGACCGCGAGGGCGTGGAGCGCGGCCAGGTCCTGTGCAAGCCGGGTTCGGTGAAGCCGCACACCAAGTTCAAGGCCGAGGCGTACATCCTGACCAAGGAAGAGGGCGGCCGCCACACGCCGTTCTTCACCAACTACCGTCCGCAGTTCTACTTCCGCACGACGGACGTGACGGGCGTGTGCACGCTTCCCGAGGGCACCGAGATGGTGATGCCGGGCGACAACGTGACGATGGACGTGACGCTGATCGTTCCGATCGCGATGGAAGAGCGCCTGCGCTTCGCGATCCGCGAGGGCGGCCGCACCGTCGGCGCCGGCATCGTCGCGGCGATCGTCGAGTAAGGCTCGAAGACGACAGGGCGCGCCGCGGCTCTCTGCGGCGCGCCT
>NZ_JBFTEH010000054.1:0-775 GCF_041027365.1 Jiella sp. M17.18 | reverse complement strand
GATGCGGTGTGGCCGCCGAGAGCATAATCCGGTTGGATGGCACGGGCTACGAGCTCCGGCGCCTGCGGGACACGATCGTCCACGGTCATGCCCCAGTAGCAGTAGGGCCAGCCGTAGAACCCACCCTCTTCGACCGAGGTCAGGTAGTCAGGCGGCGTTTCGTCGCCCAGCCCATCGCGTTCGTTGACGACGGTCCAGAGCTTCCCCGTGACCGGCTCGAAGGCCATACCGACCGGGTTGCGCAGCCCGGAGGCAAAAATCCGCGCCTTTCCGGTGGTAACGTCCAGTTCCCAGATCGCCGCACGCCCTTCTTCCTCGGCCATCCCCTTGTCGCCGATGTTCGACAGCGATCCGACGCCGGCGTAGATCTTCGTCCGATCCGGCGAGACGATCAGGCTGCGGGTCCAGTGCCCGTGCGGCTTGAAATCGACGAGCTTTTCACCATCGCCTTTGAGGCTCGTATCGCCTGGCCGGTAGCCGAAACGCCGAATGCCGTCCGTGTTCCCGAGGTAGAATTTGTCGCCGACCAGCGCCATGCCGAAGGGTTGGTTCTGGTTTTCCACGAAGACCTCACGGCGCTCGGCGACACCGTCCCCATCCGCGTCACGCCAAAGGGTGACACGATTGGCGCTCTCGCCGATCGCCTTGACGCGACGCATCGTGGCCTGCTGCGCGTGGTCCATGAGGCTGCGCGGCGTCTCCGGCTGTTCCTTCGATTCCGCCACGAGGACGTCGCCATTGGGAAGGACCTCGATCCAGCGGGGATGATCGAGGT
>NZ_JBFTEH010000053.1:0-806 GCF_041027365.1 Jiella sp. M17.18 | reverse complement strand
GTCGTCGCTCGGGAAATGGCCGCGGGCGCGGACAGCCCGGCGAAGCTTTGAGTTCAGTGCCTCTATAGCATTCGTAGTATAGATGATTTTGCGGACTTCCTCGGGGAAGGCGAAGAACGGGACGACCTCGCCCCAGGCCCGGCGCCAGCTCTGGCCGATCGCCGCGTATTTGCGGCCCCATTCGCCCTCCTCGAACGCCGTCAGGGCCTTCTCGGCCGCGTCGGCGTCGGTCGCCCGGTAGATCTCCTTCAGCGCGGCCGCAACGGCCTTGCGGTCCTTGTAGGAGGTGAAGTCGAGGCTGTGGCGCAGCAGATGGACGATACAGGTCTGGACCGTCGTCTGCGGGAAAACGGCGACAATCGCCTCGGGAAAGCCCTTCAAGCCATCGAGGACGGCGAGGAGAACGTCCTCGACACCCCGGTTCTTCATCTCGTTCATGACCTTGAGCCAGAACTTGGCGCCTTCGCTCTGCTCCAGCCAGAGACCGAGGATCTCCTTGGTGCCGTCGGCCCGCACGCCGAGCGCGATGTGAACGGCCTTGTTACGAACGAAGCCTTCATCCCGGATCTTCACCCTGAGGGCGTCAAAGAAGACAAGGGGATAGACCGGCTCGAGCGGCCGGGTCTGCCAGGCGGCAACCTCGTCCAGAACGGCATCGGTGACGGCCGAGATCAGGTCCGGCGAGACGTCGACGCCGTAGAGATCGTGGAGATGCCCGACAATCTCCCGATTGCTCATGCCGCGGGCGTACATCGATATGACCTTCTCGTCGAAGCCCGGGAAGCGGCGCTGGTATTTGGCGATGA
>NZ_JBFTEH010000052.1:0-953 GCF_041027365.1 Jiella sp. M17.18 | reverse complement strand
TAGAGCGTTTCACGGTTTGACGGAAGCGTAGCCGGCGTTGGCGAAGTAGTTGGCGCATTCGGCGGGCTGGATGGTTTCCACCAGAGCGCCGATGCGGCGCCATGTGTCTTCGATGCTGCGTTCCTGGGCCAGCCGCATCCAGTGCTTGATCTTCGCGAAGGTCTGCTCGATCGGGTTCAGGTCGGGCGAGTAGGGCGGCAGATAATGCAGCCTTGCTCCGGCCGAACGGATCATCTGCCTGACGGCCGCCGATTTGTGGCTGCCGAGATTGTCCATGACGACGATGTCGCCCGGCTTCAGGGTCGGCAGGAGCACCTGCTCGACATAGGCCCGGAAGCAGGTGCCGTTGATAGGTCCGTCGAAGACGCAAGGGGCCGCAAGGCCGTCGTGGCGCAGCGCTCCGAGGAAGGTGAGCGTGCGCCAATGGCCATGCGGCGCAAAGCCGGGCAACCGCTTGCCCTTGGCTCCCCAGCCGCGCAGCGGCGCCATGTTCGTCTTGATCCAGGTTTCGTCGATGAACACCAGTCGCCGCGGATCGAGACCCGCCTGGCGGGATCGCCAGCGCCGGCGCCGGCGGGCAATATCGGCCCGGGCCTGCTCAAGGGCGTGCAGAGTTTTTTTTGAACCGCAGCCCCTCGCGGCGCAGGAACAGCCAGACGGCATTGTGCGACACCTTAACCCCACGCGCCGCCAGCTCGTCCTTCAGGCCGTGCAGCGTCAAATGCGGGATCGCCTCGATCCGCTCGATGATGAAGGCTCGGTGCGGCTCGAGCACAGGCCGGCGGTAATTGCCCATCCGCCGCGGTGCCACCGACCCGGTCTGCCGATAGCGCTGCGCCCACTTCACCGCCGACGACACCGCCACACCGAACCGCATGGCCGCAGACCGGCAGGTCTCCCCCGCCAGGATCGCCGACACCACCCGCTCGCGAAGATCATTGGAAAGAGGTCTG
>NZ_JBFTEH010000051.1:0-973 GCF_041027365.1 Jiella sp. M17.18 | reverse complement strand
GATGAGCCAGCGCTCGACGATGAGGACACAGCCCTCGACCTTGGCCTTGTCGCGGGGCTTGCGGGGCCGAGCCGGCAGCACCGAGGTGTCGTAATGGGCGGCCATCGCCGCGTAGGTGCGGTTGATTTGCGGATCGTAATGGCAGGCCTTGATGACCGCGACCTTGGTGTTGTCCGGCACCAACAGGTTGGGCACGCCGCCAATGGCCTCGAAGGCATGGGTGTGGGCGCCGATCCAGTCGCCGAGGCCCTGCGTCCAGGTCGCTTCCGCGTAGCTGAAGTTGGAAGCGCCCATCACCGCCACGAAGATCTGAGCGGGGCGGACCGTGCCCTTCAACCGGTCGACGATCACCGGCACCGTATCGCCGGCATAGTCGACGAACAGCTTGTCGCCGCCGACATGGACCTGGCGCATGGTGACGGAAAGCCGGCGCTCGAAGCCGCGATAGAGGTCGCAGAACCGGGAGTAGCGATAGCCGTCCGGGTGCTGGGCGATGTATTCGTCCCACAGGATCGACAGTGTGACGTGCTTGCGCTTCAGCTCACGATGGATCTCAGCCCAATCCGGTTCGACGCGGCGGCGATGGCCCTGCCTTGTGCCGACGTGACTGAACAGCCGTGCTTCCAGCGCCTCGTCGTTCAGTTCGGCCGGGAGCGCCCCTTCCAGGCCGGCGTCCGCCAGTCGCTTCAACGTCAGCCGGACCGTCGACGGCGCCACGCCGATGCGCAGGGCGATCTCGCGCGCCGACAGCCCCGCCGCCTTCAGTCGGACAACTTCTCGAACCTGCCGCATGGCAGTCCTCTCTGCTGGCATTCGCCCGCTCCTTCGGAAACCCCAAAAAAGCGGACTTTGAACAGGTCAGCAGAGCCGTCACCCGACCGGGCGAAATCATCTCGGAACAGCGGGCGACTTCAGTTCGGAATGGTGGGCGACATCAAATCGGAATCGTGGGCGACTTCCCTCGGATTTCGCA
>NZ_JBFTEH010000050.1:0-981 GCF_041027365.1 Jiella sp. M17.18 | reverse complement strand
TGAACCGCGCCGACTTTCCCGGAGACCTCAATTCCTGAGAGAATGGGGTCATCATGACGAAAGCGACATCGAAGAGATATTCGCCTGAGGTCCGGGAACGGGCGGTCCGAATGGTTCGGGAGCATCAGGGCGATCATGCCTCGCAATGGGAAGCGATCGCCTCCATCGCGGCGAAGATCGGTTGCTCCGGCGAGACGCTGCGCAAATGGGTGCGTCAGACCGAACGTGATCAGGGCATGCGGGCCGGGCAAACGAGCGAGGAGCGGGACCGGATCAAGGCTCTTGAGCGCGAGGTTCGCGAGCTTCGCCAGGCTAACGAGATCCTGCGCAAGGCATCGGCGTATTTTGCGGCGGCGGAGCTCGACCGCCCGTTCAGACGATGACGGCGTTCATCGACGATCACCGCGACGCCTACGGGGTCGAGCCGATCTGCCGGGTTCTGCCGATCGCCCCGTCGACCTACCACGAGCACGCCGCCCGCCAACGGGATCCGTCTCGTCGACCGGCCCGGGAATGCCGTGATGCCGACCTTTGCGGCGAGATCCGCCGCGTCTTCGCGGCGAACTTCGGCGTCTATGGCGTTCGCAAGGTCTGGCGCCAGATGAGGCGCGAAGGCATCGACGTTGCCCGCTGCACGGTCGCCCGGCTGATGAGAAGCATGGGCCTGAAGGGCGTCATTCGCGGCAAGCCGGTGAAGACGACGGTCGGCGACAAGGCCGCGCCCTGTCCGCTCGACCGGGTCAATCGGCAGTTCCAGGCGCCGCGGCCGAACGCCCTGTGGGTCAGCGACTTTACCTATGTCGCCACCTGGCGAGGCTTCGTCTACGTCGCCTTCGTCATCGACGCCTTTGCCCGTCGGATCGTCGGCTGGCGCGTGTCGCGGACGGCCCATGCCGACTTTGTCCTCGATGCCCTGGAGCAGGCGCTTCACGACCGGCGGCCGTTTGCCAGCGGCAACCTCGTGCACCATTCGGACCGCGG